>JBQCFW010000137.1:0-2451 GCA_051958655.1 Agriterribacter sp. | reverse complement strand
AATTCCCTGGCGGTGTTGGCCACACCCGTGGCAGATGCATAGCTTTCCAGTGACCCCTGCATGCCGGTGCCCGGATGCGTACGCCCGTTGGGGATAATGGTAATATGCCCCAGTTCACCCGCAAAGCCATCGTGTCCGTATATCAGGTGCCCGTTGGCAACAATACCACTGCCTACGCCCGTGCCCAGGGTAATCATAATAAAGTCCTTCATTCCCTTTGCGGCGCCGTACATCATTTCACCTACTGCAGCCGCATTGGCATCGTTGGTTAATGCTGCGGGTACCCCAAACCGTTTGGTTACCATATCTGCCAAAGGAATAATGCCCTTCCATATAAGGTTTGGTGCATATTCTATAGTACCGCTGTAATAATTTCCATTAGGCGCTCCAATACCAATTCCCTTAATGCTCTCAATGCCGCCTACCTGGTCTATTGCTGGTTGCAAAGCACTGTATAACTCTTCAATATAGTCCTCAATTTTTTTGTGTTTCCTGCTCGAAATAGCTCCCCTGTATAAGGTGTCTCCCCGGTGGTCAACAATTCCAAAAACCGTATTTGTTCCGCCAATATCTATACCTACTGCATATTCCTGTTTCATATAATAGTATGTTACTTTATGTTTGGTTTTGATTCTTTTTTTAGCGTGATAAAATATAGCGTTAATGTCCACCGCCGCCTTCCAGCGCATTAAAATCAATGCCCTGCGATTTTAAAACCGATTTTACCCGGAGGGCGTAAAATGCAAGATAAGCAAAACACAATACCGGTATCCAGTAAGAATGATGAATGCCTATGGCTGGCAAATCGGCCAGCTTGCCCTGCAGGGGCGGAATAATGGCGCCTCCCAATATCATCATAATCAGGAAAGCCGACCCTTGTGCGGTATATTTTCCCAGCCCCGCAATGGCAAGGCTGAAGATGCTGGGCCACATGATGGAGCAGAACAATCCGCCACTCAAAAATGCATAAGTGGCAATTTTGCCGGTGGCAAACAACCCGATCAGCATAGCAATAATGCCCATGCCTCCAAATATCAGCAAGGTTTCTGTAGGTTTTTCTTTACCCAGGAAGAAGCCCGCTATCTGGAAAGCAATTACAATGGCATAACCGTACAGCGGTGTAAAGTCGTTGCCTGCAATCAGGTTCACGCCAATGGTAATACCAAAAGCTATATATGGCACCAGTATCCATAAAATGGTGCGCATGGATTTTGTGGGATTGAATACAGTAATAGCGCCCGTCCAGCGGCCAATCATCAGGCTTCCCCAATACAGCGATATAAAAGGAGCCAGGTCGTTTTCGCTGTATCCGCCAAATGCTTCGGTTTTTAATAATTCGCCCAGGTTGCTTTGTATGGTTACTTCCACTCCCACATACATAAATATGGCAAGCATGCCCAATACCAGTTGCGGGTATTTCATAGCGCCCCAGCCAGCAGGGTTTTTTTGAGCGCTTCCGTTCGCACCAAAAAAGCTAATGATCATAATTACCAATCCCGCTACCAGCAGCCACATATTGCGCAGGCTCACCTCGGGAGAGAGCTTCTCGTTTTCCTGCAACCCCTTGTAGCTGGCGAAGATGATACCGAAAACCACCGCCATAACAATGGTAATAAAAATGAGCAACCACATGGCTTTGGGTGCAGGTTCAAAGCTGTCTTCTTCCTTTACGTTGGGTAATTTTTTACTAACTCTGAACAAAATAGCCGAAAGCACAAACAAAATGCCCACACCAATATACAGCGAGTTCATAGAAGTGATGCTGGCATTGGCTATATCTGCATCGCTTTTGGCAGCATGTCCAAAAAGAATAATGGCAACAATAATAGGTCCTATCATGGTGCCAAATGAGTTAACGCCGCCGGTAAGGTTAAGCCTGTGCGAACCGGTAGAAGGATCGCCTAACGCAATGGCAAAAGGGTTGGCCGAAGTTTGCTGCAGCGAAAATCCAAGTCCTATGATAAAAAGAGAGATCAGTATACCTGCAAAGCCGCCGAAGTTGAAAGAAATCAGCATCAGCACTGCACCCACTGCACTGGTGAGCAACCCGTAAATAATACCGGTTTTCATGCCCCAGTGGTTCATTATATCTTTATTTTTTACAGCAGAAGCTACAAACAAACCAAGAGCGCCTACATAATAGGCTCCGTAAAAAGCAAAATCAATTAACTGGCTTTGAAACTGGTCTAACTTAAAAAAGTGTTTGCAAAAAGGAATAAATATTCCGTTGCCGGCAGCAATAAATCCCCAAAAGAAAAACACAATCACGAGAGTGCCAAGGGCACCCGTGTTGGTAGGTTGCTTGGTTTGCGACATTGTTAGTTTAGTTAGGTTAATTGGTAAAAATATAAAGTGGCGGTGAAATTAAATCATAACAATCGTTTGCAGCAAAAAAAATAAAAAACTGACAATGATTACCAGATTTCTTTGTTAAGTTCGGGAAATTTTATA
>JBQCFW010000136.1:0-3145 GCA_051958655.1 Agriterribacter sp. | reverse complement strand
ATTGAATAACTCAATTGAAAAGAAAACAGGGCAGGATTGGCTTATACATCCTATAGCACAAAAAGCAGGCGCATGGAAAAGCCAGGATGGCAAGGATATTATTTTATACAACGGTCTTCTAAAACGTGTGTTCCGTATTATGCCTAATGTTGCCTGTTATGACTTTACAAACCTTAGCAACGGGCAACAGCTCATGCGCGCAGTAAAAGCAGAAGCGCGGTTGACCATTGATGGCAAAGATTACAACGTAGGTGGACTGTACGGGCAAAAAGAAAAAGCCTACGTATTGCCCGCCTGGCTGGAACAGTTCAGCGACAGCAGCAACGATTTTCATTTAACCAATATTACCACAGGTGAACTGAAACCCTTTGTAAACTGGAAACCCGGTACCTGGTGGGCGTCGGCTAAACAGGCTGCAACCGGCAGCCAAATAAGTTTCGTGTACAGGCATAACAACCCGCAGCTCGCCGGTTTGGAAGTAAAGGTTAATTATGGATTGTACGATGGGTTGCCGTTGCTGGTAAAATGGATTACCATTGAAAACAAAGGACAAACTTCGGTTAAGGTTAACCGTGTTGTAAATGAAATACTGGCACTGGTGGAAGAAGAAAGCGCGGTGGTAGGATCACCGGAGGAAATGAAAAAACAGCACGGCATTTATGTTGAAACAAATTATGCTTTCAACAACGCCATGCGATACGACATCAGCGACCAAACCACACATTGGAAAATCGACAGTAGCTATACATCGCAGGTAAACTACAATTATCAAACGCCATGTTTGCTTGAAGTTTATCCCGAAAAAGCACCCGGCATTGAACTGAAGCCCGGCGAAACATTCAACTCGGTTCGAACCAACGAGCTGTTGATGGACAGTTACGACCGGGAAAGGCGCGGACTGGCAATTCGCAAAATGTATCGCGCCATTGCACCGTGGACAACCAGCAACCCCATTTTTATGCACCTGGTAAGCAAGAACGATCAGCAGGTGTATACCGCCATCGACCAATGCGCAGCTACAGGCTATGAGGCATTGATACTGAGCTTTGGTAGTCACCTGAACATGGAAGATTCTTCTGCAGGCAACATTGAGAAATGGAAAAAGCTCACCGACTACGCGCATTCTAAGAATATAAAGATCGGCGGTTACTCGCTCTTTAGCAGCAGGCGTATTGACGATGAAACAGATGTGGTAGATCCCAAAACAGGAAAACCAGGCGGCGCGTTTTTTGGCAACGCACCCTGCTTTGGCAGCAAATGGGGACTGGCTTACCGCGATAAGATCAAACTGTTTTTTACAAAAACCGGTTTTGATATTTGGGAAAATGACGGACCTTATCCGGGCGACGTTTGCGCCTCCACCACTCATCCCGGGCATACAGGATTGGATGACAGCCAGTGGCGGCAAATGGAAATTCAGAAAGAGCTGTACAGGTGGCTGAATGAAAAAGGAGTGTACATTAATGCGCCTGATTGGTATTTTTTAGACGGTACGCACAAAATAGCTATCGGTTACCGAGAAGTGAATTTTTCGTTACCGAGAGAAAATCAAAAAATTCTGAACAGGCAGAATATATATGATGGTTTGTGGGAAAAAACACCTTCCATGAGCTGGGGGTTTGTGCCTCTCGCCCGTTACCACGGCGGCGGACCGGAAGCCGTGCTGGAGCCTTTAAGCGAACACCTTAAAGATTACGAACAACTGATGATGCAATACTACGGCGCCGGCGTTCAGGCCTGCTACCGCGGACCTCGCTTATACGACACCGATATTACAAAGCAGACTGTAACAAACGTGGTAAACTGGTACAAAAAATACCGCGACATTCTTAACGCAGACATTATTCACCTGCGCAGGGCAGATGGCCGTGATTGGGACGGTATTATGCATGTAAACCCTTTCCTAAAAACCAAAGGGTTGCTCATGCTGTACAATCCCACCAAAGAAAAAATAACTCGCACCATTAAGATCCCATTGTATTATGCAGGTTTGAGCCAATCTGCAAAAATTTCGGAAAAAGAAAAAGCCAAACAAACACTTACATTGAACCGGGACCGCGAAATAAGCTTAACATTCACACTTGAACCAGAAAGTTACACGTGGTATACAATTGAATGATATATACAGCATACGTTATACTGGTTCGATTTACAACAAAATTCTGAACCTTCGAAAAATTAAGAAAAACAAAGCCACTGATCATTGACCAGGGAGTAACATTATTTTGCTTTCCGTACCGGGGAGATATGCTTGTCAAGCAAAAGAGATTTTGTCGCATGGACACCTTTACCGGCAGAGGTAATTTTGGCTTTTTTGTTATATGCATAATCCGGAAACGATATCAGGTCAAACCTAAGCGCCTTAGATAATTTATATATTGTTTCAAGAGTCAGGTTTTCTCTGCCTTTCAATACCTTACTAATATATTGAGAACTTACACCTAACTCAGCGGCTAATTTACTTTGAGTAAGTTCAGGGTTTGAGTCAAGAACAGACAGTATGCGTCTCGCAATTTGCGATGAGTAATGTCTCATCCAGGGATTAGCTCTCCGAATACTTGCCTCGGCTTCCCAATTACTTATTTTAGGATCAGCAATATCCCTTATTCTCTTTTTCATAATTGTTTAAATTAGTCTAGTTCATTTAATCCTTCCGATGTAAAAATACCTTCGCTATCAAGAAATTGTTGAACAAGTTTCAGATTGTGTTTTTCTAACTCAAACATTGGACCTTCCATTATTTTCATAAGCTTTATTGCCCCTCCTGTCACAACGATTGAGCCGTCATCCAACTTAATAGCATATAGCCTCAACATAGGAACGGAAAAATCAGGCTTACCTTTTCGCTGCCTTATTTCAAATAACCCTTTGTGCAGAGGTTTAAATATTTTTCCCAATGCTTCCACCTGTTCATTGGCACTCAAATTCTTGATGTCGAAAAGTTCACTTTCAAAAGACTCCGCCTCATCTAATACCTGATCAATCGCTTCATCGATCGTGGTGTTTTTCCAAAATGGATCTTGCAACAACAGTTGGTTAGCCCTGAAAAATTTCGTTAGGTATTCAATGTTATTCCATAATTCAAAAAGCCTGGTGAACACATCTTCATCATCGTTGCTATATCGTACCGACCATCGCATGCAGG
>JBQCFW010000135.1:0-24246 GCA_051958655.1 Agriterribacter sp. | reverse complement strand
CAGGGTGAAGTATTACGTCGTAAAGCTGGTAAAGCTGCTGGTAAATAATTATAAAAATTTTGCCCGGCAGTATCGGGCTTAAAAAATAAAGACAATGGACGCAAAAGTTATCAGGAGACAAAAGATCAGGTACAATATCCGCAAAACGATATCGGGTACCGCTCAAAAGCCAAGACTGGCTGTCTTCAGAAGCAATAAAGACATATATGCCCAGTTGATCGACGACGTTACCGGAGTAACCCTGGCGTCGGCTTCAACCAAGGACAAAGACATCAAGGCGCAAAAAGCCCCTAAGGTTGAATTAAGTGGACTGGTGGGTAAAGCCATCGCTGCTAAAGCCACTGCAGTTGGCATTACAACTGCTGTGTTCGACCGTGGCGGTTATCTTTATCACGGACGTGTAAAGGCAGTTGCTGAAGGTGCACGTGAGGGTGGATTGAATTTCTGATTTTTGCGATAAAAGAATCTTATACCAATAACAAGTTCTGAATAATGTCAAAAGTTAATTTAAACAAGGTAAAAGCAGGCGACCTGGAATTAAAAGAAAAAGTTGTTGCCATTAACCGCGTGGTTAAAACAACAAAAGGTGGCCGTGCATTCAGCTTTTCTGCGCTGGTAGTGGTAGGAAACGAAAATGGCGTGGTAGGACATGGACTGGGTAAAGCCAAAGAGGTGCAGGAAGCCATTACCAAAGGCATTGAAGATGCAAAGAAAAACCTTATAAAAGTGCCGGTAATGAAAGGCACCATTCCCCACGACCAATGGTCGAAGGAAGGTGCAGCCAAAGTGTTGATTAAACCAGCCGCACATGGTACTGGTGTAATTGCCGGAGGCAGTATGCGTGCTGTGTTGGAAAGCGCTGGTATTACCGACGTATTGGCAAAATCACTTGGTTCTGCCAACCCACACAACGTGGTTAAAGCTACTTTTAAAGCTTTGGCAGAATTGCGCGAGCCGGTAAGTGTGGCTAAGGACAGAAGGATTGCATTGAAAAAAGTTTTTAACGGATAATTTATGCTCCACCTTCCCGGATGTTGCATCCGGTTGAAAGCTGGCTGGTAAATAAAAAAGAAGCTATCATGGCAAAGATTAAAATCACACAGGTTAAGAGCATTATCGACAGACCTGAGCGTCAGAAAAAGACGGTAGCTGCATTAGGGTTGAAAAAACTCAATGCCACTGTTGAAGTAGAAGCTACTCCGCAAATTCTCGGCATGGTGAGCAAAGTAAATCACCTGGTGAAAGTGGAGGAAGTAAAATAATTTGAAAATGTATGAATTTGAAAATTTGAAAATGTGAAGCAACAGACAGCCTGCATTTTAAATTTCAAATCACAAATTTCAAATCACAAATTATTTAAAGCGAGCCCGAAGTTTTCCGGGCGTTGAGTAAAAAAAGATAACATGAAACTGAATCAGTTACGTCCTGCAAAAGGAGCAACACACAAAGAAAAAAGATTAGGACGCGGAGAAGCTTCCGGTCATGGTGGAACATCCACAAAAGGTAACAAAGGTCAGCAGGCAAGAACCGGCTATAAAAGAAAGATCTCTCACGAAGGCGGACAGATGCCTATTCAGCGTCGTTTGCCCAAACGTGGGTTTAAAAATCCTCACCGTGTAGAATACGCGGTATTTAACCTCGGACAAATTGAGCAACTGGCAGAAAAATACGACATCAAAGAAGTGTCTGCCGAGCAATTATATGTAAATGGTCTTATTAAAAAGACCGACCTCGTAAAAATACTGGGTAATGGCGAACTAACAGCCAAGCTCAGTTTCAAGGTAAATGCCGTAAGTGAAAAGGCAAAAGCTGCCATTCAAGCGGCTGGCGGAACATTGGAAATTGTAAAGTAATTTTTCCTTACCTTGCACAGCGCATTCATAATGCGTTGTTTTCTTTTTTGCGCTCAACATTAAACGTAACTATTCGTGAAGAAATTCATTCAGACACTGAAGAATATCTGGACAATTGAGGAACTCAGGGGTAAAATACTTGTTACACTATTGCTTGTATTTATCTATCGCCTGGGCGCACACATTGTTTTGCCTGGTATAGACCCTAATAAACTGTCGGAGTTTTCGCAGAAAACACAAAGCGGGTTATTAGGTTTGTTTGATACTTTCGCCGGCGGCGCTTTTTCTAACGCATCTATATTGGCTTTAGGTATCATGCCCTATATCTCGGCTTCTATCTTCATGCAGTTGATGACCATCCTGGTGCCTCAAATGCAAAAGATTCAGAAAGAAGGCGACAGCGGCAGAAAAAAGATTAACCAGTGGACACGTTACCTTACTGCCATTGTAACTTTATTGCAGGCGGGAACCTATGTAGCTTACCTGACCAATCAGAACCGCGATGCATTGATTCCCGCATATCAACCTTATTTCTGGGTGTCTACCGTTGCCATTCTTACAGCAGGTACGCTGTTTGTAATGTGGCTGGGCGAAAAGATCCAGGATAAAGGTTTGGGCAATGGTACCTCTATCATCATCATGATCGGTATCCTTGCACGTTTACCAGAATCTTTCATGCAGGAGTTTGCAGCCAAGCAGGTAAGAGGCGGCGGTGGTTTGATTTTCTTCCTTATTGAAATTGCTATGTTGATCGCCATCATCCTCGGACTGATCATATTGGTACAGGGTGTAAGAAAAATTCCCATCAACTACGCAAAGCAAATCGTTGGCAACAGGCAGTTTACCGGAGCAAGGCAGTTCCTGCCCCTGAAAGTAAATGCTGCCGGTGTTATGCCCATCATCTTTGCGCAAGCCATCATGTTCCTCCCAACCCTGTTTTCGTTCACTTCGTTCGAAACCGGAAAAGGTATTGCCAGGATATTTGCCGACCATAGTAACTTCTGGTACATGGTGATATATGCGGTAATGGTAATAGCATTTACCTTCCTGTATACGGCGCTTATATTTAACCCCAAACAAATTGCCGATAATCTAAAACAAAGCAACGGCTTTATTCCGGGTGTAAAACCAGGTCAGCCTACTACCGACTACATAGGCCAGATTATGGATAGGATTACGTTGCCTGGTGCGGTTTTCCTTGCTATAGTAGGTATATTGCCTGGTATAGCACAACGTGCCGGTGTAACGCCACAATTCTCAACTTTCTTTGGTGGTACCTCGCTTTTGATCATGGTGGGTGTTATACTTGATACCCTGCAGCAGATAGAAACCCATCTGTTGATGCGCCAATACGACGGATTAATGAAAAGCGGAAGAATCCAGGGAAGGCAGACTTCATCACCCGTTTCGATATAATTCATGGTTTATTATAAGACCAACGCCGAGATTGAACTGATCCGGAAAAGTTGTTTATTAGTTAGCGCCACCTTAGCCGAGGTGGCTAACTTCTTAAAGCCAGGTGTTACCACCCTGCAGGCCGATACTTTGGCCGAAAAATTCATCCGCGACAATGGTGCTGTACCTTCATTTAAAAACTACAAAGGATTTCCTTTTACCTGTTGTATATCTGTAAACGATGCAGTAGTGCATGGCTTTCCTAATAATACTGTTTTAAAGGAGGGTGATATCATATCGGTAGATGTTGGTGTTTTTATGAATGGCTTTCATGGAGACAGCGCCTATACATTTGCCATTGGCGAATTAAAACCCGAGGTAAAGCAGTTGCTCAAAATAACCAAAGAGTCGTTGTATAAAGGGGTTGAAAAAGCTGTTGTTAACAACAGGATAGGCGATATTGCTTTTGCAGTGCAGGAGCATACCGAACGCAAGCATGGCTATGGCGTGGTGCGCGAGCTGGTTGGACATGGCTTGGGAAGGCAGCTTCATGAAGATCCGCAGGTGCCTAACTTTGGAAAAAGAGGTACCGGCTTGAAGATGAAAGAAGGATTGGTAATAGCCATTGAGCCCATGATAAACCTTGGTAAAAAGGATGTGTATTACGACGATGATGGCTGGACGGTGAGAACCAAAGATGGTAAGCCCGCCGCGCATTATGAACATACAGTATGTGTGCAAAAAGATAAACCGCAGATACTGTCTTCGTTTACTGACATTGAAGCCAACGAAAAAAAGAATTCAAATCTCGACGCTGGATATTATTGATTCCGTTCATTCCAGAGAGTTTAATAAAAAAGTTGGAGGTCGCAATTTGCGGCCTCCATTTTTTTGAGGGACTATTTATCTTTTTTATTTGCGTAGTGCAAAATGCTTTGCAGCTTAACATTCGTCTGCAGTGCGCACCATCCTGTTACAGGAATCGTCAGCAGCCATATCCACCATACAACCGGGGTTGTATAATGCAGTGTAAAAGCCAGGAGCAGTATATAAAGAGGATACGTAATAGTAGCAATTCCAAACAATAAAGAATCGAAAAAGATCGTATCTCGCGTTTTTATGCGGCACCACTTTACAACCGGCAAATAATATGCAATATTCAATAAAAGACCGCCAATAGCCGGCAATGCTAACAGCAGCAGTAATAAACAATCATTGAGGAATTCCTTTTTGTTTTTCGAAATGTAAAAGGGTTCAGTGCGGATAACTTTATCGGGAGTAATAGTCGTTTCAGAGAAATACTTTGCCTGCTCGTGAAGATATGTTACCGTTGCGTGACAGGTATTCGTAACCGTTATATTGCTCAGGATCGATTGCCAGCATAAAATATTAGGAACCGTTTCAGACGTCATGCAAGGCACCAATGGCAATAGATGAGAAAACAGCTTTTCATTAAAGATGATCCGCGGGTGTACACCTTCATTTTTCTCCAATAATTTACCAGGATAAAATGGCTCCGCCGCCTGCACTATAATTGTTTTAGATAATTGCGTAAAGCTGCTGTACGTCACCCCCACGGGCAATACCTGCAATGTTTCCCGCAGCTCACTGTTTTCCATCGCATATGCAACCATACGATACGTACCACTTTTGAGCGGTTTCAGCTTCCAGTCGTGCATGGTAACGCCTTCCGAAAAAATAAGAATAATACCTTTTTCTGCAAGTATCTTCCTGCATACATCAAAAGTTGTAAAGTTTTCTTTCAGCCGCTCTCTTTCCTCCGATACCCTGTATAGCGGAATGCCATTTAAAAACCGCAGCAAAAATCTGAACAGCCTGTTCCTGAACATATCGCTCCGGATGGTAAAATGCACAGGCTGGCTGCAAAGACACCCTATTAAGGCAGCGTCCATCATAGAATTGGGGTGATTGCAGGCAATAACAGCTGGACCCTTGAGGTTGGCCAAATTATAACCGCAGCAAATTTTCTTTTGGGCAAAGAAAAACAACATTCCCCTGGCAATGATTTTAATAAAACGGTAAAACAAACGATGGAGCTATTTTTTTTTCAAGTTAATCAAAATCACCAGCCGAACCATTAAGAAATTAAGGTTATTAGGATGTCATTAATTTGAACGTCGCTTCGACGAAGGAGAAGCCCCGTGGCAAAAGAAGCATTAAAGAACAAAAACTTACAATCATAGATCGTTTTAAATTACTTGTTGGATATTTGACAACATAGATTGACTATTTACATACATTTTAATGAAGCACAAAACACTTGTGGTGATAGGAGGAGGAGCCGCCGGTTTTTTTACCGCGGTGAATGCTGCACGCATAGAGCCACGATTAAAGGTGGTGATACTGGAAAAAACAGGCAAGCTTTTATCCAAGGTAAGAATAAGCGGAGGTGGCAGGTGCAATGTAACCCACGCCTGCTTTGATATAACGGAGATGATACGACGATATCCGCGGGGAGCTAATTTTTTAAAAAAAGCATTTCATCATTTCTTTACAAACGATACCATTGGTTGGTTTAAACAGCGGGGCGTTCAACTAAAAACAGAGGCTGACGGAAGGATGTTTCCGCAAAGCAATACCTCCGAAACCATTGCACAGTGCCTGTTAGAAGAAGCAGCCCGTTATGGTGTGGAAATACAACTGCATAAAGATGTGAAAAATATCAACACCGAAAATGAGGAGCAGTCGTTTACGCTCTTGCTTGCTGATGGCTCAAAGCTGAGTGCTGATTGCGTTTGCGTAGCCTGCGGTGGTTTTCCTAAATCATCGCAATTTGAATGGTTGCAGCAGTTGGGGCATTCTATATCCACTCCTGTGCCTTCGCTTTTTACTTTTAATATGCCCGGCAACAGCATTACAAAATTAATGGGAGTGAGTGTGGAGGAGGCGCAGGTAAAAGTAATCGGTACCAAACTGGAGCAACGCGGGCCACTGCTGATAACACATTGGGGCATGAGCGGACCTGCCATTCTAAAACTAAGTGCCTGGGGCGCCAGGGAATTAGCAGAAGGAAATTATGAGTTTGAAATATTGGTAAACTGGCTGCCTGCATATTCTGAGCACAACCTTCGTGACGATTGGCCTGCCATCAGGCAAAAGCATGCGGGCAGTAAAATGGGCAGCCGCAACGGCTTTGGCTTGCCGGCAAGGTTGTGGGAATATTTGCTGCAGCAAAGCGGTATAGCCGACGATCAACGCTGGGATGATTTGACAACGAAAATGCAGAACAGCCTGATGCAAAACCTCGTAGCGCAAAAATTTGTGGTAAAAGGAAAAACAACTTTTAAGGAAGAGTTTGTTACAGCGGGTGGCATACAATTGCAGGAAGTAGATGTAAATACCATGCAAAGTAAAAAGCGTGCAGGGTTGTTTTTTGCAGGTGAAATACTGGACGTTGACGGCATAACCGGTGGGTTTAATTTTCAACATGCGTGGACCAGTGGTTGGATAGCGGCCAACGGGATTGTTAAGTTGATGGGAAATTAGCTGATTGGGTTGAGTGCTTGATTAGGAAAGTATAATTTAAAAATAGTATATTGCAGGAAGATGATTTGATATGCTGCGTTTGCTATAAACCTGATACCAACCTCAACTTCTTAAGAAAGCCGGCGTAAGACAAAGTATTGTGATCTTTAGCCACGGAAGATTGTTTTTGCATAGTCTCCTTGAACGATCAGGCGGTTTTCAATCAAACTAAAAATATACGAATGAAAACAACTACAATTCTGTACTGGGTATTTACTGTTTTATTTGCAGGATTTATGATCTGGTCTGCCATTCCCGGTATCAATCCGGAGGGGCAAACGCTTCAGTTTTTGCATGATTATCTCGGATACCCTGTTTACTTCATAAAGTTCATCAGCATTGCAAAAGTAGTGGGCGGCATTGTGCTGCTTATTCCAGGGCTGAATAAAATTAAAGAGTGGGCCTACGCCGGCATGTTCTTCGACCTGGGAGGCGCTATTTTTTCAGTAGGAGCAATGGCCGGCAAGTTTGATCCAGGCATGTTATTCATTTTTGTTCCGGTAATACTTGGAATTCTTTCGTATTATTTCTGGAATAAAGCAAAATCTGCCGGGCGGGCATAAGGAAAAGAACGTCCTTAAATAAAGAAGGATAAAACATAACGTTTTATCCTTTTTCCCGTTGGCCTACCTGGATTCGAACCAAGACAAACAGAACCAAAATCTGTCGTACTACCATTATACTATAGGCCAATACCAACGCTAAAAGCGGCCGCAAAAATAGCTGTTCAAACTATGTAAACCAAATTTCATTCGAATAACTATTCTGCGCACTTTACCAGGTAGTAATTTTTCTTTCCTTTTTGCACCAATATGTATTGATGGTGCAGCAAATCAGAAGCATTTACCTGCCGGGCTATATCACTTATTTTATGCCTGTTAATGCTTACTCCGCCGTTTTGTATGGTCTTTCTGCTTTCGCCTTTGCTGGGAAATACGCCACTTTCAGCCAGGAAGGAAACTACATCCACTCCCGTCTGAATTTTTTCCTTCGGGTAATCAAATTTAATTACACCCTCCATGTTTTCCAGGTCGTCTATGCTTAATGATTCGGCAGACGCGTGTTGTTGCGAAAATAATTTTTCAGTGGTTTCAACCGCTTTCAGGTATTCATCCTCACCATGCACAAAAATGGTTACTTCCTTAGCCAGTGCTTTTTGCAATTGCCGTGCGCCGGCATTTGCCGCATGTTCTTTCAACAGGGCGTCAATGGTTTCCGGAGCAAGAAAAGTGAAAATTTTGATCCATTTTTCCGCATCCTCATCCGAAGCGTTTAACCAGAACTGGTAAAACTGGTATGGGGTGGTACGTTCTGCATTCAGCCACACGTTTCCCTTTTCTGTTTTTCCAAATTTGCCTCCATCCGCTTTGGTAATTAAGGGACAGGTAAAGGCAAAAGCCTCTCCCGCCGCTTTTCGCCTTATAAATTCGGTGCCCGTAGTAATATTACCCCATTGGTCGCTGCCACCCATTTGCAGTTTGCAGTTTTTTTCTTTGTATAGCCAGTAAAAGTCGTATCCCTGCATCAACTGGTAGGCAAATTCGGTATAACTGATGCCCACATCTCCCTGGAAGCGCTTTTTTACACTGTCTTTCGACATCATATAATTTACAGTAATATGCTTGCCCGCATCTCTCAAAAAATCGATAAAACTGATGTTTTTAAACCAGTCGTAGTTATTAACCAGTTCCGCTTTGTTAACCAGCGTGCTATCAAAATTTAGGTGTTTTTCCAGTTGTTTACGAATGCCCGCCACGTTTATATCCAGCTGTTCACGCGTTAACAGGTTCCGTTCCTCGCTTTTACCGCTGGGATCGCCAATCATGCCAGTGGCGCCACCAATGAGAGCAATAGGCTTATGCCCCCGTTTTTGAAGATGAACCAGCAGGAGGATGGGCACCAGGCTGCCAATGTGCAAGCTGTCGGCAGTGGGGTCAAAACCAATATAGGCGGTTGTCATTTCTTTGTTCAGCTGTTCTTCCGTTCCGGGTATAATATCCTGCAGCATACCCCGCCATTTTAGTTCTTCTACAAGTGTCATTTTCAGGTAATTTTGCGCAAAAATAATGTTAGTTTGCCAAGGCTGTTGGTAAATGCAATAATTTAGAAGTGAAATCGTTATAATGCCTTGAACTTTAAGGTAGATATAAAAAGAAACCGATTAATATTTGAGCCCTAAAGTAGTTGGTAAGCAAAACTCCTTACATGCAAATGATCTAATTGCTTATCGGGAAAATCAATAGCATGAAAAACATTCTTTTAAGCTTTATATTAATTTGCCTGTTGGGAACGACTGAATATTCCTATGCCCAGTTCCGGAAATATTCCAACGAATTTTTAAATATTGGCGCCGGAGCAAGAGGATTAGGGATGGGGGGAGCGCAGGTAGCTTCTACTGCCGATGGAAACGCCGGTTACTGGAATCCCGCGGGGTTGGTGCACGTAAAGGATAATCCCGTTATCAATTTTATGCATGCTGAATATTTTTCAGGAATAGGGAAATATGATTACGGCAGCGTAGCCATCCCCCTAAAAGATAATAAGCGAACCATTGCACTGTCGCTGATGCGTTTTGGTGTAGACGACATTCCCAATACACTCTACCTGGTAGAACCAGACGGCTCAATCAATTATAACAACATTCGCTCCTTTTCATCGGCAGATTATGCCTTTCTGTTTTCTTATGCTCAAACGGTGAAGCAAATTGGTGATAAGACCATTAGTTTTGGAGGCAACGCCAAAGTAATTTATCGCAATGTAGGAACCTTTGCCAAGGCATGGGGCTTTGGTATTGATGCCGGAGTGCAGATACATGCCAAACGATGGAAATTAGGCATTGCTGCAAGAGATGTGACTACCACCTTTAATGCCTGGAGCTTTAGTTTTACTGAAGAAGAAAAGGAAGTACTGTATTTAACCAACAATGCCATTCCCGTAAAATCAACGGAACTTACCGCCCCGCGCCTGGTGCTCGGAGGCGCATACGATTTTAAATTGGGCAAACAGTTCAACCTGGTTGCCGAAGCCAACCTTGATGTTACGTTTGACGGAAAACGAAACGTGGTGATCAGCGCAAACCCGGTAAGCGCAGATCCAAGAATAGGGGTGGAGCTAGGATACAAAAATGTTTTTTTTGTGAGAGGCGGTGTGTACAATTTCCAGAAAGCGCTTGCCGACGGCGATACATTGAACCAGAAAAAAGTGTGGATATATCAGCCAAGCCTGGGAGCCGGTTTTAAGTTAAAGCATGTTGGTATCGACTATGCTTTTACGAATCTTGCCAATCAATCCAACCCTTTATACACGCATATTTTTTCTCTTCGGTTAGATCTTGTGAAAAAAGAGAAAAACAAAAGCGGTAAACCTAAATAAAAACATTCGAATGAAACAACTTTTATCCATATTACTCCTGTTGTGCTGTACGCTGGCAAAAGCGCAGTATAACAACGAATGGATAGACTATGGCAAAACATATTACAAATTCAAGGTGGCTAAAGATGGGCTGCACCGCATCCCTCAATCGTCATTGCAAACCATAGGTCTTGGCAACACACCGGCGGAACAATTCCAGTTGTGGCGCAATGGCGCGCAGGTTCCGGTATATACCTCTGTTGCAACCGGTGCGCTGGATGGCAATGGTTACATAGAGTTTTGGGGTGAAATGAATGATGGCAAGCCCGATAAAAATTTATATTACAACATCAATTTTCAGCTGTGCGATAAATGGAGTCTTGAAACAGATACCGCTTCTTATTTTTTAACGGTCAATCCCGACGGGAACAATCTCCGGTTTACAACAGCAGCCAACAACGTTAACGGATCTCCTCTTTCGCCCGATCCATATTTCATGCATACAGAAGGGCAATATTTTAAAAATAAAATCAATGCCGGTTATGCAGGTATTGTAGGTGAATATGTGTATTCTTCGGTGTATGATAAAGGTGAAGGATACAGCAGCGACGATATTTATCCCGGTGGTGGTTTAAGTCAAACCATCAACAACCTGTATCCCTATGCCGGTGGTCCCGACGGTATATTTTATATAGCTGCATCTGGTAATGCCAATAACAACCGAACGCTCAGGGTAAGAGTGAACAATACACAACTGGTAGACGCCACTATGGATTCGTTCAACGATCAAAAGCAACAGGTATCTTTACCCGCAGCACTGCTCAGCTCAGGCACAGCCAAGGTTGATATGATCAATACTTCGGCAAACCCGAATGACAGGATGGTGGTTGCAAAATTTGAGCTTACATATGCCAGGCAGTTCAACTTCGGCGGGGCATCCAACTTTGTATTTAACCTGGTAGCCAATACCAATGGCAATCTTTTGCGCATTAGTAATTTCAATACCGGAGCTGCAGTTCCTGTATTGTACGATCTTACGAATTTTACCCGCTACGAAGGCAATACTGCCGAAGCCGGCGTGATAAGGTTTGCCTTATTACCCTCGGCTCAACAAAGAAAGCTTGTGTTGGTGAGCGGGCACAGTTCCAATATCACCAGTATCAGCACCTTTGTAACACGCAATTTTGTAAACTATGCCCAGGCAAACAACCAGGGCGATTATATCATTATTAGTAATCCGTTGCTCTATGCAGGACCCAACGGCAACCCGGTAGAAGCATACAGGCAATATCGTGCGTCGGGCACCGGCGGTGGATACAACGCCAAGGTTTACGATATAGACCAATTAACCGACCAGTTTGCTTTTGGCATCAAACGCCATCCCTTCGCCGTTAAAAATTTTATCAAATATGCGGTTGATGTTTTCGAGGCGGACCCTCGCGCCGTTCTACTAATAGGAAAAGGTGTTTCCTATAACCAGGCAAAGCAAAACGAAAGCAGCCCCCTCCTTGAAAAGATGAACCTCATTCCACCTTTTGGATATCCTGCGTCAGATAATTTATTAGGTGCCCGCGATAATCAAACCATTGCAGACATCCCCCTCGGTAGAATATCTGCAGTTACTCCCACCGAAGTGGAAATATACCTCAACAAGGTAAAAGAATTTGAATCCATTAGTGTAAGTGCGCCTCAAACGATAGAAGGGAGGGGTTGGATGAAAAACATTGTACACGCCATTGGCGGTGGAGACGCTGAACTGAGTGCGCAGATTGGAGGGTATATGAATCAGCTGAGGAATATTATACAGGATACATTGTATGGCGGGAATGTTAAGAGTTTTAGTAAGACATCGGCGGTAGCGTCGCAGTTGACTTCGGAAGGGTTAAAAGCGCTATTTGCTGAGGGAATCGGAATTCTGAATTATTTCGGACATTCTTCTGCAAGCGTTATCGAATTCAATATCGACGACCCAGGTGTTTACGATAATCAGGGAAAATATCCTTTCTTTCTTGTGAATGGTTGTCTTGCCGGGGATATATTCAATTTTGAGCCTACAAGATTGTCAGCCGTATTAACGCTTTCGGAGAAATACATTTTCGCTGACAAAAAAGGTTGCATTGGATTTGTTGCGAGCACTCATTTTGGAATAGTGAACTATTTAAATACCTATTTAAACGGTATGTATGATGCAATAGCAAGAAAAGAATACGGAGCATCTAATGGGGAGTTACTGGAACAGTCGTTTCGTTATATGCTTGATAAATGGACAGGCGACTATTTTGCCAGATTGCATGCTGAGGAAATAACACTTCACGGCGACCCTGTTGTTAAACTTTACACAAGCGACAAAGCCGATTTTATTGTGGAAGACGCTTCTGTAAAACTCCCCCCTACTTTATCAGTGACAGACAACTCCTTTTTGCTACAAGTTAAGTTTATGAACATTGGTAAGGGGATTAACGATTCTTTTAACGTGAATATTAAACGGGTGCTGCCTGATGGAAGTGAAAAATTAATATTGGTAAAAAGAATACCGGGGCGCAGGTATGCAGATAGCATAAGCATTAATATTCCAATTAATCCTGCCATTGAAAAAGGAGAAAATAAAATTGTTGTCGTTTTAGATTTTGACGATAAAATTCCCGAAATGTCAGAAGCAAACAACAATGTCACCAAAGTATTTCATATTATCGACGATGGTGTGAACACAATTTATCCGTATAATTTCTCTATTGTTAACAAGCAAAATTTTTCTTTTTATGCATCAACTGCTAATCCTATAGCAGATATGCAGACCTACAACTTTGAAATTGATACTACTGAAAATTTTAATTCAGCATTTAAAAAAACAAGTACTGCTAATACCGCTACCAATATATTAGAGTTTAAGCCGGGGGTGTCTCTTACGGATAGTACCGTTTATTACTGGCGAGTTGCCAAGGCTGTAACAACGCCTGCTACTGTTACGTGGAGCACGGCTTCTTTTATTTATCTTTCAAATAGTTCTGAAGGGTATAGCCAGGGACATTATTTCCAGCATAAAAAAAGCAACTACGATTCTATATGGCTGGACGATCAAAGAGTTTTTGACTATAATAAAAAAGAAGTCCACCTAAAGGCCAGGATAGGTTTATACCCAACTTATACATACGACAAAGTTGATGTAGCGCTGGATGAAAATTTGATTGCTCAATGGATGTGTGAATTTAATGTATTGCAATTTGTTATTATTGATGGGAAAACGGCTAAACCCTGGATTAACTACAACGTGACACCTGGTGAGGGGAGATTTGGGAGTCGTCCCATCTGCCATACCCCTCCATATAGTTTTGCGTTTTTGATGAGTGATTCCTCTCAGCGAAGAAAGGCCATGGAAATGCTGGAAGGCGTGCCAACTGGAAATTATATTATGATTTATTGGACAGGGGTAGGAAAAGATGCCGGCTGGATCGGTCCTAATACAACTTTCATTGATGCCTGGAAAAGCGATGAAATGCGCCTAGGTGGAAAATCATTATATAAAACCTTTATTAATTTTGGACTCACAGAAATTGACAAGTTTACACAAAATCTACCTTTTTTATTTATGTTTAAGAAAGGAGATTCAAATTATCCCATTTTTCAACGTATTGGAAACAACGTGGATGAGCATATTATACAGAGTTTTCCTCTAGAAGGTGCTTTTTTCAAAGGAAGTGTTAGTTCGCCATGGTTTGGTCCTGCAATAGAATGGAGTAGTTTGAGATGGGATGGTAGGGATATCGAATCTGCTTCTGATAGTGTTGCAATAAACATATACGGCAGGAGTCCGTTGGGCGATGAAGCTCGCCTCGGCACAATACGTAATAGTCGCGACACAACACTTTCATTTATTGATGCGGAAAAATATCCTTATTTGAAACTAAAATTGTCAACTAAAGACGAAGAGAATGCAACACCTTATCAATTAAGATACTGGAGGTTGGTTGGTAAGCTTCCTCCGGAAGGGGTTATTTATCCTGATGTGAATTTCCTATTAAAGGATAGCGTGGAAATCGGAGAACAGCTTAACATTAAAATGTCGTTTAAGAATATAAGCGCTGAGTCTTTTGATAGCCTTAAAATGAAGATTGGCATTATTGACAACAATAACACCACACGTGAGATTATACTTCCTAAAGGAAAGAAATTAATTACTAATGATACGATAACGATTACTTATTTACTTGATACTAAAAACTATCCCGGATTGAATACTTTGTTTGTGTATTTCAATCCTGACAACGATCAACCTGAACAATATGCCTTTAATAATTTTATCTATAAAACCTTTTATGTAAAGTCTGATACTTACAAACCGTTATTGGACGTTACATTTGATGGCGTTCACATATTAAACGACGATATTGTTTCAGCGAAACCGCACATTCTTATAAATCTTAAAGATGACAGCAAGTTTATGCCATTAGATGACACCTCACTTTTAAAGATTCAGGTACGTTATCCAAATGGTGTATACAGGAACTTCAGCTTTTCCAATGATACACTCAGATTTACACCTCCGGCTACAACAAATGGAAGTACTAATGATAATACTGCCACAATTGATTTTAAGCCAGACTTCTTTGATGACGGGAATTATGAATTAGTTGTTTCGGCGAGAGACAAAAGTAATAATGGCTCAGGATTGAATGATTATAGGGTAGGCTTTAAAGTGATCAATAAGCCGATGATATCAAATATGTTCAATTATCCAAATCCATTTACAACGTCTACTGCTTTTGTATTTACTTTAACTGGTAGTGAAGTTCCGCAAAATTTGCGGGTTCAAGTACTTACAATTACAGGAAAAATTGTAAGAGAAATAACAAGAGAAGAACTCGGACCAATAAGGATTGGAAGGAATATTACAGAGTTTAAATGGGATGGCACTGATCAATATGGACAAAAATTAGCTAATGGCGTTTATCTCTACAGAGTAATAACTAATTTAAACGGTAAATCATTAGAACGATACAAAACAGAAGGAGACAATACAGATCAATACTTTAATAAAGGTTATGGAAAAATGTATTTAATGCGATGATTTATTCCCATATATGAAGAACTTCTCCTTTGAAGAAAGGTTCAACAACAACTTTACTTTGTTAAGACACATTGCCGCGCTGTGTGTAATAGTGGGACATTCATATGGACTTCTGAAAAGGTCGCCTGATGAGTTCTTGGCAAAAATTACGGGATACTCTGTTTCTTTAAGTCAGATCGGATTAGCTATTTTTTTCTTTATCAGCGGATTCCTGGTAACGCAAAGCTACTTTTTATCAACAGGGCTCACTCACTTTTTCTGGAAGAGGGTACTAAGAGTATATCCGGCATTGATCGTCCTTATTATTATTACAGTTTTTGCTGTGGGACCTGCTTTTACACTTGGTTCTGTTCAATCCTATTTTGCCAGCAAAAGCACTTGGGAGTATTTCTTTGGTGGGATAACTCTCGTACGGCTAAGATTTTTTTTGCCAGGAGTTTTTAATGAACATGGTGTCAACGGGTCATTATGGAGCTTGCCGGTAGAGTTTAGATTGTATTTAGTGCTTGGCGTTTTACTTACCTTTTTTATCCGTAAGAATAAAGGTTTTGTGCTTGCGTTGTGGTCATTTTTTTTTGTGGCTGGCGTGTTGCTCGACGTTTGGGGGGAGTCATTTTTCTTAAACTTTTTCCATCAATATATTGCATGGGGTATGTACTTTTTTACAGGAACATTATTTTTTTTTTACCAAGAGCGAATAAAACTGAATTACCAGATAGTTGTAACTCTTTTTGTTGTTTGGTTAGTTACAAAAAATATTAACGTTCTAAATGTTCCCATTAAATTGTTATTTATTTCATATACCTGCGTATTATTTGCTTTTAAAGTGCCAACAGTTGCACATGCGTTTTTTAAAAAGAATGATTTTTCATATTCTCTCTATATCTATGCATTTATAGTTCAACAGATGTTGATTCAATTAATTGGTTCCGCAAAATTGGATCCTCTATCCTTGTCACTTTTTACTTTAATCTTACTAATTCCAATTTGTTGGTTGTCTTGGAATTTAATAGAGAAACCAGCTATGAAATGGAAGGATCGATTTGCTAGCGGCGGATGAAATTGGTTTGATTTTTTGAAATAAAACTAAAGTAGCTATTTAGAAATTGTTTACAATCCTTTTCTATCATTCTGAGTTCTTCTAAATGGTCAGTGCTGGTTAGTAAATTATTAGCCAGCGCAGTGTCGGTTTTATATAAAAAAAGTCGTTCACCCGCCATTTTTTGTAAGTTAAACTGTAGGGTTAAGCTATCATTTGTTGCTTGAATAATATAGGGATAATCCAACATTGAATAGGATGTGTAAGAATCTGCATTCCTGTTGATGATAGACTTCCCAAATGATATAAAAGGGTGCGGATAGTTTATTACATCGAGAATAGTAGGAATAATACTTAATTGGTCAGTAGCTTGATTAAAATGCCCAGGCTGAATACTACTGCCATCGGGACAATAAAAAAATAGAGGTATTTTGTATCTGTTTATTCCAACTTCTGACCTTGAATTATCTTCATGACTCCAGTGGTCAGCTACAAAAACAAACAGCGTTTCATTAAACCATTCTGCCGTCTTGATTTCATTAAAAAAACTTTGAATTGATTTATCAACATAAGAAATGCTTTGTGAAGAATTTAAAGGGCCTGCGGCCAATTCCTTGGCGTAAGGTTGTGGAATTTTATAGGGAAAATGCGACGAAATATTTAAGATAGAGGCGAAGAAAGGTTGCTTTTGTTTTTTTAGCACGGCAGATGCATATTGCATAAAAGGCATGTCGTATATGCCCCAGACTCCGTCGTATTCAGCATTATTACCAAATTCTCCCCTGCCGTAGTAATTGGATATTCCAAATTTTCTTACAAGTCTTTTAAACCCATAATGGTCATCGTTGCTTCCAAAAAAGAAGTGCGTTGAATAGCCAGAAGATTCCAACAATTGTCCAATTCCAACATTTACATTATCCTGGAAGGGAGAATTTATAATTGTTTGAAATGCAATAGGAGGTACTCCCCCCAAGATTGAATTTAATCCATTAATAGTCATGGTTCCATTCGCAAATGCATTTTCACATATTTTACTTTTGCTCATTATGGAGTCGAGGAAGGGAGTATTAGCTTTATATTCATGCCCAGGCGTGAGATAGCTTTGAGAAAAGCTTTCTAAAATGAAAACAATGATATTTCTTTTTTGAAATGTGCCGGAGGTATCGGGTTGATGGTAAAAGTAACTGGAATCATACTTGTTTTCAGATAGAGAAATTTTAGGATATTTATACTGATAATGTTGTTTTACCGAAAAGGCAAGGTTAAATGCACTATTATTTACGATGTTGGAAAATTGTGAGGTGACATACAGGTAGCTACTGCTCGGGGTTATTGGAAAAGTGTTTAAGCCCCTCGCTAATACCAGCAATGTAAAAAGTGCAATCAATGGCTCAAGCTTTTGCCTTTTGTTATCCGTCCCATTGTTAAAAGAGAGCTTATTTAAATTGATATTGTTGAGATATAGTGCAAGGGAAATTAAAATGACAGCAATTGCTACAAAATACCAGAACTTTTTAAAAAAAGAAGGAAACGCAGGAGTACTATCCTGGAGCATTAAAAGTGTTTGAAAAGAAATTCTTTGAAATGAAAATGGGAAGTAGGGTATATCGATTATGTTAGCTATTATTATTAAAGAGTTTGCTAACCCTGCTAACCATTTAGCTATGTAAATAACGTATCTCTGCGGAAAATAATGATTATAAAAAAGCAATAAAAAAAAGGGAAGGTTGAAGTAAATCAAAGTGGTTAGGTCAAATCGGAGACCGGTAAGAATGTTTCTTAAAAAAATTTGTAAGGTTTGATCCGGAAAGTAACTTTTGTTATACATTATAAAAAGCAAGCGGCATATACTCAAAATGGCTAACATTACTACAATGTGTATTAAGATAACCCTGGATAATATGAATTTGTTTGATTTCATTACTGCATATTGTACTTTCCATCAGTAAGAACTACATTAACGTTGGGGTCAATCATTAGTTCTTTTATTTTTTCTTCAGATTCAGGATGAAAAATAAATAACGGAATTGCGGGAAAGTTTTGTTTAAAATTTTCGTCATAAAACGATGCGGATGTTGATATTCCATCAAATTTATACTTTAGTAGAATGTGTTTTAGGTATAAAAGCTTTAGTTCCTTTTTAATGAAATTTTCTCTGTTATACTGCAGCCAGTAAAGAGTCTTTAAATCTCTTTTTTTTATTTCATAAAGGCCTTCTGCATTTGACGATTCGATAAAAACCCTTCCCGAGAGATTGTATCTTTTCGACAGGTGAGAAAGCTTTTGAGCAATGAAATTTGAATTATCATTATCAAGATTCTTCAAATCGATCCAGTAAAATGTTGAATCGAGAAATCTTTTAAAATATTGTTCTAAATCTGCATAGGACGAGTCGTTTTCCGGCGGGTCATGGGTTACCCAAAAAGTTCCCTTTTTGTTATTGAAAAAAAAATCTATCTCTATGCCGGTAGCATTATTTTTAATTGCTTCGGCAAAAGCCTGAATGCTGTTTTCAGGATATTTGCTACCTAGGCCGCGGTGGGACCACAATTGAGGCCTTTGTTTTAGAGCAGGGGTAAATGTTGTTGCAGCGAATTGGGTGTTAACAGTTCTTATGCAAATAATTACTGTTAGTGTAAAGATTATCGCAATAAAGTATAACAATCTTTTTGTCACAAGGTGTCAAGTTTTTAAAAATGTCAGATGCCGTTAGCTCCAGGGTACGTTTTTTTTAAAGGCGTCCCAATCAAAAACAAAACCGGGGTTATGTATTTTCCTACCGTAGGAATTGCTTTAATAAGCATGTTAATCAGCATCAGCATCTGACCTTTCGGTAACCTTTGGTATTTATTGTAATAGCCATTTTCTATGATGAGCTTGAATTTATAAGTTTTATATAGTAATAAATATTCATCAAAAGTTAGTAATCTTTCTGTCCAGCTTCCTGTAATTGGGTCACAGGTATTCGTGGGATGTTGCAAAACTGTTGGTTTTTTGCCCTGGGTTATAAAGTTTGTGCACGCTGCAATTATATCCTCTTTGTTTAACCCCCGGGTTTGGGTGATCATTTCTTCAAGGTCTTGTTTATTAATAAATGGAATGGTTTCGAGGATAATTTTTCTTCTTAATTCTCTGAAGGAAGGATATGGTAGGTTTTCGTTATTTTTTTCCCAGCCTTCAGTCTCATCTTTCTGTTGTAAACGCATTAATTTTTTCTTCTTAAACCAATTCTTATTATTTGAAGCGGTTGTAAATACAGTTATGAGATTGAAGTTGAGTTTATTAAGTGTATTGAAAAAAGCGTTCAGATCGTAAATGTGTTCTATAACATCCGTGCCTACAACAGCATCTGGTGTGCCATTGTTTTGAATTTCGGACGAGCTTAGGTCGCCACAAATAATGACATCTGCATAAATTTTTATTTCTTTTGATAATGCAAAAGCAGCATTGGTGAACTCATTTGAAATATCTACTAAAGCAACCTTTGCAAAGCCGCAAAATTTTGCAAACATGCCCAGTAGTCCATTACCAGAGCCATAGTCAATCAGGTAAATGTTTTCTTTAGGCTTATCAGAGTTTTTTATAACTGCATTTAAAACGGTCGTGTAAATTTGAACCTGGTATTTTTTGTGTGCCAATAATTCTTTTAAATAAGACAGCGGATATCCGGTGGTTTTCAGTTCTGAAACATTTACTGTGTTTAGAATGTTCAAGAAGGTATTTTGATGTTCGCTTGTTATATATCCGGATGAGTTCATCGGTAGTCGTTGTAAGCATTCCCCACCTCCATTCCCCTTACCACATACTTCCCCACCATATCAAACTCCAGGTTTACTGAGTCTCCAACCTGTAGTTCGCTCATATTAGTGTGATTGAATGTATAAGGGATGATGGCTACGGAAAATTGATTATGGGTAACATCAAAAATAGTAAGACTGATGCCATTTAAGGAAATAGAGCCCTTTTCTATTATCAAACGGGAGAATTTTTCCGGGAATTCCAGGCGAAATTGCCAGCTTCCTTCTAATGTTTGTTTATCAATACAAATAGCAGTGGCGTCTACATGTCCCTGCACAAAATGCCCGTCCAGGCGACCATTGGGCGTCAGGCAACGCTCCAGGTTAACCTTGTGTTCCGGCTGCCAGGTGCCAAGGTTGGTTTTGTTCAACGTTTCCCGGATGGCAGTTACCCTGTGCATATCGTCTTTAACTTCCTCCACGGTAAGGCATACTCCATTATGAGAAACGCTTTGGTCAACCTTCAGTTCATGACTGATGGGCGATTTCACCCAAAAAACGCGGTTTGAGCCCGACATTTCTGCCGATATAACTGTTCCGCAAGCTTCAATAATGCCTGTAAACATGCTGCAAATTACCTAAGTATCAGGAATTTTGTGATTTGGTTTGGTATTTCGCCCGCAAATACTATCTTTGCGCTCCTTAAAATCAGTAAAGGAGGTATATTTTACTATGCTTATTATAGATTCAAAAGATTGCGAAAACATAGACAAGGCGCTTAAAAAGTACAAGAAAAAGTTTGAAAAAGCTAAGATCCTGTTGCAGTTAAGAGGTCGCCAGTCTTTTACCAAGCCGTCTGTAAGACGTCGCGGTGAGGTGTTGAAAGCAATTTATAAGCAGAACATCGCCAGCGGAAAGATCGAGGTAAAATAACCTCATACTTATAAATTATTCGTAAGGTAGCCGTAGAGTGTTATAACTTTATGGCTACCTTTTTTATGCCTGTATCAGAATATCAACCACATCTTACTTCTTTTACTAACTACCTGGCTTTTGAAAAGCGATATTCAAAGCATACCCTTGTAGCATACCAGGAAGATCTGGAGCAATTTTTTTCTTACCTGGAAGCTGAGTACAGCACCCCCGCTTTGGGTGCAATCAAGGCGTCTTTTGTACGTTCCTGGCTGGCAAACCTGATGGAAAAAGGAATGACGTCTAAAACCGTTAAACGCAAAATTTCTACTTTAAAGGCTTTTTTTAAATACCTGCTCAAAACCGGGAAAGTAGCAGGTACGCCCATGACAACCGTTATTGCCCCCAGGGTAAGTAAAAAACTGCCTGTATATGTTGAAGAAAATGATACTCACATGCTTTTTCAACATGTTGAATTTCCGGAAGGATGGGCGGGAGATACAGATAAACTGATATTGCAATTGCTATATGGCACTGGCATACGGCTAAGCGAGTTGATCAACATCAAAGAATCACAGGTCGACGCAAAACAGAAATCTTTAAAGGTTCTGGGAAAGGGAAATAAAGAAAGGATCATTCCTTTAAGCAGCGAACTCGTTGAGCACATTATGGCTTATGTTTCTACCAAACATCAGCAACATCCCACGTTCAATAAGATATTTCTTTTAGTAACCGATAAAGGAAAAAAGTTATACCCTAAATATGTTTACCTATCAGTAAAGAAATACCTTTCGCTGGTTACAACCATATCCCAGCAAAGTCCCCATATTCTGCGCCATACATTTGCAACCCACTTAACCAACCAGGGTGCCGACCTCAATGCCGTTAAAGAACTGCTTGGCCACTCAAGCCTGGCGGCTACGCAGATTTATACACATAACAATATTGAAAAATTAAAGGAAGTTTATAAAAAATCCCATCCCCGGGCCTGATTATTGTAAAAAAATCTTTAAAAAAGAAGAGGGTTTTTACAATAAATTTTATTTGAAATCTTATGCATAAAACCTTAACTTGAGGTTGTTGCAAACCCGGTTAAACAGGGCTTACAGCAAAAGTTCTTTTAAACGATTATTCATTTGTTCACAGAAATTAAATTGGATTACTATGAATGTAAACATTCAAACAGTGCATTTTGATGCTGCGTCAACTTTGCTCGACCACGTAAACAAAAAAATTCAGAAGCTGAGTAATTTCCATGACCGAATTACCAACATAGATGTATACCTTAAACTAGATAATGTATCGCACCAGATAAAAGACAAGATTGCTGAAATAAAAGTAAATATTCCCCGATATTCATTTTTTTCAAAAGAAAGCTCCAAATCATTCGAAGAATCATTTGACAGTGCACTTGATTCAATTATAGAACAGATCAAACGAAAAAAAACAAAACAGATGCAAGCTGCATAAAATTGAAAAGAGCTCCTTCGGGGGCTTTTTTTATGTCCTCTTCCTCCTCTGGATGAATCGTATATTCGCCCGCTGTTTATTATTGGCTGAAAGACTAAAAAATAATCTTGCATAAATTTTTGCATTTGAAGATTTCCATTACCTTTGCCTTCCCAAAAAATGAGGTAGTGAGGCTTTTGGGTATCAAGTTCTTTACAGGATTGACTTTCAAGCAATACGCCAGTGTAGCTCAGTTGGCCAGAGCAGCTGATTTGTAATCAGCTGGTCGGGGGTTCGAATCCCTCCACTGGCTCAAAGGGCTATAATGTATCCATAAGATCAATAAGCTGATATTTACTAATATTTTCTTTTGGTTTTTTTTGAAAGGCTTCACACTTATTTTGGGCAAGTAGCCAAGTGGCCAACGGCAACAGACTGTAAATCTGTCCTCTTCGGAGTTCGGTGGTTCGAATCCATCCTTGCCCACAGACGATTTCAAATTTGAAATTTTAAATTTCAAATTCAAGCGGGAGTAGCTCATTTGGTAGAGCGGTAGCCTTCCAAGCTTCAGGTGGCCGGTTCGAGCCCGGTCTCCCGCTCTTTAGTTTGCGTTTACGGTTTGCAGTTTTATATGGTGAACCAGCTGGAAACTACAAACAATAAACTCCTGAACTGGGAACGCCGTTGTAGCTCAGGGGTAGAGCACTTCCTTGGTAGGGAAGAGGTCGTGAGTTCGATTCTCACTAACGGCTCAGATTTTTGAAAAAGTGTGATTGAGGCTTTCTCATCTGAAAGCCAGATTTTATAAACAAAGCAAATCAGTTTGCAGCCTGTAATGTTTGCGGGATGCAGCTACAATTTTAAACCGCAACTTTAAAACAGATAACAGATGTCAAAAGAGACCTTCAAAAGGGACAAACCCCACGTAAACGTTGGTACTATTGGTCACGTTGACCACGGTAAAACCACTCTTACCGCCGCTATTACCGAAATTCTTTCTAAAAAAGGATTGGCTACGGCGAAAAAGTACGACGAAATTGATGGTGCTCCTGAAGAAAAAGAAAGGGGTATCACTATTAATACTGCGCACGTGGAATATCAAACAGCGAACAGGCACTATGCTCACGTAGATTGCCCTGGTCACGCTGACTATGTAAAAAATATGATTACCGGTGCTGCGCAGATGGATGGCGCTATCCTGGTTGTGGCTGCTACCGATGGACCCATGCCTCAAACTAAAGAACACATCCTCCTGGCCCGCCAGGTAGGTGTACCTCGTATAGTAGTATTCATGAACAAGGTTGACCTTGTTGATGATCCTGAATTGCTGGAACTGGTTGAAATGGAAATCCGCGAACTGTTAAGCTCTTACGGTTTCGATGGTGATAACACACCTATCATCCAGGGTTCTGCTACAGGCGCTCTTGCCGGCGACGCAAAATGGGTTGGCGCTATCGACCAGTTAATGGAAGCGGTAGACACTTACATCCCGCTGCCTCCCCGCCCGGTTGATCTTCCGTTCCTTATGAGCGTGGAAGACGTATTCTCTATCACCGGTCGTGGTACTGTTGCTACAGGCCGTATCGAAAGAGGTCGTATTAAAGTAGGCGAAGGAGTTGAAATTGTAGGTTTGATGGAAAAACCGCTGCCTTCTACCGTTACAGGTGTGGAAATGTTCCGCAAATTGTTGGATGAAGGTGAAGCTGGTGACAACGCTGGTCTGCTGCTCCGCGGTATTGAAAAAACTCAGATCCGTCGTGGTATGGTAATCTGTAAACCAGGTTCTATCACTCCGCACACTGAATTTAAAGGCGAAGTATACGTACTGAGCAAAGAAGAAGGTGGACGTCACACTCCATTCTTTAACAAATATCGTCCTCAGTTCTATTTCCGTACTAC
>JBQCFW010000134.1:0-25263 GCA_051958655.1 Agriterribacter sp. | reverse complement strand
AAAAATCGGGATCGTTGCTATTGGCCTCAAATGTATTTTCGGTTGAAATAGACTTGGCTTCATGATAGGAAGATACTTCCCCGTTGTGTATGCCATGTGCCTTGTGCCAAAGTTCAATTCCGTAATTACCCAATAAAAACTCCATTTCTTCTGGTTTGCGGGCAGCAATATCGCCAATGGTTTCAATGCCTGTTGCCAGCAGGTGCTGATGGGTTTGTTTGCCAATGCCGGGTATGGTATTTACGGGTAATGGGGCAAGATATTCTTTTTCCATGCCGGCAGCTACCTGCACATAGCCATTGGGCTTGGCTTCGTTGGTAGCTATTTTAGCGATCATTTTGTTAGAAGCAAGGGCAAACGAAATGGGCAAACCGGTTTTATCAATAATTTCCTGCCGCAGGTCGATCGTCCATTGCCAGGGGTTAAAATACTTGTCCATTCCTGTAAGATCGAGGTAAAACTCATCGATGGATGCTTTTTCAAACAGCGGTGCTTTGGCAGCAATGATCTCCGTAACCCACCGGGAATATTTGCTGTACTCGCCACGCGTGCCCTTTACCACAGTGGCGTGCGGGCATAAACGCATGGCGGTAGCCATTGGCATGGCAGAATGAATGCCGTATTTCCTGGCTTCGTAGCTGCAGGCGGCCACCACTCCCCTTTCCTTGCTGCCTCCAACAATCAAAGGTTTTCCTTTTAAAGAAGGGTCGTTGATGCATTCTACAGAAACAAAAAAAGCATCCAGGTCAAAATGTGCTATAATGCGTGTTTGGCTCATGAATTACCGGCAAAAGTCTGACACTGCAATTTACTGAATGGCAAGCAATACAGCGGCAGCTATAGCCGCGGTTTCTGTTCTTAATCTTGTATTGCCCAAACTTACCGCCCGAAACCCGTGCTGAAGCGCTAACTGCACTTCCTCTGCCGTAAAATCTCCCTCGGGTCCAATGCAGATGCATTTGCTGCCCTCCAATTGCGCCACTTTTGCAAGCGGCTCTTTTTCCAAGTCCAGGCAATGGGCAATCAATTGAATACTGCCTGCTGCGGCCGATATCCATTGCTTAAAATGTATAGGTTCGGGCATGGCAGGCAACCAGCATTGCTGGCTTTGCAGCATAGCGCTTACCAGTATGTTTTTCATGCGGTCGAGCCGGAAATGCGTACGCTCCGTTCTGTCGCATACCAGGGGAACGATGCTGGTAATGCCCATTTCAGTAGCTTTTTCGAGGAACCATTCAAACCTGGCGGAATTTTTTAGCAGGGAAACGGCTACGGTCAGTTGCCTGCCTGATGGAGGGATATCATACTCCTGCAGAATAGCGACAATGCACTTTTTTTTAGATTGCTCCTGCACGGCAGCCAGCAATTTTTTCCCCTTTCCATTGGTGAGATAGAGCTGTTCGCCCTTTTTCATACGCAACACCTGTATGATGTGCTTTGAAGTGGTTTCATCGAGTGCAATGACAGCGCCGGGGCTGGCTGTTTCCTCTGAATAAAAAAAGGGGAATGACATGCAGCTTATTTGCTGCAAATAACGGGAAGTTTGGCGACAAGATGCTTCTTCCATGATAAATGCGGCACCAGACTGCCCATCTGTAGTTGCTTATTTCATACAGTCCAACATCTGTATTCCTGTTTGTGTAAACTGTACCGGCGCCCGGCCTTGCAAACGAATCTTTTATCTTCCGGACCTTACTATTCAGTAATTTGTATAGCACCTGTTTTTCATTCGTGAGTTTTAGTTCACCGCCTTCGTGGCTTAAATTTTCCGTCGCCACAGGCGACAACAATATCGTGCAAGGCGAAGACGCCTCGCACAGCGGAGTTTTTATTTTTTAGAAGTACTCATGCTTCTTCGGCTTCTTTTTGACCGTTAGCTTTTAATGACCGGCTTACCAGGTAATAACCTGTGCCCAATGCCACCAGCATTGCCGATAAAGCAAGCTCTGCAACGGGTTCGGCATGCATTGCATCCAGCAATAAAATTTTGCGGGTAACGGCTATCAGCCCTATCAGTAAAATAATCTGTATTTTGCTTTTATGGCTTTTCTTAAACACACGCACGGTTTCAACTATTTCCATAGTGAGCAATACGTTAAAGAATACCGCTCCCAGTACTCTCCCCTGCCCGTCAACAAACTGCCTGCTGGTAAATGATGCTATCAGCATTGCACCAAACTCATGAATCAGGAATATGGTTTCATACACCACAAACAACATTCCTATGAGCATGAGGGTATACATAATGACCGTTTCAAAAATCTGAAGGTTTTTCTCCATAAAAAACTGGTTTAGCTTATCAAAAAAACTCCCGGTCTATTGCTTCGGATCGGGAACCAACGGTAGGTTTTGCGTAAGGGAAGCCCGCAACTCATTGTCAACCGACGCTTCTACCTGGATAAACTGGGCGGCTCTTATGGCAGATAGCGCTTTTTTTATTTTCTTAAAATATTTTGATTTAAGACTGCCGAGCTTTTGTTCATTCTTCAACAGTCCGGTGATGATTTCCGCCGCTTTTTCATTCGTCATATTTTCATAATTATCGGCGTAGTCTGCAATGTATTTCAGCTTTGTATCAACAATGGTTTTCCGTTCTTCACGATACTGTTTCCAAATGGGCCAAAACTTGTCCGCCTCTTCCTGGTTCAGTTGCAGGGCCGAAGCGGTAAGTTCCTGTAAAGCTATGCCCCAGGTTTTGCGGATGAGGTCTTCCTCATTTGCATTGGCAGATTGTGCATCGGCAACTTTTATTACCAACGAAAGCATAAGGGTTAGTACAAATAACTTTTTCATTGTAGAGTGTTTTTAAGGTAAATAAGTAGTGAATAAAAAATGGAAATATTACAGGTCTGTATCGGCTTTTTGCTTTGCAACCAACGGTTGTAAACGAAACACCAACCCGCCACCCAGGGTAAATTGAAGCATGGTTGAGTAACTGGAGATTGCTGTACCCGAACCGCCGGTACCAAAGTAAACGCTGCCCCCTACCGATTGTACAGCAGACATCAGATCGGCTTGTAACTTGATGCCAACAGTTCTCGAAAAAAACAGGTTTGTTCCCAACCTGGCACCCCATGCAAACTTGGTTGCCGAACCGCTTTTTTGATTGTTGGGGTTATCTATATCAAATATTGCCATGCCTGCCATTAAGCCGCCGTAAGGCGCTACTATTTCATTTACCTGCATGTAGCGGACGCCGGCTAGTGTAATCCAGTTAATGGCTACATCAAAAGTGGTGCGGCGCTCAAAAAGATTGTAATAGCTTACCGGCGCTTTTGTGTCCTGTCGCATGTAATTCAGTTCCAATCCATAGCTTTTATTGACTGAGTATTCTGCACCAACGCCCCACCTGAATCCACCTTTAATGGTGCCTTCGTAATAGTCGCTATTGCTATAATACCTGCTAACCCTGTCGTCGAACGAGTAGGCTGAATAGCCGTTCAGCCTGAAACCCTGCGCATGTAATCCGATACTGCCAAACAGTACGAAAAACAATGCAATAGCGAAAGCAATCTTTTTATTCATGTTTTAGATATTTTTTAATGAAAGAATTTTTGCGCTTTAAAAAGCATATTCCAGCATAAATATGTGCCCGTGTTTGGAATTGCTTATGTACTCCGACTTATAAGATTCCCGCTTGTAGCCAATGGCCATTTCATGCTCGTTAGGGAACACTTTAATAACCCGAAGCCCAAACTCAACGGAGTTGGAAAATCGCTCGGCATCGGCAGCTTTTCCAACAAAATACCACTCGGCGGTAGGGTTAAGCTTCCAGTCTTTTCTGTTTCTTAAAAAATTGTATTTGAGCGATAGCAAAAACCGGTTGCGTGTGCGTTGCTCATTTGAATAGCTGTCTTCGTAAAAAAAATGGCGGCTTTCTACTTTAAACTTTTGCATTAACACGAGGCGCTTGCCAAGTTCAAAGTCGGAACGAATTCCCACCCACGGCCGTACCTCCCAATAGTTCACAATGTCTTTATCGAAAGTGTAGCTGGATGTAACACCCGCTTCAAAGGCAATGAATTTTATTTTTCTTGAAATGTATGCATCGCCGCCCCATCTTCTCCAGCCTGTTTCATCATAAATATGTTTCCAGTTGGCGGCTACGGCTCCCCGCCATTTTGTATTATTTACATAGGTGCAGGCAACTTCCAGTTCGTGAAATATTTCGTCTTCTCCTTCCTGCCCCAGCAGCGCAACCGGGCTGAGAGTAAGAATAAAAAGCAACAGTGATATGCATTTTTCCATCCGTTGGTGTTTATCTTTTTTAGTTTCGGGAATGAACATCTTTTACGCATCTGAACCCCAGGTGCTCCTGCCCCGAATCGAATGGAGTGGCTACCCTGGCATTGGGGCGGTAGTTGCTGCAATACTGCTTACTGCATAAAAAGGAGCCGCCTTTTACTACACGCTTCGGCACCAGCGGCTCACGCGGGTCGTTACTTTTGGCAGGGCCCTGCGGGTTATAACATACCAGCGTTCCGGAGCGTCTTTTGTTTTGCAAATGTGTATCGTGGCTGTACCAGTCGTTGGTCCATTCCCACACGTTGCCTATCATATCGTACAACCCATAAGCATTGGCAGGATAGGTTTTTACCGGCGCCGTAGTTGAAAAACCATCGAGCATGCTATTGCCTGCGGGAAATGTGCCCTGGAAAAAATTAGCCAGGTATTTTCCACCGGGCGTCAACTGATCGCCCCAGGCATATGCCTGATTCGGCTTTCCTCCACGTCCGGCATATTCCCATTCTGCCTCTGTTGGCAATCGTTTGCCTGCCCATTTTGCGTAGGCTGCCGCATCTTCAAAAGATACATGCACAACGGGATGATTGCCCTTGCCCTCAATAGAACTTCCTGTACCGTGCGGATACCGCCAGCTTGCCCCGGTTTGCCAGGTCCACCACTGTGATATGTCGTGCAGGTTGGCAATTTCTTTAGCAGGGTCAAAAATCAAAGAGCCCGGTCGCAGCATGGCTTTGTTGGGTTTGGGCGTGCCGGGCGGCAGTTGTTTTTTTATTTCTTCCCAATCAATAGGCCGTTCGGCAATGGTTACATACCCCGTTGCTGTAACAAAACGGGCAAATTCATCGTTGGTTACTTCCGTTATGTCCATATAAAAGCTATCTACCTGAACCGGATATTCATTTTCTTTCGATTGCACTGTTTCATCATCTATGCCTCCCATCGCAAAAGTTCCCCCAGGTATCAGCACCATGCCTTCGGGCGTTGGTTTTCCTGTTGCATCGTTGTTTCTTTTTGCATTGCATTGCAGCAGCAGTAAAGCGAGCAGCAACAAATGCATGTTCTGAAAAAATTTCATGCCTGTTGTTTATCTGTTTTCAGTAGGTGAATGCATTTAAGAAAGGGAGTTGCCTCCCTTTCTGCTGTAGCTGTTTTGAGCCGGCACTAGTTCATTTTTGTGGTCATTTCTTCAATTTGCTTCTGTACGGTTGTTAAGCTCCAGTCGCCCGGCTTCTGGCTGGGTGGAAACTCTTTGAAGGTTGACAGAAATTGAATGGCATACTGCTGTATAGGTGTGATGACAAATGCCCTGCTCAAATACCAATCATAATACGTATTGGAGCCGTGTAAGGCTTTTTCAAAGGGGTCACGCCTTAAATTAAACAGGTATGGAGCACGGAGCGTTACAAACGGCTCTATCCAAATCTGCAATTGTTTGGCGCGTTCTTCCATAAAAGTTACCTTCCAGTCGTTATAACGCAATGCGGAGATTTCACCGCCATCGGTTACGTAAACAAAGCCTTCGCGGGCCGATTTTTTCGACTTTCCGGTCAGGTAATCCAACTGATTCGCCCCATCAATGTGATTTTTATAAGTGCGTCCATTGAGTGATACCCCCTTTTTCAACTGTTCAGCAATTTTATTGTTGCCGGCTGCTGCTGCAAAAGTTGGCAACCAATCTTCATGAGATATGATACCGTTGAGCGTAACATCGGCAGGGAAATGCCCCGGCCAACGAACAAAGGCGGGTACGCGGTAAGCACCTTCCCAATTTGAATTTTTCTCACCGTGAAAAGGTGTTGTTCCGGCATCAGGCCAGGTATTGAAATGCGGACCATTATCTGTTGAATAAAGTACAATCGTATTTTCTGCAACGCCCAGTTCATCCAAATACTTTAGCAGTTCGCCAACCATCATATCGTGCTCCACCATTCCGTCGCCGTATTCATCCTGTCCGCTAATGCCTCTGTGTTCTTTTTTTATATGTGTGCGAAAGTGCATACGGGTTGCATTCCACCATGTAAAGAAAGGTTTGCCATCCTTTACCTGTTTTTTAATAAACTCCTTGGCTGCAGCCAAAGATTCTTCGTCGATCGTTTCCATTCTTTTCCTGGTAAGCGGCCCTGTATCTTCTATCCTCTGTCCGCCCTTGCCATCGGCCCAGCTGTGAATTACACCGCGGGGTCCAAAAACTTCGCGGAACTTTTTGCCGTTAGGCATCACCATATCAGTTGGATAATCTTCGCTTTCGGGCTCTTCCTCTGCATTAAGATGGTAAAGGTTGCCTAAAAATTCATCAAACCCGTGCATGGTAGGCAAATGCTCATCGCGGTCGCCCTGGTGATTTTTGCCGAATTGACCGGTGGCATAGCCCTGGCTTTTCATTACGGTGGCAATAGTTACATCCGATTTTTGCCAGCCTTCCTTTGCTCCGGGCATTCCTACTTTGGTCATACCGGTTCTAACAGGCACGTTGCCACCCAAAAAAGCTGCCCGTCCGGCGGTGCAGGATTGCTGTCCATAATAATCGGTGAAAGAGACACCCTCTTTTGCAATGCGGTCAATATTGGGCGTTTTATAGCCCATCATTCCGCGGTTGTTGTGGCTAATGTTCCAAGTGCCGATGTCGTCGCCCCAGATAACGAGGATGTTGGGCTTTTTTTGCGACCATGCCGCAAGCGGGGCAAATGCTATTACAAGCCAGAGCATGCTGGCAAAACTGATCTGATGTTTCATCATTTGTTGTTTTAGTTGGCGATTTAAGATAGATTTTGAGTATCCGCTGCACAACTGCAGGTTACTCCTGTAGTTCTGTGCAACAGCAAACTGGTGGTATATACAAAGGTTGAGCAGGAAGCTGCCAGTTATAAAAGCATTGGCGCTCCTCGTTAAATTGAAAACAGGAAAGGTTCATTTGCTGATTAAAAATGAGGGCAACGGATATGTTGTTCCGGCATAGAGCTTTAAGCCATTCAACAGAAGGCCGACGACGCTACTATGTTGCTTAAAAAATGTTTTAAGCAGCCGGTACTGAACAAGCGGTTCTGCAACCAGAGCGCGCCGCATGGTTTACAGGAAAAGATAAGGGCGGAATTGAACGTAACGTTTAACCACTTTTTGCTGCAGCGCTGGCAAAACGTTTGTCAATAACCCGCATGCTGGTATAGGCTGCGCATATCCTATACGAAAGCGTTATATATGTACCTGAACCGGAATAATGATTAAGTGTGAAACGGTCCCGGATGTTTACTGTACTACAAATGCCGGGGATATAATACCGGGAAAAAGCTTGTTTAATTTTTGTGCAGGAAACCACTGCATATATGACAACCGGAAGGAGCAGAATCGCAATTTCGATATTGGTTGTTATAAGCATAGATTAGTTTTTACACTTGTCGATCACTCACTTATCGATCACGTATATTTACTAAGTAAAAGTACGATAACATTTTATTAAACCTAGTTTTTCATTGATTTTTTTTCAGGAATTTCCGATAGCGTCGTCGTTTATCCTCGAAACAACGGTATTGATACGCTGCGAACCAGCCATAGTGGCTTGCTCTGTTACATTGGATTGGTTAGCCTTGCTGTTTAAATCAACAGCAAGTCCTGATCAACGCGATCACACTTTTTCCCATCCACAAAAAAAGCTTCCTAACCGGAAGCTCTTGCACTATCTTTAAAATGCTAACAACTTAAAATGGCGCGTCATCATCAAATGCGCTGTCGTTCATTTTGCTGCCTTTCTGAATAAACAGGCGGGCGTTGTCGTCGCCACCACTGCCTGTATCGCCCGGAACGGGTTTCCAGTTGCCCTGCGGCATTCCCAATCCTCCAAAATCATCGCTTTCCATTTCTACAAACTTTTGTATGTGCAGCAGCGCTCTCAGCTTAATGGTCTCCAGCGAACCGTTACGGTGCTTGGCTATACGAACATGCGTTTCGCCTTTGTTGTTTTCGCCAAATTCGTTGGCGGTTATATTATAGTATTCGGGGCGGTACAGGAACATTACCATATCGGCATCCTGTTCAATAGCGCCCGATTCACGCAGGTCACTCAGTTGAGGCATCTTGTCTCCATCTTTCCTCTTTTCAACTTCACGGCTTAACTGGCTCAGCGCTATAATGGGTATGCTCAACTCCTTGGCCAGTCCTTTCAGGTTTCGCGAAATGGTACTGATCTCCTGTTCGCGGTTGGAGCTTTTTTTATCGCCCGTGCCGCTCATCAGTTGTAAGTAGTCGATAATTACAAGCCCGAGATTGTGCTTGTTTTTTAAGCGCCTGCATTTAGCGCGCAGTTCAAAAATGTTCAATGCAGGCGTATCGTCAATAAAAATAGGCGCATTCTGCAAACGCTGGATGCCGTTGCGGTACAATTGCTGCATTTCGTGTTCCTCCATTTTACCCCTGGCAATTTTTTCGAGCCATATTTCACTTTCGGCGCTGAGTATACGCTGTACCAACTGCGACGAGCTCATTTCAAGACTGAAAAATGCAATGGGTGTGGGCTTTTTTGAATTTAATGCGGCATTGCGCACCAGGTTGAGGGCGAAAGCGGTTTTACCCACTGCCGGCCTTGCAGCCAGTATCACCAGGTCGGTAGGCTGCCAGCCATAGGTTACTTTGTCCAACGATGGGAAACCACTTGGTACGCCCGTGATATCTTCCTGACGGTTACGCATATCCTCAATACGCTGAATGGTTTTCACCAACACCGTATCTATGCTATCAAAATTTTTGCGGAGGTGATTGTTAGTGATCTCAAAGAGCTTGCTTTCGGCTTCATCCAGCAGATCAAATACGTCTGTAGAATCTTCATAAGCGTCGCTGATTACCTCGCCGCTGATGCGGATAAGATCGCGCTGTATGAATTTTTGCAGAATGATGCGCGAGTGCGTATCTACGTTAGCAGATGAAACCACCGCATTGGTAAGCTTGGTTACAAAATAAGGCCCTCCTACCAGCTCCAGTTCTTCCTTCATCCTCAATTCTTCCACTACCGTTAGCAAGTCAATGGGCATGCTTTTTTGAGCCAGGCTTTGCATGGCTCTGAATATGCGCTGGTGAGCATCTACGTAAAAACACTCAGGCTTCAATATCTCAATCACCGTATCAAAAGCTGTTTTTTCCAGCATTATTGCTCCCAGTACCGCTTCTTCAAGATCGCGGGCTTGCGGTGGTACTTTGCCATATACCATGGTACTGAGATCGAGAGAGGTTTTCCGGCGGGCCTTACGGTCTTTATTGAGATTGGTGAGATGATCCATTAATGTTTTTTATAATAGAGTGATTTTTTTAAAATTTCAGTTCTCAAAGGTAGCAGCAGTGGGCATCGGTACATTTTAAAACATACCTCCATGTGTTTGAATCAAACCTTTACAGATTACCGATTATGTATTATGCGAATATTAAGGCATCGTTACCGGAATGTTACCAACTGTATCGGGAGAGCGAATTTAATGGCATTGATTTTTGTTATCCAAATTGAATTGGAATTTTTTTTTCTTAAATGTTACGCACTTCCCAACACACAGGTTTACCGGGTTTTTCCACCTCCATTCCACACTTGTACACAATTTACCGAAAAATTTCGCTTATGCCGGGCTGCAATCCACACACAATGTGCAAAACAATTCATGCCTCATTTTTTGGTTGAGTTCAAAAGATAACAGTATGGACTTTACATGAAATTCAGCGCTCTTGTCAATTTAATTATCTTTGCAACCGCCCGTTTTTAAAGGGTTTACATTAAAAGGATCAACAAAATTTATGACGATCAGTTATAACTGGCTTTGCGAATATTTAACGGTAAACATTACGCCCGAAAGATTATCAACTATTTTAACGTCGCTGGGATTAGAGGTAGAAAGCTTTGAAAAAAAGGAACAGGTGGCAGGCGGATTAAAAGGCCTGGTGATAGGCGAAGTAATAGAGTGCAGCAAACATCCTAATGCCGACAAATTAAGCCTCACCAAAGTAAATACGGGAACGGGTGAGCTTTTAAGCATTGTTTGCGGCGCCCCTAACGTGGCCGCCGGGCAAAAAGTGATTGTGGCGCCCGTTGGCGCTACCATCTATCCTGCCAAGGGAGCGCCCCTTACCATGAAGGTGGCGAAGATACGTGGGCAGGAAAGCTACGGTATGATTTGCGCTGAAGACGAAATTGGTTTAGGCGAAAGTCATGCAGGAATAGTAGTGCTGCCTGCCGACGCCCCGGTGGGTATGGCTGCAGCAACTTATTACGAGCTCAAAGAAGACTGGATATATGAAATAGGACTCACTCCCAACCGCATGGATGCTATGAGTCACCTGGGTGTTGCAAAAGATGTGTCTGCCTATCTTGCCATTCACGACAACCAGTTGAACGTTGTAAAATATCCTTACACAGATAGTTTTAATAAAAGCAAGCAAGGCACGGTAATTGAAGTAAAGGTGGAAAATACGGAAGCCTGCCAACGGTATAGCGGTGTAGTAATAGACAATATCCAGGTTCAGGAAAGTCCTGCCTGGTTAAAGAACCGGCTTCAATCAATAGGTTTGCGCGCCATCAACAACATAGTAGATATTACCAATTTTATCCTGCACGAAACAGGTCAGCCGCTGCATGCTTTTGATGCTGATAAGATAAAGGGAAACAAGGTAATTGTAAAGCACCTGCCGGCGGGAACGTCGTTTGTTACCTTAGATGAAAAAGAAAGAAAGCTGAACGCCGAGGATATTATGATTTGCAATGGCGAAGAAGAGCCTATGTGTTTTGGCGGCGTTTTTGGCGGGCTCGACAGCGGGGTAACGCCGAAGACCAAACGAATTTTCCTGGAAAGCGCCTGGTTTAACCCTATAACGATCCGTAAAACTTCTTTCAGGCACAACCTGCGTACCGATGCTGCGGCACGCTTTGAAAAAGGAGTGGACATTGGTAATACAGTAGCCGTTTTAAAAAGAGCGGCTTTATTGATAAAGGAGCTGGCGGGTGGAGAGATCAGTTCAGACATTGTGGATGTATACCCCAACCCCAAACATAAAAAGCAGGTAACGCTTACCTATGCTTATTTGCAAAAATTAAGCGGCAAAACGTACACACCAGAAGTAATAAGGAAAGTATTGACAAGTTCGGGCTTTGATATTATCAGCGAAACCGAAAAGCAAATGATAGTGGCAGCGCCCTTTAGCAAACCCGATATTGAATTGCCTGCGGATATAGTGGAGGAGATTATGCGGATAGATGGTTACGACAATGTGGCTATACCGCAACATATTACCATCAGTCCCTCGGTAGAAGCTATAGGATTTGAAACGGCATTAAAAGAAAAAGCCGGCAATTACCTGGCGGGAAACGGATTCAATGAAATATTTACCAACTCCATTACCAACAGCGCTTATTTTGATGACGAGGTACTGAAAACATCAGTAAAGATGATCAACAGCCTGAGCGCCGAGCTGAATATCATGCGCCCGTCGATGCTTGAAACAGGGCTTGAATGTATTGTACACAACCTTAACCGGAAGAACAATAATCTGCGCCTGTTTGAATTCGGCAAAACCTATAGCACTTCGGGCGTTGGCAAATACGATGAAAAAGAAAAGTTGTGCCTGTATATTACCGGCATGGTTAAAGAAGCATCGTGGAAGGGCAAGGAAGATAAAAGCGATTTTTATTACCTGAAGGGTGTTATGGAAAGCATTTTTCAAACGGCAGGATTGAATGCCTGGCAGTTTGAAACAACAGACAATTCGCAACTTCAATATGGACTGCAGGTAAAGGTTGATGCGGCTTTGCTGGCGAGCTTTGGGCTTGTAAAAAATTCAATCACCAAACGTTTTGACATCAAGCAGCCGGTTTGGTATGCTATACTCGACTGGCAAACACTCTGCTCACTTGCTGCTAAACAGAAGCAGGGGTATATAGAAATACCGCGGTTTCCGGCAGTGCAACGCGACCTTGCCATTGTGCTGGACAAACAGGTATCGTATGAAAAAGTAGAGCAAACGGTGAAGAAAGCGGGCATTCAAAAACTGGAGTCGTTAAAACTTTTTGATGTATTTGAAAGCGATAAGCTGGGAGCCAACAAAAAGTCGCTGGCAGTTAGTTTTACCTTTCTGGATAAAGAAAAAACGCTTACCGATACTGAAATTGACAGCATGATGCAAACCATTATGCAAAACTTTGAAAAGGAACTTTCGGCCGAGATAAGAAAATAAATAAACGATTTACCCCGTTGCCCAATGGCATACTTTGACGAGCATATTAATCGCGTAAACGATAAGCTGCAACTGCTGCTAAAGCAGTTTCAATTGTTGCAAAGGGAAAATGAAAAGCTGAAACAGGAACTGGAGCAAAGGAATGCGCGTGAAAAAGAAATAACTGAAAAAAACGAAGCCTTGCAACAGCAGGTAGAAATTGCGAGGGTATCGGCAGGGCGGCCGGGAAAAGAGGCAAAAGCGGAACTGGAAAAAAGAATCAATGCTTATGTAAGAGAAATTGACCGCTGTATTGCTTTATTGGCAAACCAGTAGCTAAATTCTTTTTACAAGCCTTAACCTTTGCTCTAACGATTTGCAGGAAAGTTCGAGGGAGTATACACCATAGGGAAGATCGTTTAAGCCCTTCCAGTATAAAAGACGTTCTCCTGGTTTCGTATTGGTTTCAAGCATGCTGCAAACGCATCCTTTTTCGTCTTTTAATACAGCTGTGAGGGGAAATAGCACAGCATCGGAGAGTTCCAACACCAGTGTATCTATAAACACCTGAGATTTTAAAGTTGCAAGCATAGTTTCAGGGATTTGGATTTTAGGATTTTTAAAAATTATTCGATATAATTATTTTTTAAGCCGCAGACTCTCAAGTCTGGGACTGCTGGTTTACATATTTTGGTCCGTAACGCACCGGTAAAAGCCAGACTTAACCTGCGCGTTTACGTTAGTATCATTTGAAATAACGCAAAAACAAGCGTTTTCTGTTAATAAACGGTGAATAACCGCAATAATAATCATTTGCAAATGCAAAATCTGATAGCAATAAACATTCCCATCGCCGACAGAACCTACCGTATTAAGGTAGCGCCTGCCGATGAGGAACAGGTACGTAAAACCATCAAAATCATTAACGACAAGGTAATAGAGTTTAAAACCGAATTTGCCGGGAAAGACATGCAGGACTATGTATCAATGGTTTTGCTATGGTATGCCACGCAAATGCAGGGGGGCAAAGCTACGGTAATGGAAAAAGAAGTAACGGATGCTTTGATGAAAATGGAAGGACAATTGAACAAAACGCTGGGGTTGTAATGCGATAGCGTTGTGGCATGGGCAAGGACATTTTGGGATAGATTATTTATCAAAAGTCAATAGAGTTGTTTCACGCAGGCGCGCAAAGGACGCAACGAAGGACTAACTACATCGCGGCACCGCCGCATAAGCCGCGGGAAACTTTAATCCGCCTCCGTCGATATAAAATCCGCCAGTAATTTCATGCGGTAATACAGGTTGCTTACCATGAGTGCTATATTATTTTTTACTCCTTTTACCGATCCTCCGTTAAGCCTTTGAATGTTTCGTAGCTCCGTGATCTTTTCGTCAATTTTATCTGCCAGTTGCTCAGCACTCCAGCCGGTATATTTTTTATTGCGGTCGTCAAAAACATGAGCAGCTTCAATTTTGCCGGCTTTGAGCTTTTTAAAAGTGAAGTTGCTTTTTACAGCCTCCTGGAAAGCGCTGTTGCTCAACAGCTCAATAATGTTATCATAAGATGAATTGTTCAGGAAGCCATTCTTAAAAACATTCAGGTTGTTTCGCAGTTCTTTAATAAGTTGTTTTTTATGGATGTTGTTGGTCTGAGCTTTCTTATGCAGAAATCCTATCAGGTCTTTAAGCGGAGCAATGCCTGTTTTTAGCCATTCCATATCCATCAGTCAAAAATAACGGTTCTCGCCAAAATCTCTAATCGCCTAAAAATTAATACTACCTTTCTGTTAAATCCTGTAACTTTAAGAGGCTTGTTTCCCTGTGAAGTGGTTTGTAACGATATTGATCTGCTGGGGCATGTTATTCCTTTTACCTGCCGCGCCAATGGCGCAGCAGCTTATGCCTGTACAATTTGAATTTTATGGGGAGTCTGTTCGTTTTACGCTGAACAGCAACAGTGTTCCAACTTTCCCCGATTGCCCAACCGATGTTTCTATCAACGAATTTTTCAACACACTGCAAAAAAGCCAGTTACTGGCGCCGGCTATAAATGCGTTGCATGAATACAAAAGAACGCACAACCCGGATGACTGGATCTACTATCAACTGGTGCGAAAAACTGCGGAGCAAATCAGCCCTAAAAACATTAATTATAACCAGTACACCCTGTATAAATGGTTCTTTTTAACGCAAACGGGTTACGATGCTTTATTAACAGTGGCGGGCGATAAAATTCTTTTTTATGTGTACAGCAACGAAAACATCTATAACATCCCGCACCGCATTTACCATGGCAAGCAGTATGTATGCCTTAATTTTCACGACTACGGCGACATCGATTTCAGCAAAGAAAAATTTACAGAAGTAACAACAGCATCACCGCTGGCCGTTCAGCCATTCTCCTACAAAGTGAACCAGTTGCCTGATTTCAGTATTTCAGACTACCAGGAAAAGGACCTGCATTTCAGCTATTACCAGAACGACTATCATTTCAGGGTAAAGCTCACCCCGCAGATTCAAAAACTGTTTGCCAATTACCCGGTGGTTGATTACGAATCGTATCTCAACATTCCATTGAGCAAATACACTTACACATCACTCATCCCTATCCTCAAAAAAAATGTAAAAGGCCTCAATACCAAAAACGGTGTGGATTACCTGATGCGTTTTACCAGGAATGCATTTTTATTTGAATCGGATACCAAAAATTTTGGCGCTGAAAAAAGACTCTCGCCGGAACAAACACTCTTGTTCAACCAAAGCGATTGCGAAGACCGGGTTGCATTATTTTTTTGCCTGGTAAAGGAAATTTATAACCTTCCGATGATAGTGCTGGCATATCCAAGCCATGTAACCATTGCTGTGGAGTTCGACCATCCTGTTGGAGAGGCAATCGTGTACAATGGGGTGCGTTATTCCGTTTGTGAGCCTACGCCTCAAAAAACCGATCTTGGCATTGGCCAGTTACTTCCTGAATTAAGCAAGCTTTCATACGAGGTGGCGTATGTGTATACTCCACGGTAATCTCATACATATCGGACGGACTAAAGTCCATCCTTACAATATGTGACCGAGCCTACGGCTCTTGCTGCTTACAACGGCTGCACAATTCCAAATCCTAAATCTCAAATCTCAAATCACCCTATGGCTGCACAGCCGATGCCTTGAGTTGTTTGATTTTTTGAGCCGATGACTCAGAAATTCCTGAATAATAAAACATCCCGTTTTGAATGTAATACAGGTAGCAACAGGTGTCGCAACGCGTGGAAAAATAAAGCGTTTTAACAGGTTCATCGGGCTTGCCTGCAAAAACATACATCTTTCCTTCAGACCTGCATTGCCTGGGCCCCGTAAGCGTATCCGTAATTTGCCGGATATCGCTAACAATGCCGGATATCAATGCACTATCGGCAGTGGTTGAATAAGTAAAATACCGGGTATATCTTAAAGAATCGCCATCGGGATCATCGTAGTATATTACCTGCACACTGTCTATCTTACCCCGCAAAGCATGCAGTCCTGCTGTTGAACTGGAAGCTGTTGAGTCTGCACTATTCTTTTTCTCATCACCTCCTGCATTGCAAGCCATCATTATAACTACACAACAAGATAAAAATAGCTGCCACTTCATGATTTTCTTTTAAAGATGGTCAAAAAAAGTGAAAGGTGAAAAGTCAAAGAGCCTTCGACCTTTCACCTTTTACCTTTCACCTCTCACCCTTCACCTCTTAATAAACGTTGGTTTGAGGTGTAAAGCTTGTCCAGGTTGCTAACCAGTTGGTAGTACCCAGGGCACCTTTGTGCGGAACTGTTTCAAAAAAACTATCCAGCCCGGTAAATACTGCACCAGTAAGTGCAGGCGATCCGGTTTTGGGTGCATAATTAGGTTGATCAAAATTAAATGGAGCTTCCAGCATAATGTCATCAGCGTTGGTGTAAGTTATACAACCATCGCCTTCTGCTTTAGTTTTTACAGCAGCGGCAGTTATAACAGTATTGGCAGCCGAATCTACTTTGTACGCGTTAGCCAGGGCATGCACAAGATTGTTCTTAAATAAAGAGCTGCCGGAATTGTAAGCGGTAGCAGTTGCTGAACTTTCCATAGAAAAACCTCCTTTAGGAAAGCCCATCATAATTGAGTTGTGTACTTCAAAACGTACCGCTCTTCTCCACCTGTTGGCAAAGTTTAAATTAGCCTCAGTGTTAGCGGCACCGTTAGGACCAATCCATGTAATGTTAGAAAGAGTAGGTCTTGTAAAGGGTTCAGCCAATGAACCGGAACCATCGTTATCGGCTTCAACACCGTTACCGGCATCGGTATCTGCTATTTCAGGACGACGTTGTACTACGGCAAACTGAATTTTACCGGTGTAACCAAAGTCAAAGTCCAGATCATCGTCAGAGCTTGCATACGCGATGAGGTGTTTGGCGTTAACCGTACCACCAAAAAATTCGTACGCATCATCATTTCCATAAGAAACCTGGATGTATTCCAGTGTAGTGCCAGAACCAACACCGCCCAACGTTAACCCGTTGATTTCTGAGCCGGGCTCAGCAGCTATGCCGGCAAATTCAATGCGGCAATACTTCATAATGCCAGAGTTATCAGCAGCATCTTCACCACCGTACCTGCGGTCTACACCGCCTTCAATCAATGGCGCCGGACTTAATGGACGATTGGTAGGCGCTTTGCCTAACAAAATAATACCACCCCAGTCGCCGCGTTTGCGCGCACCGGCTTCTTTACCCGATGTAAATACGATTGGGCTTTCGGCTGTGCCTTCTGCATTTATTTTAGCACCACGCTCAATAATGAGCGCTCCTTTTTGAGAATTGTCGCTTTTTAAAATGGTACCTGCAGGAATGGTAAGTGTGGTACCGTTGGTGAAGTAAACATACCCTTTGATAGTGTAAACACCACCTTCCAGCGTAATGTCTCTTTCATAGGAACCTACTAATACCCGAGTCTCGTTGGGATCATCGGGATTGTTACTGCCGCCCGATCCTTCCTCATTAAAATTAATCTTTACGCATGATGCAGTAAACAGTGCAGTTACAGCAATCAGCAGGAATGGCTTGAACTTGTTCATAAATGGAGTTTTCTTTTAAAAAAAGTTGATGATTATTTCTTTGATCCCAGATCGATATCGTATGTAAATCCAATTGTTATGGTAGTGCCGGGAGTATATGCATAATTGATCCTGTCTCCCTGTGCATAGTTGTAAGCCGCTTTAGCCGAGGGATTGTCGTAAAAAGCATATTTGTTGTTCAGCAAATCCGAAGCGGTCAGCTTCAATTCACCTTTGTCGTTCAGTATCTTTTTCGACAGCTGTATATCAACTACGTTCCTGGGTTTTTCATAGATGTCGTAAAACCCGGCTCCGGTAGGATCGCCCACCAGCGACAGCCTGGGTCCGATGCGGTTATACAAGGCTGTTATGTTCCAACCTGCGTTGTTGTACTGAAATCCTCCGTTGATGAGGTAAGGCGACTGCCCGAACAAAGGCCTGTCTGCTTCTGTTTTTGCGCCAGATGCCTGTTGGGTGGCAAGTGTCACTTTTGAATCGAGTACGGTAAGGTTGCCTATAAATGTCAGGTCCTTTAACCCTTCGCTGATGAAGTCCAGGCTTTTGCGTATCTCTATTTCTGCACCATATAAAAATGCTTCGTCGGCGTTGGCATATTTAAAGAGCCAGCGGTCGCTGTTGCTGCCCGGGTCCATTCTCAATTCGATGGGATTTTTGAACCGTTTGGCCAATACACCTATTGAAATCAACTCGCCGGACTTGGGATAGAATTCGTACCGGATATCACCGTTCAGGATAGACGTTCTTTTCAACTCTGTTTCGCCACTGATACCCCATATCTGTTCGTAATCAAAAAACTGGAACGGCGCTATTTCCCTGAACTCAGGACGTGCAACGGTTTGCGAAGCAGATACACGCAACTGGTTTTTGCTATTGAAGCTGTAGGTAAGGTTGAGTGACGGAAGGAAATCCCATTTTTCGGTATTTACTACCACGCGTTTTAAGGAAAGATCTTTGGTAGTAAGGAACTGCTCAAAATATTCAGCCCGCACTCCCCATATTAAGCGAAGGTGTTCACCTACCTTATTATCAAACATTACATAACCCGAATTGAGTGCAGATACGCCGAAGTATTTATCGGTATTTTGTGTTTGTTCATCAAGATACAAACCATTGGCATTGATGTTAGACGGTTGAAATGCCTGGTTGTAGGGTATGCTGATATCAGTAGCTTCTGATGCCGGACGGTAACGGAATACCCTGGCTTTAAAATCCCTGAAGCGGGTAACATTGCCGCCACCAAACTTGAAAGTTTGCTTCTGTCCGCCCATATTAAACGGCACCGTAAAAGAACCCTGCGCACCTGCTGTATAATCCTGCAGCGTTGAAAAGAATCTCCTTGTATCATCGTCGTCCATTTCATAATGTTCAGACGGATCGGAAGAACTTTTTACGTATTGCGCTGTTCTGAAATCGGGCTGTGTTTTATGGTTTACAGCAAAGTTTCCGTTCCATTTAAATTTGATACCCGACTGTGTTATTACGTGGTCGCCTTCGAGCTGGCCGGTATAAAGGGAACGTTGGTTGGCAAAGGAAGAACGAAGCGATACCGTTTGCAACCTGCTGGTATTGTCCAGCGTTCTGTTGTAGTAATTGTCTTCGTATAACTGGTTGAAAAGATTTTTGAAAGAGATCTTATGCTTACCCTTTATGTAGGTAAAATTAGCCAGTAAACCGGCGTTTACCGAATACCTGTTTTGAACTTCTGTACCGGAAAATATTGGTGTGCGCGTCTGCTCAAAACGTCCTCTTTCCACTTCATCATAAATAGTCATTCCCTGGCGGTGATACAATGCTATAATAGTTCCGAAAGTTGAGTTGTCTTTAAACCGGCTTACATTAGACCATGCAAGGTTTAATGTAGTAATGGGCAATGCTTTTTTTACCTGCTCTTCATACACATCGCCTTTAAAAGAGCGTGTTTGCTCAATTTTTTGAGCATCGCTCAGGCTGCGGTACTCTGTAGTGGTAGGTAAGCCTTTGGGCAAACTTCTGTCGCCATTGTCAAAACCCAGCCAGTCGGTTGAGTTGCGTTTGTTGCTGGTAAAATCTTTAAAGGTTGATTGTGTGTTGTATCCAACCGAAAAGCCAACCGACAGCGTATTTTTAGCAGGTATATCTTTTGTATTGATCTGCACCAAACCTCCGGCAAATTCGCCAGACAGGTCGGGCGTTGCTGTTTTGTTGATAATAATATTATCAATCATGGCAGCAGGAATAATATCAAACGAGAAAGCTTTTTTATCGGGCTCGGAACTTGGCATCAAAGCGTCGTTCAGCAAAGCCTGGTTGTAGCGGTCGCTCAAACCACGTATCACTACATATTTGTTATCCTGTATAGAAGCACCGCTCACTCTTTTCAGCACCTCGCCGGTATTTCTATCGGGTGTGCGTTTAATAAAATCTGCAGCAATGCCGCTTGAAAGAGAAGTGTTGTTTTTTTGAAAATTCAACAGCGCAACGGTATTTTCCTGCCGGCGGCTGGTTGCTTTGATCACAATGCCCGTTAAGCTTTGCGATTCTATTTTCAGCACCACCGTCAACTCATTGTCTCCGCCCTGGGTTACATCTATATCATTTACCTTTTTGGCAGCATAACCCACTGCCGAAAACTCCAGCTCGTATTTTTTACCGGCAGTCAAATTCAGCGCATAACGTCCTTCCACATCGGTAGCCGTTCCTGTGCCGCCGGTTACTTTTACCGAAACTCCTGCCAAGGGCTCATTTTTTGTATTTACTACTTTACCGGTAAACCTGATCGTTTGTGCATTTACCCATCCATAGGAAAACAAAAAAATAAGTATAGCACAAGTTCTGGTCAATATTCGCATACCTTAATTTTCGGCAAAGGAATACAGGGCAGGTTATCGCAGTGTTACGCAGGCATTAACAAAGTGTTACGCCACTATTACCAAAATGTTAAGCAGGTTAATAAGTTGTGGACTGGGCAGAAATTCAATGTTAAGAAATCATTAATTCTCAAAATCTGCCCCTGCCCGGGAATGATAACTTTATTTTTGCCCAAAGTTTCGAATATGTTGAACTCTATCATGAAAGTTTTCCTCCCTAAAGACCGGATATTCTATCAATTGTTTGAAGAAGTTGCCGTAAAAGTGATGGAAATGTCGAAAAAACTGAAAGAGATGGTACATGAGCCGGATTATGATAAGAGATCGGCAGTGGCATCGCAAATTGAAGAGCTGGAACATGTAAATGATGAGCTCACCCACAAAATTTTTACGGAGCTGGGACGTAATTTTATCACACCTTTTGACCGCGAAGACATACACTACCTCGCATCGGCGCTGGATGATATTGCAGATTATATTTTCGCCTCTTCCAAAAAAATCAAGTTTTACCGTGTTAACCCCAACGACCAGGGCATGCAAAAATTTGCAGAGCTGATTGTACAGGGTTGCGAACACATTCATACAGCGGTACATGAACTGCGGAATATGAAAAACCTGCGGCAGATTACCGAATCGCTGGTTAAAATAAACAGTATTGAAAACCAGGCAGATGATATTTTTGATATGAGCATTGAACGCCTGTTTGCTACAGAGCCCGATGCCAAAGAGGTGATTAAGAAAAGGGAAATTTACCAGGCTATGGAAATTGCAACCGATAAATGTGAAGATGCCGCCAACGTTATAGAATCTATTATTGTAAAATACGCCTAACATTTGAAAATTTGATTGTCGTGGTTCTTCTACTCTCCCAACCCCTTATTAGCAGATTTTCAAATCAGTTCGTATGACGTTACTTGTTATTATTGTTATCCTGGCGTTGGTTTTTGATTATATCAATGGCTTTCACGATGCCGCCAACTCCATCGCTACCATTGTTTCCACCAAAGTACTTACGCCATTCCAGGCGGTATTGTGGGCCGCACTTTTCAACTTTGTAGCTTTTTTTATTTTTAAAGATCACGGCGTTGCCAATACCATTGCCAAAACAGTTAAAGAAAGCCATATTACCCTGGAGGTAATATTATCGGGGCTTTCGGCCGCCATTATCTGGAACCTGGTTACCTGGTGGTTTGGTATCCCCTCTTCCTCTTCGCATACCCTTATTGGCGGATTTGCAGGAGCCGCCATTGCACATGCGGGTTTTAATGCCATTAACGTAGCGCCGGTACTGCAGATCGTTGCCTTTATTTTCCTGGCCCCGTTGTTGGGTATGGTAATGGCATTTATTATTTCGCTTTGGTTTATCAATTCGTTTCGTAAAAGTATTTGGCCAAAATTGTTTTCGTTGGGTGTAATCGGGCTGGTGATATTGTTCCTGTATCAAACCATGGAACTTGACCCTGCCAAATTAAAGTCGCATTACGACAACTATGCAATGAAAGTTATCTTTCATTCGCAAAACTTCAAGCTGGTGCTGGTAGGGTTTATTATGATCGTTATGTGCATTTTCACGCTTTACTTAAGCAAACTCAACGCGCACCGGTCTACCGTATGGTTCAAACGCCTGCAATTGGTATCCTCCGCAGCCTTCAGCGTAGGGCATGGCGGCAACGACGCACAAAAAGTAATGGGTATTATTACCGTGGCGCTGATAGCGCATGGCGGCATTATTCAAAACTTTGATGAGATGCCTGTATGGGTTCCCATATCGTGTTATACAGCTATAGCGTTGGGAACATTGAGCGGGGGCTGGAAAATAGTAAAAACCATGGGAAGCCGTATTACCAAGGTAACCCCGTTTGAGGGCGTGGCGGCAGAAACTGCCGGGGCGTTGACACTTTTCATTACCGAACATCTTAAAATTCCGGTGAGCACCACGCACACCATTGCCGGGTCCATTATGGGCGTAGGAGCTACCAAACGCCTGTCAGCAGTGCGCTGGGGCGTTACCGTAAACCTGTTATGGGCATGGATCATTACCATTCCTATCAGCGGCGTTATGGCGGCGATCATATATTATATTTCCAGGCTGTTTACCTAAGGTTAGCAAAGGTCAAAAGTGAAAGGTGAAAAATGAGCAACCTTTCCCCTTTACCTTTCACCTTTGTTCTTTCACCTTTTTTTCCCCCAAAGTGGGTAACTTCGCCCCGCCCGGTTAAGGGCATAATAAAGCGCATTATGAAAGGAATAATACTGGCGGGCGGATCGGGTACAAGGCTGCATCCCATTACTTATGCAATCAGCAAACAGATTATGCCTGTTTACGATAAGCCTATGATCTATTATCCCCTTTCCATATTGATGCTGGCCGGCATACGCGAAATACTGATCATTTCCACCCCCCACGATTTACCCAATTTTAAAAAGCTGTTTGGAGATGGCAGTCAGCTGGGGTTACAGTTTTCTTATGCCGAGCAGGCGGTGCCCAATGGTTTGGCACAGGCATTCGTAATTGGCGAATCGTTTATAGGCAAAGAAAAAGTGGCGCTGGTGCTGGGCGATAATATTTTTTACGGCGCAGGACTGGGAAGGCAGTTAAGCGCCAATGTGAACCCCGACGGGGGAATTGTATATGCTTACCAGGTGAGCGATCCCGAAAGATACGGCGTGGTGGATTTTGATGAACAGATGAACGCGCTTTCAATTGAAGAAAAGCCTGCTAAGCCTAAAAGCAATTTTGCAGTGCCGGGTTTATATTTTTACGACAACGAGGTAGTGTCTATTGCAAAAAACCTGAAACCGTCTGCCAGGGGAGAATATGAAATAACGGATGTTAACAAAGAATACCTGCGCAGGGGTCGCTTAAAGGTTTCTATTTTAGACAGGGGTACCGCCTGGCTGGATACGGGCACTTTTGATTCGCTGATGCAGGCATCGTTGTTTGTGCAGGTAATTGAACAACGGCAGGGCATTAAAATAGCCTGCATTGAAGAAATTGCGTACAGAAAGGGCTTTATCGATAAAGAACAATTACAGGCAATTGCCCAGCCTTTGATGAAGAGCGGATACGGAGAATATCTGTTGAACTTAGTATCTTGAGCACAATTTAATATATGGAACGGCAGAATGCATTGATCTGCTGATTTCATGGCAATCAGTATAAAACCAAGCGAATGAAAAAAATTCTGGTTACAGGCGGATGCGGCTACATTGGATCGCATACCATTGTAGACCTCATAGAAAACGGGTTCGATATTGTTTCGGTTGACAACAATTCAAGGTCCTCTACACAATTGCTGGAAGGCATTGAAAAAATTACGGGCAAAAAGGTAAAGAACTATAAAGTAGACCTTTGCGATTTTAACGATACCAATGCGATTTTTGAAGAGAATCCCGACATTACCGGCATCATTCACTTTGCGGCATACAAAGCAGTGGGCGAATCGGTTGAAAAACCGCTGATGTATTTTGAAAACAACCTGGTGTCGCTCATCAACCTGTTGAAATGCGTTGAATCGTTTAGTATACCTTATTTTGTTTTTTCATCATCATGCACCGTTTATGGCAATCCCGATGCCATCCCGGTAACGGAAACAACGCCTACCAAACAGGCAGAATCGCCCTACGGCTATACCAAACAAATGGGGGAACAGATCATCAGTGAGTTTTCGAGGGCCACGGGAAATAAATCCATTTTACTGCGGTATTTTAATCCTGCCGGGGCACATCCGTCCGGTCTGATAGGCGAACTGCCTATTGACAAACCGCAAAACCTGGTTCCGGTTATTACCCAAAGCGCTATTGGCAAGCTGCCGGGCATCACCGTTTTTGGCGATCAATATCCCACCAGAGATGGTTCGTGCCTGAGAGATTTTATACATGTGAGTGATCTTGCGCATGCACATACACTTGCCCTTCAATACCTGATCGACGGCAAACTGAAGGGTACCACCGAGGTGTTTAACCTGGGCACCGGCAATGGCATAACAGTGCTGGAAACCATCAAAGCTTTTGAAAAATCGACAGGCGTAGCGCTCAATTATAAAATTGGACCCAACAGACCGGGAGACGTGATTGCCATTTATGCCAATAACGACAAATCGAAGGCCCTGTTGGGATGGAATCCTGTTCATACGCTGGAAGACATCCTTCAAACTGCCTGGAAATGGGAACAAAAGCTGAGTGAAGACGAAAAATTATTTACAGGAAAAAATATCACTTTAAATTAATCCTTTATTTTGCCACTTTAATTCAAGTATACATCATGTTAAAAGATATTCAGGTAAGCGGACAAAAAGATACAAGAAGCGGTTTTGGAGACGGGATTTATGAATTGGGTAAGAAGAACCCGAATGTGGTTGCACTTACTGCAGACCTTGCAGGCTCTTTAAAACTCAACGCATTTATTAAAGACTTCCCCGAGCGATACATACAATGCGGTATTGCAGAAGCCAATATGATTGGCATTGCTGCCGGCTTAACCATTGGTGGAAAAATTCCTTTCACCACCACGTTTGCCAACTTTTCAACCGGTCGTGTATACGACCAGATCCGCCAGTCAGTGGCTTACTCCGGTAAAAATGTAAAGATCTGCGCTTCGCACGCGGGCTTAACCTTGGGCGAAGATGGCGCTACACACCAGATACTGGAAGACATTGGCATGATGAAAATGTTGCCTGGTATGACGGTGATTGTTCCCTGCGATTATAACCAGACAAAAGCAGCTACCATTGCCATAGCCGATTATGTTGGACCAGTATATCTGCGTTTTGGCAGACCTGTTTGGCCCATTTTTACAAAAGCCGATGAAAAATTTGAAATAGGAAAGGCACAACATTTCTCGCATGGTACAGACGTTTCTATTTTCGCCTGTGGCCACATGGTTTGGAAATATTGCCGACTTT
>JBQCFW010000133.1:0-24805 GCA_051958655.1 Agriterribacter sp. | reverse complement strand
AACAATGATCATGGGTTATGATCTGAAAATGTTTGAATCGAAACAGGCTGCCGACCGCGATGGAAATATCAACCGCATGACGCCTGAACAACGGGCAGCTTTCGATGCCTATTACGGACCCATTCAACAGCAACTGCACGAAAAAGGATTGCAGGGCAAAGCACTTACAGAATGGAAATACCAGCGCTATATGCGCGATTATCTCGCCACTGCTGCGTCGCTCGATCGAAATATTGGCCGCGCACTGGATTATCTTGACAAACACCAGCTCACTCAAAATACGCTGGTTATATATATATCAGACCAGGGATTTTATATGGGAGAACATGGCTGGTTTGACAAGAGATTTATGTATGAGGAATCTTTCCGCACGCCAATGGTTATGCGCTATCCCGGTGTGATTGCGAAGGGAACGGTTGATAATAATCTCGTCATGAACGTCGACCTGGCACCCACACTATTGGATGCAGCAGGAGTAAGCGCTTCGCAGCCAATGCAGGGTGTATCTATATTGCCCATTCTCACCAAAAAATCGAAAAGCAGCCGGAAAAATCTTTACTATCATTACTACGAGAATGGCGAACATTCCGTTTCGCCGCATTTCGGCATCAGCAACGGGCGCTACAAATTAATCCGCTTTTACAAACGCGTTGAGGCATGGGAACTGTACGATTTGCAAAACGACAAAGCCGAAATGAAAAATATATACAACGAAAAAATGTATCAGCCTGTTGTAAAGCAATTAAAAAAAGAACTGGCACAAGAGATACGGTTTTATGAAGACATAGAGGCTGCGGAGATTTTAAAACAGCCGGTGGATTGAAGGGCGCAGCAAGGTGTCGGCAATCAGCTGTTCGTAGGATATGCGCTCTGTCGTTCATGCATTGTTGATATGCAAAGCTACAGGTATACCGAAGTGTCTTCCCCTGATGCGTTTGCGTATTGGCAGGAAACTCTGTGGCAGGTAGTAATCAATAACACTCGAAACGTCTTTTTGTACCGCACGTCGCTTTGATTGCGCAACCGGTAAGATTGTTTTGCATTTAACGACAAATGTCATTTTTTTTTGTTTTTATTATCAATATATATTTACTTTGGCATACGAAAGTATTTACCTCTGGTTTCAATTATTCCCTGCACCCCAATCCGGGATCCTTTTTTGAATAGCTTATTTCATTCGCTTTTTAATCCTTGTAACGTTTAATCCCAATTTCTTACCTAACCTTTTTTTTCTTGCATGTATTGCCAGAGGCAATAAGCACATGCGCTTACTGATCATAAAAAATTTATGCTGCTATGAAAAAGCATCACATGCTATCACTATGTCCTGTTCTGAATACGAGCCTCATAACTCCGGTACATTACAACCTCGTACCATGGTCGTCATCAGACCTGTTTTTGCATACTAATCTTTCATTTAGTAAAATACAATTAATCCATGAATGTTTTTTTTGTGGTTTAATGTCAATGTCTCCAGCCGCATCTTCAAAAAGGAACATTCCCGCCTGCATATATATTTTGACCCGTAAAGTCCTTAACTCATCCTGAACAGCTTCATGGCTGAAAGTTTTGCAGGCGTACTGCATAAATTCTATTCAGGCATAACAGCTTCATGGCAAAAAATTTAAACCAATTTTTTATGAACTGATCATTATACTGTTTATACATGGTGAGAGAATAAGTTTTGCATAAGGCAATGTTATATAATGAATCATGATCCTTTTTGAATCTGACACATTAGTTGTTAACTATTTTGAAGACAGCAGGTTGCTACACTCTACCTGGAAACGCAGTCCTACACAGGAAGAATTCGTATCGGGTATCAGGGAGTTTAAACAAATAGCAGAGTGTACCCCATTTATTACGTCGCTATGGAATATTTCTAAGATGGATTTTGTTATTCCTGTTGAATTACAAAAATGGGTGGAGCAATTCCTGAACATTCCAATTAGAAAAAAGCGGCCGCATGTAAAGCTTGCCTTCGTAGCAACCAACAACCTGGTGTCACAGCTTTCTGTTACTGAAGTTATGGTGGAATGTAAAGTGCTGAAACCTCTGTATTTTACAAATGACAATCATGCCCTGCATGAGTTGAACCGGTCTCCCAAAGAACTGGAGAGACGGGAAAAATCAAAAAAGCGATTTCATTTTTCCTCCAATGTTTTTAAAGAGGAGAAATTAAATTTTCAAATGGAAATTGAAGGAGATCACATCGACACTTATTTGAGGCTGATGCGTTTTTTTCAAAACAATAAGAACAATCTTTCTTTGATCCTTAACAACCTGCAATGCCTCACCGCCCGCGAAAAAGATATCTGCCGCCTCATAATGAAAGGATTGGACAACAAAAGCATCGGTGGCGAGTTGATTATTTCTTACGATACAGTAAAAACGCATCGTAAAAATATATTCCGGAAACTCAAATGCACCAAGCCGGCCGAACTGGCAGCTTATAGTATATTTTTATAGCAGGTTGTTGGCCGGGTAGCCATAAGGGATTCAATATAGCAAAGGATCAGGATACCTTCACCGAGGAGGAAAATGCAGGCACAAACAATGTTCTCTTTTTCGGTTTTGCTTTGTCGAGCCTGGCAAACTCAGAGTTGTTGCTGATAAATTCCGGAACAATTGCCTTCATTTTGCCAACCAGTTTATCATCATCCTGCTTGCATAAGGCTATGAGGTTTTCAATATCCGTTGAAACTTCCTTATAAGGTCTCGGTACAACTTTGGCTATTTTGATCTTTTCGTGATGTGTAGGCAAGGTCTTTTCTGTTTCATTCAACAGTTCTTCGTAAAGTTTTTCTCCGGGCCGCAACCCGGTATATACAATATCAATATCCTTGTCTGGAACCAATTCCGCCAGTTTGATCATATTTATTGCCAGGTCGGCAATTTTAACCGGTTCGCCCATATCAAAAACATATATTTCACCACCCTTACCCATTACAGCAGCTTCCAGCACCAGTTGCACCGCTTCGGGGATCGTCATAAAGTAACGGGTTATGTCTGGATGTGTAACGGTAACAGGCCCTCCCTGCTGTATTTGCTGGCGGAAGCGGGGTATTACCGAACCATTCGAGCCAAGCACATTTCCAAAACGGGTTGTAATAAATTTAGTTTTTACATTGGTCATAACGCTGAAAGCATTATCGTTCTGCACCAGGCGCGAGAGACATTCGGTGACAGAGGAGTTATCCGGTACGTGGTTAAGCGACTGTACATACGTTTCAGCTATGCGTTTAGACGCTCCCATTATATTGGTAGGGTTCACAGCTTTATCTGTTGAAATCATTACAAACTTTTCAACTCCCGAGTATACCGACAGATCAGCCATATTTCGTGTGCCCATCACGTTTGTGAAAACAGCCTCTTTAGGATGCTTTTCCATCATAGGCACATGCTTGTAAGCGGCCGCATGGAAAACAATATGCGGGCGGAATTCTTTGAAGGGAATAAGCATCCTTCTTAAATTCCAGACGCTGGCTATGAATGTTTTTATTTTAGCAGATGCATACTTTTCTTCGAGTTCCAGTTGTATTTCATGTAAGGGCGATTCGGCCTGGTCGCACAATATCACTATCTCCGGATTGTATGACATCACCTGGCGGGCAATTTCCGAACCAATAGAACCGGCGGCTCCCGTGATAAGGACGCGCTTGCCAACCAATTCCTCCGATATAAGCGCGTTGTTTATCTGAATGGGTTTACGTGGCAATAAATCTTCAACTTTCAGGTCCTGCATCTGCCCTAAACTTAATTTGCCGCTTACCCACTGATCAGATGGGGGTACTGTTTGTATTTTGATGCCGAGCTTCAGGCAAAGATCCATCACGCTTCTGAATTCCGGTTTGCCAGATTTTTCGTTGGGCAAAATCAGTTTGTCGATTTTGTTCTTTTTATGCAATGCCCCAATTTCGCGCCTGTGGTATATTCTTTTTTGTTCGATCGTACTGTTTGTCTTCTTGTCTCCCGGCTGCACAAACCCACTCACCACAACGGTGCCATTATCTGCAGCTTCTATTGCCTGCTTCAGCAGGAGCGCCTGTTTGTCTGACCCATATATCAATACTCTTTTCACGTCAGATGCGGCATATCTCTTTGCAAGGATGTACGCTTCTTTAATAGAAGCACGCAGCAGGGTGAGCAACGAAGAGAAGATAAAAAAGTTCAATACCAGCAGCGTTGGCATATCAACCGCCGGCATTTCAAGTAAGCGATTGTCAGCCTGGTCGGCAACTAACGGGTATAACAGGCTTACCGCAAGGATAGCCGGAAATATCCTGAACATGTCTTTTGTATTGGAATAGCGAATGAGCCCGGTATGAATGCGCATGAGGTAAAAAATGGGGAGCGACAAAGCGCCGAACAGCCCTGCATAAATAAACACATGCGTTCTTGCCAAAACAGGGAACTCAAACTCCTTTTGTATAAAGTAAGAAAGAGCAAACGAGACTGTTCCTATGGCTGTATCGATCAATAAAATAATCCATCGCGGAACGATCACCGCGCTGCTGTAAAAGAAAGTCATGCTTTAGTATAGTATTAGATTTGGGTGAAACTAACCATCTGATAATTGGAAGAGGCTCTTAATACGATACTGGTGTTTGAGTACAAATGTCCTCTGATATTGCACGTGTCACAATACCCCCCGCGGGGTATTTTTTGAAGCAGTGGTTGTTTTTACCGTACCGGTTATTCTCCTGTTGCCTTTTTGCCGGGATCAGTAAAAAATACCTTTCATTTCATAAATTGTATAACTACCTGTAAAAAGCGTGCAGCAGCTTTGCTGTATCATTTTACGGGACAAATAAGCGCATTTGGGATCAACTTTTCCGACCGCTTCTTCAACGCTTTTCTTTTAAATCCCCATCACCTCCTTACTCCTTCCCCTTCTTCCTTTTCCAAATAAATGCTTAACTTCATACAAGTTGCTTGCTATTGTTTACTGAACGAACTTGCTTATGAATTCAGATGAAACATTGTGGAAAGGCATGCTGCATGGCGATCAGGACATGTTGCTATCGTTGTATAACAGGTACTATCACACGCTGTTGTTTATAGGGTTAAAAGAGATCAGGGATGCGCAACTGGTAAAAGATACCATCCAGCAGCTGTTCCTCTATTTATGGGAAAAACGCGAAACCATTCACGAAGCCCAGAATGTAAAATCTTACCTGCTTACTTCCTTTCTCCGGAAACTGTCTGCCGACTGGAAAAAATCAGCCAGGGTGGCACATTTGCAGGTTGTTCACAATCAATACACAGCAACAGCTTCCACACCAGAAGAAGATCTTATTAAAAAAGACGAGCAGCAACACCTCTTCAAGCTTTTGATGCATTATATAAACGATCTCCCCAACCGTCAAAAAGAACTGATCTACCTTAAATACTACGAGGGCCTGAGCTACGACGAGATCGTGCAGCAAACAGGGCTTTCTCACAGAACCGTATACAATAAAATTCACGAAGCCCTCAAAAAGCTCAGGCTCGATATAGCAAACGACCATCATACCCACAGCGCCTCGCTGCTGTGTTTAGTGGGCGCGCTTCTTTCTGTAGTGGAAACAGTATAAACAACATTCAATCAGCTTCTTTGTGCTTGTTCAGACTGCAGCGCAATTTTTTTTCAGGAGAAGGGTAAAAATTCCGCGCAGCATACTCTGTTTTAAAAAAGCCACCTCTAGTTATGCTGCCGAACAAAATGGAAGTATCCGATCTGCTGGCAAACGAATCCTTCGTCAATTATTGTAAAAAATCGTCTCCGGACGATATTGCATTTTGGAAAGATTTTGCCAGCCAGCATCCTGCTCAGCGCGAGTTGGTGGAACTGGCAAAAGAGCGTTATTTTTTGTTGTTCAACGCATTGGCGCAGGCAGACCTTGACGAACAAACAACGAGGCTGAAAAACAGGCTCAATTCAAAAGAAGCTGCGCCGGTTGTAAAGATGGAGCAATTCAAAGCGCCTGCATCCTATAGAACGCGTCTGCTTTTACTCAAATTCGCCGGGGCCTCGGCGGTTGTTTTCGCTGGTGTTTTTGTGGCAATCCGTTATTTCAACGCCCGCAGTAGCAACGCAGCAAAAATATTTACTACAGCCTATGGAGAACGCAAGAATATTCAGTTGCCCGACGGATCGGTGGTGAACCTCAATGCAGGCAGCACCGTAAAAATTGATGCAGATTTTGGAACAACAGCACGCAATGTATACCTGGAAGGGGAGGCTTTTTTTGATGTGAAGCACGATAAGAAAACACCCTTTATTGTTCGTACCCCGGCAATGGACATTAAGGCACTGGGCACTGCATTCGACGTAAAGGCTTACAAAAACGAAAGCATAACCGAAGCATCTTTGATCAGGGGATTGGTAGAAGTTACACTCAAAGAGAACGATAACAAAGTACTACTGCTTCATCCCAACCACAAAATAGCCTGGCAGCAGCACAACCCTAAAACAGCCGCCATGCCTGCCGGAGAGGCACCGCTTCCCGCCAGCGATGGCATTCCCCAAAAACTCAAGCCCACACACCAGGGAGACATAAAAGAAATAGCATGGAAAGAAAACAGGCTTGTATTTGACGGAGATGCGCTGAACGACATTGCAGCGGAGTTAGAGCGCTGGTACGGAGCTCGTATTTATTTTAAAGACGACGACATCCGCAATTACCGGTATACCGGCGTGTTTGAGAAAGAAGATTTGAAAACAGTGCTGGAATTTCTCCAGGAGTCGAGGCATTTTAATTTCAGGATAGATACCCATGAAACATTGACAGTATCCTTATCAAAATAAAATACAGGGAAGAATGCGGCAACATTCTCCCTGTAATAAAACTTTGAAACAACACCTGGCTGTTTCTATTTTTTAATTAAACCAAAATAAAGGTATGAAAAAAAATCATGCTTGTGGAAGGTCGCGTACGTACCCTTTTTTAACGAAGCTGCTTAAAATTATGAAACTAACTTCTATTCTGCTGATTGTAGGAGCTTTGTCTATCAGGGCAGAAGGTTTTTCGCAAGACGTTAAAGTGAGCCTGTCTTTAAACGGCGTAAAGCTGACAACATTCTTTAAGGTAGTGGAGCGCGAAACTGCCTACCGCTTTGCCTATTGCAACGACATTATTCCCGAAGGACGCATTGTTACCGTTGCGGCAAAAAAACGCCCTCTTTACCAGGTAATGAATGAAGTGATGGCAATGACCGAGCTCAGGTATCGTTTTGATGACGTGGCCGGTATTTTCATTATTTCAGAAAAACCCCGCATACTCTCGCCCGACATAAAGCCCGTGCAACTGCGCACCATCAGGGGAAACGTCACCGATGAACAAGGAGAACCGCTTTCAGGTGTATCGGTGCAGGTGAAAGGAAGCACGCGGGCAACCACCACTACCATTGAAGGCAACTTTTCGCTGGAAGTAGAAGACAATGCCAAAGTCCTTATTTTTTCTTCTGTTGGAATGATGACCAAAGAAGTAGCGATAGACGATAAAGCCCCCATGAAAATAGTATTGACATTGTCTAACCGCGCATTGGATGAAATTGTGGTGGTGGGCTATGGTACGCAAAAGCGTACGCTTGTTACGGGCGCGGTTTCGAGCGTGAACGGCAAAACCCTCAACGAGTTGCCCGCAGTGAGCGTGTCACAGGCATTGCAGGGACGTGTATCGGGCGTAACGGTAACGAATAATGGCAGCCCCGGCGCAGCGCCCATCGTTCGCATCAGGGGCATCAGTTCTATCAGCTATGCTTCCGATCCATTGTATGTGGTAGATGGTTTTCCTACCGGCGACCTGGAAGCGATTGACACGAAAGACATTGAATCGGTGGATGTATTGAAAGATGCTTCCGCGGCTGCCATTTATGGTTCCAGGGCTACCAACGGCGTTATCATGATCACTACCAAAAAAGGGAGAAGAGATGGCCAGCTACGGGTTAATTACGATGCTTATTACGGAACCCAGCAGGTAACGCAACGGCTCGATCTGCTGAACACGCAACAGTTCATGCAGTATGCCATTGCTTACCGCGGCAGCCAGGTACCGCGGCTGACAGAACCTACTATTAACGAACCCATTTACGAAGGCGCTACCCAAACCTACGGCGAAACCAATACCGACTGGCAGGATGCGTACTTCAGAAAAGGCGCCATGACGGGACACAACATTGGGCTCAGCGGCGGCAACAATACCTCTCGTTTTTATGCATCCGCAGGTTATTTCGACCAGAAAGGTACCGCCCCAACGGTAGGGTATAAACGTTATAATTTCAGGATCAATTCAGAGCACAACATCAGTAAAGTGTTTACGTTCGGACAAACCTTATACGCCGGATATGGCAACCGTGCTTATGATAACAACGAAACCGGCTCCAGGACCAACCTGGTGAATGTGATAAGGATGATGCCGCACATGCCGGTGTACGATCCTACTTCTAATGGCGGCTACCGTGGTGTAGATGCCACCAAAGACGGAGGCGATCCCACCAATCCTGTAGAAGATGCAGAACTTAAAAACCCCGGCAGCAGGAAGACCGCCAAAGTATTGGGAACCGCTTACCTTGAAGTGAACTTTACCAAATGGCTCAGGTTCAAATCCACTTTTGGAGTAGACTACGCCAATACACTTGATTACAGGTTCGCCCCTATTTTTAACGACAATGGCGCCATTGCCGGATCAAGCGCATCAGTGGCCACTGTTACGAATAACCGCAGTTCGTCTACCGTGCTGCTGTATACCAATCAACTGACTTTCGACAAATACTTTAGCAATCATCATATAAACGCCGTTGCCGTTGTGGAGCAACAAAGCCAGCAAACCAAGCAGGAAAATGCCAATGGTCAGCAGGAATCGAATGAATTGAGAACGCTGAACAATGCGAAAAATGTTTTTGTACAAACCCTGGTAGGAGAGAACACGCTTCTTTCTTATCTCGGCAGGTTAAACTACGATTTCAAAGGCAAGTATATTCTCAGCGCTGCCATTCGCCGCGATGGACTGTCTGTATGGGCGCCCGGCAAAAAATGGGCAACCTTTCCTTCTGCCTCCATTGGCTGGAGAATTGACCAGGAAGATTTCATGCAAGGTCAGGCAACCATTTCTGAACTTAAATTAAGAGGCGGATATGGATTGACGGGCTTAAACGGGTTGGTGTTAGGCAATACGCCCTGGTTGGTATCGGTGGCTGCCAACAGCGCTTATTATCCTTTTGATAATAACATTACCGGTGGTCCCGCTTCATCTATTCAACGTCTGGGTAATCCTGAGCTGGAATGGGAAAAAACCAAGCAGATGAACGTTGGCTTAGACCTGGGATTGCTGCAAAACCAGGTTACATTGTCGCTCGAATACTACCAGCGCAAAACCGACAATCTCATTTTAAACGTACCAATGCCGCCTTCCATGGGCTTTATTACCAATACTGTTTCGCAGAATGTAGGCTCAATGGAAAACAGTGGATTTGAAGCGCAACTGGGTTACAACGACCGGCAGGGAGCCTTTACCTGGTTTGCCAGCGCCAACCTGAGTTTTGTTACCAACCAGGTTACGCGTTTAGCCGAAGGCGTTACCAATATAGAAGCCGGTGGCGATGCAGACTTTGGCGCGTACAACATTACCAACACAGCGGTGGGCGAAGCCATACAATCGTTTTACGGATGGAAGGTGGCTGGCATTTTCCAAACGCAGGATGAAGTAGAGAACGCTGCCACGCAAACCGCCTCCACCGCTCCTGGCGATCTGAGGTTTGAAGATATAGATAAGAACGGCGTAATAGACCTCAACGACCGCCAGTTCCTCGGCAGCTTTATACCCAAAGCAACTTACGGTTTAAATCTCGGCGCTAATTACAATGGGTTCGATTTCTCTGCATTCTTCCAGGGAGTATCGGGCAATAAAATTTACAATGCCACCAGGGTTATTACCGAAGGCATGGTGCGCTTTTTTAATTCCGGCACGCAGGTGCTGAACGCATGGACGCCAACCAATACCAACACCAATGTGCCAAGGGCCGCTTCATCCGATCCAAACCAGAATGCACGCCCGTCTACCCGCTTTCTTGAAGATGGGGCTTACCTGCGCCTGAAAAACATCATGCTGGGATATACAATTCCCGAAAATGCGCTGCGATCCATTACAAACGGAACTGTAAAAAGTTTCCGTTTGTATGTATCTGCCCAAAACATACTCACTTTTACCAAATACAGCGGCTACGATCCCGAAGTAGGAAACAGAACGCCCAATTCTTCATTAACCAACGGTATTGACTTTGCGGTGTATCCGCAACCAAAAGCATTCCAGGTGGGATTGCAGGTTGGCTTTTAAAGCAATATTTCGATAATGATATCAAAACATATATGTATGAATTGTAGATCAAAAATATATTTATCTGCTGTTGCACTTGTTTTTGCAAGTGTACTGGCCTGTAACAATAAACTCGATGTGGTAGACGAAAACAATCCTACCACCATCAGCTATTTTAAAACAGCCACCGAGCTGCAGAACGGTGTAAATGCCATTTACTCTATACTCCGCTCCGGCGAGCTGGTGGGCCGCGAATGGTTTTTTACGCACGACATGAGAGGGGCAGAATGTGCTTCGGGCGGACCGCAACTGGAAACGCCGCGGGCAGAACTGCTGAACGAGCCCTCGCCTGCACCTTCCAACGCTGTAATGACAAATGTTTGGACCGGTTGCTACCACATGATCAATCGCGCCAACATGATATTGTCTAAAGCGCCCGACGTTACCGACGATACCGAACTGAGAGACCGGCTGGTAGGTGAAACCAGGTTCCTGCGCGGCTGGGCCTATTTCGAATTGGTATCTCAATGGGGCGATGTGCCCGTATATACCGAACCTGTTGTATTGGCAACCGACTTCAAAGGAAAATCGCCGGCCGCCGACATCTACGCGCTCATCATTGCAGATTTAACGGAAGCAGTTCAGAAACTACCCGAAAGCTACAGCGCTTCTAATAACGGTCGTGCCACCAGGGGCGCAGCCAATGCTGTGCTGGCACGTGTGCAAATGCAGAAGGGTGATTATGCTGCAGCAAAAAATGCGTTGCTGGAGGTGTATGGAAAATATTCGCTTGTTGACAATTACATGTGGAATTTTGACGGAGATATAAGAAACGACGACGGCGTAACGGTAGCTTCAGGACACGAGTTCAATGCAGAGTCTATTTTTGAAGTAGTGTTCGTTGACAAGGGAGACAATAACTTTAACTGGGGATATAACGGAGAGGGATCAACGAGTCCGTTAAGCACTGTGCGCAACCAGGAATATGGCATTACCTGGGGCAACGTCATTCCATCCGATTGGTTTTTGAACGAATTCGAAGACAACGACCCCCGTTATAAATTCACCATCTTCGAAGAAGGAGACCAGATACTTACGCAATCTTCTGAGGGTCCCAAAACACTGGAAGCCGATGATATGAACATCGGTACCTCTACGCGGAAAGGCGTTACCCAGAAAAGATTTTTCCGCAAGTATAATATTTACGACTGGGTAAATTCCGGTTTCCATCCCGGCGGCATCAACCAGCGTGTCATCCGCTATGCAGATGTATTGCTGATGCTTGCTGAATGCGAGGCCGAAGTAGGTACGCCCGGCCAGGCGGCAGCATATATCAACGAAGTGCGCAGCCGCCCCAGTGTAAATATGCCCGATGTTGTGCTAACCACAAAAGAGCAGGCGCTGAAAGCGGTTATGCATGAGCGTGCTGTTGAACTGGGTGCAGAAGAAGTGAACAGCATCGACCTATTGCGCTGGCGTGCCAGGGGATATTTCCCGTCGATTATGCCCGACCCCGTTGCCGGGCAGGTAAGCATGCTGCCTATACCGGCGGCAGAAACATCCACCAATCCTTTACTGCAATAGTTGTATAAATAAGTTGCAAATAGAGGCTATTGCAGCCTCTGTTTTTTTACCATCATTCAATAATCAAACGGTAAAGTAATTTGTATAAATCCGGCATCAGTGAAAATTGTTTTTAATAAAATATCTTTTATACTGCTCGTAGCATTGCAGGTGCTGATGGCATGCAATCCCAAACAGCAACGCAAACTGTTTACGCAACTGGATGCCGCCGCGTCGGGTGTTGATTTCAGCAACGATATTCACGACAATGATTCAACCTACTCCTTTATCAACGAGTTTGGTTATATGGGCGGAGGGGTTGGCATTGGAGATTTTAACAACGACGGGCTGGCAGATATTTTTTTTACCGGTAACCAGGTGAGCTGCCGGTTATACATCAACAAGGGGAACAATAGGTTTGAGGATATTACAACACAGGCAGGCGTTGTTACCAATGTATGGTGTACTGGAGTGAGCGTAGTAGATATTAACAACGATGGGTACGACGATATATACGTTTCGGTGTTTGGAAAAGACCTGCGCACCCGCCATCAAAATCTTTTATTCATCAACCAGCGCGATCTGAGCTTTCGCGAAGCTGCAGCATCTTACGGACTGGCAGATACCAGCTATTCCACGCAGGCTGCGTTTTTTGATTATGACAACGACGGCGACCTGGATATGTATCTCACCAACTATTTGCTGAGCACAAAAAATGGCAACAGCATTTTTCCGCGCAACAGAAGCGGCCGCTCACCCGCGAACGACAGGCTTTACCGGAACGAAGGCGATACGGCACGAGCGGGGCATCCCGTATTTACTGATGTTTCTATGCAGGCTGGCATTAAGGAAGATGGATACGGCTTAGGCGTTTCCGTGAGTGACTTTAACGGAGACGGCTGGCCGGATATTTATGTAGGAAACGACTTTATTACAAACGATGTGTTGTGGCTGAACAATCGCAATGGCAGTTTTACCAATTGCATAGACAAAGCCATCCGGCACCAGAGTTATTCCACTATGGGAACAGATGCGGCAGACATTAATAATGATGGATTGCCCGACATCGTTTCGCTCGACATGTTGCCCGAATACAACGAACGGAAGAAAACTTCTTTCTCCTTCATGAACTATGAACGTTACCAGGCAGAGCGCTCGATGGGATACGAGCCGCAATTCATGCGCAACATGCTCCAGCTCAATAATGGTTGCCGGCGGCTGGGCGATACAATAGTGCCTTTTTTTAGTGAGATAGGAGAACTGAGCGGCATTGAAGCTACAGACTGGAGCTGGAGTGTGCTGCTGGCAGATTTTAACAACGACGGGCTGAAAGACATGCACATTACAAATGGGATAGGCCGGGACTTTATTAACGCCGATTTCCTGGAATTCAGCAACAGCATTTTCAGCTCTGCAGCGCTCACACAGGAACAGCAGCAAAAAGCCATTCGTAAAAAACTAGCCGCGCTCGATTACGTTAAACTTGCCAACTATCTCTACATCAACAATGGCAACCTCGTATTTGCCGATTCATCCACGCAGTCAGGTGTTGACAGTCCTTCCATGTCTAACGGTGCTGCATATGCGGATCTTGACAATGACGGCGACCTTGATCTTGTGGTAAACAACATCAACGAACCTGCGTTTGTATTGATCAATAACAGCCGCCAAAAGCAGGTAAAATCACGCATACATTTTCTGAGCGTTCAATTGCAGGGCGATCATTTAAACAGCAAAGGGATTGGTTCGAAAGTGTATGTATATCATAACGGGCATGTGCAAATGCAGGAACAGCATCCCGCCCGGGGTTACTTCTCTTCCGTAGACCAGCGATTGCTGTTTGGATTGGGAAGTGATGCTAAAGCAGATTCATTACGCATACGTTGGCCCAATGGCGCAGAGCAATGGCTTAACAACCTGCCGGCAGATAGCGCAGTGGTGCTTTATTATAAAGACGCAAAACAGGGTAGCAAGAACAACGGCCCGACCAACCCGAATGAAACACTGTTCTCCGACGTAACAGTTACAACAGGCATAACCTACCGGCATCGCGATTTGCCTTACAACGATTTTGCCGTGCAACGTTTGCTACCTCAAAAATATTCGCAACTGGGGCCCTTTATTGCAACTGGCGATGTGAACAACGACGGTGCAACGGATTTCTTTGTAGGAGGCGCTTTCAATTTCTCGGGCAGCTTGTTCACGCAACAGAACGGTAGTACTTTTGCTGCCCGCAACCTTACAGATAGTATTAAATACGAGGAAGACATGGACTGTCTTTTCTTTGATGCAGATAGTGATGGCTATAAAGACCTGCTGATTACCTGCGGCGATGTGCAGCACGCTGCCCTGTCTCCTTATTATATTCCAAGACTGTACAGGAACGATGGGAAAGGCAATTTCAATTTGCAACGAAATGCCATTCCCGATTCGGTAAAAGCCATTGCGGGCGCAGTAGCTGGTTTCGATTATGATGGAGATGGCGATACCGACCTGTTTATTGGTGGAAGAGTTTCAAAAAATTACCCGCTGCCACCGGCAAGCTTTTTACTCCGTAACGATAATGGTGTGTTTACAGATGTTACAGCAATGGTTTGCCCCGCTCTGAAAAATGCAGGAATGATAACCGCAGCGGCAGCGGTTGATTTTGACAACGACAACCATACCGACCTGGTAATTGCTGGCGATTGGATGCCGCTTCGGTTCTTTAAAAATGAAAAAGGAAAATTGACAGATGTAACAAAAAATACGGGGCTTGAAGCCATGAATGGCATGTGGCGCAGCCTGGCGGCGGCAGATACGGACAAAGACGGCGATATGGATTTGATAGCCGGTAATTTAGGACTGAATTGCAGCTACAGGGTGAGTACACGCACACCTATGCAGTTGTTTGCCGCCGATATAGATGGCAATGGTAGTGTTGATCCTGTTTATTGTTATTATATAAAACGGAAAGATGGCAGCAGGCAATCTTTTCCGGCCATTGGCAGGAATGGACTTGCAGACCAGATGCCGATGATCAAAAAGCAGTTTTTGCAGCACCGGGAGTATGCGACTGCCACAATGAAAGACATTTTTGCCGGAAAACTTCAGGAACCGGCGCTTTCGTTTGTGTGCGATGAAACAAGGAGTTGCTATTTTGAGAACAAGGGACAAGGAATATTTGTAAAGCATACCCTACCGGTAGAAGCGCAGATTGCACCGGTAAATGCTATTCTTTGTGACGACTTCAACAACGATGGCTATACCGACGTTTTGCTGGCAGGCAATGAATACCAGGCGGAAGTGAATCGCGGAAGATACGATGCCTCCTACGGCTGTTTTCTTGCGGGAACAGCGGATCGCACCTTTAAAGCCATTTCTCCGGTACAAAGTGGATTTATTACTGATGGAGATGTGAAAGATATGGCGGTTATTACCCTGGGCAATCATCAAAAAATAATACTGGTAGCTGTCAACAACGATTCGCTCCGGGTATTTAAAATAAACAGGCCAACACAGCAGTAACGAGCCTGACTTTTTAAAACTGGTGAAACAGGGAACCTCCCGGCGTTCCGCAGAGCGGGACAAGTTGTGCCTGCATATTGCTTATGCCTGGTCGGTGCATATCAATCATGGTGGTTCGTGAGACATGAACCAGGGCGAAGCAGCCCTGATAGATAGACGCTTCGTGCCTCTGCGTGACAAGCATTGGTGCATGGTTGAGCATATGTACCATAGCTTCATCTTTATTCCGCTGCTTGTCATGCTGACGAAGGAAGCATCCGCCTTCGCATCAATCAACTCCTGACGGCCTGGTGAATGTAGTTATCAATTATGCGGCGTCTCCATCACAGGCGTAACATGTTTGTGCCTTTAAAATGAGAAGATTGCTGCAGTGTAGCAATAATTTAACCTGTTGATAATCCGCCAGCCGGCTGATATGTCATTGGCAGTCCCCCTGTGCCGGCAAGGACGGGCCTCCGCCTTAGCGAGGGCGAAATCCTCTTCAGCACCAGGCAATGGCTAATTGCTACATGCATTTAAAAGTCATCAACACCTGATTTTCCTCAATCAGTAAAAAGTACCATTCATTCCATAAATTGTATAACTGCCCGTAAAAAGCGTGCAGTAGCTTTGCTGTATCAATTTATAAAACAATGGCAAAGGAAAAAATACCTGTATACGATATCTGCACCCTTCAGGGCAACGGAAGTATGCAGGACGATTTCCTGGCGGAGGACCTTTCGTCTTACCTCGAAAAGCATTACAACCATCTTCATTTTCCCCACCGGCATTCATTTTACCATGTTGTACTTTTTACCGCGGGAAAAGGAACACATTCCATCGATTTTCTTACTTACCCTGTTGTTCCCTTCCAGTTGTATTGTATGATTCCGGGGCAGGTACATAGCTGGCATTTTACGGGACAAATGAACGGATTTGTGGTCAACTTTTCCGACCGCTTCTTCAACGCTTTTCTTTTAAATCCCCATTACCTCGAAAAATTCTCTTTCTTCAGCGGGGTGAGCAACGACGGCGTTATTAAAATTGCTGCGGGTGCAAGAAGCAAAATAGTGGAATTGTTTGAATCGGTAGTGGCTGCAGCAGGCACCGCAAGGGCGATGCAGGATACCGATAAATTGAAAATATTGTTGTTGCATTTATTTGTGCTGATAGAAGCTGAAACACCCGGACTGCCGGAAAAGCCCGTGCCTCAGCAAAAAGCCATGTTGCTGCGCAACTTCAGGAAGCTGATTGAAGAACATTATAAAACCATCCGGCTTCCAAGACAGTATGCGGAGCTGTTATATATAACGCCCAATCACCTCAACGCCCTGTGCCAGGATATGGTGGGCAAAACTGCCGGCGAGCTGATCAGGGAAAGAGTATTGCTGGAAGCCAAGCGATTGCTTACAAACGTAAATCTTACGGCTGCCGAAATAGCGTATGAGTTAGACTTTCAGGACAATTCCTATTTCAGCCGCTTTTTCAGAAAATATGCCGGGCAAACGCCGGAAGCGTTCCGGAAACAATTCGACATCCCAAAATAATATAGTATGAATACGATTGAAATTACAGGAGCCCAGGCTCCTGGCAGGAAACCTATGCCGCTTATAAAAAGTGTTATCCAGTGCAGGTGCCCGCGCTGCCGGCAAGGTGAAATGTTCGTGGAAAAGAATCCGTATAACATCCGGAAAACAATGAAAATGTATGAAACCTGCGCCGTTTGCGGACAAGCCTTTAACCTTGAAGTAGGATTTTACTACGGATCTGGTTATGCCAGCTATGCCATCTCCATTGCGGTGAGCGTGTTTTCATTTATAGGGTATGCGTTAACGATAGGCATGAGTATTCACGATTATCGCTTTTTGTACTGGTTGTTGCTGAACGCAGTGTTGCTGCTGGTGCTTCAGCCGCTTATCATGCGGTTGGCCCGCAGCCTGTGGCTGGCTTTGTTTGTTGCTTACGACGCCGACTGGCGTACTAAAAAAGCCGTATTGCCCGAACGTACTAATCTAGACCAGCAGAACAACTGGTAATATCAACATTAAAAATTAACAATATGAATTTGTTTTTAGGAGATACCGCTCCTGATTTTAAAGCGGTGACAACAGAAGGTGTCATTAACTTTCATCAATACCTTGGCAATAGTTGGGGGATGTTGCTTTCGCACCCGGCCGATTTTACACCTGTATGTACTACCGAAATTGGCAGAACCTCTCAATTGCATCATGCTTTTAAAAGCAGGAATGTAAAAGTGCTGGTAGTAAGTGTAGATGGCATTGACGATCATTACGGCTGGGTAAGCGATATTAACCGGATAAGCAACACAGAAATTGATTTTCCCCTGATCGCAGATCCCGGGAGACAAGTGGCGGAATTGTATGATATGATACATCCCAATGCATCTGCAACCGCAACAGTACGGTCGGTATTTATTATTGATCCCGATAAAAAGATAAGGCTGATGTTTACTTATCCCGCTTCTACCGGCAGAAATTTTGATGAAATATTAAGAGTAATAGACGAATTGCAGGAAAAGGATCGGATGGAGAACTGACTGGTGAGGTTTCGGTTATGCGTTGTTGATAATAGATTTTCTTCACAAATATCAACTACTAACGGTTCGGATATACAACGGCATAAGTATATACACTAACTATCATTAACGCATAACCGAACTTTTTTTGTATTGCACAATTCTTATATTAATTACCCGTTAATCATCCGTAATTTAAATTTTTTGTCCTGATGTTGTGCCTGTGCATTTACATTGGGATAATTTTTTTTTAACTAAATTCTTTTCCCATGACTTTCCGTTTCAATAGCCGACAGCTTGTTCTTTTTTTATCGTTAAGTATTTTCTTTTCCTGTAAAAAGGATGATAATCCGGCTCCAACCCCTCCGCCCGAAGAACCTACCGTTTTTGAAAGGGTGCAGGGAAGGTGGGATGCAGAAGTAGAGCCTCCGGCAAGGAGCAGTAATTCTGCAGTATCGCCCAAAAACCAGGACATGCCCCACATAAGCTCTGTGGAGTTTTTCAGCGACAGCAGCTACATTCTTGTGTTTGATCATTACAGAGTGTATACAGGAAAATTCACCGTTACCGATAGTACTGCTTTTAATTTTGCAGACTTTGGCGCCATTACAAACCTGAAACTTAGTGATGACTCCATTAGTTTTTCCTGCATGTACGACGAAGATCTTCCTATAAGTGTAAAGGCTGCTAAAGTAGATGAAATAGTAGTGAGCGCTGACAAAAAGCCTTTGTTAAAAACCTGGGTACTGTCTGAAGATGAAGACGGTGCTGAACTTTACCAGGAGCATTATGTACCACAGGGTGAAAAGATCACCATGCAATTTACAGCGTCAGGTACTTTTCTTACCAGGTTTGGTAACGATGACAAACAGGTAAGAAATTGGAAATGGCACCCACAGATAGCCAACGCTGCGGTACAGTATTATCCGTGGGAATCTGAAAACGATATTGAGTATAACAGCTATTATAAGTTGGTTGAACTCACCAGCACCTCTTTAAAGATTCAACAAATGTTTGATGAGGGAGAAGAAGACGTAGTGGTTGCCACTTACGTGTTGAATGCGCAGTAATTTTTCAAGACATAATATTTGCAAAAGCCGGGAAATAATTTTCCCGGCTTTTTTTGCTTGAAGTTATTGAGCATTCAGCGTTCAGGTTCTCAAATCGCCCGTACCAGATAATTTTTCTGAATAATAGGGGTGACCATACAGGTGGACTGCTTCTCTCGCCGAAAACTGTCATTTAGGTTTAACATACCGCTGGCGGTATGGCAGAGACGGTTCAAGTGGCGTGTGTTTTGGGTTGCCTTCTAAGGGAGTAAGGTTGATCTGAATCAGGTCGCAAAGGTATCAAACTGGCGAGCCTCCGCTTAGCGGGGCGAAGCCATCTTCCGCACCACCAAAGACCAATCCTTGTATACATCTGAAAATTATTCGTCTTCAAAAGTTGGAACCCTTACACTTCCACGTTGCAGTTACTTTTGCGTTGGTTGTAATTTTTAGTGCTCCGGGTTTTCCCGGATATTTTTTATTCAACTTTTGAAAAATATACCTTGGTTGAACTATACTTGTTTTTGAAAAATAAATATCTGTCGTGCCTTATCCTCAGTTTACGTCATTGGTAGTACGTTGTTAAAGTAGTTGAAATACTACAAATGCGATATTTGAAGCATAGATAATATTTATTTAGGTAAGTTATTCACATTCATACAATTATTTTTCGAGAGCGCCCGTTTATGTTCGCGTAAATAAATTCTAAACTCTGTTCACTTCGTTTATCCGTAAACGTTATAGTTAACACCTTTTAAACTAAATTCTTTTCCCATGACTTTCCGTTTCAATGCAAGACATCTTGCACTTTGTATGTCTTTAAGCGTTTTTTTCTCTTGTAAAAAAGATGACACCGTAACTCCTCCTCCTCCTGCTGAAAACAACTTGTTTACACAAGTACAGGGCAGGTGGAATGCAGAATTTCAGACACCTTCAGGATCAAGCAACACTTCTCCCAAACAACAGGAGCAGGATGAGCCCGGTGAAACACAGGGCCAGGTTGCTGCAGTTGAGTTTTTCGGCGACAGCACTTTTGTAATTGCGTTTAATCACGGTATGGCATATACCGGTAAATTTAAGCCTACCGATGCATCAACTATCAAATGCAGCACGCCTGTTGGAGAGGTTGTAATTAATGATGTAAAAGTTGTTGATGACTCTATCAGCTTCACCATTCCTGCTACCGTTGCTTCTACTCCGTCCGTTAGTGTTAAAGCTGCCAAGGCAGAGAATCTCTCCATCAGCGAAGACAAAAAGGCTTTGTTGGGTAAAGACTGGCTGGTTGAAAAAGACCTGGCCGATGGAGCATTTTTTTACAACAGCTCTTCTCAATATGGCAACGATGTGAAAGCTTACTTCCGTTTTACCGCTGCAGGAACCATGCTGTTTAAATTTAAGCTTGGAGCAGGCGCTGAAGTTCCTTCCACAACACCAATTGAAATGGTAATGTTCCAGAACTGGAAATGGGATGCAAGCAGCTCTAATACAATAGCAACAGCTCCATTGTCTGGAGAGGAGTTTGCTAAAACTACTATGAAAATTACCAGTTTAACCAGCACCACTTTAAAGATTGAGCAAGCATATCCTCAAAGTGAGCAACCGTCAATAAACATTGTTCTTACTGCACAGTAGTTTTTCAAATATTGGATGTCACTGCCCCCCGGTAAATCCGGGGGGCTTTTTTGTCTACCGGTACCGCGTACCTGCACTTTCTCTTTTGCTTATATTGCATGTTCAAAGTTTCAATCTTAAGCGTATGAGAATTTTAATGTTATCAATAATATTGTGTATTGTCTGCCGTGCAGGCTTAATGGCGCAGAATGCTAAAACCGCCAGCCTTCCGGCATCGCTAACCGGCTTTGTGCAGTCGCTGCAATACCAATCCGTCAACGGTCATTTTCCCGACATAAAATTTACTGCGCTGCAGCCTGGTATAATAAAAGTTAGCCTGGTGTGGCAATTAACAGACCCACAGCAGCAAAACGATTGGCAGGTAGTCATTCAGCCACGCTTCAAACCTTCGTTTCACTGGGCTCCCCATCTTACCCCTACAGCACACCATATTATTGCCCAGCATGTATTTCGCTCGCCTGCGCTGATCGCTTCCACCGCGCAACAGCAATTGACCATTATCCCAGATCTTGATCTGTTTACCAAAAATCCCGATGTAGACTGGTATATGGATGTGGATGCGCCGCGCAACAGACTGGTATTAGGGATGAGCAAATCGGCTGTAAAAGAACATACAGCTTATATACGAAGAGACGGCGGCGAATACAAACCAGGCAAAGTTGAATTTGGATTTTACATTCTTACCGATAACAATAAACAAAGCATTGCCAACCCCTTTCACAAACCGGTTAATTTTTTTTGGGAACATTGGGGCGAAGCTGCCTGCAAAAAATCATTTGCACAACATACCGGCAGTATGGAAACGCTGGTAAAACAAACCTACAACTGGGCTTTCAATTCATGGAAAAAAACGGTGTGGCAGGAATTTGAACTGGATGGAAAGCAGGTAGGTGCACCACAGTTTATTGTCAACGTCACTCAAAGTCCCAATTATCCCGGTGAGATAGATGAGCGTGAGTTCCGCTCTATATGGAACCAGGCCTGGTTCAATTCGTTGCGTTCGGCGCAGGGCCTTTACCGTTATGCTAAAAGAACCCAACAGTCTGAATTGATGGAATATGCTCAAAAGACGAAGGAACTGGCACTTTCATTTCCGCAAACCAATGGATTTTTTCCGGCTGTAATTGCCACCCAAATGGAAGAGGTGGAAATAAACGGTGCAAAATACAACCGTTCCAAAGGGTGGAGCACGCACTACTTCGGAAACTCTAACAGGAATCCCTATTCGGGAGATGCAGCTACATCGCCATTGCATATACTTGATATGAGCTACACTGCTTACTATATGCTTACCTGGTACAAAGAGCTGGAACAGGACAAGCGTTTGCTTACTTACGCTACTAACTATGCGAACGCGCTTTTAAAATTGCAGGATGCGCAAGGTTTTTTCCCTGCATGGCTCGATGCAAAAACCTACAAACCCCTGCCTGCATTGCAGCAATCGCCTGAAACATCGCAATCTGCTACTTTTTTGTTTGAATTGTTCGGCATCACTAAGGACGAGCGATATAAAACCGCTGCGTTAAAAGCTATAGAAGCCGTGGCAAATTACCGTATGCCGTCGGGACAGTGGGAGGATTTTGAAACCTATTGGTCGTGCAGCGGCTATGGCGATAAAACATTGGTGGGTAAAAAAGTTGCGCGTAATAACATGTATAAGCAAAATAACCTGAGTATATACTGGACTGCCCAGGCGCTCTTAAAAGCATACCAGGTTACTAAAAATGAAAAATATAGTAAGCAGGGCAGGCGTGCATTGGATGAGTTGCTGATGTACCAGTCTGTTTGGCAACCGCCTTTTATTTATGTGGATGCAGTAGGTGGTTTTGGTGTGATGAATTTTGATGGTGAGTGGAATGACGCGCGCCAAAGCCTTTTTGCTGAGTTGCTGGTTGAATATGGCAAAACCTTCAACAGTCAGCAATATATAGAACGCGGGCTGGCAGCATTAAAAGCGTCGTTCTGGATGATATACAGCCCGGAAAACGAAAGAACGAAAAACCAGTGGGAGGCAAAATGGAAATTTTTTGGGAAAGAAGATTATGGTTTTATGATGGAAAATTACGGGCATGGCGGCCAGGCATCTGGTGCGGGTATTGGTATAGGTGAGTTTACTATTTACGATTGGGGCAACGGGGCGGCTGCAGAGGCTTACAACCGGATGCTCGATCATTACGGAAAAAGTTTTATTGACTCAAACGAGTAACGGCTATTAATTTTTATAGCCGCAGGTGCGCAGATGAAAATAATTTGCGCACCTGCGGCTTTGTATCGCGTTGCTATTTCGCATGCTGTGTGAGGCGTCTTCGCCTCACACAGTTTTGTTGTCGCTTCCAGCGACTTCCAATATTTAGTTTTTTTTACTGTTTTTCACAAAGTTCCTTCAGTTTCTGCAGCGCCGCCGGCCAGGCGTTTAAAAAGAAATCTTCAAACTCCTTTGGCAATTGTGCGCCAGTAAGTGTAATATCCAGTTTTGTTTTTCCGTCCACTTCTTCCAACCTGTAATTTTCAAATGCGTTTCCCCACTTTTTAGCTTCCTCACTTTCCGTATCCTCCACTCCGTTCTTTACTATACCAAGGTGACGAATAGACATATACTCATTGGGAATATTTTCTGCTATCATCGAAACCATGCCATCCTTGTTAGAGGAACCCAGGAATAAGATCTTGTTGCCTTTTTCCCAGTCTCCTTCCGCATGCGATTCGTCTCCAAAAGGAGCGGTCCATTGCCTGTATGTAACGTCGTTCCACAAAGTGTTCCAGACTTTTTCCCTGGGCGCGTTGATGAGAATTGTAAATTCCATATAAGTTGTTTTTGTTGACATGAAGGTCGATTTTTTTCAAACAACAAATACGGTGGTATAGCGACTATTTGAGGGTTAAAAACGACGGAGGATTAAGTTGGGGGTTAATTGGGTTGAGTGAGTTAAGTAGGTTGGCGCATCGATAAATGATAAGCCGCAGATGCACAGATGAAAAAACAATCTGCGCATCTGCGGCTATATTTTTTAAAGGAAAGAGATTTTAATACTGATTATGTCGGCCTTCCCATTCACTTATTTAACTCACTCAACTACTTAACCATTTACCACTCACCAACCTATCTTCCATTCGCCCGCAATACGGTAATTTCTTTCTTGATCTGGTCGTCGTAGGTTTTCTTTACAATATAATGCCACTGGTTTTCCGGCACATCCACAAAAAATATATCGCCTTTCTTGTGTTTGGAAACTGCATCCTGGAATTCTTTTGGCATCTTTTCAGGACCGAAGAACCAGTCCGTATCACCCCGCGTTTTGTTGCCGTCCATGGTATATTCGTCCGAAAGCGCTTCCCACGAAGTGCCGGCACTGTGCTTGTCGAGGATTATTTTTTTGAGATTCTCTACTTCCGAGGCAGAGAGCGATCCGCCATCCAGAAAGATATAACTGGCGCGATAATTAACCGATTCGCTGGCCTTCAGCACTTTGTAAGTAACATATCCTACCGAAAAAATATCGCCCTGGTTTTGTTTCAGCAAACGTTTATCGAGCAGCGAACTGTCTTTTCCGTAAGTAACATTAAATAAGGTGGGTTTAAGATTGGGATTGGCTTCAATAAATTTCTGCGCTTCCTGTTCGGTTTTAATTTTTTCAAACTGCTCTCTCACGGTTGGTTGTGCAATTGCATACGAAGCAATGATCATCATCAGGCCCAGTAAACTATATTTCATAATGTACAATTTATTAGCGGTGTTTTATTTGCGCCACCAGCATTGAAGATACAATTTTTTAAAGATCACATATACTGCATGAACAGCTTTGCAAACGAGTGTTACTATTTTAACAAATCTATAGGGAGGTGTAAGGCGTAAGGTATAAGGTGTAGGGTATAAAGAGTATAAGGTAGAAGGCCTTACCCCCTTGGCCCTACACCATATGCCTTCTCCCTAACCTTGTTTTATTAAATTAATGTATCTATGTTTGTACATACATTTTCTACCGTTATGAAATATTGTGCTGTATGCCTGCATCGGCTGTTGTGTTTTCCTGGGGGAGTGTGTAGAAATAAAGCTGCTTATAATAACTATAAAATCGCATTATGAAAGTCATTCAAAACTGCATTGCATTGCTCCTGTTGATGGTAACTGGTTTTGCCACCGTAGCCCAGGATAAAGAGCCGGTTGATTATGCAGATCCTTTGCTCGGCACGTCTGAATCGAGATGGATGCTTACGCCCGGAGTTACCATGCCCTTTGGAATGGT
>JBQCFW010000132.1:0-2416 GCA_051958655.1 Agriterribacter sp. | reverse complement strand
ATCGGTAAACTCATCGCAAAACAGGTACACTTTTTTACCCGTAGAAGAAGCGCCATTTTGCTGACGGTGTTTGCGGTACCAGCTTTTTAAAGTGGTACGGTACAAGGTAGGCATAGAACGGTCGGGTGCAAAACCGGCAATCTTTTTTATGGTGCCGCCAATCAATTTATTGGTAACCGCAAAATTGTATAAGCCCGGCACCGTCGATCCCAGCCTGGACAATGCGCTGAAATTGGCAACCAGTTTGCTGCGGAACGGCACACCATTGTCGTCGTAATATTGCTGTAAAAACTCAGCTTTCAGCTTTGCAACGTCTACATTGGATGGACATTCTGATTTGCAACCTTTGCAGCTTAAACACAGGTCCATCACTTCATAAATTTCTTTATGATTGAACCTGTTTATTTTGTTGGAATGTGTCAGAAATTCGCGCAGTATATTGGCCCGTGCGCGGGTGGTATCTTTTTCGTTTTTGGTTGCCATATACGAAGGGCACATAGTGCCGCCCGACAAATGCGTTTTACGGCAATCGCCGGAACCATTGCATTGCTCGGCATGCTGCAGCACATCCTGGTCGTGGTACCTGAAAATGGTTTTAAAGGTAGGCGTGCGTTGCCCGGGCTCATAGCGCAACATGGAATTCATTGACGGTGTGTCGACAATTTTTCCTGGATTGAAAATATTATTGGGGTCCCATGTTTTTTTGATGACTTTCAGCAACTGGTAATTTTTTTCTCCCACCATCTGCCGTATAAATTCACCTCTCAACCTGCCGTCGCCATGTTCACCGCTCAGCGAGCCTTTGTATTTTTTTACCAGTGTAGCTATTTCTTCGGCAATGGTTCTGAACAACTGGTTGCCTTCAACAGTTTTTAAGTTGATGATGGGACGAAGATGTATTTCGCCACTGCCGGCATGTGCGTAGTGCACAGAGTATAGATTGTGTTTTTTAAGTATCTCGTTAAAGTCTCGTATAAACGCCGGCAGGTCGTTTACGTCTACGGCCGTGTCTTCAATAACCGGCACTGCTTTTTCATCGCCGGGCAAATTGCTCAGTAACCCTAAACCTGCTTTTCGCAGCGTCCATATTTTTTTTGTGTCTTCGCCAAACAGTAATGGAAAGTGATAGCCTAATCCTGCTGCTCTCATTTCAGCCTCTACCAATGCTGCTTTGGCTTTTATTTCTTCGCGGGTTTCTGCCTGGTATTCAATTACCAGTATTGCACCTGGATCGCCCGACACAAAAAAACGGTTCTTACGCTGCTCAATATTGTCTTTGGTGCATTCCAGTATGTAGTGGTCTATCAGTTCGCTGGCAGAGGCGCCGTATTTAAGTCCAATCAAATTAGCGCGCAGCGATTCGTCAATGGTATCAAAATGAACACAAAGCAATCCCGATTCCTTTGGCGGAAGTGGTACAACATTCAGCTTAATTTCGGTAATAAAAGCGAGGGTTCCTTCAGAACCTGCAATCAGTTTGCAGAAATTGAAATCTTCTCCACCCGCATTAAAAGGCGCACTGTCGAGCAGTATATCAACGGCATACCCTGTATTCCGGCGTTCTACCGTTTTTTTCGGAAACTCTTTCCGTATTTCTTCCTGGTTTTCATACAGCCCCAGCATGCTGCGAATGCTTTTATATACAGATCCTTCGAGTGTAGGCAACTGGCACTTGCTGTGAAATTCATCGAGGCTGAGCGCTGAAAAAACAGCTTCTGACCCATCGCTGAGCAGCGCCTTCACTTCCAGCAAATGTTCACGCGTACTTCTGTATACTACCGAATTAGACCCGCAGGAATTGTTGCCCACCATTCCGCCTATCATGGCGCGGTTGGCGGTAGAGGTTTCCGGACCAAACAGCAGTCCATGAGGTTTCAAAAAAAGGTTCAGTTCGTCGCGTATAACGCCAGGCTGTACACGAACCCATTTTTCTGCTGCATTAAATTCAAGAATTTGCGTAAAATGTTTGGATACATCTACGATAATGCCATTGCCTACCACCTGCCCTGCGAGGGAGGTGCCAGCGGTTCGGGGGATAAGCGAAGTTTTTTCGGCGTTGGCAAATGCAATAAGCTTTTTAATATCATCAACCGATTTGGGTATGGCTACTGCCAGCGGCATTTCGCGGTAGGCAGAGGCATCGGTTGCATACAAAGTTCTTGTTGTGGCATCAAAAAACAGTTCGCCATCCAGTTGAGTAGAAAGTTGGTCCAGTTTTGTCGTCATCCTGCTAATAATTCTGTATTGCCGGGGATAGGGCACCGCAAAATTACGACAAGATTGCCAGCCTTGGCGACAGCATTATAAAAGGCTGTTAAGATTGGGAGCTTTAACCTTACTGACTGATTCTGAGTGGCCAATCTGTTGTATATTGGGTTATGGCCTATCGGTTGCAAGTGTTAAAGTGAAAGGTATT
>JBQCFW010000131.1:0-26373 GCA_051958655.1 Agriterribacter sp. | reverse complement strand
AGCATGGCCGTATCGCTAATCAGCACTACATCTGCCTTCAATAAGTCTTTATGCCCCTTAACAAAGTCCTCCAGGTTGCGGCTACCTATTTCTTCCTCTCCTTCTATTAAGAACTTGATATTTACAGGCAACGAATTTGTATTGGTAAATATTTCCAGCGCCTTTACATGCATGTAAAACTGCCCCTTGTCATCGCATGAACCTCTTGCAAAAATTTTACCGTCTTTAATTACCGGGTCAAAAGGCCCGCTGTGCCATAGTTCGATCGGATCGGCAGGCTGCACATCGTAGTGCCCGTATACCAGCACTGTTGGTTTAGAAGCATCCACTATTTTTTCACCATATACCACCGGGTGCCCATCAGTGGCAAACAGCTCCGCTTTGTCTGCACCCGCTTCCAATAGTTTTTTTTGAACAGCCTCAGCACAACTCACCATGTCTTTTTTGTTTTCGCTTCGGGCACTTACAGAAGGAATACGAAGCAACTCGAGCAGTTCATTTAAAAAACGGTCTTTGTTAGCAGACTGATAGTCTTTCCAAACTTGCATGGCAATATATTTTCAGGTGAAAAAACAGGAGCGAATTTATGCAGAAAAGAATGAATGTTATGCTGTGCTTAGATGTTTGTTGCAATAACAATCTTTTTTGTTTTTTTTAAAGAATAACATTTGTTGGGGCAATTCAAATCATTATCTTCGCACCGATTGCAAGTCATAATCAGCCTTTGTTGGTCCAACTGCCCCTGCAGACGGTTCCGACAAAGGCTGAGCCAATTATAGGGGTGGCTGCCAGTAGTCAGCTATGAGCCCTCAGCTATCAGCTATTTCGGGTGTAAGGTGTAGCGATAAGGAAGAGCGATTGCGTTACTTTACTCATCTTACCACTTATCACTTACCACCTACTACCTGCTTTTTACTACCGCTACCATCAGATATACTGCAGAAATAAGAATGTACAACAGCGCGAGTGCAATAAGACTGAATTTGAGCACGGCAAATATGCTGGTAAATAAAGCGCCTGCTGCTGTAACTGCAACATGCATTGAAAGGATCATCGAAATATTTTCAAACACATCAAACATCATTGCCAGCAAACTGCTGAAGGCCATTAAAACACCGGCGCGTTGCAAAAAGCCGGGAACATAGTGTACCGAAAAGTAACCGCAAAGCGAATACAGGAACAATCCGTAAAAAGGGATTACAAAAAAATCAAACAACATATTCCACCTGAACGTACCCAGCAATGCAGGGCGCCATTCCGCTGCAATAGCTGCGGCATGGGTTGCATTGCTGCTTAGTTCGAGCGATACAATGCCATATGGCGCCGAAGCAGTAACCAAAGCATTTCCCTGCCAGCGGAGCAATAATAAAAAGAAGAGGGTTCCTGCAAAGAAAAATCCAATGATCTTCCAGTTAGTCATACAACCTGTTAAAACGTTTTGGTACTTGCAATTTGTGTTCTCCGGGTTGAGATATGATGGGCTAAAGATAAGCCAAATCAGGCTTTCGCAGTTTTGAACTTACCAATCAGCACACGAACATTTTTGAACAACCGGTAATAAAATTCCTTGTTAAACAACTGCGAATCGCGCATTGCCTTATAAGTGAGAAAAAATCCTATAGGAAGCAAAACCAGTGTAGAAAGCCACATGCCCACAAAAGCCGAGGTAATATTTTCACGCACAAACTTTTCACCAAACATATTCAACAGGTGAAAAATAAGAAAGAAAATGACTGCAATTACCAACGGCATGCCCATGCCGCCTTTCCGTATGATAGATCCCAAGGGAGCACCTATTAAAAAAAGTACAATGCAGGCAAACGATAAGCTCAGTTTCCTGTGCCATTCAATCAGGTGAAAGCGGAGATCTTTACTTTTGATCTTGCTGTCTTCTGCAATAACATCCAGGTTGTTTTTTGCAGCACTTACTTTATCTATCGCTCTCGAAAGTACGGGCCTGCGTACCGAATCGGGCAACAGTTTTTCGTAACCTGTAACGTCGGGCCATTCAAGTGCCGCCAGCAACGGCTTGCGGCGCGGGTCATATTTTAGTTCTTTTGGAGCAACCGGTTTGGGGCCTTCTTTAAAAGTGATAACCGCAGGATCTATTTTAGGTGCGGTTACCGGTGTTTTGGGCGGATTGATCTCCTTGCGGATAAAGTTGTAGTTGATGCCGATCTCCCGGTCTGTTTTCTTATCTACGTCCCTGATGATATTACTGTTCAGCGAGTCTATCGACTTATCCAGTTGCCTCATGTTCAGCATTCTGAAGTTGTCTTTAAAAAGGCTGTCGGGGGTGCGCATCATTTTAAAAGCGCTCAGGTCGAATACCTTTTTATAATTTTTAAAACCAAGACGTATATAATCTGTATTGGTGCTGTAAGAAGGACCCCGTTCTTCGTTGCGCCAGCCATTTTCAAGATAAAATTCCAGGAACTTTTTATCATCACTTATACTCATCTTTCCATGCTCGGCTACAATAATATTATCCTGCAGGCTATAGTTTTTTTCAAAGATGATGATGTTGTGGATAGTCGTATTGTCTTTTTCCTTTTTGCCAATCTTAATTGTATATCCTTCAAACTCCCTGAAAAAAACACCTTCCTTCAGGTTAAAGGCCGGCTTCGCAACAGTGATGTCGTACAGCAAGGTTTGAAATTTAAGCTGCGCAACCGGTATCACATAATTCGAGAACATGAAAGCTACCACCGATATCACCACAGAAACCAGGAAGAGCGGGCGCATAAAGCGCAGCAGCGGTATGCCTGCCGATTTAACGGCAACTGTTTCAAAGCTCTCTCCCAGCTTGCCAAACGTCATAATGGACGAAATAAGCACTGCAAGCGGCAGCGCCAGCGGCACGGCCGTAGCGCCAACGTAACCGGTTAACTGGATAATCGTGAACGCGTCAAGACCTTTGCCCACGAGGTCATCAATATATTTCCAGAAAAACTGGAGCACCAATATAAACAGGGTAATAAAAAAGGTAACAATAAAGGGACCGATAAAGGCTTTAAGAATGAGCTTGTCTAGTTTTTTGATCACGGCTTATACTTGCTGTTGGTTACTGCAATACCTTTATTGAATGAATAGTGCAAAAATACAGCTTTCGGAAGATGAACTGCGTGTGGCATTGAATGCTGAATTTATTTTAACAAAGAATCGCATTATTCAGAAAGTCTACGAGCTTTTCGGGGTGCTTTCCAGCAGCTACCGGTTACAGGGCGAACGTATTTTTTCTTTTTTGCCGGTATTGCAGCACCCAAAAATTGCCAGAGGCGAAAGCTACCACGGGCTCCCTTATGTGATGCTCGATTACCCAAGATATTTTAGTCATTCCGACATATTGGCTATACGCACCATGTTCTGGTGGGGAAATAACATAGGTATTACGTTGCACCTGAAGGGGCGCTATCACGAAATGCTTGGTGCTGCTGTTAGCAGTGAGCTGGCGCAATTAAAAAACGAAGGTTGGCAACTTCAGGTAAGTAACAGCGAATGGCAGCATCATTATGCGGAGAACACACATGTATTGTTAAGCGAGGTAAACGCAGAGGTGCTGACAAACAGGATAGAAAGATCGTCTTTTGTAAAGCTGGGTAACTTTTTACCGCTGCACAGGTGGAACGAGGCTGAAGAAATATTACTGATGAAGTTCGGGCAGTTGACAAATGCTGTATCGCATTGCCTGGCTTAGTTGCCTAAACGGTGAAAAAGTTCTTTTACCTGGTAGTCCCACAAACGGCTTTGGTCGGCAATATCCCTTTTTTCTGCAAAGTCCTTAATAACCAGTATGGTTTGGTTGGTAACTTCCGATTTTTCAATGGCAAATTCAAAAAACTCCTCTTTAGGCGCATGCAGCCAGTGAAAGCGTATAAATTTATCTTCTTCTCCTTCCAATACCTCTGCTTTATCGGTAGAATCTTTCCATGTAAAGCTGAAAACGGTGTCTCGTTCGTCTACTCTGTCAGCAAACCATTCCTGTAAGCCAGCGGGTGTTGATAAGAATTCATAAAGGATCGTAGGCGAGCATCTTACGGGGTATTCTAATGTATACAATTGTTTTTTACTCATTTGTCAAAATCTGTTGGTCATATATAGAGATAGCGTGCAATAATATAAAAATAATAGAACCATCAAAGCTTTTTGCATAATATTTTTTCATAAGGTTGAGGGGTAACAAAATGAGTACTTATACTATTTTTTTAAAAAGAATGCGCGACTTAATAATAATATTTTTTTATTATACATTCTATTTGCTTAAATTGCTTGGAGGTACAATATCTTATGGTAGCCAGCGTTTTATAAACTGAACCGTTTGTCTTTGCATTCGTTCAAACTTTAAATTATTAAGGCTTATGAGTATGCGTCAACTCAAGATAACTAAGTCGATCACGAACCGTGAATCTCAGAGCCTTGAAAAATACCTGCAGGAAATAGGAAGGGTTGAATTGATTGGTCCTGAAGAAGAGGTAAAACTGGCAGAGCGTATTAAACAAGGAGATCAGAAAGCGCTGGACCGGCTCACAAAAGCCAATCTTCGTTTTGTGGTATCTGTTGCCAAACAATACCAAAACCAGGGACTATCGTTACCCGATCTTATCAATGAAGGCAATCTCGGGCTTATTAAGGCAGCACAACGTTTCGATGAAACGAGAGGCTTTAAATTTATTTCATACGCCGTATGGTGGATAAGGCAAAGCGTATTGCAGGCATTGGCCGAACAATCGCGCATTGTACGTCTTCCACTCAATAAAGTGGGGCTTACCAACCGCATTAATAAAGCATTTCAACAGTTAGAGCAGGAGTATGAAAGAGAACCTTCGGCAGAAGAGCTGGCAGAAATACTGGAAATAGATACAGAAGAAATAGCCGCTACACTAGGCGTGGCTGCAAGGCACGTAAGCATGGATACACCTTTGTCTGAAGGAGAAGACAGCACGCTGGTAGATGTAATGGAAAATCCCAACGCAGACAGTGTTGATACGCGGATAACACACCACGAATCGCTAAAAAAAGAAATTGAAAGATCGCTGCATACGCTTACCGACAGGCAGCAAGACGTGATCAGGTTCTTTTTTGGAATTGGTATAGACAATGCCATGAGCCTGGAAGACATTGGCGAAAGGTTTAACCTCACCCGCGAAAGGGTGCGGCAGATCAAAGACAAAGCCATTACCAAGCTTAGAACTACCTCCAGGTGCAAACTTTTAAAAACTTATTTAGGCACATAATTCTACTCATCTTTACTTAACTTTGCAACGCATTTTTAAAAGTGAACAATATTGATAGTGTTCACTTTTTTTATGCATTTTGTTTAAGAAGATAATATTGCAACTGTATGTTTGAATCATTGTCGGAGCGGTTAGACTCGGCCCTGAAGCAGATTAAGGGTGAAGGCAGAATCAACGAATTGAATATTGCCAATACGGTAAAGGATATTCGCAGGGCATTGGTAGATGCCGATGTGAACTATAAAATAGCCAAAGAGTTTACCGATACTGTAAAAACAAAAGCGCTTGGCGAAAAAGTGCTTACAGCCGTAAGCCCCGGCCAATTGATGGTTAAAATAGTGAAGGATGAGCTTGCAGACTTAATGGGAGGATCGGAAAGTGAGTTCAGCATTAATGGCAACCCCGCCATTATTTTAATTGCAGGCCTGCAGGGTAGTGGTAAAACAACCTTCAGCGGTAAGCTGGCCAATTATCTTAAAACGAAAAAAGGCAAATCGCCTTTATTGGTAGCAGCAGATATTTATCGCCCTGCGGCGATTGACCAGTTGAAGGTACTGGGCGGGCAGATCAACGTTGATGTGTATAGTGAGCCCGAAAATAAAAATGCCGTTTCCATTGCTCAGAACGCGATTAAAGAAGCAAAAAGCAAAAATAAAAACGTGATCATTATAGATACTGCCGGGCGCCTGGCGGTAGATGAAGCAATGATGACGGAAGTTGCCGATATTAAGAATGCGGTAAAGCCACAGGAAATTCTTTTCGTGGTAGATTCAATGACCGGTCAGGATGCAGTGAATACAGCGAAAGCGTTCAATGAGCGCCTCGATTTTAGCGGGGTAGTGCTTACCAAGCTGGACGGCGATACAAGAGGTGGAGCTGCGTTGTCTATCAAGTATACCGTTCAAAAGCCCATTAAGTTCATCAGCAGTGGCGAAAAGCTGGATACGCTGGATGTATTCTATCCCGAAAGGATGGCGCAACGTATCCTGGGCATGGGCGATATCACCACCCTGGTGGAAAAAGCACAGGCCCAGTTCGACGAGGTACAGGCTGCCAAGCTGCAAAAGAAAATGCGGAAGAACCAGTTCGACTTCCAGGATTTTCTGGACCAGTTGCAACAGATCAAAAAAATGGGTAATTTAAAGGACCTGATGGGCATGATTCCCGGCATGGGAAAAGCCATTAAGGATATTGATGTGAACGACGATGCGTTTAAAGGAATAGAGGCCATGATCAATTCCATGACACCCTTTGAAAGAGCCAACCCGGATGTAATAAATGCCGGTCGCAAGACACGTATTGCCAAAGGATCGGGCAAAGATATAGCCGAGGTGAACCAATTCATGAAGCAGTTTGAGCAAATGAAACAAATGATGAAAATGATGAATAAGATGCCGATGGGAAGAATGGGTTTTGGTAAACGTTGATTTTTTTGTACTTTTAATTTTTGGGAAATAGTTTGCAAGACAATATCTTCGCAAGCCTTTAGAAAGAAAACACAATCAATCACCCATTTAAAATGTTTATTTTTTATGGCTGTTAAAATCAGACTGCAACGTCACGGGAGTAAGAAGAGACCCTTCTACTTTATAGTGGTAGCCGATGCCCGTGCGCCAAGGGATGGAAAATTCATCCAAAAGATCGGAACCTACAATCCACTGGGCCAGCCAACTGCTGTTCAGTTAGACAGACAGAAAGCGTTAGACTGGTTGCAAAAAGGAGCTCAGCCAACTGACACAGTTCGCAGAATCTTATCTTACAAAGGTGTATTATACCTCAAGCATTTGCTGCGTGGTGTAAGCCTTGGTTTGTTTGATGAAGCCACTGCCATGTCCAAGTTCCAGAAATGGCACGAAGAACATGAAGGAAGCATCAAAAAGAAGCAAGAGGAAGCTGCTAAGTCAAGAAGACCGAGAAGACCTATTGCTCCCCGTAGGACAGAACAAAAAGAAGAAGGTAACTGATCATAAAAGGTTTCTTCATCTGACAAAAAAATTTGCCTTGCAGTATTATTGCTGCGAGGCTTTTTTTTACGTTTAGTTGAGTAGGTTGAATGGTTAAGTAGGTTAGTAGTTAAATATGTTAAGATTGGTAAGTGACATTTAACCCATTCAACTCAATCAGCTCAATTCACTAATCAACCAAAAATGCCTGAATATTTTAAAATAGGAAAAATTGCCTCTGTATTTGGCTTAAACGGCGAAGTAATTGTTGTGCACAGTCTTGGCAAAAAAGCTTCGTTAAAGGGCGTGGAAGCTGTTTTTATCGAAGACAGGAAAGAGAGCTTTCTGCCTTATTTTATTCGTTCTTCTAAAATAAAAAGCGACACCGAGGTATACCTGCAACTGGAAGACATTTCCTCTCGCGAAATGGCGGTTAAGCTGCTCCAGAAAGAAATTTGGCTGGAGGAAAGTAATTTCAAAAAACTGGCATCCAAATCTGCGCCCATTGCATTGCTGGGGTATCAACTGTTGAATAACAATGAAGTTATTGGCGAAATTATTGAAGTAATAGAGCAGCCCTTCCAGGTGTTGTGCAAAGTGATGATAGGTGATAAGGAAGCGCTGATTCCCGTTCACGAGGAAACATTAAAAAAAGTAGATAATAAGAAGAAACTTGTATTCGTTTCATTACCAGAAGGGCTTTTAGAAATATACAAAGGAAACTAACGCTATCTGGAGAATGTCTTTAAGGGTAGATAAACAATAATAAATTTTTATTTTTCATCACAAACACGATATTTGCCACCTAACCATAATCTGGAAGCGCCATCGTATATCTATGAAGCGTTTAACCATTCACAAAAACCTTATTACGCTGTTGCTGGTAATTTTTGCTGTAGTTGTTATGCACACACTGCAAAGCATGCACAGAGATATGAAGCAGAACGCTAACGAAGCTACCATGCCCAATCACTTACTTGCGCGTTAATCCCCTGCAAATCTTTTTTACAATAGCAGGTCCTTCATAAATAAAGCCTGTCCAAACCTGTATTAATGCAGCCCCGGTATTAAGCTTATCCGCCGCATCTGTACCAGTAAATATGCCACCGCTGGCTATTACCGGTATCGATCCGTTTGTTTTTGTTACTATTTGCTGCACAATGGCGGTAGACCTTTCTCTTACCGGTTTTCCGCTCAATCCTCCTGCGCCGATCCTTTCTATTTCGGCGGCGGAAGTTATTAAGCCTTCGCGGCTGATGGTAGTATTGGTAGCTACAATGCCATCCAGTTGTATTTCCATGGCAAGGTCAATCACATCGTCTACTTGTTCCTGTGTAAGATCCGGTGCAATTTTAAGCAATATGGGCTTGCGGCTTTCTTTTTCAGAATTGATGCGCTGAAGATTGGATAATATCTGCCGGAGCGAGTCCTTATCTTGCAGAGCCCTTAACCCCGGCGTATTGGGGGAGCTAACATTTACTACAAAGTAGTCTACATAATCAAACAATGCCTTAAAGCAAATTTCATAATCCCTCCAGGCATCCTCGTTAGGCGTAGACTTGTTTTTCCCGATATTTCCTCCAACGATCAATCGCTCACTATTGCCTTTAGCCTGTTGCAGCAATTGCCATTTTTGCAATCGTTGGGCAATCACTTCGGCGCCATCGTTGTTAAATCCCATGCGGTTGATCAACGCTTTGTCTGCGGGCAGCCTGAACAACCGTGGCTTATCGTTGCCCGCTTGCGGTTTGGGTGTAACGGTACCTATTTCAACAAATCCAAAGCCCAGGCATTCCAATTCACGCAAATAGCGCGCGTTCTTATCAAAGCCTGCTCCCAATCCTACAGGATTTTTAAATTCAAGTGTGCCATGCGCTGTTGTAAACAATGTTTTTCGCAGTCCGGGGTTAAATACGCCGGTAATGGCATTGCGGATAAAACCCACACCGCACAACATGCGCAAAAAGTTCATTGAAAAATAATGCACCCATTCGGGAGAAAAAAGAAACAGGAAGTTTCGAAGTAGTGTATACATACCGGGCGCAAATTTGTACTTTTTTTGTAGAAAAAAGAAACAAGAAGCAAAAAGCAAGAAGCAAGAACCAAGAAACAAGAACCAACAAAAGTAAAAAGCAACAAACCCAAAACAACAAACCCCAAACAATAATCCTTCGCCGTGGTTCGTGTCTCGTCATAACCGTCAACTTAACATAATGACGATTAAGTCAACAACTCCAAACCATAATCCTTCGCCGTGGTTCGTGTCTCACGAATCACGAACAATTGGAAGCCTTTAGCGGAGGCTCGTGAGACACCATAGCCGTCAACTTAACATGATGACAATGATTAAGCGGTCGCAGGTGCACCGTAGGTGCCATCTGTTTGTAACCACCGTCAACATCTTTCTTTACTGCGCCGTAGGTGCGGTCCTCTATCAGGGTAGCACCTACGGCGCAAAAGAGGATTAAGGGGCTGACTTTTTACAAGCAGGTTGCCTCTCTGAGGCAATACATTTACGACTAGGTTGAACACTCACCAATAGCGTAAAAAAACAACAAGAGCCATCGGCTCGGTCGCATATTGTAAGGACGGATTTCAATCCGTCCGAAAAAACATAAAAAAACTTTAAGTTGACGGCTATGGTGAGACACGAACCTGGGCAGGGAGGAAACAAGAACCGAAAAACAAGAAACAAAAAACGAGAAGGTAGGATTTTCCGCGTCGAAACGGCGAAGGCGGCTGGGTTACTGAAAGCTGGTTGCTGATCGCTCCACGGTTTGGAACACACAAGCGGAATAATTATCTTTGGTAACTAAAGTTGCATAAACAACTAAATTTACAACGATGCAGGAAGCTTATATAGTTGCAGGTTACCGCACCGCCGTGGGAAAATCAAAGAAAGGCGGTTTCAGGTTTACAAGACCCGATGACTTAGCAGTGGAAGTGATTAAAGGTGTGCTTGCCAGTGTGCCTCAGTTAGACGCAAAAAGAATAGACGATGTAATTGTGGGCAATGCTGTACCCGAAGCAGAGCAAGGCCTGCAGGTGGGCCGTATTATAGCTGCACGGGCATTGGGATTTGACGTTCCCGGTATGACGGTGAACCGGTATTGTGCCTCGGGATTGGAAACCATTGCCATTGCCACTGCCAAAATCAGGAGCGGGCAGGCAGAGTGTATAGTTGCCGGCGGCACCGAAAGCATGAGCCTGGTGCCCACAGCAGGTTGGAAAACGGTTCCCTCGTACTCAATAGCTAAAGACGATCCTGACTATTACCTGAGCATGGGACTTACGGCTGAGGCGGTAGCAAAGGAATACAATGTAAATCGGGCAGACCAGGACGCTTTTGCGTTTCAATCGCACCAAAAAGCGATCAACGCCATAAAAAACGGCTATTTTAAAAACGGCATTCTGCCAATAACAGTGGAGGATGTGTATGTAGATGCAAAAGGAAAAAGGCAAACCAAAAGTTTTGTGATAGATACCGACGAAGGACCCAGGGCCGACACCTCGATAGAAGCCCTTGCCCGGCTTAAACCCGTATTTGCCGCAGGCGGATCGGTAAAAGCGGGTAATTCTTCTCACACCAGCGATGGAGCGGCTTTTGTAATTGTAATGAGCGAAAGCATGGTAAAAGAGCTGGGTTTAAAACCATTAGCCCGGCTGGTAGCCTGCGCTTCTGCGGGTGTGCATCCCCGTATTATGGGTATTGGACCAATAGAAGCCGTGCCCAAAGCATTGAAACAGGCTGGTATGAAGCTCGGCGATATTGACCTGGTGGAACTGAATGAAGCGTTTGCATCGCAGTCGCTGGCCGTAATACGCAAGCTGGACATGAATCCTGATATTGTAAACATCAATGGCGGGGCCATTGCTTTGGGGCATCCGCTGGGTTGTACCGGTTGCAAGCTTACCATTCAACTTACGCACGATATGAAAAGGCTGAATAAAAAATATGGCATTGTTACAGCCTGTGTTGGTGGCGGACAAGGCATTGCAGGCATCATCGAAAATATTGCATAAATATTACTGCCGCCAGATAATAAAATAACATATGATTTGTTTTAAACCCGGTTAGCCGGGTTTTTTTGCGCGCCCTGGCTTGCAGAGATTGACATTTGGTAAATGTTGAAATCAACTGCATCCATGGCAGCATTTTTGTTCAATAACGGCGTTGAATAAGTGAAGCTCGTGCTATTGTTTATTCTTTTATAATCCAATATTTATATCCTATGGACAGACGTGGATTTTTTGCTGCTGCCCGTACTAAAAAGAAATTGTCTTCTGCCAAAACCCATGTTGCCGGGCGTACCAGCACCGGTATTGCTCCCTACACAGGTCCGTGGACAAGAAACGAAGTAATACACCTGCTCAAGCGCACCATGTTCGGTGCCACATTAGCTGATATAGCCTATTTTTCGGGATTAACGATGGAAGATGCAGTGAATGAACTGCTCAACATTACATCGCCCTTACCGCCTCCGCCGTTAAAAGATTACGACGTGAGCGAAGCCACTGAGCCCGACAACAGCGTAGACCCGGGAACTACCTGGGTATACGATCACAATATGGACGATAGAATCGGCGACCGGAGAAAGGTATCGATGAAGCGTTGGTGGGCCGGTTTGATATTAAACCAGGAAAGAAGCATCAGGGAAAAGATGAGCTTATTCTGGCACAATCACTTCGCAACCGAAATGATCATCACCAAACATGCCAGGTTCGCCTACAAGCACCATACCTTGCTGCGCGAAAATGCATTGGGCAATTTCAAAACGCTGGCAAAAGCTATTTCTATAGACCCTTTAATGCTCATTTATCAAAATGGTTTTTTGAACAGGAAGGGGCTTCCCGACGAAAACTACGGACGTGAATTGCAGGAGCTGTTCACCTTAGGCAAAGAAAATAATCCGAACTACAACGAAGATGATGTAAAAGCTGCTGCAAGGGTTTTAACAGGATGGAGAGTAGATACAGAATTGAATGAATCTTATTTCGATCCGGAAAGACACGACACCGGCGACAAGGTATTTTCTTCTTTTTACAATAATACAGTAATAACAGGCCGGAGCGGAGAAACAGCCGGGCAGGAGGAACTGGATGCGCTGATTGAAATGATATTTTCAAAAAGCCAGGAAGCATCTCGCTACATAGTAAAAGAGTTGTACCGCTGGTTTGTATATTATGAAATAGATGATGCGGCAGATGCAAATGTTATTACCCCGCTGGCTCAGTTGCTGGTAAACCACAACTGGGATATTAAACCGGTAGTAGACGCACTTTTAAAAAGCGAACACTTTTTTGATGTGTTGAACCAGGGTTGTTTAATAAAAAGCCCCGCCGATTTTGTATTTGGGTTGTGCAGGGAATTAGGTGTTCGGTTCCCTGATCCTTCTGATTACGTTACGGAATATGCCATACACGAAGCCTTGTTGACGCAACTGCGCGAAATGCAGCAAACGCTCGGCGATCCGCCCAGTGTGTCGGGTTGGCCTGCATATTACCAGATACCGCTTTTTCACGAAATATGGATCAACAACGATACCTACCCCAGGCGTACACTTTTTACAGATACGATGATATTCAACGGCTTTACCCGTAACGATTTTGAGTTAAGGATAGATACTATTGCTTTTGCAAAAACACTCAGCAACCCTGGCGATCCCAATGTGCTGCTGGCAGATGCATTGGAAATTTTATACAGGATACAATTGTCGGACAGTATAAAGCAGCAGTTGAAAAAGGACATTCTCCTTACCGGGCAAACCAACGATTATTACTGGACCAACGCATGGAACGCCTATATAGCTAACCCCACCGACATGGCGGCGTGGCAAACGGTATCGTCGAGGCTGAATGAATTATTCAAGTATTTGCTTGCTTTACCCGAATATCAATTATCCTGATTCCTAATTCTAATATCCACAGTATGAACCGCAGAGATTTTTTACGCAATACCGTGCCCGCCACCATTCTTCCTTCTTTTGTAAACGGACAAACCGTTACGGCGTTGGCATCGTCGCCCTTTTTAGGCACGCTTACCAATTTTGCTACAGAAACAGATCATGTGCTGGTGATTATACAAATGAACGGCGGCAACGATGGCTTGAATATGGTGATACCAAGGGATAATTATTCCAATTACTTTAATGCCAGAAATAATATTGCCATACCCGAAGCAAAAGTACTGGCGCTGCAAGGGAATGATAAAACAGGCTTTCACCCGGCAATGACCGGCATTCAGCAGTTGTATAACAGTGGAAAGGTGGCCGTAGTTCAATCTGTCGGTTATCCCGAACCTAACTTATCCCATTTCCGGTCTACCGACATTTGGATGAGTGCTGCCGACAGCGATCATATACTGGATACGGGATGGATGGGGCGATACCTCAATTATGAGTTTCCTAATTTTCCCATCGGCTATCCTAACGCCACCATGCCCGATCCGCTTGCCCTGCAAATTGGTTCTGTTTCTTCGCTTACTTTTCATGGGCCCACCATGGGAATGGCAATGAGCATCACCAATCCTACCTCGTTTTACAAAATAGTAGATGATATAAAGGATCCTGCTCCTGCAACCCGCGCGGGTAAAGAGTTAACATACATTCGCGAAATAGCACGGCAAACAGAAACATTTGCTGATTCAATAAAAGAAGCAGCTACCAGAACCTCCCAGCAGCTCCCTTACCCGGAGAACAATGAACTGGGCGAACAACTTAAAATTGTTGCCAGACTGATAAAGGGTGGTTTGAAAACAAGGGTGTATATGGTGACGATGAAAGGATTCGATACACATTCCATGCAAACCGAAGCAGATACCACTGTTGGCAAACATGCGGAATTGCTGAAAGAATTGTCGGATGCAATGAAAGCTTTTCAGGATGATCTTAGTTTCCTTGGAATTGAAGATCGCGTTTTGTCGTTTACATTTTCTGAATTCGGCAGGCGTGTCAAATCAAACTTCAGTGTAGGCACCGATCATGGTGCGGCTGCACCCATGCTTGTTTTTGGCAGCAAAGTACAACCGGGCGTATTGGGCGAAAATCCACACATACCGTCCAACACTTCATCCAATATCAATATTCCACATCAATACGATTTCAGAAGTGTGTATGCCTCCATTTTAGAAAAATGGTTTTGCGCCGATAACACTGCTTTGCAAACAGTATTGCTCAAAAACTTTCAGTCGTTGCCCATTATAAAAGATGGAACCTGCAATGGCATCAACAACGAAAATAAAAATGCAGGCATCAACCTCATATCCAACTACCCCAATCCTTTTTCTGTTTCAACAAAGGTAAAATACATTACGCAGGGAGGACATACACTGGTGCAGGTGATAGATTGCATGGGCCGGGTAGTGAGAAGATTGGTAGACCAGGAACAGAATGGCAGCACGTATATTATTCCTTTCGATAGCACCGGGCTTGCTCCGGGCATATACTATCTCCGTTTGCAAAACGGGCCTTTGCAACAGGTGCGGCCGATGTTGAAAGTGAAGTAGGGTGAAAAGTCAAAGGTGAAGGCAAAAGATTCAAAGGTTTCATTTTTTAAAAGTAGGAAACCTGTTATGCTACTACCGGCATGGCTAGCTGAAGGCAAGCGAAAAAGATCAAAGTAGGAAATTATAGGCTACTTCTTTCACTTTTCATTTTTCCCTTTCACTCCTGATAAATTTGCTATTCAGCATGAATTATTGTAATGTTGACTACCTGAAACCAATGATGTTTTGTTGATTTAATACTAATCATGCCGAAACCAGCCCGCTTGCTCATTGTATTGTGCTTTGCAATAACGCAGTGTGCCTTTACACAAACGGATACTACCTCGCTTAAACAACTTTACGACAGGGTGCTGGATTTTGATGAAACCAAACAGGATTCCGTTATTTTTTACGCCGAGTTTATTGAACGCAAATCACAGGAATTACAGTTTGACAAGGGCAGAATATTGTCGTTGCGACTCAGGGGGATCTATAAAGAGTTTAAAAACGATTATTACGCAGCGATCGATTATTACTACCAGTGCCTGGAAGAAGCAAGGATGATGAAAAGTCTGGATTACGAAGCTGCGGCGCTTGGCGATCTTGCCATTGTGTACAATAATATCAACCAGCCAAGAAAAACAAAGGACCTATATACCCAGGCGTTGCATATAGCTGTTCTGCGTAAAGAAGCACATTCCATGTTTACCAACAGCACCAATTTAGGTTCTATATACAATAAGCTCGGAATGCCCGACAGCGCTTTGCATTATTTAAGGCAAGCAGAAGAAATAGCAGAAAAGCATCCCGGGCAATTCGATCTGTCTTCATTGCGCAACAATGTAGGCAATGCATGGTTTTATAAAAAAGACTGGAACCGGGCGCTTATATTTTTTATGATCAATTATGAGAACGATGTTAAACTGAATGACAGGGAAATGCTTTGGTACGATTGTTTGAATATTGGCGATGTATATACAGAAATAAAAAAGTTTGATTCAGCAAAAAAATATGTAAACCAGGCGCTGGATATAGCCCTGGCACTGGGCTCAAAGCGAAAGGAAGCCGACGTGTATTCCCTGCTTTCAAAATACTATGCAAAGCGCAACGAATACAAACCTGCATACGAATATTTCCAGCGATGGTATGATATAGACACGGCGTTGATCAGCACACGCACCATGCAGTCGGTGGCCGAACTGCAGGAAAAGTATCATGTAAAACAAAAAGAGCTGCAGAACAAAGAACTTGGTCTCGAAATAGACAGGCAAAAGCTGCACAAACGCTATCTTATGCTGCTTAGCATGGCAGCCGGCGTGTTGGCCATAGCATCGGTTATTATATTGTTGCTTATACGAAAGAAAAACAGGCAGCTTCGCAAACAAAACAAACTGATACAGAAGCAGAATAAAAAGCTGGCACAATTTAATGCCGAAAAAAATTCACTCATCAGCATTGTGTCACACGATTTAAGTGGTCCCTTTACCAGCATAAAAATGTGGAGCCAGATATTGCAGCAAGCAGGCGTGGCAAACCTCAACGACGATCAAAAAAAAGCATTATACCGCATACAATCGTCGGCAGACAATGGGGAAATGCTGATCCGCAACATGCTGTATATAGAAAAGGAAGAAATCAACAGCCATACGCTTACCCTGGAGCAACTGGATATGGATGCTTTTTTAGAAGACATGATCCACATATATCACCAGCAGGCCAAGCAAAAAGATATCAGCATTGATTATGCAGGCACCGGCAGGGCAGTGTTTATAATGAGCGACCGGTATGTGCTAAACCGCATATGCGAAAACCTGCTCAGCAACGCCATTAAATTTACGCAACGTGGTAAAAGAGTGTGGGTGCTGCTGAGCGAAGACGCGGAAAGCATTTCTATAAAAATAAAAGACCAGGGCGTTGGCATTGCGCCCGAAGACATTCCCTACCTCTTCTCCAAGTATCGCAAAATATCTTCCATGCCTACTGAAGGTGAATATTCAACCGGGCTCGGATTGTCCATTGTAAAAAGACTCGTAGAAGAATTGAATGGAAAAATAACCTGCGAAAGCGTGCAGGGCGAAGGCAGCACTTTTACGATTGTACTTCAAAAATAATTCCGGAACCGTAATGGTCATTCATCAGACCGCCCTCACAGGCGTGCCGATGGGAGAGCCGGTCGGTCCGCCAGAGGGCTGGCTTTGTGTTTGAGCCCGGCGGTCTGACCGGAAAAAGATGTCCCCACTGGTAAATGTCTTGCCTACGACCGTAATGGAAATACTCAATGCATGTTTTGTTTTCGCCATCCATCAGACCGCCTTACGGCGTGCCGATGGAGAGCTGGTTGAGACCAGCCGTGGATCGTGTCTCACGATCCACTAAAGCGGTTATGCGCGCCCGTTAACCGCTATCGGCTCCATTTTTTTGCGCTCACCAATTTGCTGACGCCACATAGCGTAATACAATCCTTTTTCGGCAATCAGCGATTCGTGCGTGCCCATTTCAACCACTTCTCCCCGTTCCAGCACATAAATGCGATCGGCATGCATAATGGTAGACAACCTGTGCGCAATCAGGATTGTGATCTGGTTGCGTTGCGACGATACCTGCTTGATTGTATTGGTTACTTCTTCTTCCGTTAGCGAATCCAGTGCCGATGTGGCTTCATCAAAAATCAACAGGCGGGGATGACGCAACAGAGCCCTGGCAATAGACAGGCGTTGTTTTTCTCCTCCCGACAATTTAAGTCCCCCTTCCCCGATAACGGTATCCAGTCCCTTTTCTGCACGTTTTAGCAGGTTCGTACACGATGCTTTCTGCAGCGCGTCTATCACATCCTCATCTGTTGCGGAGGGCCTGACAAACAAAAGATTTTCCTTTATTGTGCCGGCAAACAACTGGGTATCCTGCGTTACAAATCCTATCTGGTTTCTTAAATCATCGTAATTGATAGACAGTTCATCTATGCCATTGTACAATATTTTTCCTTCCTGCGGGCGATACAGCCCTACCAGCAGCTTCATTAATGTGGATTTGCCGGACCCTGATGGACCCACAAACGCGATGGTTTCGCCCGTTTGAACGCCAAAGCTTATATTGTAAATTGCCTTTGGTGAGGCTTTTTGATGCTTAAAGGTTACACCCTTAAAATCAAGCGACTTGATTTCGCCCAGGTGCAATGGTTTGTCAGGTTTGGGTTCAGGTTGCTTTTCCATCAGGTTTTTAAAATTGTTGAGCGAGGCCTCCGCTTCGCGATAAGACAGGATGATGTTTCCTATTTCCTGCAACGGACCAAATATGAAAAAAGAAAAGATCTGCATGGTAACCAGTTGCCCCGCATCCATTTGCCTGCCATAAATCAGCCACATCAAAATAAAAAGAATGATCTGCCGGAGCGTATTTACAAATGTTCCCTGTATAAAGCTGATGCTGCGAATCCTTTTTACTTTGGTCAATTCCAGCCCAAGGATTTTATAGGTGTTTTTGTTTAAACGATCTACTTCCTGGGTAGTAAGCCCAAGGCTTTTTATCAATTCTATATTGCGGAGCGATTCGGTTGTAGAGCCAGCCAGCGCGGTTGTTTGTCCGACAATGGTTTTTTGAATAATCTTTATTTTCTTGCTCAGGAGGTTGGTTATTATCGTTAGCAATAAAATACCAGCAATATAAGTAATGGGTACGCTCCAGTGAATATACAGTGCAGCATAAAAAAATACGAATACGATTCCTACAAGTACGCCAAACAAAATGTTGATCACGTTTACCATTAGCCGCTCCACATCTGTTCTCACTTTGGTAAGAACAGACAATGTTTCGCCGCTTCGCTGGTCTTCAAACTGGTAATAGGGCAACTTCATGGCATGTTGCAAACCATCTGTAAAAACCTTTGCACCGAATTTTTGAATAATAACATTCAAAAAATAATCCTGGAAGTTTTTAGCGATCCTGCTTACCATGGCCACGCCAATAGAAGCCAGCAGCAGCCACATAACCCCGTTATACTGTTTGGTAAAAAACTCAGAAGCGCTGTAGTTGGCCGGGTTTTTAGCAAAGTCGTTGGCAAGATTTACAAGATTACCAAAGATGATGGGATCGAAAAGTGAAAATCCTGTATTCATGGCCGATAATACCAACACCAGCAGCACCAGCCATTTAAATGGTTTGAGATAAGTAAAAAGTATCTTCATAAATGAGTGGAAATAGATAGTGGAAAAACGTCAATATGCCCAATTCAGCAAATTGCGTACAAATTTAGGCTTTGTGACAGTATGGCGTTCAGCTGTCAGCCGGCAGCAATCAGTCATCAGCTACAGGTATTCCGCTAAATCTCAAATCAGAAATCAAAAATTTCCTCCCCTAATTCCTCAACTCAAATGCCTGTGCGGCAGCACGTTTGGCAGGAAACCACGAAGCCAGGAGCGCAATGATAAACACGGTAACGGCCACTACCACAAAATCAATAAAAATCATTTTAACCGGGTAGTAGTCAATTACAAACGAAGCGCCCTGCAGGGGAATAAGTTTGTACTGCAATTGCAGCACACATAACAAAATGGCAAGGAACATTCCAGCGCTTATGCCTACGGCTGCCAATACTATACCTTCTGCCAAAAATACTTTCTGTATCCAGTTCCTGTCGGCTCCCATCGACTGCAGTATCTGTATATCTTTCTGTTTTTCCAGCACCAGCATGCTCAATGCCCCAATCATATTAAACGATGCTACTATCAGCACCAATATAAAAATGCCGTAAATGGCATATTTCTCCAAACGCATTACATTGTACAAACTGCTGTTTTGTTCATAACGTGTTTGCACTTTGTAGGAATTACCTAACAACTGTTCAATAGCCCGCTTAACGGCATTGTCGTCTGTTCCGGGCGTTGCGGCAATTTCTACCGACGAGTATTCGTCGGGTTTAAAATCCATGTATTGTTTTACGAAATCCAAGTTCGTAAGTACATAATTGTTGTCGAAATCCTGCTGTATGGCAAACGTTCCGGCGGCCGTAATCTGTCCTTCGGCAAATGCAGACAAAGGATTGTTAATATCTACATTTCCTTTTTTAGGCAAATAGGCCGCAAGCGTGCCAATGCTCCTGTCGCTCAATACAGCCAGCACGTTTTCAATGCCTACACCCAGCACTGCCCTTGGCGATTCAACGCTGCCCAGGTCGAACTTTCCTCTTATTATACTGTGTTCAACGGTAGTAACCCGCGTGTAATTCGAATCTACCCCTTTCAACGTAACAATGGCCTGGAAGTCGGGTCCGTTTTGCAGCAAGGCCTTTTCTTCTGCAACCAGCGAAATGTCTTTAACGCCCGGGAGCTGTTTCAGTTTGTCAATTTGCGAAGGTGTTAGCACGAGTGTTTTACCCGAGGCTGGAAATATTTTGGCGTTGGTGTAAAAAGTAGAATACAGCGATTTTACCAGGTCTTCAAACCCGTTGAAAGCACTCCACAATACCAGCAGCGCAGCAGTAGCAAAGGCAATTGCCACTACGCTTACCCACGCAATAATGTTGATGGCGTTGGTTGATTTTTTTGCTTTAAAATATCTCCAGGCAAATAAAAAATACAAGCTGTGTGGATTAGTGATTAAGTTAATTAGTGAAGTAGATTAATTGGGTTAATTAAGTTAAATGAGTTCACTTACTTAACTTATTGCTCACTTAACTTACTCACCAGGTTTATCCCGCTCTTCATTGATCTTTTTAAAAAGCGCTTCCATTTTAAAAACGTGCTCCAGCGTATCGTCGGCAAAAAATTTCAATTCCGGTATTCGCCTTAACTGGTGCTTAACCCTTGCGGTTAATTCTTTCTTTATTTCCCAGGCCTTGTCTTCAATTTTTTTAAGCACCACGGCGGCATCATGCACCTTAAAAAAGCTAAGGTAAATTCTTGCTTCCAGCAGGTCGGGCGTTACTTTTACGCTCGATATAGATACCATTCCGCCATCCATCATACCCAGCCCCAACCGCTGAAATATTTCGTTGAATTCTTCATATAATAGGCTTGCCACCTGCTTCTGTCGTTTTCCTTCCTGCATACACTCAAGTTTAATGGCTGTAAATTTAGTTACTTTGCCGTTTAATTCGGTTATAAACATAATGAAGAAATATTCAAGGATTTTTGGTTACCTGAAAAACTTCAAGGGAAACATCTTTTTATACTTTGTCTGTACGCTGCTCTCCATTCTTTTTTCCATTGTGTCGCTGGGTATGCTGATGCCTTTTTTCGACCTTATTTTTAAAGGAGAAGAGGCTGGCGTAATGCCGCAGGTAGACAGTCCCGTTACCGCGTTTGTGAGGGAAATGCTGATTGCGTGGGTAGGAGACCTTAACCCTAAAGGGGCGCTTGCCTTTATATGCGTCATCATCGTATTGTCTATTTTGCTCAAAAACCTGTTTTTGTACCTCTCCATGATCATCCTGGTCCCTATAAAAAACAAGGTGGTGAATACCATCCGGCTGGAGCTGTACGACAAAATATTGAAATTGCCCATCGGGTATTTTACGGAGAAAAGAAAGGGTGATATCATCAGCCGGCTTACCAACGACGTGGCGGAAGTAGAAACATCGATGGTGGGGGCGTTGGAAGGCTGGATTCGCGACCCGTTAACCATATTGTTGAACTTTGCAGTGTTGCTGTTCATAAGTCCCCAGTTAACCATTGCCATTTTGATTTGCATACCCGTGGTAGGATTTATATTGGGCAGAATTTCGCGATCGCTTAAACGGCAATCGAATGAAGCTGCCATATTGCAGGGCGAATCGCTTTCGGTGCTGGACGAAACCTTAAATGGTCTGCGGGTGATCAAAGCCTTTAATATAGAGTCGCTGTTACGAGGCAGGTTTGGAAAAATAAACGACGACCTGTTTGAAACAAAGAACAAAATCAACCGGCGGCGCGATCTTGCTTCGCCCATGTCGGAATTTTTAGGCGTGCTGGTATTTGTGGGCATATTATGGTTTGGCGGGCAAATGGTGCTCAGTCATTCACTATCCTTATCGCCGTCTATGTTTATCGGCTACCTGGCTATGTTTTACAATATCATCAATCCGGTAAAAACACTTTCCACTTCTTTCAGCAATATGCAAAAAGGATCGTCGGCCATTGTGCGGATTGAGGAAGTGTTGAACACGCACGTAACCGTAAACGACAACCCCAACGGTATTGTATTGAATGGTTTTAACAACGGCATAGAATTCAGGAATGCCGGTTTTGCGTACGAAGATGCGGTGATTCTTAAAGACATCAATCTTACCATCAGCAAAGGTAGAACCATTGCATTGGTGGGTTCGTCCGGTGCGGGAAAATCTACTTTGGCGGATCTTGTGCCGCGGTTTCACGATGTTACCAACGGCGAGGTATTAATAGACGGGGTGAATATCAAAAATTATTCGTTGCAATCGGTAAGGCAATTGATGAGCATCGTAACGCAGGAGCCGATCTTGTTTAACGATACCATCGCAAATAATATAGCACTCGGCAATCCTTCGGCAACGAGAGCAGAAATTGAAAATGCTGCAAAGATTGCCAACGCGCATAAGTTTATTGTAAAGAAAGAAAATGGCTACGACACCAATATCGGCGACAGAGGCTCGAAGCTGAGCGGAGGCGAACGCCAGCGTCTTACCATAGCGAGAGCCGTTTTGAAAAATCCACCGATATTAATCCTCGATGAAGCTACTTCTTCGCTCGACACTGAAAGTGAAAAACTGGTGCAGGATGCTATTTATCATTTAATGTCCGACAGAACCTCTATCGTGATCGCGCATCGTTTATCCACGGTAAGGCATGCAGATGAAATACTGGTGCTGCAAAAAGGACAGATAGCAGAAAGAGGAAACCACGAGGCACTAATGGCATTGAACGGCATATATCGGAGGTTGGTTGAAATGCAGGAAGTGAAGTAAGGTGAAAGGTGAAGGGAGAAAGGTGAAGGGTAAAAGGTGAAAGGTAAAAGGCAGTAACTGCCTCCTCTCTTCTGCCCTCTGCCTTATTCCCTATACCTTCTGCCTTTTTCCCTAGCTTTGTTCTCAATAAAAACTCACCAATATGGAACCAACCGAGCATATTGTAAAAATTATTTCCACGCGGCAGGTTACGCACGATGTAAAAGCATTTCGCCTGCCAAAGCCCGAGGGGTATACGTTTGTTCCGGGGCAGGCAACTGAAGTATCGATCAATACTGCTGAGTGGAAGAACGAAAGAAGACCTTTTACATTTACCTCGCTGCAGGAAGATCCTTTCCTTGAGTTTACCATAAAGAGATATCCCGATCATCATGGCGTAACCGATGCTTTACACAACTTAAAAGCCGGAGACGAAATGATTATACGCGATGTTTGGGGCGCTATTGAATACAAAGGTCCGGGTTATTTTATTGCAGGTGGCGCGGGTATAACCCCCTTCCTGGCAATATTGCGGCAATTGAACAAAGAAAACAGGCTGCAGGGCAACACGCTTTTCTTTTCTAACAAAACACAGTCAGATATTATTGAAGAAACAGAATTAAAAGAAATGCTGGGTGAGAACGCCGTGTTTGTATTGACGAAGGAAAAAAAATCAGGCTACCTGAACAGCTATATCAGTAAAGAATTTTTGAGTGAGCATGTAAAAGATTTTGGAAAGAAATTTTATATCTGCGGGCCAGATGCGATGATCAGCGATATTGCCGGCATGCTCGAAAGCCTGGGCGCCGAAGCCGATGCCGTGGTATTTGAGAAATGAGGTGTAAGATATAAGGCATATGGTATAAGGTATATGAAGCACAGGGTGTTTTCACGGATTGTTGCCGCTAACGGTTATGGTAGCCGAAGTTCCATCGTTGGTAATAGCGTTGTTTGTTTTTGTAAGATGCAATTTCTTTTCCAGGAATCTTTCAATTTCTCTTTGCACACCCAATAAATCTTTTGATTTAATATAGCTGCCCAGCACATGATTTTGAGCGTTGGGCATTGCTGCTTTTACCTTTTCTGCAGCTGGCGTGCCCAGGTGATCAAACATATTCAACATAGTAGGCACACTCACCACGCTGTCCTGGTGCACTTCATCTTTATAATAGTACAACAGCAGCGTAGGCTGTTTTACCTTTTCAAAAGTTTCCGGCGTCATGGTAGTTTCCAGGTATTCCTGCAATTGCGTGGTAGCCACCAGCGGGTAGCGCTGATACCAGTATTGCTTGTAAATAGGCCTGGTATCTGCCGAAGTAACGTAATTGTCGCCTGTAACCCAACCCGCTATCTGCAATCCCCAGTGATTGTTCAGCAGCCACGATTTATCGTTGAAGATGGCAATGTTAGGGCTTAGCAGCACCAGTGCGTTTACATCGTTGGGATAAGTAGCAGCCAATTGCAATGCGTTAGTACCGCCGGTAGAAGTGCCCATCAATATTACTTTGTTGCCCAACTGTTTGCCTATTGCCAATGCTTGCTTAGCGCTTTCCCAATAAGCCGTAGCAGTGAGGCGTTCCATCGGGTCAATAGTGTCTAACCCGTGTTCCGCCAGTCTCGACAGGTAAAGGTTGCAGCCAAATTCGCGGGCAATATTGGTGTGTATAGGGCGTCCCTCTTCCTGGCTGGCACTGAAGCCATGCAGGTAAACGATGGCATAATCGGTTTTGTTTTTCAACGAATCATTGAACCATACTATCCGGGCCTCGTTGTTGGGTTTTAATGTATGTTGGGCTTCATTAGAGCGCACATATGCTTCAAGCGCATCGGCTTTTGCCGGTACGTCGGGCATTTCAACAGTATATACAGGAGCATCGGGATGAGGGCCCAAAAGGTATACAATAAACAGAATGGCTATTGTTATCAATACGATTCTAAACCATGTTTTCCGGAGCATATAATAATAAGTTAATGGTTTACAGGATGGGGGAGATGCGCCGCTAATCTACAACTTTCTGTTGTAGCCAGTAGCAGAAAAAATGGTATTCGGCCAGTATCTTCCGTGTTAATCCTACTCCTTAACATATCAGTTCTCCGGTTTTCAATTTCATCCTATACACTTGCTGCCTCTGTTTATACGCTTCATGCAGCCTTTTTAACGGTTTATACTGCTGATACTCACGGAAACGAGCTTCTGTATTTTCTTTGCAAGCGCTTATGATCCACCGTTAGTAAGCGTTCATCTCTATAACATATTAATTATGAAAGCGATTAAGATTACAGGTATCATTGTATTGATTATTGTTGTGCTGGTAGCGGGAGCCGGCGCCTATGTAAAATTTGCACTTCCCGATACAGGTCCTGCGCCCGATATAACGGTTGAAAAAACATCCACAAGAATAGAAAGAGGAAAATACCTTGCCAATAGCGTAGCAGTATGTATGGATTGCCACAGCACCCGCGACTGGAGCGTGTTTGCGGGGCCGATGCTGGATGAAAATATCGGAGGTGGGGGCGAAAAGTTTGGTAAGGAAATGGGGTTTCCCGGCAATTTTTATGCCCCTAATATCACCCCCTATTCGCTGAGCAACTGGACAGATGGTGAAATATTCCGTGCTATTACAACTGGTGTAAATAAACACGGCAGGGCATTGTTTCCCGTAATGGGATACCAGCGCTTTGGCAAAATGGATAAGGAAGATATTTACGATATCATAGCATACATCCGCACGCTGGCGCCGGTAAAGAATGATGTGCCTGTTTCGGAAGCCGAATTTCCTGTTAGCCTGCTCATTAATACCATGCCTGCAAAAGCGGCATTTGAAAGCAAACCACCCGTAACCGATAAATTAAAATACGGAGCTTATATCATTAATGCCGCTGGCTGCGTAGAGTGTCATAGCAAAACAGACAAAGGAAAAATTATTCCCGGCAGCGAGTTTGGAGGAGGAATGGAATTTAAAATGCCGGGCGGCGTACTGCGTTCGCCCAATATTTCGCCTGATAAAGAAACCGGCATCGGCAACTGGACGGCTGCTGCTTTTGTGCAACGGTTTAAAGCGTACACCGACAGTACTGCCAGACATCAGAAGCTGAAACCCGGAGATTTTAATACGCCCATGCCCTGGACAATGTATGCAACCATGACCGAAACAGACCTGGAAGCTATTTATACTTACCTGCAACAGGTAAAGCCTATTCAACACCAGGTGGTGAAGTTTGAAAAGGAAGTTGTAAGTAATAAGTGATAGGTGATAAGTGGGGTATTAGGTGTAAGATATAAAGTAAAAAACAGGCGCAAGAGATACCTTGCGCCTGTTTTTTTTACTGATAGCTGATAGCTGATCGCTGACAGCTGATCGCCCCAGCTCCTTTACTTTCTTTCCAGCAAAAACGATGTTACATCTGCCAGTTGTTGTTCAGATATGCCAGCCACAGCCGGTTCAGGCATCAGGCTCTTATCCTGTTTTTTGCGCGAGCTGATGTTGTCAATAGCAATCGTGTTTTTGTTGCCGGCAACATCTTTTATCATAATAGTCTGTTTGTTTTCGCTCACTAAAAATCCAAAAAAAGAACCACCGTCCTTGGTATTGATCAGCCAGGGTTCATAACCCAACAGTATAGCCGCACTTGGATGGATGATGGCATCCAGCAATCCTGTTTTATCGAATTTTTTACCAATGCTGCTTAACTCGGGCCCTATGTCATTACCCTCTCCACCTACTTTATGGCACGATGCGCAATAAGTGGTAAAAACAGTTTTGCCATTGGCAGCATCACCTTTCAGCGCTGCAATTTCCGGAATAGCATATTGTTTTGTTA
>JBQCFW010000130.1:0-5348 GCA_051958655.1 Agriterribacter sp. | reverse complement strand
CCCTTGGCTCACGCCGGTGTCCCGATTTTTTCCATGCTTCTTTGTACAACCTTATCTGCTCAGCCTGCTGTATATGAAAAGGCTTGCCGCTTTCATCGTATTTTAAAGTAGAGCTTTGAAGGTGCATACCGTTTTCGGCCGCCCAAACTGCCGTGGCATTAGAAGCTGCTCCCCACCAGATACGTTCGCGCAATCCTTGCGAGTGAGGCTCCAGGCGCAACAAGCCCGGTGGGTTGGGAAACATTGGGTTGGGATTAGGCTGTGCAAATCCAACACCCTTTAGCTTATCGAGGAATTCAAGGGCCTTCCGGCGTCCCATATCCGCATCCGTTTCTCCTTTGGCCGGCTCGTATCCAAAATAGCGCCACCCGTCTATTACCTGTTCCGGCGAGCCTCTGCTGATGCCCAATTGCAACCTTCCTTGCGAAATTAAATCGGCAGCGCCGGCATCTTCCACCATATACAACGGATTTTCATAGCGCATATCAATTACACCTGTTCCTATTTCTATTTTGCTCGTTTTGGCGCCAATAGCCGAAAGCAAAGGAAATGGCGAGGCTAACTGGGCCGCAAAATGATGTACCCGAAAGTAGGCGCCATCTAAACCCATTGCTTCGGCAGCCACAGCCAGCTCAATAGACTGAAGCAACGTATCGCTTGCTGTGCGGGTTTTATAAGCAGGATGGTTAGACCAGTGCCCAAACGATAAAAATCCTATTTTCTTCATAAATCATCTTTCGTGTAGAATAACTGGTTACAGGCAATGCTGTTAATCCGGCACTTTATAGTATGCTAATCATCCGGAATATGCAACAAACTATACTTATTCCGCAAAAACGCTAAAACAAAAAACTCCGGCCGGATCTTATTTAATTGCAGTGCAATGTACTTTCATTCCTTTATTATTTTTTAAATTTTATGCTTCGTTCCAATAATCAGGCGATTGAAGCGGCAACGTTCCCTTCGGTTATTCTGGCCGGGATAGACAAACCTTCCGCCCACTGCCCTATCCTGATTACGAATTGATATGTCGCTATCAAAACGAACTGCTCACGAGAGATCAGTGCGAAGTATAGACTAATGAAATTATTCTTCGGGGTGCTGAACATATTTGAACCAATGTATCGGCTTGCCGCACCACTCAGCACAGCACCGTTGCAGGTTAATGCAAAACCTGAACGCACGGCTGCGTTGCATCATCCATTAAAATCCTACAGAAGGATGGTGCGTATTTTTGCGTTGGAGCTTTTTGTAAATAAAGTCGCCCGCCTTGGCTGAAAGAATACCAATAGCGGCTCCCGCCACCACGTCCGACACCCAATGCCTGTTGTTGTATACCCGCATGGCGCCGGTGGCGCTTGCCAATCCATAACCGCTGTAGCGTAACCAAATGGGCTGATTGCTGAACTGCTGACGCATAAGCTCCGCCCCGGTAAATGCATTAGCCGTATGTCCGCTGGGGAACGAATTATAGCTCGATCCATCGGGGCGCTGGCTGTGAGTAATATTTTTTATTGAAAAAACAGCGGCTGTGGTAATGGCGCTGCTGATGAGTGTAACGAATGTCTGATCTTTATAGCTCCGTGTGCCTTTAACGCCTGCCGCCTTCATAATATACGTTGCAACATAGGGGCTGAACTGCAGAAAATCGTCCGCGCGATTCCTGAACCGGGGAAGGTCTTCTTTCACTTCTGTCCTTGTTGACAGGTTTAAGTGCTTTACTCCACCGTCTTCGTCAAGCCCCAGGAAACCATAGGCTATCATTCCTACCGGTATAACATAACCGGCATAATGTAAAGCCCCGTGCGCTTTTTCGTTGTTGATTTTTTGTATGGTAATGGAATCGGTATATTGAGCGGTAGCTATACTGAGGTTCAATATTGCGAATAAGGTGAATAGGGTTTTGATCATACAATGTTTTTGGGGCGAAGCCTTAAACAAGAAACGCAAATTTACCTCCCGGCAATCAATAATGCTTGTTTAATAACAAGGCGTTAACCAATTGCAGGCTGCAAGCCGCATGGATAAAACATTGAGCCGCAGATGCGCAGATTAATCTGTTATCTGCACATTTGCGGATTGAATTAAATTTAAATCATGCTTTTAGTGAATGATATTTTCAGACAAAAAAAGCCACTGCAAGTGCAGTGGCCTCATTAATTTATTTTTACAAACAAGAACTAAAAATCCAACGTCCATCCTTTGCGGTATTCTCGTTTTACAAACTGGTTTACGTCTTCCAGGTTGGTAACGCGCATGTTTTTGTAGTCCCACAACAGTTTCATATTGGCACCGGGATAGTCGTTGCCTTTTCCATTGGCACGAGGCTTGGGTGTATCTGCTGCTCTTATGCCAAGGTTTGCCATCAGTATTGCCTCGGTAAGCGGGCCCGATTTCGAAAACGGCGCACTCAGCTCCATATTGCCGTAACCGGCTATGCAACCTTCTACCCATTGAGCATAGTGCCCGTCTGCGCTGCCCGGAACACGCTTAATGGTTTGGGGTACCTTTACTTCGTTGTTTCGTGAAAGCGGGAGTAAGCGCGGATTAGCAGCATATTCGCTTGCCATCATTTTGCCTTTGGTTCCCACAAACAGAATACCGCTGTTGCCATCGCCAAACACTTCGTTGGCACCCAACTCTTCGGGACGCTCGGGCTTTATGCCGCCATCCATCCAGTGCATGATTACCTGCCCCTGGGTTTTGCTTGTTTTGGGGAAGGTAAGCGTGGCGTGGCTTGAAGGAGGAAAACTTTCGGGAAAATACCCGCGGTTGCCAAATGCAGTAAATACGCTGGTTACAGAAGCCTGAACATCGAGCGCATATTGTAAACCCAGCACGCGGAAAGGAGCTTCCATCAGGTGGCAGCCCAGGTCGCCCAACGCCCCGGTGCCGTAATCCCACCATCCGCGCCAGCTACCCGGTATCAGGTTGTCTACGTAATCTTTGTACGGCGCCGTGCCTAACCATAAATCCCAATCCAGGCCCTGTGGCACGGGTGGCTTTGCCGATGGCCAGGCAATGCCCTGCGGCCAAATGGGGCGATTGGTAAAGATATATACAGAATGCACATCGCCTATAATGCCAGCATCGTACCACTCCTGCAACTGGCGCACGCCATCGCCCGAGGCGCCCTGGTTGCCCATTTGAGTAACTACTTTGTATTTTTCGGCAGCTTCGGTCAGCATCCTTGCCTCGTATATATCGTGAGTAAGCGGCTTTTGTACATACACATGCTTTTTTCGACGCATAGCCGCCATTGCTACTACAGCATGGGTATGGTCGGGCGTAGATACAGAAACCGCGTCGAATGATTTGGCTTCTTTGTCAAACAGCTCCCTCCAGTCTTTATAATACTTTGCTTTAGGGAAATTCTTGCGCGACTCTACAGCCATGCGGTCATCTACATCGCACAAAAATCCAATTTCTGCTTTGCCGCTTTTGTAAAAATTAGATAAATCAGAGCGGCCCTTACCCCCTACTCCTACCCCTGCTACGATCAGCTTATCGCTGGGAGCAAGATAGCCGGGTCCTCCCAGCACATTGCGGGGCACGATCATTACGCCTGCAGCGCCAATGGCTGCATTTTTAAGGAAATTTCTTCTGGATTTTTTTTTCTGTTCTGACATAAATGACTTTTTAAGCAATCAATGGGATGTTATTTCAGCAGAGATTTTCTTACTGCCTGCCTACTCAGCACCCGGTTATATTATTTTAGCATTTGAGGGTGAATATTGGGTCAATATACACATTCCTGCTTATACAACCAGATTGCACGGTATGTGTCACGAGCCAGATTTAAGCTGCCGAAGGTTGGTGAAACACTATAGCTGTCAACTTTACACCTTGATCCACATAAAAAATATCGTGCCTGCGGCACTTTATTCCTTCTTCTTATATTCAACCGAAATGTCACCCCTAACGAGGCTTAGCTTGTCTGCCAATTATACTGTTTCACCAATTAATAGCGAAAACAATGTACCACGCCAACCCATGCCTGCCTGAAACAGTATGGATGCTCCATATTCGTGATTCGTGAGACACGAACCACGGCGGAGGAATGTCACCTCTAACGAGGCTTAGCTTGCCTGCCAATTATACTGTTTCACTAATTAATAGCGAAAACAATGTACCACGCCAACCATACCTGCCTGAAACAGTACGGATGCTCCACATTCGTGATTCGTGAGACACGAACCACGGCGGAGGAATGTCACCTCTAACGAGGCTCAGCTTGCCTGCGAACTATACTGTTTGACTAATATAAATAGCTAAAAACAATGCACCACGCCAATCCATGCCTGCCTGAAACATACGGATGCTCCATATTCGTGATTCGTGAGACACGAACCACGGCGGAGGAGGGTAGCACCTACGGTGCAAAGCGTTAAGGGGCTGGCTTTTTACAAACGGGTTGCCTCTCTGAGGCCTGCCGGCAGGCAGGCAATATAGCCCTTGTATCTCCCTTAAGTTGACAGCTATGGAGAGACACGAACCCGGGCGGGTGGTGGTAAAAGGAATGATGTATTTTTCGGAAAGTTTACCAGTAGCGATGCAAGTCACACATAGCACAAGGTCTGGCTGTACTTCAAGCCAGGCTACGAAATCTGCGCCAGCTTGCAGAGGGGCACAAAAAAAAGCAACACACTTAGTGTATTGCTTCCGTTCAGCGGTGTATCATCCGCTTTATTGCTCCAATTTAATTTCGCCCACATCGGTGGCTTCTCCTTCTTTCACTTCCACACCTTCTTTTGTAGCATTTTTATAAGGTGCTTTGCCTTCAATGGTAATATTATAGGTACCGGGCTTTACATTACCTATTTCAAAAGCGCCATTGCTGATGTCGGTGCTGAATGTATCGGTAGCCGATATAGCCCATGCTTTTGTGGCACCGTCCGGGGGATTGATGGTTCCTTTTACAGAGCCGGCAACCATTACGTTAAATGCAAATAAACCTGCGGCAACCGTGCTAAGGGCTGCCAATGCAATCCGTGTAGTTTTCATACAAATAAATTTAAGATTCTGAAAAAACCAGGGAAGAAGAACAGGTATCAACAATATTACAAGTACTGTACCAGAACTTGCATCACGCGCATTTTTTATTAACAATCGGGAAAAAGGCATAAGGGATAGGGCGTGGGGTATAGAGTATATGGTTTATGGTGTAAGGCATAAGGTGTGGGTTGCGTTGTATAATAAATGGCATGTGTGTCATGTCCTGAAAAAAGTAGACACTATTATTACTATTAACTTTTTTCTTTTTTTGTTACTTTTTTTCTTTTTAAAATCCACATTTCAATTGTGGATATCCTTCAAATTCATTGATTTTACTGGTATTACGCTGCCTC
>JBQCFW010000129.1:0-26807 GCA_051958655.1 Agriterribacter sp. | reverse complement strand
TACCGGGTTCGTAAGCGCTGTTTTCAAACTTTGCAGGCAAATGGTTAATAACGCAATTACCAGTAATGCCAATGGCGGCACAATAAACATAAACCATTGCAGGTTGATGTGAAATGCATAGTTCTTTAACCACTCGCTTGCGGCCCAATAAACAATGGGTATGGCAATTACTGCAGCCAGCGCTACCAGCTTTACAAAGTCTTTTGAAATAAGGATGAGGATACCCGATAACGATGCACCCAACACTTTGCGAATACCTATTTCTTTGGTGCGTAATTTTATTACAAAACTCGAAAGCCCCAGCAGCCCCAGGCAGGCAACAATGATAGCAAGCACTGCAAACAGCCCGAATACATTGCCCAGGCGTTGATCGGCCTGGTACTGGCGATTGAAAAAATCGTCGAGGAAAAAATGTTCAAACGGGTTGCCGGGAAACGCGTTTTTGTAAACAGACTCAATGCCTGCAAGCTTTTTTTGAGATCGGCTACATTAACGGTTACCGACACGTACTTCCATGCTGCATAAGACGGGTAATAATATAGAATAGGATCGTACTGCTCCCTGAGCGAACGCTGGTGATAATTTTTTACCACGCCTTTTACCCTGGCACGATGGTCATTCGGGCCCAGCCTGAAAACGATTTCCTTGTTAACGGCATCTTTGGCAGATTTGTAACCCAATGCTTTTACAACTTCTTCGTTGATCAATACCTTTATCTCTTCGTCTGGCCCCATACGTGAGCTGTCGGAAGGCAAAAAGTTTTCACCCGCCAGCATTTCAATATTATAGGTACTGATAAAACGATTGTCTGCCTCCAAAAGGTAAGTAGTAAAGTTGCTCTGCCTGTCCTGGTCCGACCGGCGCACGCTGTTGCGGTAGCGAATCATATCTCCGGGAATATCAGACGTAGCTGTTGCGTTCGATACAAACGGCATTCGCAATATTTCTGATTTGAAATGGTTGTAACGGCTTACAATTGTTGAATCGAAAATGGCCGGCGACTTTATTACCAGCACCTGGTCTTTTTTATAGCCAAGGTTTCCATTGCGCATAAAGCTCAATTGCGTAAACACGATGATGGTGGCGGCAATGAGTGCAATGGATAGTATGAACTGGAACGAAACCAATACTTTTCGCAACGAAATACCTGCATTGGCTTTAACAACAAAGCCTTTGAGCACTTTTACCGGTTTAAACGACGATAATACAAATGCAGGGTAAGCGCCTACAAACAGTGCGCCCGCAGCAAAAATGGCAGTAGTGCCTAACCAGAAGGATGGTTTGCTTCCCAAACCTGAGCTGAAAAATCCTGCGCTTATATTTTTACCAATAAAGTAATTGAACAAAGGCATGCACACAGTAATGAACACTATAGCCAGCATTAAGGCCAGGATGTTGATGATGAAAGATTCCAGGAGAAATTGTATGATCAACTGCAGCTTGATGGCGCCCGATACCTTCCTGATGCCTACTTCCTTTGCTCTTTCCATCGATTTGGCGGTGGACAGGTTGATGTAATTGATCCAGGCAATCAGTAGAATAAATACGCCGATGATGGAAAGAAAATAAACTTCCTTTTCGCTGCCGTTTGCTTCAGCTTCTTTAAGATAGTTGGATTTGAGGTGTATATCGGTAACGGGTTGAAGATGAAAATAGGACTTAAAGTTCAACGTCTTCATAATCTCCCCCAGATGTTTTTCTATAAAAGCAGGAAATTTCGCCTCCAGTTTTTTTACGTCTGTACCCGGTGCCAGCAAAACGTAATTGTAAAATTCCGGCCATGCCCAGTTATCATTGCCCCACTCCGGTCCCGTTGTTGAAAAGGAGATGAGCATGTCGAATTTGATATGAGAGTTTTCCGGAACATCGCGCATTACGGCAGATACTTTCAGCGGCAGGTCGCCATTTAATACCAGTGTTTGCCCCATTGGGTTCTTATTGCCGAAATATTTTTTTGAAGATGATTCTGAAATTACAACCGTTCTCGGTTCAGCCAGGCAAGTGTTTTTGTTTCCTGCAATTAAAGGATAAGAGAAGATATGAAAGAAAGAAGAATCGGCGAGGTAGATGGCTCCTTCGTTAAAGGTTACGGGCGCTGTGTTGCCTTCCTTGTACGAAATGGTGGAAGCGTTCATGAAAAGCGAGATGTTTACCATTCGGGTAAAGTCAAGCACTTCAGGAAAGTCTTTTTTCATAGCAGGACCAGTGGCGGGGTGATTGGCTGCCGTCATGGGCACGTTGGCAAAACTGCCGGAGTAGGAGATGGGTACACGGTATATGTTGGCAGCATGTTCATTAAAGCGGTCGTAGCCCGACTCAAAATGTACATACTGGAATACAAAAAAGCAGGCTGTCATTCCCAGCGCGAGCCCAAAAATATTCACCAGCGAGTAGATCTTATTTTTGGTAAGATTGCGCCATGCGATTTTGAGATAATTTTTTATCATTTTCAATTTGGGATTTGAAATTTGAGATTGCCTGGATCGATCGGGTCTGCAACCGGATGAACCACAGAATAACTCCGGATATTGGATCTGCCACATCAGCTTCGAATAAATCCAGCCTCCAGGCAATTTCGTTCTGCCACTATTCATTTCCTCAACCGCTCACCCCCGCCCTGCAAGGGAGAGGGGACGGGGTGAGGCGTCACTCCGTTCTCAACGCCTTTACCGGATTAGCCAACGCTGCTTTAATGGCGGTATAACCAACAGTTAGCCACGAAATGAGCAATGCTCCAATAATGGTGGCTACAAAAATGCCTGCTCCAACCGTTATGCGGTAGGCATATTGTTGCAGCCAATCATTCATAAAATACCACGCAATGGGAGCGGCAATGATAAACGCCAGCACTATGAGCATGGTAAATTCTTTAGACAGCATCACTACAATATTTTTAACGGGTGCTCCCAAAACTTTCCGGATGCCGATTTCCTTTTTACGCTGCAACGCAATAAAGGAGATCAAACCATATAAGCCGAGGCAGGAAATAAAAATGGCGATCGCGGAAAATATGTTATAAAGCTTTGCCATGCGGTTTTCCTGCGCATAATACTCCGCCAATGTCTGATCGAGAAACGCATATTCAAATACAAAATCGGGGAAGTGCTTTTGCCACACCTGTTGTATAGCCGGGATCACCTCCTTTGCCTTGCTCATATCTATCCGCATGTTGGCTACCTGGTAATTGCTTTTCAGGGTAGTCATTACCGTTGCACCAATTGCATCGCGCAGCGAAAAGGTATGGTAATCTTTTACCACGCCTACTATTTCGCCATATTTGCCTGCCACCTTAATGTTTTTGCCAATGGCTTTTACAGGGTCGGTTATCCCCAGGTTTCTTACAACCGTTTCATTCACCACAAATTCCCGCATGGTGTCGGAAGGAAAATAGGCGCGACCTGCTACGAGTTTTAAATCGTACAGTCTGAAAAATGCAGTATCTGCCGGTTTCATTTGAACGATCATGTTGGGACTTGGATCGTTGCTTTCCCGTGTTCTTAAGTCTGTTGCCCAATCGCCGCCACCCGCGGGTGTGAACACGCTCAGGCTTACTTGTTTTATTCCATTCAATTTGCTGAGCTCGTGTTGCAACACGTCCATTTTCGTACGGCTGAGACTGTCTCTCGGAAAGCTGGCGTTGATTACGGCTTCTTTATTAAACCCCATATCGGCGTTTCTGAAATATTCCATTTGAGAAGCCACTACAAGGGTTCCGATTATCAACGCCTGTGCAATTGCAAACTGAAATACCACCAATGCACGTCTTAAAGAAATGCCTTTGATGCTGGTGCTTAAAGTGCTTTTCAAAACGTTGATGGATTTGAAACCCGATAATATCAATGCAGGATACAGCCCCGACAAAAAGGAAACACCTGCAAAGGCAATGAATAAGTAAGCGAGGAATGTTTTGCTATACAACGCAGCCGAGGAAAGGTGAATGCCAAGCAACGTATTGAGGAAGGGCATGCAAAGCAATACAATTACCAGCGATCCCAACAATGCAAACAGGGTGGTAATAGCGGTTTCACCCAAAAACTGGAATACCAGTTGCTTGCGGCTGCTGCCTAACACTTTGCGTACGCCTACTTCCCTGGCGCGGTTCATAGCCTGTGCGGTGGTGATGTTAATAAAGTTGATACAGGCAATTACCAACAAAAAAATTCCAATAATGGTTAATGCCAGTATAACGTCTTTGCTAAACACCCGCCCGGTAAAATTTCCATAGCGTTTATCGTAGTGTATATCTGCCAATGGTTGAAGCGAAAGAAAATAACCCGGGTTTACCGGCTTTATATACTTGTTGGTAAAATCATCTATCAGTGCGGTAAAGTTACCCGGTGCTGCATTTTTTTGCAATTGCACAAAACAATAGTTCTGATCGGAAATGCTTCCCCAGTCGTTAGGGTTGCTATAATGCATAAGCGTTGCGTACGATACTACCACATTCAGCGGAAAATCTGTATTAGGCGGCGGGTTTTCGAGCACGCCTGTTACTTTCATTGTTTCTCCGTATAACCGGATTGTTTTTCCTGGTGCCAAACGCCAGTCGCTGAAATATCTTGATGCAGTTGCTTTGGTGAGTAATACTGTATTTATTTCGCTCAGGGCTGTTTTAATGTTGCCGGTTGCCAAAGGAAAATGAAACATTTCAAAAAACTGTGGCTCAGCAATCAGCACATTTTTTTCCTTAAATTTTTTAACTATAGAACCATCCTCTGCAGTGGTGCTTACCTGCACGTCGTTGTCGTTATAAACGGCGGCTACTTTTTTAAAGCCGGCTATATCTGTTCTAAGCGTTTGGGTAACGGGAGTGGGTACCCCCGTCCTGTATTCCCTGTTTTCTGCGCTTCTGCCCATGCGCACAACCCGGTAAATATCTTTCTTCGCCGGGTGAAAATCATCAAAGCTCAGTTCATATTGAACTACCAGCATGATGAGCAGAAAGGCAGCTAATCCCACGGTTAACCCTGCAATGTTGATGAACGCGCTGCTTTTATGTCTTTGAAGATTCCTGATGGCCGTTTTTATATAAGTTCTGAACATGTTGGTATTTGAGATTTGATATTAAAAATTTGAAATGATTCAGGTGCGTCCGGTTTAGTATTGGATGCTTTTTTCAACAGATTCCTTTCAACTACCCATAAACCTTTTCAACAAATCATATATTCTCCCTGGTTTTCGCCTGGTATTTTCATCAGGTTGCCTTTTACAATCGGTCAGACCGGTTGTCGCCGGGCCGACCGATTGTAAAATTGAATATTTTAAGGTACTAGCCTGGTTGGCGAATGGCTCCCTTTCATTTCCACATTTCCTATTCACATTTTCACTTACTCCGCTTTCAAAGCTTTCACAGGATTGGCTCTTGCAGCGTTGAAACACTGCGCAGTAATAAACAACACCACTATCATAAACATGCCCATCGTGGCTGCTCCATACAAGGTAAAGTCCTGTTCAATTCTGTATGCATAGTTCGCCAGCCAATAGCTGGTAGCAGTATATGCCACCGGCCAGCCAATGCAGTTTGCAATAACAAAAGGGAAAAAATAATCTTTAATAAACAGCAATACAACATTGATGGCGTTTGCTCCCAAAACCTTTCTCACCGCAATTTCCTTCGCCCTTCGGGTTAAGGTAAAGCTCACTACTCCGAATATGCCCATAAAAATGATGATGATGTTCAAAACAGAAGCCATACCCGCCGCAGCCTGCATTTGCAATTCTGATTTGTAAAGCGATTTGAATTTGTCTTCCATAAATACATATTCAAACGGGCTGTTGGGCGACAGCGATTTCCATTTTTGTTCCACCTGCTGAATAGCCTGCTGCATATTGGCGCCGTTGAGCTTTAAGGTAATATACCTGTATGCTCTCAGGTCGCGGAAGTTCATAAAAACGAGCGGCTCCATTTTGTCGTGCAAGCTGGACTGGTTGTAATCATTTACCACTCCTTTAATGGTAAAAGCATTTGGAAACCCTGTAGCCCTGATCTGTTTTCCAACGATATCGTTTGCTGAATAACCCAATAATTTTGCTGCCTCTAAAGTTACCACTACTTCGTCGGGAGGTGTTGCTCCGGATTGCGTGAAAAATTCGCCGCTGATGATTTTTAAACCAAACGTTGCGGCATAGTCTTTATCTACTCCCATGCCGCCAATAAATACGTTCTGAGATTTGTCTCCCTCTTTTCGTATGATCTCTATTTTATTCGGCGGTTTTCTTTCAGGAATTTCAAAAGAAATACTTGCATTTTTTACTACCGGCATTTGCAGCAATCCATCTTTAATAAACTGCATTTTTTGGATGCCTGCTGAATCCCACTGCTTGGGAAAAGCAGTAATTACCAGCAATCTGTCGCGGGTATACCCGAGGTCTTTATGAAACGTAAACCGGATTTGATTGGAGATGTTGAGCGCTACAATAAATACAATCGTGGCCAATGTAAACTGTATCACCAGCAGGCTCTTTCTTAGCAACAACGAGCTGGCAGCCTTTTGGGTTTTGCCCTTTACGGCATTCACAATATTGTAAGTGCTTACTATGAACGCGGGGTATATACCGGATGCTACGCCTACGAGTATAATAAGACCAAAGGCATACAAAATGCTTGTGCTGTCGAATTGCCAGAAATGCGGGAAGGAGGTGTTGAGCACGGTAGAAAAAAAGGAGAGCAGCAATTCATAAATAAGTAAAGATATACATGCTGCAATGCAGGTAACAACCAGGGATTCTATCATAAACTGCAGCACCAGTTGCCGTTTTTCTACGCCAAACACTTTTCTCAATCCTATTTCCTTAATTCTGTATGTAGCTGCGCCAATATTGATGTTAATGTAATTGATGATGGCAAGCAGCAGGATAAAAAGCGCTGCCAGGCTCAGCGCGAGCATCATATTTTTTACCCCGGTATTGTTGGTGTAATAACTTATTACCGGCGCCAGCTCCACCTGTAAAAGTTCCTGCGTGTTTTTATCGGTATATTTTCTCAGTATATTTTTTATCGGTGCTTCAAGATGGTGTGGTTGAATGTTTGGCTGCAATTCCACCAGTCCTATTTCGAATATCTGGTTCCACGATTGGGCAGGATCGCCGGTGCCATAATAGTTGCTGGACGTTGTGGGCACAAACACTTCGTATTTATCAGAGACCAATCCAAGAACAGAATTGTACGGTATGTCTTTTAACACTGCCGATATGGTATAGTGTTGCTTTTGATCGGCAATGGTAGTGCCTACATCAATCCGCTCGTTCAACACATCTGTTCGCCCGAAAAGCCTTTTTGCGATGGAAGCCGTAATGACTGCCGAACTGGGAGTAGCAAAAGCTTTTTGTGGATTGCCATGCAATAACGGGAAGCCGTACATGCTTACCAACGTGGTGTCGCCGATGGCAATGTCTTCTTTCAGGTGTTTGTCTCCTGCAGACACAATATTGGTTACGGGATTGTACCTGTAATAGTTTTTAACCAGGTTGGGATATTCTTCGTGCAGGGTTTTAGCGAGTGGGCCAAGCGTTGTAACATCGAGCCCGACCGCGTCTGTTTTCCAGTTGCTTTTTAAAAGGTATTGATGATCGGCATTTTTGAGGCTGGCGTTTACCTGTTTTTGTTTTACAATGTACACGCCAATTACAAGTGCAAAGGTTAGACCTACTGCCAGGCACAAAACATTAATAGCAGCAAACAGCTTCCTGCTTTGAATGTTGCGCCAGGCGATCTTTAAATAATTTTTTAGCATTTGAATTTGATTTGATATTTTTTTAGGTTAGCCATGTCAGACAATCTGATGGCTACATTCATTTACACATTCTTACATTTTCAGCCTTACACTCAGCGTGAGACTTGTCATCGCTCCATCCCCTTTGTTTTTCATTTCCACATTTCCCATATTTCCACATTCGGTCTTCCATTTTCAAATTTTCAAATTGATCCATTTTCAAATTATTCCGTTCGGAGCGACTTCACCGGGTTTGCCAGTGCCGCTTTGATTGTTTGAAAGCCGATTGCAGCCAGCGTTATAGCCAGCATTAATGCGGCAGACCACAAAAATGTTCCTATAGTTATATTAATTCTGTAAGCATAGCCTTGCAACCAGTTGTCCATCAACCACCACGAAACCGGAAATGCGATCAGTAACGAAACAGCAACCAGTTTCAGGAAATCTTTTGACAGCAAGGCGGTAATGCTTGCGGCCGATGCGCCAATCACCTTCCTGATGCCAATTTCTTTTCTCCTTTTTTGAGCGGTAAATGCGGCCAATCCCAGCAGTCCCAGCGAGGATATAATAATAGCCAGCCCCGAAAAATATCCGGACAGTGTTGCCGTACGCTTTTCCGTTTCATATTGTTTTTGGTACGCTTCGTCTAGAAAACTGAATGTAAACGGAAAATCGGGATTGTATTTTTTATAAAGACTTTCAATTGCAGCGAGCGTTTGTTGCTGATGCTGGCGCTGAATACGGGCAACGATCGTTCCCTCGCCTTTTTGAAGATGCATGAACGACGGCTTGATGGCTTCATGCATAGATTCGAAGTTAAAATTGTTTACCACGCCAATAATTTGCCTGTTAGTGCCATGAAACCGAACCGTAGCACCAACAGGGTTTTTCAGGTTCATCGCCTTAACGGCGGCTTCATTAACGATAATGTTGAGTGAATCGGCTCCAAAATCGGTTGAAAAATTCCTTCCGGACTTCAATTTCATGCGCATCGTTTCAAGGAAATTGTGGCTTACTCCAAACACTTCAAAATATTGATCGTTTAAAGGATCTTTTCCCGGCCAGTCAAGCCCATCGCTGTATTTGCGGCCCACAATGCTATGATAGGTATAAGCTGCATTCGTCACTCCCGGAAGGCGTTCCATTTCAGACAGGAATGTTTGCTGACCGGAGAGGATGTTTCCCTCGGCTGCAAAACGTACTATATTCTCTTTGTTATAGCCCGGATTTGCATTCTGTATAAATTGAAGCTGTTGATTAATAACGGTAACGGCTACTATCAGTATGGCGGAAGTGGTAAATTGAAATACAACCAGCCCCTTCCTGGATAAGAGCTCGGCCACAGGTGTATTCAGCTTGCCCTTCAATATTGCCAACGGTTTAAAGCCTGAAATGTACAACGCCGGGTAACTGCCGGCAAGAAAACCGGTAATCAACGTTATTACAACAATAGCCATAACCATTTGCCAGCTGAAATGCAGAACAATTGCTTTGCCGGTAAGCTGGTTGAATTCAGGCAGCAATAATATGGCCAGGCCTGCTGCAATGAACATGGAAAAAAGCGTTAGCAGAAAAGACTCTGCAAGAAACTGGAATATCAACTGGCTTCGCCTGGCGCCTACCACTTTTTTTATTCCTACTTCCTTGAGGCGTCGGGCAGCTTTGGCTGTGGAAAGATTCATGAAATTAATACAGGCAATCACCAGGATAAACGCAGCCAGTGCCGTAAACAGATTCACGTATTCAATTCTTTCACCTCCTTCGTGCTTATTGCCATAAGTGTTGTGCAGGTAGTCGTTGGAAAATTTGATGGAAGCAACTTTTCTTGTCGTATCGCCGGTATTAGCAGTGATAATGTTTTCGAGTTTTTTGTTGAAAGCGTTGATGTCGGTTCCTTTTTTGAGCAACACAAAATTCGAAGGACCAGAACTATTCCAATTCGTTACCCAATCCTTAATGCTTTTGAAATAGTCGAACGACAAGGCGAAATCGAACTGCTGGGAAGAGTTGACAGGCATTTTCTTAAATATACCCGATACAAAAAAAGTGGTATCATGGTCAAACCGAACGGCTTTGCCTAATATGCCATTGGTTGTTCCAAAAAGTTTGGTTGCCAGCTCGTCTGAAAGTACAATGGAGCTGGTGGTGGCAAGAACATTGTTGCGGTTGCCTTCGAGCAACTGAAAAGAAAAGATATTAAAATAATCTTTCTCTACATATTGCACATTGGCTTTGATGTTTTTGTGGTTAACCGAAAGGGTATTTTGCGAAAACCATTTTGCAGGCGCTATGGCAGCGGCGTATTCTACTTCCGGAATGCTTTGTTTAACGGCATCGCTTAACCGCCCCGAAGATTCGCCGCTGTAGATTGCTTCGCCATTGTAATTTCTGCGTTCCAGCAATTTGTATAGCCGGTCATTGTTCGAAAAAAACTTGTCGAAGCTAAGTTCATCGCTTACCCATAAAAAGATCAGCAGCGAACACGCCAACCCTGCCGATAAGCCAAATACATTCAACAGTGTGAACTGTTTGTCTTTTAGCAGGCTGCGCCAGGCAATTTTTAAATAGTTTTTTATCATTTGAGATCTAAAATTTTGGACTCCTCCCCGCTCGAACAACGTTCAGTCGGGCGGGCTCTCTTATCCCTTTTCTTGTGCCACCTTAGCGGGAGAGAGGGACGGTACTTTAGAATAAACCCATGCATTACAACTGCCACATCCATTTTGAATAAGTCCATACAAGCACACCATTCAACATGCCGCTGTTCCATTTTCTCAACCTCTCTGACCTTGGGCACCCTCTCCCCTGCGGGGTTGAGGGGCTATTCCGTCCTCAGCGACTTTACCGGGTTTGCCAGCGCCGCTTTAATGGCCTGAAAGCTCACCGTTAGTAAAGCAATGAGCAAGGCAGTTGCGCCGGCTGCAATAAAAATCCACCAACTGATGTTGATGCGGTACGCAAAGTTTTGCAACCAGCTATGCATAGCCCACCACGCCAAGGGAAATGCGATGACAGCCGCAATGGCTACCAGCTTCAAAAAATCTTTTGAAAGCATGGCTACCAGGTTCGACACATTCGCCCCTAATACTTTGCGTATCCCAATTTCTTTAGTGCGTTGTTCGGCTATATAGGCAGCCAGTCCAAACAACCCCAGGCAGGCGATGAGTATAGCCAGTATGGAAAAGGAGATGGCCAGCTTTCCAACTTTTTGTTCTGCGCTGTAAATGTTTTTGAAATCGGCGTCGAGAAATTTATAGCTGAATGGAATTTCCGGTATCAATGCTTTCCATTTGGCTTCTGCCTGTTTAATAATGCCGGGGGTATTGGCTGTATTGATTTTAAGCGATAGCATGCCAGTGCTTTTTCCCAGGAATAAGCCCAGCATGTCAATGTCTTTTTTCAGCGATTCGTAGTGAAAGTCTTTCACCACACCAATGATGGTGTATGCAGCAGGAGAGCCATCCTCTGTAAAACGGTATATTTGTTTGCCAACAGGGTCTGTAAATCCTAAAATTTTTACCGCCTTTTCATTCAATATTACGGCAGAAGAATCGGTCCCAAATTCTTTCGAAAAATTTCTCCCCTTCACCAGCGTCATTCCCAGCGTGCTCAGGTAATCATAATCCACTTGCCATTGCTGCATGTCAAATCCGTTTTTAACATCGAACACTTTGTCTTTCGAAAACAAATTATCGCTGCGGTTAGAAGGGGTTGGCAAAAAACTGCTGTAGCTGGCATTCAGCACGCCGGGTTGCTGCAGCATAAACTGCCTAAAAGCATTGTAGTTGTTGCCCAGCGAATAGGTGTTCTCTATTGTCAATACCTGGTCCTTGTTATAGCCCAACGCTTTGGTTTGTATGTAATGTAGTTGGTTATAAATTACAAGAGTGGCAACAATGAGTATGATGGACGTTGCAAACTGGAACACAACGAGTGTGCTGCGCAGGCTGCCGCTTTTTGTGCCCGATTTTAATTTGCCTTTTAAAACTTCTATTGGGCGAAAGGCAGAGAGAAAAAATGCAGGATAGCTGCCTGCCATCAATCCCACAACAAAAGGCAGCAGCACCAAAAGCGGAAGCGTAACCGGCGTAAACAGGCTGGAGAACTTCATTGTTTTACCGGCGAGCCCGTTAAAGAAAGGGATTGACAGTGCCGCAATTATTATCGCCAGCAAACATGATATAAAAGCTACTACAGTTGATTCGCTCAGGAATTGTGCAATGAGATTTTTGCGCTCTGTTCCCAGCACTTTTCTAACACCTACTTCTTTTGCACGGCTGGCAGAGCGCGCCGTGGTGAGGTTCATAAAATTAATGCAGGCAATCAGCAAAATGAAAAGTGCCACGGCAGAAAATATATATACATATTGAATATTACCACCTGCGCTCAGTTCGTAAGGGCGGCTGGAATGCAGGTGAATATCTGTAACAGGAATGAGGGTGTAAGCCAGTTTGTTGCCCGACTGTTCAAATTCTTTCATGCTCGATATCTGCAAAGACTGCTTTGCTTCCGGCAGCACATATTTGTCTATATACTCAGGGATGCGCTTTTTTTCAAAAGCAACTGCATCGGTGCCTGGTTTTAGTAAAAGATAGGTATGGAAGTTATGGCTGAGATATTGTCCCCATTCATAGTTGACGTTTTTAATGGAGAAGATGAAATCGAAATTGAAATGCGTGTTTGTGGGAATGTCTTTAATAACCGCTGTTACTTTATACAACGTTTTATTGTTGTCGTCGGTTTCAACAATTTTTCCAATGGCATCGGTAGTTCCGAAATATTTAAGGGCGGCGCTTTCGGTAATGACTACCGTATTGGGCTCATTCAGCGCCATATGTGTGTTGCCTGCAATGGCAGGAAGCGTGAAGACGTTGAAAAAAGTTGAATCGGCGTGGGCTACATTGAATTCGTTGATGAACTGATTGCCTTTTTTTACCAGTTTGCTGCCGTTGGAATTGTATATTCTTGTGTAATTTTCAACCTCTGGGAAATCTTTTTTGAACGTTTGCCCCATCATGTCGGAGCTGAACGGGTAGTTCATTTCGGCGCCGCCGAATTTAATATCGGCGTTTACGCGGTAAATGCGGGCTGCATTTTCATAATACCGGTCGTAGTTCAGCTCATCGAGCACATACAGTGCAATCAATAAAAAACAGCAAATACCTGTTGCTAAACCAGTAATGTTTATAATGGAAAAGCTTTTGTTTCTCCACAAATTCCGGATGGCAACTTTTAAATAATTTCTGATCATAACAATGGCTTATTGTAGTGAGCCGCCAGCTATCAGCTATCAGCCATCGGCGATCAAATTCGGATGGGCGGTCTGTTTATTTTGGCTCCTGGCTTTTCAGGCATATAGAACTCCGTATTGCATATACTTATAACCTTCTGAAAGCTAATGGCTGAAAGCTCATTGCTTACAGCTTACTGCACCAAAGATAAAAGCGGTCGCCAGGGCATATCTTCTATTTCGGATACTACTTTTTTGATAGCCGTACCCGGAGTATTTTCTTCAGTTTCTGCAACATTTGGTTTTTGCGGTCTTGCAAATGCAGTACCCGCTGCTACGCTTTTGGCAATCACCAATATCAATAACACTAATGCAACAAGCATCGTAACGCGTTGTGCTTTAGCATTTGAGATTTGAAATTTGAAATTTGGCATTTGGCTCATCACTTAATGCTTAATATGATTTAAACTTTATTGCAGACGTAAGTTTTAGAGATTTCAAATTTCAAATCTCAAATTATACCAGAATATTTTCTGTTACTGTTTGTCCGTCGAGCATGCGGATGATGCGATGGCTGTAACGAGAATCGTGTTCCGAGTGCGTAACCATGATAATAGTGGTACCCTGTTCATTCAAATCGGTGAGCATCTGCATCACTTCGTTACCATTGCTGGAGTCGAGGTTACCCGTAGGTTCATCCGCCAGTATCAGCTTAGGATTGTTCACCACCGCTCTTGCTACGGCTACACGCTGTTGCTGACCACCCGATAACTGTTGCGGGTAGTGGTTGCGCCGGTGCATGATCTGTACTTTATCCAACACTTCTTCCACTCTTTTTTTACGGTCGGCGCTTTTTACGCCGGTATATATCAACGGAAGCTCTACATTTTCAAAAACAGTCAGTTCATCTATCAGGTTAAAACTTTGAAACACAAAACCAATATTGTGCTTGCGCAGGTCGGCACGTTTGCGCTCGTTGAAATGCGCCACTTCAATGCCATTGAACAAAAAGCTGCCTGCATCAGGATCGTCCAGCAAACCAAGAATGTTCAGCAAGGTAGACTTGCCGCAGCCCGATGGCCCCATCACAGCTACAAACTCTCCTTCTTTCACTTCGAAAGAAAGTTTATTTAACGCTACCGTTTCCACTTCTTCGGTACGGTATATCTTTTCAAGGTCTCTGATTTTTATCATTGGAGTTTTTTTTGCTATCAGCTATCAGCAGTCAGCTATCAGCTATTAGTGGTGAGCTAATGCTTTCAGCGATTTACTTTCAGCTTTCAGTTATTAAATATTAATTTTAGTTAAAGCCATTTAATTTTTTGTTGTTAACCTGAGTGTTTATGCGAAACTTTCGAAATCTATCCGTCTGGTCTAAAGGCCATCAGCTTACATTAAAGATATATGCACTCACAAAATCATATCCCAAAGACGAAACTTTTGGGCTTATTTCTCAACTCCGACGTTGCGCTTACTCCATTCCCTCGAATATAGCAGAAGGCTGCGGCCGCAATAGCGCTCCTGATTTTAAACGCTTTTTGGTCATCGCCGCAGGTTCATCTTCAGAACTGGAATATCAACTCTTTCTGTCAAAAGAGCGTAACTATATTTCCGAAATGGTATTTAAAGAACTTGAAAAAGAAATCGTCGAAATCCGCAAGATGATCTATTCATTTATCAACAAATTAGATTCCTGACTGCTGACCGCTGATAGCTGATGGCTGACAGCTTACTTCAAAATCAACTCCTGCATTGTGCCATAATTTTCATAGCTGCTCGTTACTACTTTGTCGCCTGGTTTCAGACCTTGCACCACTTCGTAATAGTCCTGGTTTTGATTGCCTAACTGAACGTCTACCCTGTATGCTTTCGATCCGTCTTCCGAAACTTTAAACACCCAGTTGCCGCCGGTTTGCTGGTAAAATCCTCCTCTTGCCAGTAACAACGATTTGCGTTCATCGCTCAATGCCAGCAAGGTTTGCAGCGTTTGTCCGCGACGAATACCCTTCGGCACTTTGCCAACAAATTCCATATCAACCTGAAACCTGCCCTGCGTAACCTGTGTGTATACTTTTTTAATTTCAAGCAGGTAGCTGCTGTCGGCAAATGTAAACCGACCTCTCTGCCCCGGGTATATTCTCGAAATATAGTGTTCGTCCACATCCACTCTTACTTTAAAGCCGCTCAGCACATCTATCTGTCCCAGCCTTTCGCCTTTGTTTTTATTTTGTCCTATTTCTGCATCCAGCGATGTTAACTGCCCGTCTACCGGTGCACGCACAATCAGGTCGCCCACTTTTTTCTGCATAATGTTCAATGCCTGCTGCGATCCCGAATAAGATTGTTTATCCTGTTTTGCCTGCTGCAAACGCGAAATAGAATCCTGCGTCAGAATCTGCTCTGTCAGTTTCTTTTTGTCAACCAGGTACATGTAGTTGATCTCGGATTGACGGAACTCCTGCGATCCGATTACCTTCTGTTCGTACAGCTCTTTGTTCAGCTTGTACAAACGCTCTGCTTCTTTCAGCTGGCTTTCCACATCTGCCATCTGGTTCAGTTTGGTTACCGTGTTTTGCTGCGCATTGTTGCTGTTGATCTGCATTTGCGTAAGCGTGTTGTACACGGTATTCTGCTGGCTCATCAGGTTCATTAAAAGATCTGTATTCGACAGCCGTAAAATAGGTTCACCTTTTTTCATAATAGCACCGTCTTCTACATATTTCTCTTCCACTCTTCCGCCTTCCTGGGCGTCAAGATAAATACTTGTTATAGGAAGCACAACACCATTTACAGGAATGGTTTCCTGGAAAACGCCTTCCTTCACTTCGCTGATGGTAACTCTTTCAAGGTCAACGTTCAGTTTCGAATTGCCCGATGTAAAATAAAAGCTGGCGGCAATCAAGGCAACAATTCCCACTATACCGGCAATGGTCAGAATCTTTTTAGTGGTCCATTTCTTTTTTGCTATAACTCTATCCATGATAAACTTTTCAATTTTCTTGCTCTTCAAATGTTTCCTGCTTCATTAAAACCCCCCGGCACAGCGTCCGGGAGGCAAAAAATCAACATGTGGGAAACGTACATACTAAGTGAATGATGTGCCAGAATGTAATTTTATTGATTTTCAGTTCTTTACACCAGTATATTGCTGTTCCTCGTACGCTCGTGATACACCATGTGTACGGTTTTGATACAGAGCAGCCAGCTGTCAGCCATCAGCTATTAGCTATCAGCTTTCAGAAAGCAGTTTAGCCCAGGTTTGGGGCTTAAATTATCAACCCAACCGCAACTATTAATTGCTGATCCTGCTTCCAGCTCAAAGCTGACTGCTGATCGCTGACTGCTGATAGCTCCCCTTCCCCCCTTTAACCTTAATTAACCTACCATAAACCTCCTTAAGCTAAGAGGCTTTTAAAATTGTGTTAGCTTCGTGGCAATGAGAAAGTTAGTAGTATCCATGCTTGTTCTGGTGCTGTTTTTTTCGTGTAAATCCGGAAAAAAAGACGAAGCTCCCAAGTCTCCTGTATCCCGCAATAAACCCATTACCGCAGATGCCTTTGTAGCTAAAACCCTGGCACTGAGCGAAAATATACAGGTGCCTGGTTCATTGCTCCCGGCAGAAGGTACTGATATCCGCCCAGAAATTTCCGGCAGACTGGTTTCTATCAATTTCAAAGAAGGTGCTTTTGTAAAAAAAGGAACATTGCTGGCCAAGCTGTTTGACGAAGACCTGAAAGCCCAGCTACGAAAATTAGAAGTGCAGCTTGAGATCAATCAGAAAACGGTAGAAAGATACCGCGAACTGCTGAAGATACAGGGCATCAGCCAGCAGGATGTAGACCTGAGTGAACTGCAGGTAAACAACAACAAGGCAGATATTGAACTGATAAAGGTGGCCATTAATAAAACGGAAATACGCGCGCCGTTTGACGGTCGTATTGGTTTAAGAAATGTGAGTTTGGGCGCTTATATATCACCGGCAGATATCATTGCCACCATCAGGCAGGTTGATCAGTTAAAGCTTGAGTTTACCGTTCCCGAAAAATACAGCACTGTTTTTAAGCCCGGCAAAGCAGTAAGTTTTGCCATAGATGGTGCCAGCAAGGAATTTAACGCCACCGTAATGGCTACAGAGTATTTTATTGATGCCAACACCCGCAGCCTTAACGTAAAGGGACTGGTAAAAAGCAAAAACCCGGCATTGGTTCCCGGAGCGTATGCCAAAGTAGACCTTGACCTTGACCGTGACAACAACGCTATTATTGTGCCTACACAGGCCATTATACCTTTATCGAGAGGAAAGCAGGTAATTTTGTATCGCAACGGAAAGCCGGATTTTAAGGAAGTAGCTACAGGTATCCGCGATTCTACCTATATACAGGTATTGAGTGGCGTTAGTATAGGCGATACAGTGCTCGTATCGGGTTTGATGGCTGTTAAACCCAATTCTCAAATTCAACTGGGCAAAGTAAAATAATGAACATTTCAGAACTTAGTTTAAGGCGACCGGTACTGGCAACAGTAGGGAGTATACTGATCGTGATTTTTGGCGTGATCGGTTTCTCTTTTTTGGGAGTAAGAGATTATCCTGCCATCGATCCGCCTATCATCAATGTGCGTACCAGCTACGCCGGCGCTAACGCAGATATTATTGAATCACAGATAACGGAGCCCATTGAAAAATCAATCAATGGCATTGCCGGCATTAAAAATATTACTTCGAGCAGCAGCCAGGGTACGAGCAATATTACAGTTGAATTTGACCTGGGAACCGACCTGGAAGCTGCCGCCAACGATGTAAGAGATAAAGTATCGCAATCGCTCCGGAACCTGCCGCAGGATCTCGACGCTCCCCCCGTAGTATCCAAAGCCGATGCAAGCGCCGATGCGATCATATCGATGACGGTGCAAAGCAATACCCGCAACCAGTTGCAGGTAACGGAATATGCTACAAATGTGCTGCAGGAAAGACTGCAAACCATACCGGGAGTAAGTGCACTCCAGATATGGGGCGAAAAAAAATATGCCATGCGCATCTGGTTCGAGCCATCAAAGCTTAACGCTTATGGTTTAACGTTTGAGGATGTGCAGGCGGCTTTACTACGCGAAAATGTGGAGCTTCCTTCGGGGAAAATAGCTGGTTCCAATACTGAGCTTGCTGTAAGAACTTTTGGAAGGTTAACCACCGAAGAAGAGTTTGGCAACGTTATTATCAGGAACACAGGCACAGGCACCATCCGCATAAAAGACATTGGAGAAGTGGTGCTGGGACCAGAAAATGAAGAAACGGTGTTAAAGTTCAACGGCGTTTCAATGATTGCGCTGGCAATTGTGCCTATGCCCGGCTCGAACTATGTGGCGATAGCAGATGAATTTTACAAACGATACGAACAGCTCAAAAAAGAAATACCGGAAGACATTGTGCTGGGTATAGCAAGAGATAACACTGTATTTATCAAGCGTTCAATACTGGAAGTAGAAGAAACCCTGATCGTTGCCGTAGTGCTGGTGGTGTTGATCATTTACCTGTTTTTCCGTTCGTGGCTTATTGCCGTCCGCCCTTTAATAGACATTCCCGTTTCGCTTATTGCGGCCTTCTTTATTATGTATTTGGCCGGCTTTACCATAAATGTGCTTACCCTGCTGGGCATTGTGCTGGCAACGGGTTTGGTGGTGGATGATGGTATTGTGGTAACGGAAAACATTTATAAAAAGATGGAGCAGGGTATGAACAAGTGGCAGGCAGCCTTGCTGGGTTCAAAAGAAATTTACTTTGCAGTTATTGCCACTTCGCTTACCATAGCCGTTATATTCATTCCCATTGTTTTTTTACAAGGTTTTGTAGGCAGCCTTTTCCGCGAATTTGGTGTGGTGGTTGCCGGCGCGGTGCTGGTATCGGCCTTTGTATCGCTTACGCTAACGCCGGTGCTCAATATTAAATTAACCAAAAGTGTACACAAGCATGGATGGTTTTACCGGGTTACAGAGCCATTTTTTAAAGGAATGGAAAACGGGTACCATAAATTGCTCACCAGCTTTATGAAAATCCGGTGGATGGCAATTGTAATTGTACTTGCTTGTTTCGGCATTATCTACTTCATAGGCATGCAACTTCAATCTGAATTAGCGCCTATGGAAGACCGTAACCAGTTCAGGCTGCAGGTAACCATGCCCGAAGGTTCGTCTTTTGATTACACCGATAAATACATCGACAGGCTTACCGAGTTTGTAATGGATTCGGTTCCCGGCATAGAATCTGTGCTTACGGTAACTGCCCCGGGGTTTTCGGGTTCGGGTTCTGTAAATACCGGTTTTGTAAGAACAACGCTGGTAGATCCGCAATACAGGGAACACTCGCAGCAGGAGCTGGTGGATATTGTTAACAGGAATCTGTTCAGGTTCCCCGAAGGAAAGGCGTTTGCCACCCAGGAGCAAACCATTTCAGTAGGACGGAGAGGCGGCGGATTGCCGGTGCAGTTCGTGGTGCAGAACAATAATTTTGATAAGCTCACAGAAATCCTTCCTGAATTTTTAGACGAGGTACAAAAAGATCCCACCTTCCAGGGAGTGGATATTGATCTTAAATTCAACAAACCCGAACTGTCGGTGAAGGTAGACAGGTTAAAGGCCAGTTCCCTGGGCGTTAGCATCGACGTGGTATCCGAAGCATTGCAACTGGCGTTCAGCAACCGGAGGCTTGGTTATTTTACCAAAGACGGAAAGCAATACCAGGTAATTGGCCAGGTGCCCCGCGATGACAGGAATAAACCTACCGATCTCAAAAATATTTACGTTCGCAACCTGCGGGGCGAAAGCATTTCGCTCGATAACCTTGTGTCTGTTGAAGAGAGCACAACGCCTCCCACTATTTATCATTTTAACAGGTATAAGTCTGCCACCATATCTGCAGGGCTGGCTCCCGGTAAGGCGTTGGGAGATGGTATCAAAGCCATGCAGGTGATAGCCGACCAGTTGCTGGATGATACTTTCGCTACTTCTTTGGCAGGAACGTCGCGCGATTTTGCTGAAAGTTCAGGTAATACATTGTTCGCATTTGTAATGGCGCTGGTACTGATATTCCTGTTACTGGCCGGACAGTTCGAAAGTTTTATCGATCCCATCATCATCATCATTACCGTTCCGCTGGCTATTGCAGGCGCCTGTTTATGCTTGTGGATGTTCAACCAGACTTTGAATATTTTTTCGCAGATCGGTATGATTATGCTGGTGGGCCTGGTAACGAAGAACGGGATATTGATTGTTGAATTTGCCAACCAGAAGCAGGTGGCCGGATTAAGCAAAACCAATGCTGCGATAGAATCTGCCGTAGCGCGTTTGCGTCCCATATTGATGACGAGCCTGGCAATGGCATTAGGCGCTTTGCCCATTGCATTATCGCTGGGTGCGGCGGCTACCAGCCGTATACCGTTAGGTATTGTAATAGTAGGTGGAATTGTATTTTCATTGATACTTACGCTTTTTGTAATACCTGCTATGTACAGTTATATGTCGTCTCGAAAAAAACAGCAGGATATCGATCAGTATTTTACAGAGGAAACAAAGCATGATATTCCAACTGAATTCGAAAATAAACAAACAAGTGTGCACGCGTAGTTATGCCGCGCAAACAACACAGGCATCTGGCCAAACTAAAGAATAAATGATAGATGGATGAAAAATGAGCATTGCCCTATGCAAAGAAAAAGAATTGTTACCCTGGTTATATTGTTTTGCGTGGTTGGCTGCAGGTTGGCCGCGCAGCAAATGGTTACCTTGCAGGATGCTATAGGCGCAGCATTGAATTACAACTACGATATATTGCTGGTGCGCAACGACTCCGTGGCGGCAGGAGTAGACCAGCACTACATTTTCGGAGGATTTTTGCCGGCGGTGAATGCATCAGTAGGCAGAACAAAAACGGTTTCAACACAAAAACAGGTGCTGGTAGATAATTCTGAAAGAAAGGGTTCCAACGTAGGCAATATAGGGTTTAATCCCGCCATCAGCCTTAACTGGATATTGTTTGATGGATTGAGAATGTTTGCTGCAAGAGACAGGATCAACCAACAGTTCGACCTGGCAAATGTCAATCTTAAAAACCAGGTCATCAATTCCACTGCCGAAGTCATCAACTCTTATTTTATTATTGTAAGGCAAAAGCAACAACTCAAGGCTATTGAGGAGCAAATGTCTATTAACGAAGAAAGAGTGAAGCTGGCAGACCGGAAACTGTCGGTTGGATTGGGTACCAAGCCCGAGCTATTGCAAGCCAGGGTAGACCTGAATGCTCAAAAAGCCATTCACCTGCAGCAGCAAACCATTATGGTGCAGGCAAAAGAACAATTGAATCAGCTAACGGGAATGCAGTTGCCTGGCAACTACGAGGTTGCAGACAGTATACCTATTAATGAAGCGTTGAATATTGCGGAGATCCAGAACAACATTGAGTCGACCAACCCCGGCATATTGCAGGCTTTAAAAACATTGGATATATCAAAGAGTTTATTGCGGGAAGCCAGGGGAGCGCGTTGGCCCACCATATCCTTTATTGCCGGATATAATTTCACAACCACCAATACCAGCAATGTGGTTAATCCATTTGCCACTATTTATAACCGTAATTACGGTCCCAATTTCGGATTCACCGCCAGCATACCATTGCTCAATTACATGAATGTAAACCGCGCCATAAAACAGGCAAAGGTTGACATTGACTACAACGAAATTGCTTTGGCAAAACAGAAGACAACGGTAAACGTTAGCGTACGTATTGGTTATAACAACTATCGGTTCCTGCTAAGCGCACTGCAGCTGGAAGAGGAAAATATACAACTGGCAAAAGAAAATGTGTTCATCGCCATGGAGCGTTTTAAACAGGGAGTGTCAACTTTTCTTGAATTGCGCGAAGCACAGAAAAGCCTGGAAGATGCTTACGACCGCCTCATTGCCGCGCGGTATAATACAAAAATTGCTGAAACGGAATTGTTGCGGTTGAAAGGGGAGTTGGTGAGGTAGGACTGTCAGTATTGTGAGGGAGCTCAAAATATGAAGAAGGAACAGATTGATTTTCAAAAGGATCTCGTATTTATCCCTGTCTTAAATTTTTATTATTTATCTGTTGTTAAAATTATTCTTCGCAATTATTCGTTTTAATAATATTTTGCGCTGAATCCCTATTACAGTCGACATGAGCCCGCAAAGACTATTAGCCCTTACCCTGCTTATTTTCCCTTTAAGTGTATTCGCCCAGGCTATTCAATTTGATTGGGTTAATACTGTTGGAGGCACTTCTTCAGATTATAGCCTGGCTGTTGGTACTGATGTCAACGGAAATGTTTATACCATGGGTACATTTTCCGGTACCGTTGATATGGATTCTGGTCCAGGCGTTTTTAATATGACATCAGAAGGCTTAATAGATATATTTATCACTAAAAGTGATGCGAATGGCAATTTAGTTTGGGTCAAACAAATAGGGGATAATAATCCGGCTAATGAAGGACCGAGAAATATGGTGGTAGACCCAGCTGGTAATTTATATATAACCGGGTCCTTTTATGCTACTTTGGATTTCGATCCAGGACCCGGTATTGCAAACCTCATCTGTCCCGGTACAGGATATGCAGCTTTTCTCCTTAAATTGGATAAAGATGGAAATTTTGTTTGGGCACATAACATAGCCCAAAGTGATTACGGTAACATTGGTTATTCGGTAGATGTAGCCTCTTCCGGAAATGTTTATGTTGTGGGTACATTTAAAGGGTTAACGGATTTTGACCCTGGGCCTGTAAGCTCTAACGTCAATTCCTCCTCACAGAACATTTTTATTTCGAAATTTGATAACGGCGGCAATTTTTTATGGTCAAAGCAATTTTCAGGCACGATGGGACAAGTAGGGTATTCAATAAAAGTAGACGCACAAGAAAATATCTACACTACAGGATTATTTTCCGGTATCAGTGATTTTGATCCGGGGGCGGGTGTGTATAGTCTTGCTGCTAACACTGATTTGCAGGGAAGCTGGTCGGATGCATTCGTAACGAAACTGGATTCACATGGAAATTTTATCTGGGCCAAAAAGATTGATGGGCTCGGTGATCAAATCGGTTTTGGACTTGCAATAGATCCTTCGGGTAACATTGTTATAGTTGGCGAGTTTCATGGAGACACGGATTTTGATCCAGGGCCTGGCGTTTTTACTTTATCTAGTACAGCTATTAAAGGGTTTGTTCTCAGGTTAAATAGTAATGGAGAATTCTTATGGGTACGGGAGCTAAGTGGAACAGGAGCAACTGTGCAACCAGCATCGGTTGCTTGTGATGCTTTAGGAAATGTGTATGTAACCGGCTCGTTTTTGGGAACGGCTGATTTTGATCCGGGGAGCGAAATTTATAGTCTTAGCAGTCCCTCGTTTTCGAATGTTTTTATAAGTAAATTACACTTAGATGGCAGCTTTAGCTTTGCTAAACAAGTTAACGCGGATAGTTATTCACATGCTTATTCCATAACAACGGATGCTACGGATAATATTTATGTATCGGGGTACTTTTCAAACACAGCCGATTTTGATCCCGAGGCAGGTGAATATTTAGCTATTACGAATGGATCTCTGGATGGCTTTGTTATTAAACTCGCTCAATGTCTGCAATCTACTAGTGAAACACTAACGGCTAATGTCTGTTTAGCATATACGGCAAATAACCAAACTTACAACAAGAGTGGTATATATATACAACATCTTGTAAATACAGCAGGTTGCGATAGTACGCTAACTTTAAATCTTACTATCAAAGGCTCTGTAACTACATCAAATGTAGTTGCCTGTAGTAGCTTCACTTGGGAAGGGAAAACCTATATGAGCACTGGTAATTATTCGAGAGCTTTCTCTGGTTCTGATGGTTGCGATAGCATTTTGAACCTTAATCTAATAATACACAATAACACCTCTTCTGTTATTAACATGTCGATTTGTGATGGACAAAGTTATGGTGGATATAGTAGTTCGGGAACATATGTTGACGTATTGCAGGCAGCTAATGGGTGCGACAGCATACGTACATTATACCTTACGGTAATGCCGACGCCCAGGAAAATATTCACTATTCGTATTTGTGAGGGTGGTAATCAGTGGGGTTATACAACCACCGGCACATATTACGACACCCTTGTTGCCGCTAGTGGATGTGACAGTATTCGCATACTGAACTTACAGGTAGATCCCGTGAAAAGGAATAATGTTACAGTCTCATTGTGCAAGGGCGAAAGCTATTATGTCAACGGCATTTATCAAACCAGTTCAGGTACTTATGTTGACACAGTTTCGACCTATTTGGGATGCGACTCTATTGTAACAACTATAATAACAGTTCACGATTCACCAATTCCGGATTTGGGAGCTGATAGGAATTTATGTATGGGGAGTAACATTTCACTTACTCCTGGATTGTTTGCCAGTTATCAATGGCAAGACCAAACAACAGGGGCTTCCTTGACGATTTATAATCCAGGCACTTATTGGGTTGCTGTAAAGAATAGCAACGGTTGCCTGGCGGTTGACTCGATTGTAATTACCGGTACAGCACCTAAGCCTGCAGACTTTTTGAAACCAGTAGATAGTATTTGTCAATATGGCCAACTTCATATATTGCCGGCAAAACACTATATGACTTATAAATGGTCGGATGGCTCGAATGGGGCGTCGTTGACAGTTGATAAACCAGGCCGATACATATTACAGGTGCAGGACTATAACGGTTGTTATGGAAGTGACACGTCTGATGTATTTTATAAAATATGTAGAACCGGAGTTTTTATTCCAACAGCCTTTACACCCAATGGTGACGGCATAAATGATGTATTCCGTGCTATCGTATTTGGAAAGGTTTTAAATTTCAAACTGGACATCTATAATCGATGGGGTGAACTGGTCTTTTCTACAACTGATCCCTACAAAAGCTGGGATGGAAAATCAAAAATGAATGACAACGCCACATCTGCATTTGTGTGGCGATGCAGTTACCAATTAGAAGGCGGTAAACTAATTTTGGAAAAAGGATTAGTTACGTTGACGAGGTAGCGTACATTTAACTGCCTAACTATGGCCCTGATACCTCCATATCATTAGTCGATACCAGGTGAACTATGCTGCTTGTTATTGGGGCATAAAAAAACAATTGCCAGGAAACAAGGGAATACTGCAACTTGCTGTTTCAGACATATTGCAGCAGGAGCGTTATATCATTCGGTATGGAACGCTTTCGCAAGAAGCCTTTTCCATCCGCAATCATGTTACGGTTAATACAGAATCCGTCCAGTTCCCTATTGTAAAGTTAACCTACTCACGATCGTTTGGGCAAATTGCAAAAAAACGATCAGTACCTAAAGCTTCTCCTGAAGAAAGCAGCCGGGTAATAAAAGATTAAGAAATGGGTTTATATGCCGATAAAGCTGTAAACAAAAATTTTAAACCACAAATCACATCAGCAATCATAAATCTAAAAATCATAAATCAGCAATCTCACCCTATTTCTTCTTCAACTTTTCCTTCACTACTTTCAACCTGAACTTCACAATTTTGGTAATAAGCGATAGCGGCATAGGCTCGTCTATAGGAAACTGTACAGAGCCCTTACCTTGTTTATATTTCGATAGTTCTTTTGCAAAAGCTTCATGACCTGTAGGTGTGGCATAAAAACCAATGTGGTTTTTGAAAGCTGCAAAATGCACCAGGTGTTTGCCATTGATCGAAAAAGTAGGTATGGCGTAGCTGATGGTTTCTGTTGCTTCGGGAGCGGCCTTGTGAATGGTTTCGCGAACGGTTTGTAATATTTTTTGTGTTCCGGCAGGAAACCCGGCTATATAGTCATCTATGTTGCTGGTTTTAACGTTGTCCATGTTTTTAATAATTAAGTTATGAGGTTTCACTAAGTTAAGATGTGCTTACTTAGGGTGAGCGGTATAACTACGACAAATAAAGGGACAGATGCGACATTTTTGCAACCGTTATTACTCTCCCCACTTGCACAGGTCTTGTAGCACGGATTTGCAACGATGCCGAGCCTGCCGCACGTCACCTCGACGAAGGAGAGATCTCCCGACCATGCGGTGCCTCCAACTATACCTATAGACCGGCGCTAAATCAGAAAAGCGTCCCCAAAACAATAATGTCAAACCCCAAACCTCCCCATAACCCTCCCGTCTAGCCGAAGGCTCATGATAGTTGTATCAATCATTTGTTTATATTGCGATTTAACCACTAATTGTCACAAAACAATTGATGAGCCATATGCGAAAAATTTTATTGTTACTATTTGTTTCAACCATTGCCCATTGTTCCTTCGCCAAAGATTTTAATGTTACAGATTTTGGCGCCAAAGCAGACGGAGTAACCCTCAACACAACCATTATCCAGGGAGCGATTGATTACATTACCACACACGGTGGCGGGCGACTGGTATTTCAGCCCGGTCAATATGTAACGGGTAGCATTTATCTCAAATCAAATGTAGTGCTGCACCTCGAAAGCGGGGCGGTAATACTCGGCTCTGTGAATGCTTTCGATTATGTAAAAGATCCCTATATAGGATGGATGTCGATGATATTTGCGCTGAAGCAGGAAAATATAGGCATTACGGGAAAAGGAATGATTGATGGCAGAGGCTTTTTAACCGCCAACAACCAGGTTTCAAACATTCACAAAGGTATATTCAAAGATCCGCTGAAGCTGGATCGTCCAAATGAAACCAACCGTCCTCAAAACGTATACTTCAGGGCAATCAAAAACATTACGATCACCGGTATTACGTTACAAGACCCTGCAAGCTGGAACCAGACCTAAGACCAGTGCAAAAACCTATACGATGACA
>JBQCFW010000128.1:0-33840 GCA_051958655.1 Agriterribacter sp. | reverse complement strand
AGTTTAAACTGCCTGTTAAAATGCGAGATGTTGTTGTAGCCGGTTTCATAACAGATTTGCGTAATGGTCATTTCTTTTTTTACCAGCAGTTTACAGGCATTTAAAATGCGCACTTCATTTAAGAACTCAGAAAATGTTTTGTGCGTGCGCGATTTAAAGTAACGGCAGAAAGAAGGCACCGTGAGGTTGCACATCCCCGCCACTTCTTCCACGGTAATATCATCAGCATAATGCTGCATAATATGGTTCATTACTGCGTTGATGCGCTCCGTGTCTGCGCTGTTTACAGTATTGGAATAACCCGCGCTCGAAAGCAATTCATAATCTTCCGTCTGGGCTATTGTTTCCAGCGTTTTCAAAAACAGGACCACTCTTTCCATTCCCGTTGCAGCTACCACATCCTTCACAAGATTTGAAATTTTCCGGTGGTTCGCGCCGTTGATCAACACGCCCTGCTGCCCCCTGTTGAAGAGCTTTTTGATATTCGTGCATTCCGGCAAATCAAAAAATCCGTTTCCCAGTACGTCATTTTTAAAATGGATAACATACACATCCACAAACAGCTCTTTATTGCCCTGGTAAAAATCATTGTCGTTCTTCCACACATGCGGCAGGTTGGAGCTGATGAACATCAGATCACCATCGGTAAAATTACCAATGTGGTTGCCCATAAACCGGATACCATAGCTTTTTTCCACGAAAATAATTTCGTGTTCAGGATGGTAATGCCACGGATAATCCATGTAGGCAGTGATCTCTCGCTTTACCGTAATGGACGACGCATACTGTAGGGGGATTTTTTCGAGTTTGGGTTGCATGGGTATGCGATTGTATTTGCTAATAAAATCGCATAATAGGAATTTTTGATGAAAAAATAGTGTTATAACTGGAAAAGTCAGTCGTATTTCCTCAAAGGAAAGGATAATAATTTCGATTTGTAAATGAGCAGTAGTTAAGCAGCATTTGATTCAGCCAATCATTAAGAGCAGGTATACATGAACGAAAGAAACCAATTGAGCAAAAGAAACAGGTATATATTCGGCGTAACACTGGTTGCATCTGTGGGTGGCTTTTTGTTTGGCTTCGACCTGGTAATCATTGCCGGCGCATTACCATTTTTAGAAAGAGATTTTCAGTTGACTCCCGCGCTGAAAGGGTTTGCCGTAAGCAGCGCTATTTTAGGAGCCATTGCGGGACCTTTATTCGGGCTATGGTTTGCCGACAGGATCGGGCGCAAAAAAACAATGATGGTCGCAGCCATTTTCTTTATGCTTTCCACCGTGGGTACCGCGTTTGCGAATGGCATCTGGGATTTTAGTTTGTGGCGGTTTGCAGGTGGCATTGGCATTGGTCTGGCCATGATGTCTTCGCCCATTTATATTGCAGAACTTTCACCACCCGATAAAAGAGGCGTGTTGGTAAACGTAAATCAGTTGTCTAACGTAATTGGCATCAACCTCGCAGTAATTGTAAGTTATTTTTTCTCTTTTGACGGATGGGGCTGGCGCTGGATGTTTGCCTCGCAGGCGGTTCCCGTGCTGGGGCTGATGATCGGACTGTTGTTAATTCCCGAAAGTCCGCGATGGCTTGCATTAAAGGGCCGTTACGACGACGCGTTGAAGGTGCTGAAAAAAGTAAATCCTGTTCGGGTAGCCGAAGCCGAGCTGAACGCCATAACAAAATCGTTGAGTGCCGAAACAGGCAGCCTGAGCGACCTTATACAACCCGGCATAAGAAGGGTGTTGCTGATCGGAATTATCTTTATGATGTTTTCGCAGATCAACGGCGTGAACATGATGCTGTTGTATGCACCCACCATTTTAGGCGACGCCGGCGTGTCGGTAGGCTCCAATGCCATCCTCAGTTCCATACCGGTATATGCGTTCATTTTTATTTGTACCCTTGCTGCATTTGGACTCATCAAACGTTTCAGTCGTCGCGGACTGTTGATTGCGAGTGTAACCGGCATGTCTGTTGCGCATTTACTGATGGCGCTTTGTTTGCAACAGCATTGGCCACATATTTATTTGCTGATTCCCATGCTGCTCGGCACCGGCTCTTTTACCATGGGATTTGCGCCGCTGAGCTGGATCATTGCTTCTGAAATATTTCCCAATCGCGTGCGTGGAAAAGCGCTTGCCGTCATTTGCTTCTTCCTGTACCTGTCGTCTTTCATTACCGCGCAGTTGTTTCCTATGGTTACCAACTGGTTTACCATACAATATGATACTACCGCCGGTGTATATATCATTTTCGCGCTGATCTGCATTGCCTGCGTTGTATTCTCATGGAAAACCATACCCGAAACAAAAGGGCTCGCGCTTGAAGACATCTCATCGCTGTGGAGCGACAGGCAAAAGAAAAACCCTCCGGGATAACAGCATCGTTGATGATGGAACACTACGCTGCATTGCCTGCCCGGGCAGGTACAGCCTGCATATTGCCTGGCATAAACGACGGGCAGCAAAAAAATAAATTTTAATACAAAAAGGAGTTACATGAAAGTTGGTTTTGTTGGTTTTGGAGAGATCAATTCTCCGGTGGAATTAATCAAAAACAAATGCCGCGTGGCTGGCGACGAAATCCGTTCGATGGGTTTCGAAATGGTTACAACGGAGCTGGTAACGGATGATGCGGCAGGCAAAGACGTTACACGGGCGCTTGTTGATCTGCAAAAGCAACCCTTTGAAGTACTCGTCATCTGCCTTGCAGGCTGGATCCCCTCTCATGCCGTTATTGCTATTACAAGCGAGTACGCTTCCACCCCTATTGTATTATGGGGCTTGGCCGGCGACAAAGTAGAAGGACGCATTGTAACTGCCGCAGCACAGGCAGGCACAACGGCGCTCCGCAAAGTGTTTGCCGACCTTGGATACAAATTCAGTTATGTATACAATATAGTAGGCAAACCTTCGCCGCTCGATAAAATAAAACAATTTATCCAGGCTGCCTTTGCGCAAAAATCCCTTAAGCAGGCGAGGATTGGTATGATGGGATTCAGAGACATGAAACTCTACAACACATTGTACGAAGGACTATCGCTGAAGAAAGATTTCGGTATTGACGTGGAATATTTTGAAATGCTTGAAATGCTGCAGCTGTCCGACAACGTGAGCAAGGAGGAAACAGAGCAGGTGTTGGAAAAAGTAAAAACGCTGTGGCGTTTTGATAAACCCGTGGATGATGACTTTTTATACAAGGGCATACGGTATTACCTCGCTCTTTTAAAGATCGCCAAAGCAAATCAATTCAGCGCCATTTCATTAAAAGATGTAGATGGCATGAAAAAGCTCCTGCATTTTCCCCCGGCATTTATATTCATGCTTTTGTCCGACGAAGCAGCACTGTGTACCATACCCGAAAACGATGTAATGGGATCGGTAACACAGCTTGTTATTAAACACTTAACCGGGCAGTGTGGCGCCTATTTTGAATTCTACGAATTTTTTGAAAACAGTTTGCTGCTCGGCGTACCGGATTATGTGCCTGCCGAAGTGGTAAACGGGCAGGTAACGGTAACAAGGTCTGCCTTTGGCGGCATCAGCGGCGGGCTGCTCAATATTTCGCAGGTGAAAACCGGGCGGCTAACGCTGGCGAGACTTTCCAATACCGGCGACCGCTACACGATGCACGTTGTTACCGGAACAGCAAAGCCCGTACAATGGGAAGAAGCAGGCTGGGACCAGCCCGCACCTCAGTTGCCAAGTTTTGAAATAACGCTTGATCAGCCAGTGGAAGATTTTGCCGACAAGGTTGCTGGTCAGCATTACATTGTTGCGTATGGCGATCATACCCAACTCATAAAACAGTTCTGCTATTTAAAAAATATACAGGTGATTTAAAAATTCAATACCGCAGTATATTAATAAGCCGCAGATTCGTAAATAACGTTTTCAACTGCGAATCTGCGGCAAAAAATGATCTTTCAGTAAATGACATTGGATTCAAAACAGTTGCATGAAAAAATATGACGCGGTTATAGCAGGATATATCTGTGTGGACCTGATACCGGTTTTTAAAAGCAAAGTACCCGTTACAGAAGTGTATGATGTATTGAAAGCCGGGAAATTGATAGAGATCGACGGAATGGAATCTACATTGGGAGGCGTGGTTGCCAATGCAGGCATGGCCATGAAAAAATTTTCAAAACAGGTTTTTCTTAATGGCCTTATCGGTGCCGATTTCATTGGAAAAATTGCAAGAGATTCACTCGAAAAATATGATCTGTCCGAAGGCATCCAAACCGTTGCCGGAAAAGGAACCGCGTTCGGACTGGTGATTGCGCCACCCGGCATAGACCGGATCTTTCTAGAATCGCCCGGCTGTAGTGAGTTGTTTGATGTACAGCACATCAATTACGAAGCCATTTCCAATAGCCGGCTGCTTCATTTCGGTTACCCCCCACTGTTGCGAAAATTTTATTTGCAGGAAGGCAGGCAGCTCAGCCAGCTTTTTAAAAAGGTAGATGCAATGGGTGTGGTAACCTCACTCGATTTCAGTTTGCCAGATGCAGAAAGCGAATCAGGCAATGTAAATTGGACCGAAGTGTTGAAACAAACCCTGCCCTTCACCGATATTTTTGTACCCAGCCTGGAAGAGGCGTTGAAAATGGTGTTCCCATACGAATACGCGTTGCTCGAAGCCGACAACAGCGACCTGGTAGAACGGGTTCCTTTAGAGTTGATTGCAGAGCTGGGCAGTACATTGATTGGTTTTGGAGCCAACATTGTTCTAATCAAAGCTGCACAGCGCGGCGTGTTTTTATGGACCTCCGATATTACTTCAATGAACCTTAAAAACACAGTGCAGCTGTCTGCCGCAGAATGGAACAACAGGCAACTCTGGTGCGATGCCTATCCTGCAATTCCTGAAAAAATAAAAAATGCATCCGGTGCAGGCGATGCATCCGCCGCAGCATTTCTGTCGGCAGTGCTGGATGGCAAAAGTCCGGAGCTCGCTTTGAAATACGCAGCCATTGCAGGCAGAAACAACCTGTATTGCAACGATATATACGAGGAGATGCCCGACTGGCATACCATGACCAGGCAATTAAGTGAAACGCCGCATGTGGTAAGGAGTGTAAAGGACCTGATCATCAATGCCGGAAACGATAACAATTGATTGTAAACAAAGGAAAAATATTCAGTGATATGTATTCTATGGCAACAACAGATAAAGACTGGTGGAAGGAAAGTGCAGCAGGCATCCCGCACCTGGTTACCGAAACGCCCGGACCCCTTTCCCGGAGCATGCATGCCAACACGGCAAAATACATGAAGGGACTCAGCTCGCAGGTAAAACTATTTCCTGTGTGTTTTGAAGAAGGATACGGCATTACCTTAACCGACGTTGACGGCAACCGCTACCTTGATTTTTCTTCAGGCATTTATGTTACCTCGCTCGGGCATTGCCATCCCAAAATTTCTGAAGCAATTGCTTACTGGGCAAAAAAATTAATGAACGCACACGATTTTACCACGCCCGTTAAAGAAAAGCTGATGGAAAAAATGGCGGGTATACTTCCCGGTAAGTTGAATGCCGTTCAGTTGTATTCCGATGGCACCACCGCGGTGGAAGCAGCATTGCGCGCTGCCAGGGCCATCACCAACAAACATGAGTTTATTTCTGCCTACAGGGATTTTCATGGCAAAAGCATGGGCGCCGTAAGCTGCGCGCAAATGTACCGCGCCGAAACATTCAGTTACGGCCCCACCCGCGCGGCAGGTTATTATATGGTGCCTCGTCCCGATCCCTACCGCCCGATCTGGCAAAAAAAAGATGGAAGTATAGATACCGATGCCTATATACAGTTTTACGAAAACTTTATAAAAGAAGGTACGGTGGGGAACGTGGCTGCATTTGTGCTGGAACCAGCGCAGGGTTGGGCTGGCAGCATTTTTCCGCCCGATGATTTTTTCCCCAAGCTGAAAGCACTTTGCACGAAATACAACATCCTGCTGTACGATGATGAAGTACTGGCAGGCATGGGCCGCACCGGCGAATGGCTCACGCTCAATCACTGGGGTGTAATACCCGATATTGTGACTTTCGGAAAATCATTTGGAAATGGCTTTCCCGTTACCGCAATGGTGGTAAGCGAAGAAAACGGCGAAGCGCTTGAAAAAATTTCCGCCTCTTCCAGCTATGGCGGCAACCCCATGGCCTGCGCTGCGGCGCTGGCTTCTATTGAGGTAATTGAAGAAGAGCAGGTACTCGAAAACGTTAGAACAGTTGGCGCCTGGTTTATGAAACGCATGGAGCAAATGAAAGCCAGTCATCCCATCATCGGCGATATAAAAGGAAAAGGCTTTTTGCTGGGCATTGAACTGGTAAAAGACAAACAGACAAAAGAGCCTTTCAACGAAGCCGGGGTGATGGTATACCAGAAAGCATTTTCGAAAGGATTGGCATGGATACCCGCCGGACATATACTGCGCATGTCGCCGCCATTGATCATGGATGAAAAATATGCCACAATGGGTATGGACATTATTGAACAAGCCATCACCGAAACAGAAAAACATTTCGGTTACAGGTAAAAGTTAGATACATTCAAAATACTTTATGCTTTAAATGTTGCGTATGAGCATACAACCTCAAACCACGAACATACAAATAGGATGGGCTATGGAAGATGTAACTCCCCGTGGACCTGTATCCTTATATGGTCAATATTATGATCGCATAGCTGAATATGTGCAAAGCGCACTAACGGTAACCGCATGTGTAATTACAGACGAAGCTGGCACACAATGCGTGATGGTTTCTATGGACGTTATTTACGCCCTGAAAGAAATGCAGGATGCCGTACGGCAGCGTTTGCAAAATGAGTTGCCCGGGTTAGATACCACCAAACTTTTCCTGAACGCTACTCACACGCATTCCGCACCGTATCCGGCAGTAAACAGCGAGTTCGGCGCCATTTTATTAAACGGCATTTGCAAGGCCGTCACCACAGCCTGGCGCGGAAAAAAAACGGCGGCTGTCAGTACGGCATTTGACTATGCAGTAGTTGGGCACAATCGCCGTATCATGTACAACGATGGCACCACGGAAATGTATGGCGATACGCAGCGGGAAGATTTTTTAGCAGTGGAAGGTCCCACCGATCCCGGTATTGATCTGCTTTTTACCTGGGATACCACAAAACAACTTACAGGCATCATCATCAACATTTCCTGTCCTGCACAGGTTACGGAATCAAAATATTATGTGTCTTCCGATTTCTGGAGTGAGGTTCGCAAAAGGGTGGAAGAAAGGTTCGGGAAAAAAGTGTTTGTCCTTCCGCAATGTGGTGCGGCGGGCGATATTGCCCCGCGCGACCTGACGACCCGCTATCGTGCCGGAGAACCGGATATGTGGGATGTTGCGGGCATTGTTGAAATCGGGAAAAGGATTGATCGTGTAATAGAAAATGTATATGAAGGCGCGCGCAATACAATTACTACCGATGTTATCTTCCGGCATGAAGTGAAAAAAATACAGCTACCCACGCGCGTTATCTCTGCAGAAGAATACCGGAAGGCGGTTCATACCGTAAACCGCATCAGGGCAACCGAACCCGGCGATCCCTCTTCTCCGCAAACTGCCTGGAATCGTTTTTTGGCGGACATAAAGAAAAATGAAAAAACGCAATTGCATGGACCGTGGGACAGCAAAACATCTGATTACGGCTGGCTTCGCCCGATGGAAATAGTGATAGAGCAATATGAAAACAAGAACCGGCCGGCGCACTATGAATATGAATTACACGCCATACGCATCAATGATATAGCGCTGGCAACAAACCCCTTTGAGTTATTTGTAGACTATGGCTTTGTTATAACAGCCAGGTGCAGGGCAAAACAAACTTTTATCGTTCAGTTCGCGGGCGATTCCGGTGGATACCTGCCTACACAACGGGCGCTGGATGGCGGCGGGTACAGCGCTATGGCAAACGAAGTTGGTCCTTCCGGCGGAAAGGTGCTGGTAGAAGAAACAGTAGTGCTCATCGATTCGATGTGGCAGTAAATGAATGCCTCTATTTTTTACACTCAACAATGCGCTTGCAATGAAAGCATACAGACTGAACAGGTTATTCAACGCAGCATCCAACAAATGTTTCGACGTAGCAATTGATCACGGTTTTTTTAATGAATACGCTTTTTTGGAAGGCATCGAAAATATACAGGCGGCTGTTGAAGTAATTGTTGAAGCCGCACCCGATGCCATACAGTTAACCGTTGGACAGGCAAAATATTTGCAGCAGTTGCCTGGCAAACAAAAACCAGCATTGGTGTTGAGAACAGATGTGGCGAATGTATATGGCAGCTCTTTGTCAACTTCGTCGTTCAGCAAAATGATTGAGCAGGCTGCTTTGCAGGCAGTGCGGCTCGATGCGGCTTGTTTGTGTGTGAACCTGTTTTCCATTCCCGGCGCGCCGGAGGTTACCAGCCAATGCATCGACAACATCATCAAGCTCAAATCAGAAGCAGATCATTACCAGGTACCCATGATGGTAGAGCCGCTGGTATTTCAACCCAATAACGAAAAAGGGGGGTATATGGTTGATGGTGATATCAAAAAAATTATTCCGCTGGTAAGGCAGGCGGTGGAGCTGGGCGCTGATATTATCAAAGCAGATCCATGCGCTAATATAGCGGAGTATCACAAAGTGATTGCAGTGGCAGGAAACGTTCCGGTACTGGTACGTGGTGGGGGAAAAACAACCGATGAGGAAATTATAGAAAGAACAAAGCAGTTGATGCAGCAGGGCGCCACCGGCATTGTGTATGGAAGAAATATTATACAGCACAAAAACCCCGAGTGGATAACAAAAAAGCTGATGAGCATTGTGCATGGAAAAGAAAAAATATAAAAACAGTTCAGCTTTTCTATCTCATCCAGGTAATACGATATACTACAAATGAATGTTGTATGTTAAAAGTTCTCACCCATTCCATTATTGTAATAGCAGTGCTGGCACTGAATGGCTGCGGCAATACAAAGCAACGGGCAACAATTGAACCGGTACTGGCAGTACAACTCATTCCTGCTGAAAAGACATCTTCCGTCATAGAAAAAACAGAACAATTATTTATTGAAAGACTAAGAGAGCGGGGGAATATTGAGGTTTCAAAAAACGAAGAGCAGCCTGTAAAAATTGTTTTCAAAATAGAAGAAGGCATAGGCAAAGAAGGATTCTCCATTACGGATAGAGCCGACGGAGCCGTGGTGATAACGGGAAACGATGAAAGAGGTTTGTTGTATGGCGTTGGAAAATTATTGCGGACATCGGAGTATACCGCAAAAGGTTTTAAAGTGGGACAATGGCGCGGAAAAACGGTGCCTCAAAAAAGCATCAGGGGAATTTACTGGGCAACTCATTTTTATAATTACTACCAAACGGCGCCTGTAGAAGAATTGAAAAAGTATATAGAGGATCTTGCATTGTGGGGCTACAACAATATAAAGGTGTGGTACGACATGCACCATTTTACATCTTTTGATGACCCTGAAGCCACCCGGTTCAGAGAAAGGCTTGACTATATTATGCACGCGGCGAAGTCTGTCGGCATGGGTGTATCGTTCACCATGATCGCCAACGAAGCGTATGTAAACACGCCACAACCATTGAGGGCCGCACCAGGCAGCGCAAGAGGTGCTGTATACCCCGAAGATGTTTGTCCTAACAAACCCGGCGGACTGGATTACATTTTAAAAGTGCGCAGCGAGTTTTTCGACTGGTGCAAACAATACGCGCCCGATTACATTACCCTTTGGCCCTACGATCCCGGTGGATGCGGTACGCATGACTGTTACCCCTGGGGTAGTAACGGTTTTTTGAAATGCGCTGAAGCGGTTGCAAAACTGGCGCGCGAAAAAATGCCGGACACGAAAATTATTATCTCTACGTGGATGTTCGACAGTACGGAATGGAACAGCATGCTCCGTCAACTGCCATCGATTAACAAATGGATGAACGCGGTGATGGTGGAGAAAATACCCGGTGCCGAGCAACAATACAAAGGTTTCTTTACACAATTGCACGACAGCATCCGCGCTGTTGGCTTCCCGGAAATAAGCATGTACAATAGTTTTCCGTGGGGAGGCTTTGGCGCCAATCCTTTTCCCGGCAACTTGTTGCAGCAGTGGCAGGAAGTAAGCAAGGTTTCGTCGGGAGGATTTCCTTATTCAGAAGGCATTTTCGATGACATCAATAAGATCACCTATGCACAATTGTATTGGAATAACAGTGTGGGCATAGACGAAATACTGGACGAATATGTGCGGTACGAACTAGGGGTAGCCGTCACCGACAGTGTTGTAAAAATGATACACACGCTCGAACAAAACCATCATATGCGCTGGTGGCCGGGAAAACTGGAGGGAATAAAACTTTCGCTGGACTGGTTTCCTTCAAAGAACGCAGCGCCGGAAAAAGATCCGGGTGCAGAAGAAGCTTACAGCACCGCCATTAAAACCAACAATGAAATGCCTGAATGGGCAAAACAAAATTGGCGTTGGCGCATACTGTATATACGGACGATGTTGGATGCCGAATTAAAAAGCAATGGCGGTGCGCCGAACGAAAATTGTTACAAAGGTTTTTACGAGTTGTTGTCATTGTATCATTGCACAGAACAAACGGATCCTGTAGTGAAGCCGCCGCTTTCCGCAACAGACTACAAACAAATGTTGCAACAAAAGCAGTGATGTTGCTCAGCGTTCATTGGGTTAGACCGCCGTCTGAACACAAGGCTAATCCTTCGGCGGGCCGACCGGCTTTCCCCCGTCCCTAAGAGCACTCTGATGGATGGGAAAGTGTTTTGGTAAGGTTCAGAACTTTCTAAGCTTGCCGAAAAACAAGTAAGCGCGTTTGCAAAGTTGCGAACCTTGGCAAGCGCATAATATAGCTAAATGGCATTCGATTTTAATCAGGCCTCAACTCAGAAAATACTAAAAGCGAATAATGCAAATCAAGTGTCAGAAATTGAAAATACAGATGTTTGTTTGCGTGTATGCAGGAAGTAATTTTAAATCATAAATGAATATCATCATGCTGCTATAATTTCTTCATCAAGTAAATCTTTTCATTAGACTAAAACTTAACTCAATGGTCAACGATTATTTACCATTACGGTATTGGGGCAAACTATTGTCGATACTGGTCATCATGTCAGTTTTTTGCCTTACTACTTTGGCTCAACAGCAAATTACCGTAAGCGGGAAAGTACAGAACACGAAAAATGAACCGCTTTCCGGAGCGAGCGTAGGCATTAAAGGCACCAACACCGGTGTATTAACAAATGCTGAAGGGGAATTTACGATTAGCTGTAAAAGCAATAGCGTACTTGTGTTTTCTTATAGCGGTTATCAAACGCAGGAGAAGGCTGTGAACGGAACCACTAACTGGACCATTCAACTGGAAGAAGGGCAATCTGTATTAAGTGAAGTAGTGGTGACAGCACTGGGTGTAGAAAGAAAATCGGGGCAGGTAACTTATGCTACGCAAAAAATCAACGGTTCCGAATTGACCAAAGTACCCGAAACCAATTTCATTAATACGCTTTCGGGCAAAGTAGCGGGTGTTTCTATTCAGCGGAATGCCTCTGGTGTGGGTGGTTCTGCCAAGGTGTTGATCCGTGGCAACAAGTCTGCGCAGGGAAACAACCAACCGTTGTATGTAATCAACGGTGTACCTATTAGCAACAATGTAAGCGAAAATATCAACCAGTCGTTTTCGAGTTTCGATAATGGTGATGGCATCTCCAACCTTAACCCGGCCGATATTGAAAGCATCAACGTTTTAAAAGGCGCTTCGGCAGCGGCATTGTACGGAAGTCGCGCCGCTAACGGTGTAATACTGATCACCACTAAAAAAGGCAAAGCGGGAGTATCTACTATCGACTTTTCGTCGAGCTTTACAGCCGATAAAGTGGCTTATCTTCCGGAGCTTCAAAATTCGTTTGGCCAAACAGCGCCTGGTTCGGAAGAGAGTTGGGGCGGTCCCATTACGAATGCACCCGATAATATTTCCGGTTTTTTCAGAACAGGAAAAACATGGGTAAATTCTATTTCTTTGTCGAGCGGCAACGAAAAAATGCGCACCTATTTTTCCTATTCAAATACAACGGGCAATGGTGTGCTGAGAGATAATAAATTAACACGGCACAATCTTTCACTGAGGCAGACAGCCAGATATTTAAACGATAAGTTAAGCCTTGATGCGAATGTGAACATCATCAAGCAGGATATGCACAATCCGCCTATGAGTGGATTCCAGGCCACGCAATTATACGGCTTGTATGGCTTTCCCCGCGGAATGGATATGACGCCTTATAAAAATTATGAGCGATTCGATTCTGTAAGAAATGTGATTACACAGAACTGGCCGTTTATAACAGCTTCCAATCAAAATCCTTACTGGGTGGCAAATAAGAACCTGTTTGATAACAAACGAAACAGGAGCCTGATAAACCTGGTGGTAAAATACGACATCACAGATTGGCTGAACTTCCAGTTGAGAGGTAATATGGACCGGACGAATGATGTAAATACCAAAAAATATTATGTGGGCACCGCCGTGGCTTATGGCGGACAGAATGGAGGTTACAACCTGCTTGACAGAACCATCACAGAATATTACGGCGATGCGATTTTGTCGGCAAATAAAACATTTGAAAAATTCAGCTTTAATGTGCTAGCCGGCTCCAGCATTACAGATTCGAGGATAAACGGCGAGTCGGCAGGTTCTACTCTTTTGTATATTCCCAATGTGTTCACCATCCAAAACATGAACCCGTTAAACGGCGGTTATGCCAGCTCGTTATCAGAAGGACGGCAGCAACTGCAGGCCGTTTTCGGAAGTGCAAATCTTACCTATAACAACGGGCTGTCGCTGGATGTAACAGGAAGACACGACTGGTCATCCAACCTCAGCTATACACCTAACGGATCTTATTTTTATCCGTCGGCAGGGTTAAGCGCTATTTTAACAGAAGCCCTTAAACTGCCGGAAATAATTTCGTATGCTAAGCTCAGAGCCTCCTATGCCATTGTAGGTAACACGGTACCCCTGTACGTTACCAATCCACTGAACTATCTCGACGGCAGAGGCAATGTCAATTTTAATAACAGGGCGCCGTTTTCTGATCTGAAGCCCGAGCAAACGCGTTCGTTTGAAGCAGGAGCCGAGCTGCAATTGTTCAAAAATCAGTTCAACCTCGATTTCACCTATTACAAAACCAATACCGTTAACCAGTTCTTTTCTATCGCTGTTCCGCCCGGAACGGGTTACAGCCAACGCTACATCAATGGCGGCGATATTCAGAATACTGGTTTTGAAATAACAGCAGGCTATACCAGTCTGCCGGGAACAAGGTTGCGGTGGAGCACTACCGCTAACTTTTCAACCAACAGGAACCTCATTAAAAAACTGGCAACAGAAGTAGAGCAGTTTGTTATTACAAGCGATATCAATAACTATTATTCCATACTTAAAGTAGGGGGCTCGTACGGCGATTTGTTTGGCCAGGTAGCACAACGGGATGCAAAAGGCCGAATGGTAATCGATGCAGACGGAAAGCCGGTAATACAACAGGGGGAACCTGCTTTTGTAGGAAATTCTAATCCGAAATTTAAGCTCGGCATTAATAACAATTTCTCGTATAAAAATTTCATCCTCAGTTTTTTGGTCGACGGAAGTTTCGGAGGCAAAGTAATGTCGCTCAGCCAGCAGATGCTGGATGGTTTGGGTGTATCGAAAGCCAGCGGAGAAGCGCGTTTAAACGGCGGTGTTAAAGTAAATGGGGTGCAGGAAGGTACAGAAGACACAGAAGTTACACTGGTAGATCCGAAAAAGTATTATCAAACCATTGGTGGCATACAGCGTGCAACCGGCGAATATATGTATGATGCCACTACCGTTAGGTTAAGGGAGGTTACGCTGGGATATTCCCTTCCATCGTCCGTACTCAAAAATGGTTTCTTTAAAAATGCCAGGCTTTCGCTTGTAGGCAGGAACCTTATCTATTTCTACAAGCCGGCTCCATTTGACTCTGATATTATTTTCTCTAACGGTAATGGCTATTCTGGTGTGGAGATTTTAAGCCTGCCTGCTACCCGCAGCTTCGGCTTTAATTTGAATCTCACCTTTTAAAAACAAAAACTAAATCAGCCACAATGAAAAAGTTACAATACCTGCGCCATTATTTCATTTCCTGTGCCGTAGCATCGGCATTGCTTTCCGGATGCACAAAAAACTTTGAATCTTATAATACAGATACCAATGGCGTTTCCGACGAGCAGTTAATGGTTGACTTCAACAATATCGGCGCTTTCTTTCCCAGCATAGAAAATGCGTTTACTGCCAACAATATGATACCAATGGACATTGGTGAATTTCTTACCGGCGGTACATTTGGCGGTTACTTTATGTTTCCCAACCCCGGACCTAACAACACCAATTACTCCATGCTGGAAGGATGGGCTGGTTATGGTATGTTTGGTGTGGGATACAACGCGGTAATGTCGCCGGTGAACGAGATCAAACGTCGTGGTGCCGAAACAACCGCGCCCGATTTCTGGGCCATCGCGCAAATATTGAAAGTATATGGCATGCACAAGGTAACCGACATTTACGGGCCCGTACCCTACAGCAAATTCGGGCAGGGCGGTACTTCAGTTCCTTACGACAGCCAGGAAGATATTTACAATACTTTTTTTACCGAGCTCGACGAAGCCACAGCAGCCCTGCAGGATTATATTTCAAGGTTTCCTGGCGCAAAGCCTTTCGCCAAATTCGATAAAGTATACGGTGGCGACTACACGCTGTGGTTGCGGTTTGCCAATTCGTTAAGATTACGCCTGGCCTTACAGATAGTAAAAGTGGCGCCTGACGAGGCCAAAACCCAGGCAGAAAAAGCGGTAAATCTCGGCAACGGTGGTGTGTTGGTGAGCAATGAACAAAACGCCATTGCAAAAGAAGGCACCAATGCACTGCATATTGCATCGCAGATATGGGGCGATATACGGGGCAACGCAGCTTTGATCAGTTGCATGGCTGGCTACAACGATCCAAGACTTCCGAAATATTATGATCCCTCAAGCGTGGTGCCCGGATCGTTTGTTGGCATCCGCACAGGAAGCAATATTACTTCCCGCGGCGACATGCTGAATTACTCCAATGTAGCAGCGGGCGCTTTTGCACAGTCTTCTCCAACAGAACTCATGGCGGCGGCAGAAATATATTTCCTGCGTGCCGAAGGCGCTTTGCGTGGCTGGAATATGGAAGGCAATGCGAAAGACTTGTACGAAGCGGGTATCAGCACCTCTTTGGCTCAGTGGGGAGTAGGCGGCGATGCCGCATCGTATATAAACGATGATGCACATACGCCCGCCGATTTTGTTGATCCGCTGCTTGCCGGTCACAACGCGCCGGCTGTTTCTGACCTCACCGTAAAGTGGGATGAAGCGGCTGGTAATGAGGAAAAGCTTGAACGCATTATCATTCAGAAATGGATATCAGACTATCCCGACGGAACAGTTGCGTGGTCTACCTTCAGAAGAACCGGCTATCCTAAATTGTTCCCGGTAGTGGTGAACAACAGCGGCGGCAATATTTCGAGCAGCATACAGATCCGCAGGATGAATTATCCCGGTTCTGAATATGTTACCAACGCAGCCGAAGTTGAAAAAGGTGTTACATTGCTGGGCGGTCCCGATCATGGCGGCACCAGGCTGTGGTGGGATGTTGCCGGTCCGAACTTTTGATGAAGCAGCAACTATTTAATTACTATAAAGCATACACACCATGGTATTTTTTCAGATAAATCAGCAACAGATTGACTCGTTTAACGGAGACGGCTACCTGATTGTAAAAAATTTTCTTTCTGCAAAAGAAACGGATAAATTATCGGCCATTGCGTTTAAAGATGAAACCATTAGGAGCAATGCACTCGATTTGAATGATAAATCAGGAAAGAAAACAAGGCTGACTTCTTGGTATACACCGGGCGATGATGCGTATGGCCTTTTAACCAGGAGCAAACGCATCGTAACTTCTGTTGATCAACTGCTGGATGGCACTGCTCCTGTATGTCATTTTCACAGTAAGCTGATGCAGAAAGAGCCAAAAGTTGGCGGCGCTTGGGAATGGCACCAGGAGTACGGGTACTGGTATAAAAATGAGTTCCTGTTTCCCGACCAGATGATTTCGGTAATGATTGCCATTACGGATGCTAACAAAGAGAACGGATGCCTGCAGGTGATAAAAGGATCGCACAAAATGGGAAGAGTGGAACATGGTTTTTCGGGCGAGCAGGTAGGCGCTTCGCAGCACTACGTTGACCTTGCTTTAAAAACGATGGACCTTGTATATGTTGAACTGGAAGCGGGCGATGCATTGTTTTTTCACAGTAATATCCTGCATCGCTCCGAAGCCAACCTGTCAGCTACCGCCAGGTGGTCGCTGATTTCCTGCTACAACAGGGCGTCGAACAAGGCTTACAATGAAAAATCTCTTTCGCACATAACGCCTATTGAAATGGTGCCCGACGAAGCGCTGATGGAATGGAAGGCAGCCGCTATTGCTGATAATGCTGATTTTGTTGGAAAAGAACATATACACAAAGAAGCGCTTTAACAATAACCTGAGATTAAAATCCCAGGTGACAATATCGCACCGAGCCTATGGCTCTGTCTATTTACAAACAGCAAGAACCGTAGGTTCGGTTACATATTGTAAGGATGGATTTCAATCCATCCGGATTGATAACAAAAGTGCTGCCAGGGTTCGGAACTAATGCAAGCAACATTAATTTTTAACCTGAGATTAAAATCCCAGGCGGCAATATCGCACCGAGCCTATGGCTCTGTCTATTTATAAACAGCAAGAACCGTAGATTCGGTTACATGTTGTAAGGATGGATTTCGATCCATCCGGATTTAAAAAAACGAGAAGAACGAAGTATTCGCTTAAGTTTATTACCTAATTATAAAAAATGGAAGCTGGGAACTATCAACAACGAATAAACGAAGTGTTGTATGCTATATGCAGTGTTACGATGCTGCTGTTGGGTGCAGCAGCCTGCAAGAACGGAAATGATAAAAGCCAGGACGGAGTAAGATCTGCGCAGGTTCAATTGAGCCATCAGGACAGCAACCTTATTAAAACTTCCTGGCCCTCTATCGGCTGTTGGTTTTGGTCGAAAGAAGAATTTGAAGGCGACGGGTATAAAAAATTTATTGATCTGCATGCGGCATATTCGCCGTTTAAGTTGCTTACTACCAGTCTTCGATATGGTGGCGATTTAACCGATCCGCAGGTGTATGACCAGATAAAAAAAGCATCGCTCTACGCCAAAAGCAAAGGCATGGATATTGTGATGGACCTGGATGTACGCCTGGCACGCGACAGCTTTAAAGCAAGGTATCCCAACGAACTGCAGCAATTGATTTTATTAAAGGAATTTTCGTTGAAGGGCGACAATCCCTCCATTGGAATTAAAGGACACGATCTCAACGATCACTATACTTACGGACGCTCTCCGTACAGTGTAGAGTCTGTAAAATTGCTCAGGCTCTACAGCTATAATAAACAGGATGGACTCATACAGTCTGGCAGCCTTAAAGACATCAGCAACCTGGCCACCACTGCGGAGACCCGCGACAGCATTCATATTACGCTGCGCCCTTCAAATGAGCCATTGTCTTCCACCGCCTGCGCGTTGGTAGCGGTTACGCTCAATACGCCCGATGTTTTCGCACCTCATTTATTGTCGTTCCAGAGAGAAATATTGCAGCGCTATGCAGATGCATCTTTAGCAGGCGCATGTAAAGATGAGTGGGGATTCCCCGGCCGATTCACCACACCCACCGATGAACTCTGGTACTCTGCACATATGGCGAAGCTATACAGTGAACAACATACAGGGCGAGACCTGCTGAGAGATTTGCTATTGATGAGCAAAGGTGAAACAGGAAAGCAGACAGAAAGAACAGCGGCGATTAATTACTATATGCAGATGAATACCCAACGCAACGGCGCAATAGAAACAGATTATTATCATGCCATTAAGGAAATACTGGGTAAAGAAGCTGTATCGGCAACGCATCCCACCTGGTTTCCTTATCCCGACAACAGGGAAATTTTTAAAAACGGCTTAAGCTGGTGGAGCTCTAAAAGAGATCTGGCGCAAACTGACGAAGCCACCCCCTTTAGTGTAAGAACAGCCCTTGCTAAAAAAATGTACAGCCCTTTATGGTTTAATATGTATTACGACAAAGCAATTGAACCCTACTACAAAGATATCTGGCGCGCGGCTTTAGCGGGCGGAAGGTTGAACTACCATCCATTATGGCCCATTCCGGTTGAGCAGCTTACTACTTCGCTGCTCAAAGACAGTGTGATGCTGGCAGAAAGCCGGGTAAGCCTGTTAAACTATATAGCCGAAGCACCGCCAGATTGTAAGGTAGCCGTTGTATTTGGACACGCGGCCGCCCAGCATTGGACTAGCAAAGAAACATTTGCCGATGTTGGGTTGAAGATAGCCAATGCGTTGTGGCAAATGGGATATTATACCGATCTTATTCCCAGCAGTGAAATCACCAATGGTGCACTGAAAATAAATGATAACGGAAAAGTTCAGTATGGTCCGCAGCAATACGAAGCCGTTGTGTTCTATCACCCAGAATATGATAAGGCATCAGTGGCGACGTTTTTTAAAAATGCTGCCAGCAGCGGCAAAACCAATTTGTTTCGTGTAGGCAACTGGACAACTGACTTTGATGGAAAACCTTTCGCCGGTAATAATGAGATGGGCAGCGCAGTAAAACAAGAAGATACTTTGTCTGTTGTTAGCGCCGTGGCAAAGGCGCTGCAGGCAAAAAATATTGCTGTTCAAACCGAAGGTGAGCAACATACGGTAGCAGGCTTCCCGGTATCTGTAATGCCAAAAGCCGCCGGGCAGCTCCGGCTGATTGACGGCACTCATATATTTGTTTCCGGTGAAAACTATGCATTGGGCGATCCCATCTTTCGAAAATTGGACATAGAAGGACAACAAGTGGATGTAGACGCTATCGGTGTAGTGGGCATACGATTGAATAAGCAGGGAGATGTGGAAGCACTGGCTTGCGGCGGACTCAAATCGTTAAAAGCAGGGGCTTTCAGTCTCAATCTTGCTGAACGTGCCGACATCGCTTTGATAAAAGAAGATGGAAAGTGGAAGGGAATTATTCACAGCAATAATAATGCTGTTCCCGATGCACTTTTAGCAATCACCGCAGACTGGAAAATTGTGAATTTGCCGGCAATATACAAGCAATAGGTTAGCGATACCTTTATCAGCGTTTTCCAATGCAGAGGAACGATCTCCTTGCATTCTCTTGCGGTGCCAGCTATAAAGTAACGGCGACTCTCAGTTACAAAGCATACTGATACTTTCATTTGGTTGTACTAAACAACTAAAAGGTATTCGCTAAATTTCTAACTTCAGGCAGCTCTTATTAGTCGGAAAGCATTTCGGTAAGTGCGATTGTATGACGGCTTCCAGAGATTGAAAATGAATTAATTGAGGAGGACTTTCAAATCTTGTCATCCGGACTTAATCAATATTAAATCAAATCAACCCCTGTAAGTCTTCACTGATTTACAGGGATTTTTGTTTTTTCTCCTGCCACCTCATTTCAAAAAAAGCAATCTCAGGGTGCGCGAAAAGCTGCAAAAAGCCCCGAAAAGTATAAATCAATGTAAAGCATTACAAGGGCCCGTTTTTTAATCAATTTTTGAAATATATCGCAACGGATTTTGCAGGAATCCCGTTAACTTCATAGTAACCTTTTTCATTCAAGCAAGCGCATTCTATACCGGCTATGGCCAAACGCGGCAAGCTGGTTGACGAATAGGGACGAGTTTATCGGGAAGCGTGAATTGGAGGAGGCAACGAAACAATACAGCATGACACAAAAAGAATTACATGATCAACGGTTGTTTGCTGAGGCGAATCATGAAATACTAAAGCATGTAACGCGCAGACATTTTTTGAGAGATACCATGACGGGGCTTGGCGCGATGGCATTCGGTTCCATGCTCAGCGGCTGCGATATTTTTGCTTCAAAAGATACAATCGCGGGCGCTGCCCTGAACAGCACGAACCCGCTTGCTGCAAAACCCCCGGTATTTCCGGGCAAGGCGAAAGCGGTTATTTACCTGCACATGGCGGGTGCGCCTTCTCAACTGGAGTTGTTCGATTATAAACCTGATCTTCAAAAACTGGACGGTCAGGATTGCCCGCAATCCCTGCTGGAAGGAAAACGTTTTGCATTTATACGAGGCGTTCCCAAGATGCTGGGACCATATGCGCATTTTGAACAGCGCGGGCAAAGTGGTGCCTGGATATCCGATCATCTTCCCCATTTGACCACCGTTGCTGATGAAATCAGTTTTTTGAAAGCAGTACAAACCGATCAGTTCAACCACGCACCCGCGCAGCTTTTGATGCATACGGGTTCTGCCAGGCTTGGAAGACCCAGTATAGGGGCCTGGGCAAGCTACGGACTTGGTTCTGAAAACAGCAACCTTCCTGCTTTCGTGGTATTAACTTCCGGAGGAAAAAATCCCGATGCTGGCAAAAGCGTTTGGGGCAGCGGGTTCCTGCCTTCGGTTTACCAGGGGGTGCAATGCCGTTCGGAAGGTGACCCGGTGTTGTTTATCAATAACCCCGATGGAATAGATACAAATCTTCGCAAAGCCTCTATCGACGCCATCAATGCAGTCAATCAAAAAGCCTATGAAGAATTCAGAGACCCTGAAATATTATCCCGCATCTCGCAGTACGAGATGGCATACAAAATGCAGATGTCGGTGCCGGAAGCCATGAATATCAATGACGAACCGGATTATATTCACCAGATGTACGGAACCAGACCGGGGCAGGAAAGCTTTGCCAATAACGCCTTGCTGGCGCGCAAACTGGTGGAAAAAGGAGTGAGGTATGTACAACTGTTCGATTGGGGATGGGACTCGCATGGAACGGCTGCATCTGTAGCTTTGGAAATTGGCTTCATTAATAAATGCAGAAGTGTTGACAGGGCTACTACCGCTTTGTTACTTGACCTTAAGCAGAGAGGATTGCTGGATGAAACACTGGTAGTATGGGGTGGTGAATTTGGCAGAACACCCATGCAGGAAAACCGGGAAGGCAAACAACAATTTTACAAAGGCAGAGATCATCACGCGGAAGCATTTACTATCTGGATGGCAGGCGGTGGTATTAAACGTGGCACCAGCTTCGGCGAAACAGATCCGATCGGGTACAGCCCGGTGAGCGGGAAAGTTACACCCTACGATATCCAGGCTACCATTCTTAACCAGCTTGGCTTTGATCATGAAAAATTCACCTACCAGTTCCAGGGACGCCCTTTCCGGTTGACGGATGTACATGGGCGCATCATTAATGAAATTGTGGCGTAAATCAGTCGGCTTTGCATGGTTGATGGCGCTATAAAAGAAGTTGACAAAGGGAAGGAGATGCAGGCAGCGTGCCATCAATACCATAGCAATGGTGTGATCGTTTCCAATTCGGTGATTTAGTTTGGGAGCCTATACGTTTGCCAGGTGGTGAATGTACGAGATGACAACTTTTGATGTTGATTGCTAAATTCTTTCGATCATTTACTCAACGTGTCAGTTCCCGAGATTCTTCTTATTGCAATTTTGCCGCGCAAATTTTTCAGAATGACACGGGCAAAATTGTTTTTCCAAAAGAATATTTTTCGGATAGTAGCAACGGCGATTGTTACTTCGCTTGTTTTCTATTCATGCACAAAAAAGGATCTGCCACCACATGATTCTAAGCCACCTGCTACAGAGCATCATCCGTTTTCCCAGCCAGATAAATTTCTGATCACATCGGTAAAAGGGCGTGACAAGAATCTGGGTATATTGATCAATGATCCTATTGGTAAAATGCAATATGGCATCTTCGGTAAAAAAGATGAGGATGGAAAACTTGATTCAGTGATATTGATCATAGAGACCGATCCGACATCCGGAGGCTGGATGTCGCATGAGTTCAACGAAGATTACACACCCAAATCGACTACTACTTCCACCGGTCATACCGTAGAATATGAAGATTTCGATGAGGCGACCAAGACCGGCTCAGTAACCATTAAAAATACTTCTTCGGGTGCTGTCATCCACAAATCAGGCAAGCTAACCTTTCCGGATAATATCTGGGACAATCTGGACAGGGTAAAAGCGTTAAACCAGCAACGGCCTGGTTTCCCGCCGCATTGGCAAAGCGAACTGGCATATGTTGGATCAGCGCTCTTTGGTTGCATTATGGGTGTTGCGGGCATCAGTACAGGCAATCCCATTGCGTTGGGATGGGGCATCTATAATACCTATCAGAATTGCAAATCCTTTGCTGAAGCGGCGAACAATATTCTGAACGGGCAGCCCGCCTTTGGTTGCATTTCAACGAAGGACAATGTTAATGCGCTTTCTGGTTTTGCGGAAACTATTTCGCAGGGCGGAGGTATTGGCAGTCTCGCCACGGGGCTTATTCCCGCTGTGGTCAACTATGTATCGCAAGATGCGGCTGCAGGTCAATGTGAAGATTCGCCGCCGGACTCTTTACCACCAGGCAGCGGACAGGGAGATCCGCATATCTTTACTCCCGATGGAAGAGCGTATGACTTTCACGGATGGGGAGAATTTATAGCCGCGAAATCGCTGACAGACAACTTTGAAGTACAGGTACGGCAAATGCAACTCCCTTACATTGTCGCGCAAACAACAGTGAACAGAGCTATAGCAATACAAACGGGAGAGGATGTTGTCTGCATTACTTCCGGTCCGCAAAGGCTTTACATTAACAATCAATTGCACGATTTCAATTTCCAGGACATCTCTCTTAATCAGGGAGCTTCGATCGAAAGGATACAGGAAGGTCCTTTCCCTGTGATCGTTATCAGGACCAGCAACAATGACCGGGTGAAAGTGCGGCTGGACGGAAGCTTTAACGGAAGTTATATCGATTATAAAATAATACTGAACAAAAACCGGGCAGGAAAGATCAGGGGGCTCATGGGAAACGCTGATGGGAACAAGGACAATGACCTGCAGCTTGCCAATGGCCAGGTGATAGACTATGTGTTTGAAAATATGTATCCCGGGTTTGCTAACAGCTGGAGGATAACACAAAACGAGGCTCTTTTTTATTATGAGCCTGGAAAGAATACCGACAGCTATACCAAGAAAGATTTTCCTATAGCTCCGCCGGCTATTACCGCTCAAAAAATGGCATGGGCGGAACAAGCCTGTAAGAACGCCGGCATTACCACCCAGCCTGCCCTTTGTAATTGTACGCTCGATGTTGCCGTTACAGATGATGCCTCCATGGCATTGAATGCACTATGGGACCAGTTGACATGGACGCCGGAGAATGAGCCCTTTGATCTGGAGCATATCGCGTTCCAGGGCGAAGCTGCACTGGTGGACGGACGTATACGACTGACAACCGCAAAAGTGTTTACGTCTGGACAGGCATTTTATACCCAGCCTGTCACCGGCGATTTTGAAACAGAGTTCTTCTTCCGCATCCCATTTTCTGCAAATGGCGGTGCTGATGGCTTTGCCCTGCTTATAGCAAAAGACATTCCGCAACTGAAGATCAACACCTACCCGGGCATCGATGGGCAATTAGGCTACCAGGGTGTGCCCGCTTCGCTGGCTGTTGAATTTGACACCTGGCCCGACGGCGGGGAGAACGGTAATCATATTGCAATCCATACCAAAGGCAAGGAGCCTAACAGCACCCACTATACAGCAGCGGTAGCAACAAATGCTACCATACCGCAAATGCAAGGTGGTGCACCGCACAAAGTGCGGATAAAATATGCGGCAACTAAGATCTCCGTTTGGTTGGATGATACGCTGGTACTGGAGTATGCAGTTGATCTGTTTACCACGCTCGGACTTTCTAACCAATTTTATGTTGGACTGGTGGCGTCTACCAGCGGGTCTTTCCAGGAACACAGCATCCTGCAATGGAAAGTGAAGGCATTGTAGCTGTTACTTATTCTTTGTTTAAAAGAAAATTCAGCGTATAGACCTTGACCTGAAGAAAAACCGGGATATCTAAAATAAGGGAATATAGTATTCTGTTTGGGTACTTCTGCAAAATAGTTTCGGAGCCCGCTTATTTAGAATGTTGGGAGGCAAGTACAATGTAATACCTCGAACTAACTGGTTCTGCGTTAAATGTCATTTGTTTTACCCTGGTGCATTTGCCTTCTTTTGTCATTCTAATCTACTTGATATTTTCCAACCGCTTCAACACCGTTGTCGGTGAATTTAAGTATTTCGGTTGTTATTGGATAACCCGATTGTTTGTATTCGTCAACTACAACTTTGCCCATTCTCCCGGAAAAGAAGTCAAAATCTTTTTCAGAAAAAATATAACAAAAGTCTCTTACCGGGATTACAGCGTAAAAAGGAAACCCAAGGTCTGCCTTGATTTTCTCTTTCATAGCCGGCGCAAAAAGCAAAGCACCTTTTAATACTGTGTTTTCAACTTCAATTAGTCCGAGTTTTCTATTTTCTATTGTGGCAAATGAAATGGACGTTTGTTTCAACAGCTTGTCAGCATTATTGTTTGCCTGGGCGTCAAGTTCAGTCTCGGTAATTCCCCATGTTACTATGTCGTCTTTGTTTATCCAACTCAATTTGCCTTGTCCGCTATGAACATATACTTTACTAAACTCGTCTGTTATTTGCCGGTGTAAGAATTCTTGAAAATCGTAGTCGTTTGGAAATAGTGAAATATAGATATCGTCCTTTGCGTCTGCCCAGTTTTCAGGAACTTTTATTGAATAAGAAACCAAAGTTTGAACTAAGTCTGAAATATGTGTTTCGTCTTTGTCTCGCTCGTAATTTTTTCTTACATTATCCAAACTGACTTTTAGCGTCAAGTCGCCTTGTGAAATATAAATAAGTCCTGTTTCGTCAACAGAGTCAATTTTCATTCCGTTATTTTCTGCTTGTAATTTGAATTCATCAAATACAAAGTCGTTCTTTTGGTTGCCGTTATATCCCAATATTCCAAACATTATTTTGAGGGTTAGTATGTTGATGCGGTGTCTCTTTCAAGGATAAGAAACGTTATTATTGCTGTTATACGCAATATAGCGATAATACCAGAGTATCTGTCCAAATCAGCCCCTTATAAAGTCTATTTTAAACACCGTGAAGGCCGTTATCTGTCAATATCTTTGACATAACCAACCGATTAACGCCGGCTCATTTTCTCAAATAAAAACAAATAATGGAACGGCAGGATAGCTGCACGCTTGATGCTGTAGGGGAACGGGGCTTCCGCACCAATCGAAAAATGAATTGTTATGAAAATAAGAATTGCTCAGGCTTTGGATGAAGCCGGCGCTATAAGCGCACTCACACTTGCCTTCAGCGTTGACCCTATGGTGCGCTGGTCGCTGCCGGACCCTGTAAAATATCTGGCAGTTTTTCCTTCGATAGCCAGGGCTTTTGGCGGTAGCACATTTGAAAAAAAGACGGCGTATGTTACCGAGGGTTTCACCGGTGCCGCCCTTTGGTTACCACCATCCGCCGCATCAGATGAGGCGTCTCTGAAAAGACTGTTTGATGAAAACGTTGAAAACGGAGTAAAGCGAGATTTACCCGGGATTTTTGAGCAGATGGAAAAATTTCGTCCCCGGCAACCGCATTGGTACTTGCCTATGATCGGTGTAGATCCTGCATCTCAGGGCAAAGGGGTTGGCTCAGCACTAATGGCGGAGGCGTTAAAAGCAGTAGACCGCGACGGGCTGATCGCTTACCTGGAGTCTTCGAACCCTAAGAATATTTCCTTGTACCAACGTCACGGCTTTGAGGTTATCGGAGAGATCCAATCCGGCAGTTCGCCTGTGTTAAGACCGATGCTGCGAAAGGCGCAATAAATATACAGAGAGCAATAATTAGAAAGGCAGATGATGTTACAAGAGGTTGCTACAATCCGTGATTGATGATAGGGGGAGCTGTAGAAAAGAAAGTGCTATGCCCGATCCAATAACCCGGACCAAAAAACTATAGAACCATGCCTGAGAAAATGCAACAAGGTGAATTTATTGCACTGTCGGCTTCAGCAATGATACTGACGGCTTTAGGAATTGACATCATGCTGCCGGCATTCGGCGAGCTGCGGCAATATCTTGGGCTTGATCCGAACTCGACAGAAACAGCAAAGATCATTTCCTTCTTTTTCCTGGGACAGGTAACACAGGTTATATTTGGTACCCTCTCTGACCGTTTTGGACGATTGCCCATTCTCCGTATTGGCTTTCCTCTTTATATTATTGGAGGAATAGCTTCCGCTTTCGCTCCTGATCTTTCGCTAATGTTAATCGCGCGGTTTGTGGCAGGAGTCGGAGCTTCGGCAGTTTTCATGACCACTGTTGCAGGTGTTCGGGACCGTTTCGCTGGCGATGAAATGGCACGCATTATGTCCCTTATTTTTACCATTTTTCTTTTCACGCCGGTAATTGCTCCCTTTTTAGGATCAGCTATTTTGCACATTTCCTCCTGGCAGGTTGTATTCTTAACACCACCAGCTTTTGGATTGATCATTTTTTTGTGGTCATTTCGATTTGAGGAATCATTACCAAAAAACAAAAGAATACTGCTCAATTTATCCAGCATTGGCAAATCTGTGGGTAACGTTATTGGCAACAGGATTTTTCTCCGGTACACAGCCATCGTTACAATTCTTTTTGCGGCACTCAGTGCCTATGTGGCCAGCTCAGAACATATTATTGGGGGAATTTATGGAGCACCTTCATTGTTTAAATGGATTTTCGGAGGTATGGGACTGTTCATGGCTTTTTCAACCTTCACTAATTCCTATTTATCTACAAAATATGGCGCAAGGCGAACTGTAAAATTGCTGCTCCTCCTATATACACTTGTTTCGGTTTGCTTAATGATCATTACATTATGCTTTGGAGAACCACCGAACATGATCTTATTTTTTATTGCGGTTACACTATTGATGGCTCTTAACCTGGCTGTAGAACCCAATAGTAGTGCCCTTGCCCTTGAGCCTCTGGGTAACGTGGCCGGAATAGCGTCCTCCATCTATGGTACAATTTTTTTCTCGGTTGGTTCGGCATCGGGCTCTATAATCAGCGCCCTGATGACGGACGGTGTTCTTCCTTTGGTGACTGCTTATGTTATTATCGGAATTGCAGGGCTTATTCTTGTGTGGAAAGATTAGATGTCCACTTAAAGCGACACAAGGACATCTGTAGGGCGACAGAAACAGCCTTGCGAATGACAGGCATTGCCGGGGTATTGAGTGAGCGATCTGATCTTGATTTTACTGTTTCGTGGCTATTGCAACTGGCCCGCAGTGGAACGTGACTCACGCTCTACAATATGGATACAATCAACCCTCACTACATCAGCGCTATCGCCATTTTACCACCACAGGCTCCGAAAAATTTTTTGCCTGCTCTGTTATATAAGTATGAAAACCTTCTTTCGACGCAAACCGGTTGTCCGATTTTTCCCAACCGGAATAAAAGCGATAAAGCGCCGGTTTTGTATGCGCAATGGTTTGTCCTATAATATAACTGTCGTAAATTTTTTGTTTATACACAAGCTTACCTTCTACTATCTCCTGTGGCAATGAATCGACGTTGGTAAAAGTTTTGGCAGGAACGATAACCGCCATGCCCAGGTTGTCGCGGTTTTCCGATTGTTTGCCGTAGCTGTATAATACCGATGCTGCTCCTGTTGTAAAATGCTGTACAGTGTTTTCATAGAAATTGGCTATACCCGTTTGCAGCTCAGCACCATCCGGCAGGCCCGCTGCAGTTAGTTTTGACTGGTAAAAATATTGACCGCCCCATATACTCGTTTCGTCGATTATAGCAATCCGTTGTTCTTTAATCTTGAAAACATAAGTGATCCTGAAGATTGCACGCAGCGGTCCGTCTGCTACTTTCTCGTATATTTCAGACACTACCTGTTCCCCTCCAAGCCTTATCACTGAGTCGATGCCCGGCACTGTAAAAGCCAGCGAACCGGCGCCGAGGGAGTTACCAGCGTGTAAAATGTCCATTCCCCAGTGCGAAAGTTTATGGTAGCTGTTGTTAACGTTGGCTCCAATGGTATCCATTACCAAAGCAGGTTCGGTTTTTCCAAAAATGTCTTTGCCGTTCCTTGTGTCAAAATACAGGCGAAAAGCCACCTTATCGTTTTCCCATGCCGGGCCTTCGGTCAGGTATAATGGCAGTGGTTGTTTCGAGAAATCTGTGGGTGGATTGTGCAAAGGCATTGTTTCCTTTACAATGTCGCCGCCAAAGGTGCTGTCTGTAATTTTTTTCCGCAACCGGACATGCGCCACAGCGGCAACGCTCACATTTTCATTCCTCACGGTAAAGGTTACCGTTTGTTTGGGTTGAAAAGAATATAAAAAGCAGGCTTCATCCCATGTACCATCTTTATCCAGGTCGTCCAGTTGGGTAGCAATGGGTTTGTTGTGCTCATCCACAACCGAAAAATCCTTGCCTGCCGCCACATGCTTCACAATGTCTGCTCTTGGTATCACAACCAATTCGTTCAGCCTCGAATGCTGCGACGGATTTGATACGGTGAACCGGGCATCCTTATCGCCACAATTCATTAAGGTTAGCACAACATAAAGCAGTATCAATTTTCTCATAAAAAAATTATAGGAGTTCGTTAATGCTCACCGCATCCATATCAGTGTAGGTATAATTTTCTCCTGCCATTCCCCATATAAAACCGTAGTTGGAGGTGCCGCATCCGCTGTGTACAGACCATGGAGGCGATATCACCGCTTCGTGATTGTTTACAACCATATGGCGTGTTTGCTGCGGTTCTCCCATCAAGTGAAATACTCTTTGATTGTCCGGCACGTCAAAATAAAAATAAGCCTCCATTCTGCGCGTATGCGTATGCGCCGGCATGGTGTTCCACACGCTTCCCTTTTCAAGTATCGTTAACCCCATTACCAACTGGGCGCTTTGTATGCCTTCGGCATGAATGTATTTATAAATCGTTCGGTGGTTGGATGTTTCCAGCGAGCCAACGGTATTGGAAGCAGCTGCTTCTTTTTTTAACAAGGTGGTTGGATAAGCCTGGTGTGCCGGTGCAGACAGCAGGTAAAAACAGGCAGGCTCCGTTGCTTTCATACTTGCAAAGCTTACCGCCTGTGCACCTTTACCTATGTAAAGGCAATCGAGTTTGTTTACTTCGTAGCTTGTTCCATCAACCGTTACCTTACCGTTGCCGCCTACATTGATGATTCCGATTTCGCGGCGTTGCAAAAAATAATCTGCCCGCAGTTCGGCTTCGTTGGGCAGCGGTACGCTTTTTAATGCAGGCTTAACACCACCAACTATCACCCGGTCGTAATGAGAATAAACCAGGGTAATGGCATCTTCTTTCATCAGGCTTTGTACCAAAAAATTGTCACGCAGCAATTGCGTGTCCATTGTTTTTACTTCTGCAGGACTGTTTTGAAATCTTGTTTCCATTTGTAATATTTTTTTAGCGCGCCATCCAGCCGCCGTCAACATTTAATATTGTTCCGTGTATATAAGCTGCCGCATCCGAACATAAAAATGCAGCCGCTCCGCTTATATCTTCTGCAGCGCCCCAACGGCCTGCCGGTATCCGTTCCAGTATCGATTTGTTTCTTTGTTCATCGTTGCGCAATGCCGTTGTATTGTCGGTAGCAATATAGCCGGGAGCAATGCCGTTTACATTTACATTGTGTATAGCCCATTCGTTGGCGAGCGCTTTCACCAACCCCGCAATGGCCGATTTGCTGGCCGTATAACCCGGCACGTTAATGCCTCCCTGGTATGATAACATGGAACAGGTGAAAATAATTTTGCCTTGTTTTCGTTTCACCATTTCCTTGCCAAATTCGCGGGCCAGTATAAATTGCGCATCGAGGTTTACTGCCAGCACTTTGTCCCAGTATTCATCAGGATGTTCAGCGGCCGGTTTGCGCAAAATAATGCCGGCGTTGTTAATAAGTATATCAACTGTATAACTGGCTTGCACGGAGTGGATAAAAGCGTACAGTTCATCGCGATTGCCTATATCTACTGCATACGAAGTAAATTTCCTTCCCGTTGCTGTAATCTCTTTTTCAACCTCGCTGTTTTTTTGTATTTGCGATGATATGCCAATAATGTTGGCGCCACAGTTAGCCAGCATTACAGCAATTGCTTTTCCAATGCCTTTGCTGGCGCCGGTAATCAAAGCTGTTTTACCAGTCAGATCAAATGAAGAAAGTATCGCGTTCATGTGTATTCATTAGTAAATAGCAGCAATGTACTGCGAGTTGACTTTACAGTGAAAGAAAATGCGATTTTATTTCTGAAAACATTATATTGAATACTGGTATACATCAGCTGCAGTTTACGAAAACGTTTAAGTAGATATTTTTCTATTTTATGAAAACGATTTCGGGTACGATTTCATACCTGTAGCGGAGCTTTGCGGATGCTGCTTTGTGCTGCTGCCGAAACATGTGCGTTTGACTGTGCGGAAGCCTTATTACAAAATATTTTATCATCAATATTCATCACATACATGAAAACAAAAACGGGCTTGTTCCTCTTTTTCTTGTGCCTGCTTGCATTACAGGGCATTGCGCAATCGCCAGGCAACAGTGATATCGTACAATTAAACAACCCGGTTACCGTTCAGTATATTAAAGCGCACTTAAAAAAAACAGGCCGGCAGTTAATTCTTACTTCTTCTGTCGAAAGAAATCTTCGTAAAAAAATACAGACCGACCCGGTTGTAAAAAATTATTACGAAGCCATAAAGCTCAATGCGAACAATGTGTTGAAGCAACCGTTGCTGGAACGTAAGCTAACGGGGCGGAGACTGCTCCATGTATCGAGGGAAATGCTGTACCGGATGAACGTGCTGTCGATGGTATACAGAATGGAAAACGATGCCGGAGTATTAGAAAGGATCAACGATGAGCTGGTTTCAGTATGCAATTTTTCCGACTGGAATCCTTCTCATTACCTGGATGTGGCCGAAATGTGCCTGGCTGTGGCTATAGCCATTGATTGGACGGGAAACAAGTTGCCGGCAAAAACAGTAACCCTGGCAAAAAAAGCGCTCATCGAAAAAGGAATTAACCCAAGCTTTAGTGGTAAAGAACCCTGGTGGCTAAACGGAACCAATAACTGGAACCAGGTATGCAATGGCGGTATGATAGCTGCTGCCATTGTGATAGCAGACATCGACCCGGAATTGGCTGCTAAAACCATCAGGCGATCGCTCAACGGCATGCCGAATGCGTTGAAGCAATATGGTCCCGACGGTGTGTATCCCGAAGGAGCCAGTTACTGGGAATATGGCACCAGTTTTTCGGTTGTTACTTCTTCCTTACTACGTAGCGCATTTGGCACCGATTTCGGCATTGCCGCATATTCTCCACTGATCGCCAGCGCCGATTTCAGAATGCAGTGCGTGGCGCCTTCGGGCAGGTTTTTCAATTTTGCAGATTGCGGCGACAGCGCCGATAAAACGGGCGATATTACGCTTGCCTGGTTTGCGAAAGAAACGGGGAATGCGGTATATCTGGAAAAAGAAAAATTTTTACTGGCTCCTGCCACTATGGGCAAGCTGCCCCGGCTTGCAGCCGCAGGGCTGGTATGGCTGTCGGAATTTGAACCGCGCAACAGCAGCACACTTCCGCTTGTTTACAAAGGCAATGGGCTTAATCCCCTGGTAATATTTCGCGGCGATGCTCATGCTTATTATTTTGCAGGCAAAGGCGGGCGCGCTTCGCTTAGTCATGGAAACATGGATGCCGGCAGTTTTATTTTTGAGCTCGATGGTGTGCGGTGGGCGATTGACCCGGGTGTGCAGGACTATAATACACTGGAGCAGGCGGGCTTTAACCTGTGGGGGATGTGCCAGGATTGTGAACGCTGGAGCTTACTCACCAAAGGAAACTTTGGTCACGGCACACTTACCATCAACGATGCGAGGTTCAATGTAACGGGGCAGGCTACTCTGAAAGATTTTAAAAGCGGAAGCCAGCCGCAGGCGACCTTTGATATGACGGAAGTTTTTTCGGGAATGGTAGACAAATCGGAGCGTACCTTTATCAAAGATTCAGATCACTCCGTTATTATTGAAGACGAGCTTACGCTGAACGATTCAACCAAAACCATTAGCTGGGCAATGATGACAACGGCAGCAGTAACGCCCTTAAAAGGCGGTGCATTGCTACAGCTCGATGGCAAATCGCTTAACCTGTCTGTTGTTTCGCCGGCCAATATACAGGTTTCTGTTGCAATGATGGATCCTCCGCCTTCGACACTCGACCGGAAAATTGATCAGCTCAAAAAAGTGGAGCTGCGAATGCCCGCATATATTTTTCACGATAAAAAAGCAATTATCAAAGTACGATTATCATCACCCGAATAAAAACAGTAAGCAAGCCATCACCTGCGCAGGCAATTTATTAAGCAGTACCTGCATATGAATAAGAGCCCAAAATTATACGAAGCAAATGCCCGCATAGCATTGCACCAACTTTTTAGCAAACACCCCTATCCCGATGCTATATTTGCAGCCAACAACCTTGCGGCGCTTAATTGATGAAATTGCTGAACGGAATTGTTGACCAATGCCGGTTGTTGCGCCGGTAGCGCTGATCCGGCGCATGTCTACATAAAAACAAATTGTAAACTTTAAAACACCACCATGAGCCTTTCGAAAATTACCATTACTATTGTTTGCACCGCATTGGTGCTTACCGGCATCTGCCAACCGCGCAAGCTTTCTATGCAACAACTGGTAGAAGACAACCTGCAGTTTGCTGCATCGCAATACAAATACATGATGAAGGAATTGCCGCCCGATGTAATGCCGCGTTCCTACAACGATTCTTCCAAACAACTCGTTACCAGCAATACTGAATGGTGGTGCAGCGGATTTTACCCTGGAACGTTATGGCTGCTGTATAAAGAAACGAAGGACGAGGCTTTGAAAAAGGAAGCCGAGAAGCGCCTTGCCATACTGGAAAAGGAAAAAAACAACACCGGCACGCACGATCTCGGTTTTATGATATTCTGCAGCTTTGGAAATGCTTATAAGATCACTGGCAATCCGCATTATAAAGACGTGATATTTACTGCCGCTTCGTCGCTAGCTACCAGGTATCGCCCCTCCATCGCTTCTATACAATCGTGGAATAAAAACGACCGCTACAGTTGCCCTGTGATCATAGATAATATGATGAACCTTGAACTGCTGGAATGGGTAACGCAAGCGGGTGGCGATAAAAAATTCGCCGAAATTGCGGTTAACCACGCCAACACCACCATCAAGAATCATTATCGCCCCAACTACAGTTCTTACCATGTGGTAGACTACGATACAGAAGCAGGAAAAGTTATAAAAAAGGTTACCCATCAGGGTTATGCAAATGAATCGTCGTGGGCAAGAGGGCAGGCATGGGGACTGTATGGATTTACCATGATGTACAGGCTTACTAAAGATACCGCGTATTTGCGGCAGGCTACTCATATAGCAGATTTCCTGCTGCGGCATCCCAACCTGCCGGCTGATAAAATACCTTATTGGGATTTTAATGCGCCCGATATTCCCAACGCCAAAAGAGATGCATCTGCCGGCGCCATCATTGCATCAGCGTTGCTGGAACTTTCACAATATACTGCTCCTAAAAAAAGCAAAGCCTATAAAACTGCTGCAGAAGTGATGTTACGTTCGCTGAGTTCACCTGCTTACCGCGCCGCAGCCAG
>JBQCFW010000127.1:0-6110 GCA_051958655.1 Agriterribacter sp. | reverse complement strand
CGTTACTAACAATATTGAGGTAAAGCAGCATGCTGTTCACTTCTTTTTCGGTAACCACACCGGCTTTAATTACTTCTTCGGGCAATTCATCCAGTACTGTCGTTACGCGGTTCTGCACGTTTACTGCTGCCAGGTCGGGATCGGTGCCTACTTTAAATGAAATAGAGATAAGCGTAATACCATTGTTACTGGTAACCGTGTTCATGTAAGTCATACCCGGCACACCGTTAATCGCTCTTTCAAGCGGGGTTGCCACGGCATCCGCACATACCTGTGCGTTGGCACCTGTATACCTGGCGGTTACCGTTACAGACGGTGGTACGATATCGGGAAACTGGGTAATAGGCAATGTAAATAAAGCGAGTACCCCCAGCAATGTTATAATAAGAGAAATAACAAGAGACAAAACAGGTCTCCTGATAAAAGTTTCAATCATACTTGTATTGTTGTAAATAGTTCCTTATTCTGCATGTATGCATGCAGCACCTGTTTACGTTTTAAAGACGAAGCAAAAACGTTATATTTTACGGCTTACAATCAGTGGTTGTATGTGCGATCCTTCTTTAATGTTCTGCACCCCCTCGTAAACAATTTTATCGCCATCGTTCAACCCTTCTTTAATAATGTAGGATTGAGCCAGCCTTGCTTCAGGAACAACACTTTTCATTTTTACCGTATTATCCGGCTCTACAATAAATACGTAGTTTTTGTCTTGTATTTCAAAAACAGATTTTTGTGGAACAATCAGTGCATCTTTTGCAGGCGCAGTTATCCGTACTTTACCAGAGGCTCCATGCCGCAGCAGTTTGCTGGGGTTGGGAAATTTGGCTCTGAAGGCAATGGAGCCGGTTGTTTCATCAAACTCTCCGTCTACGGTTTCAATTAATCCATGATGTTTATAAGATGTTCCATCTGCAAGCAGCAACTGAACAGCATTGTTGCGGCTGTCGGGAGATTCCTTTTTGTAATTGAGATATTCACTTTCCGACACGGTGAAATAGGCATATACCTCGTGGTTATCGGAAATAGTAGTAAGCAGCGATCCTTCATCTATCAGGCTCCCTGCTTTTTGCGGAATCCTGTCGATGATTCCATCAAACGGTGCTTTGATAAAGGTGTATGAAAGTTTTGTTTCTGCATCTCTTTGCACAGATAGCGCCTCTTCAATTCTTGCTTTGGCAGCTTTCAACTTGGCTTCTACCATATCGAGCTCGGTAGACGAAATGATTTTTTTAGCCAGCAGAATTTTTACGCGAGCCAGCTCTACTTCCGCAGTTTTGGCTTCGGCCATGGCATTGCTTACGTTAGCTTTTGCTTTTGCTACCTGTATGGATAATTCATGATCATCTAACTGAAACAGGGGTTGACCTTTTTTTACCTCAGCGCCTTCATCTACGAAAATTTTATTCAAAAATCCCTGTACGCGGGCACGTATCTCTACATTTTTTACAGCTTCAATGCTGGTAACATAGTCGTGGTGAAGAATAGTATCTGTAAGGGTAACCTGCAACACCGGCATTTCAGGCACGGTTGTATTTTGTTCTATGCCTCCTTTGGCTGCACAGCCAACTGCAAAAACACCAATTATAATATATAAGTAAGTTTTCATTTTATTTTTTTTTACGGGAACTAAATAAAATAACATGCCTGCAATACTGTTTGAATTTGCAAGCAATACGTTAGTTTATTAAAATGTAGACTATTGCCGGATGGGAGCACAATGGTATCAGTCAAACAAATTCCGGCTGAATGGGAATCAGAAAGGAGTTAACCTGAATACGAAGTTATGATGCTGCAAAAGCGGCAAATGTTGTTTGCCGGCAGCAGCAACAAACTGTTGGCTGGCTTCGAGCGGTGGTTTAATTTCCGGTATTACAGGACTGCACATCAGCTCCGAAAAAAAAGAAGCGATGCTCCTGAACTTTATGCTAAAATAATGATAGCTGAAATCGGGTTTTTCTGAATCGGGAAGACAATCTTTTAATCCGGCTACTTTCTCCAGTATTAACTCTATCACGGTAGACCGGTTTATTTCTCCGCCCTGGTTGGCTATAATACTGGATGAATAAATCGCTTCCGGCTGCTCTGTATCTGTAAGATTGCTGCCTGGCAGAAAGGTCATGACATTCAGGAAGCTGAAAAGCAAGAGGTAAGCTACCTCCCTTTTACACTTTTGAGCGACTTTGAGTATCATTAAAAATAAAAATTGTTTAGTTAACATTTTCCATGCAGGATGGCTGCAAGCAAGCGAAAATGTTTTCAAGGTTGAATGATGTAGGCAAATATACAAATAAGGGATTAGAAATAGTATTCTAAAAAAAGATAATTATTGAATATCTGCTAAAAAATGCGAAAGTCGTTGATGCAATTACAAGTATTTGCAGAAATTGTTGCAAATATTTAACAAGTAAGGGGCCAACTTCGATGTTGCAGATTTTCGTATTTATATTTATAAAATATGTGGCTGTAAACGGGTAAGTTCACCCGTTAGTTAAACGTGGTATGCCTAACTTGATATTAATAGTATGGACTGATCATTAAATAAACCAACACCCCGGTAACTGATACATATAACCATACAGGCCATGTAATGCGCGCTATTTTTCTATGGCTGGCAAATTCAGCGGTAAGGCCCCGGTAAGCCGTAAACAGGATAAAAGGAAGAATAATACCTGCCAGGGGAATATGTGTGCCAAGGATAATATAATAGAAAGTTCTCAGTCCTCCGGCTGCGGCTTTTTCTGCATCTGTTACGATACCGTCGTGATTGGTATCGCCAAATCTTGTTTCACCGGCAAACAGGTGATGGCATATATATGACACCAGAAAGAGCACAGACAAGATTATTGCTACGAGCATTATATTTTTATGAAGCACCAGCTTTCTTTTTTTGGCAGCAATAAGTCCTGCAATCAACAATACCGAAACGGCAGAATTTACAATGGCATTGAACAATGCAAAGGCATGCACATCAAAGCCAAGGTTAACCTCTACGGTTACCCTGCTTAGTATTACTACTGCGGCAAACACCACAAAAGATACAATAGTAATAAACCATCCCGCTGTCTTATCATTTTTTTGAATCTGTGCCTGAAGCATAATTTTTCTGTCTTTTAATATTATATAAGTGTTTAACAATTACGGATTAACAAAATGGGATTGAACGGAGCTGCCTGGCTAGTTGCCGAGCAGCCGGCGCTTTTTCTTTTTATCTTTTTCCAGCATCAGCAGCACAATATCATCTGCCAGCCTGCTGAGGTGAATGCTGTCTAACCCATTATACCAGCCCCTCACCACCCGGTCTTTATCCAGCATAAAAAAGTATTCGGTATGTATAAAATTGGTATCTACCTTGGTATCGGCAATATTGGCTTTGAATTCATTTTTGGCTATATCGTATATCTCTTCCTTGTCGCCGGTGAGGAGCCACCATGTATCGTGATTGATGCCATATTTGTTAGCATATTTGTTGAGCCGGGCAGCCGAATCGCGAACAGGGTCTACACTAAATGAAACGAACCTTACTACCGTATCTGTTTTATTAAAAGCGTCCTGCAGTCGTTTCATATTGCGCGTTAAAGCAGGGCAAATGCTGGGGCAGGAGGTAAAAAAGAAATCTGCAATGATGATCTTACCATCGAGGTCGCTCAGCGACACTTGTTTGTTAAGCTGGTTGGTAAGGGTAAAATTGCGCACCTTATGCCAGATGGTATCCTGCGTGGCCTTGCCATATTCATTTTTTACCGCTACCGAATCAAAAAAATACCTTTTGGGCATTACTACCGCTTCGGCACTGAAATGTTTGAGTAAAAAATAACAGGTTAATGGTAAAAGGGCTGCTACCGCCACCGCCAGAAACGACTTCTTGCTCATCATGGCGCAAAGATAGCGGTTCTACTGTTTAACTATCCTCCTCGATTCATTGATTGTTGTTCCGCGGATGCTGAGAATGTATTCTCCCTTGGGTACGCTGTACATATCCAGTATATGCTGCATGTATACGACCGTTTTTTTAAGCTGATAACTGCGGATGCTTTTACCGCTCATATCAAACAGTACACAGGAAACATCGCCCAACTCTTCGTGATTAATAATAAGGCAGGCATTGTTAAAAACAGGATTGGGCATTATGCTGATTTCGCTGCGTGGCTTTGCGGGAAACTGAACCTTTTGCGCCGGCGAGTATTGTTTGTTTCCTGCATGATCTGTCCAGCTCAGCCTGTAAAATCCACTATCGGTCAACGGCAGGTTATCAGTGAACCGGAATTCCCTGCCGGGTTTTCCGCTGGCAGTTACTTTACTTAACAACTGGAAAACGATCCCATCGCGCGAACGTTCAATAAAAAAATCAAGACTGTCATCGCTCAACGAGTCAGTCGTCCAGCTTAGCTGAACGGAGGCATTGCTGATAGTACCAACATTGAAGGCAGTAAGAAAAGCCGGGCGAAGTGAATCCTGGGCAAATACAATATTATTATGGAACGAACATAGAAGAGACGAAACTGCTATCAGGTATGTATACCAACAACGTGATCTCATAACAATCGCCTGCGCGTTTTTAATCAATAAAGGGTGTATAAAATGAAGGAGTGTGAAAAACGCTAAAATTGTGCCGGGAGTATCGAGCGGTTCTTAAATATTTACTAAAACGCTAAGGCGTAGCGCTTTCAATTACACCCAGGTAACGCCCCATCCAGTAGGGAAATAGCCAGGTATCTCCGGCTCCAAGCTCTGTTCTGCCGCCATTCAGCTTATCGGGCGTAAACAGGTTACGGTTGTGTTTTTGTTCGGGTCGTTCGTCGGGAGGCAGCACTTCGGCTATCGTTTGTGCGCGAAAATTTTCAGGAATGAATTCAATGTCTTTGCGGAAACTGTTTTTTATCGTCCACTCCACCATGTCCAGCGGCATTTCTTTCAGGTGCCAGATGCTTTGTTCCAGGTCAAAGCTGTCTGCACCCGTCATTGCATAGCAAAAATTCCAGAGCGCATCTTTTTCGGGTCGCTCCGCTTCCCAATGATCGCGGATGGCTTCCTTGTAAACGGTTTTCAGGGAATCGTTGAAGGCATAGGGGTAGAGTCCCCAATATGCCAGGAAGTACATTTCATCGTCGGAGTGGTTCCATTCTTCCGACATTGCCCTGCTCCATGCATCTGCACTGTCGGGCGCATGCCCTATTTGTTTAAAAGAGCGGGTAAGGTTTTGCAGGTAGCCCTTACCGTATAGCAGTTCTTCGGCTGTTTTTTTGAATTTTTCTTTGCCTGTAAAGTGATAAGCCGTTTGCAAAAAGGCAATAATATTGGAGGAATACAATTTCCGGTCGCCTACCATTACCGGAAAACGGTTTACATATTCAGGGTTCCAGATACCCCAAAGCGTTGGTTTGCCATCGGCGTCTATAAGTTTCAAATCATTGTCTACTATATAAGACATCAGCCCATCCAGCAGGTTGATGGCTCTTTTCTTCAAACCCTCATCGTCCATATACTGCGCAACCAGCGTTAAGGCAAATACCTGCCCTACCGTTTGGTCGCTGCTGCTGGCGCCGCGCCAATCCCACTCAGCATCATCCGATTGCCTCCAGCTTACCGAATGCTGGTAACCGGGATACCAGTAATCCTTCAGGTATTCGCGAAACTCTGTCTTAAATGGCATGGTGCCGTGCCGTTCGAAAGACCTTCCAAAATATCCTTTATACGAATGAATGGTATACAAACGCTCCATTGCATCAAACGACTCCATCACATTTTGCCTGGCTTCGGGATCGTGGGTTACCAGGTAGCGAAACAATTGACTGCCGAGGTACATGGCCGTCCACAGGTTGTCGCTGTCGTGCGGCGCCAGTTCGGAAGTGGAGAGATTGCCATTTTCAATGTGCACAACGTCACAATACAATCCGTACCTGATATGCCTTTGCCTCACCTGCTTGTCAAAGAACGCCGCTTTTTGCGCCAGCGTCATTTGTTTATAGCAGATCCTGCCCAGACCTTTATCGGTTAATATCAATACCGATCCTTCGGGACCCTGAGCGATGTGTTTTACAGTGTCTGATGGTATCCATCTTTTGGAAGCATAATAACTGAACCTCCCATCGTCGTTCAGCCTGAAGGCT
>JBQCFW010000126.1:0-10340 GCA_051958655.1 Agriterribacter sp. | reverse complement strand
TTTCAAGCAACTCAACAATGTTGACTCGGCTCAGACTTTTGCCGAGCTTCTTTTCCCACGCGATGTCTTTGCGACCAAGCTCGATCAGGCTGGAATTAGCCCTGGCACCCTCGACACAATTCGCAACGGCATCTTCGAGACGTATCCTTTGGCTGTGATGAGAGCTTTGTTGAAACAAAACCCAAAGTTCTCTTTTGAGAATGACATCAAGGAGCTGGTCATTTATCTCCTCGAGCAAGCTGTCTCCAGTGGCTACGAACTGAGGCAGGACGATAAAATGGCGGGTTGCGTAGCGGTGAAGATCCGGTATCCCGATTTTCAAACCACATCGCGCCAAACAGCTATATCCTACACTTTTTACGACGATGAGCTTATTCCCGTGGCAAAAGACCTCTTTCATAAGCTGTACAGGAAAGGCGAACATGTGCGTCTTTTAGGCGTGAGGCTCAGCGAGTTGACTAATGAAGCCATGCAAACCAACCTGTTTGAAAACACCGAAAAGAAATCCGGTCTGTACAAAGCCATCGATGGGGTAAAGGACCGTTTTGGTAAATCGGCAATAGCAAGAGGCAGAACATTTTAAATTTTTTTAACCTGATAGTCCACCGGAATGGTAGGAAATGAATATATTCGCAGTCCATTTTTAACCTTTAAATAGAACGTTATGAGTTTGCGTTTAGGTGACATTGCACCAAACTTTACCGCTGATACAAGCGTTGGAAAAATTGATTTTTACGAATATCTTGGAGATAGCTGGGGTGTTTTATTTTCTCACCCTGCCGACTATACGCCTGTGTGTACGACCGAGTTGGGCAAAACTGCTCTTTTACAGGAGGAGTTTGCAAAACGGAATGTGAAAGTGCTGGCTGTGAGCGTTGACACTGTAGAACACCATACCGGTTGGATTAAGGACATTAATGAAACACAGAATACAGATGTTCGTTTCCCGATTAGTGCCGATCCGGAAAAGATAGTGGCTACTGCTTACGGCATGATCCACCCCAACGCATCGGAGAACTTTACCGTTCGCTCTTTGTTTGTAATTGGCCCCGATAAGAAAGTAAAACTTACTATTACTTATCCTGCATCTACAGGCAGAAACTTTTACGAAGTGCTGCGTGTAATTGATTCATTGCAGTTAACAGCCAATTACAGCGTGGCTACTCCCGCCGACTGGAAGCCAACTGAAGATGTAATTGTAGTTCCGGCTATATCAACCGAAGATGCTATTAAGAAATTTCCTAAAGGCGTTAATGTGGTAAAGCCCTATCTCCGCTACACTCCTCAACCGAATTTGTAAGAATAGTTGTTTTGAACAGGCTAAGAACCTCCGTAATTGCGGAGGTTTTTTACTTTGTATAACTGCTCCCTCCTCTGTTTTTTATAGGTACTGGCCCTGTATTAAGGGCTATGACTAAGTGTTTTTATATCGCACACAAACCGCTTCTTTTTTTTGGCACCGTGGCGATAGGTGATCACTTAAAACGCTTTGCTGTGCTGCGTTTAGCAGCTCCTGCAACGTGCAGCTCACTGTTTCCGCGTGCATTTTTTGTTGCGCAATGCGTAATTTTTACTGCTATGACGATAAAAAAATGATTGTGTTTTTTATTTTATAAATATTATTGCCTAATTTTCTGCATCAAATACTATCTTCTACAAACACAATAAATTCCAACAATCATGGCTAAAGCAAAGAAAAAGAGTGCTCCCAAAAAAGCAGCTAAAAAGGCTGTGAAAAAAGCAGCGCCTAAAAAAGCAGCCAAAAAAGCTGCCAAGAAGGCCGCTCCCAAAAAGAAAGCAGCGCCTAAAAAAGCGGCAAAAAAAGCAGCTAAAAAGTCTGTAAAAAAAGCGGCAAAGAAAGCAGCCCCTAAGAAGGCAGCAAAAAAAGCAGCCCCTAAAAAAGCGGCAAAGAAAGCAGCCAAGAAGGCAGCGCCTAAAAAAGCTGCTCCTAAGAAAGCCGCAAAAAAAGCAGCGCCAAAAAAGAAGGCTCCCGCTAAAAAACCTGCTGCAGCGCCGGTAACTGAGCCGGTTGTAGACCAGGAAATAGATACCCCACCTCCTCCAGCGGCAGAACCAGCTCCCGAGGATGAAAATACAGGTGGCGGGTTATTCAGTTAATAATGCTTTGTCAGTTTATCATACTAGCGCAACTGTAAGTTGCGCTTTTTTTATTGGGGAAGCTATGAGCTATCAGCAGTCAGCTATGAGCATTCAATCTCAAATCTCAAATTTCAAATCTTCTTACCGTAGTCTTTTTTCCATTACATAGTGCGGTATCGTTACCTCGTAAAATTCGTCGCCGGAAATAACGTAGCCGCATTTTTGATAAAAGCCCACTGCCGATTTCCGCGCATGCATCATCAGTACCTCATATCCTTTTTCACGAGCAACATTTTCTGCAAAATTCATTAAAGTAGCGCCAATCCCTTTTTGCTGCAGGTTGCTGCTTACCGCCATCTGCCGAAGACGGCAGGTAGTGTCGTTAAAACGGGTAAGAAGGCAGCAGCCAATCAGCTTGTCTTCTTCAAATGCGCCAATTAAAACATCTTCCCTTTCCTTGCTCAGTTCTTCCGGATCAAAATACAAACCCAGTGGCTTGCGCAGTATTTCATCGCGCAGCCGGATCATTTGATGATATTCTGTAGAATCGTGGTCGATGATTTTTAATGGCATGCTTGCAATTTAAACAGGATAATATTTAAAAATACGAAAAAAGGGTCAATCGGCAGCGAGCCATCAGCTTTCAGCTATCAGTGTTCGTAATTCCACAAATCAGAAATCAGAAATCAAAAATCAGAAATTTCAAATCTCCGCCTTTCACTCTGCACCTCCCTTCTTACGCCTGCTTCACAAGGCATCTTTTTTGCACAAATTCAAATAGATATTGTTTTTATCCCAAAAACTATATTTTTGCACCCAAGTATTAACCAAATTTTACAACCATGTCTGACATTGCAACAAGAGTTAAGAAGATTATTGTTGACAAACTCGGTGTTGATGAAGCTGAGGTAACCCCTGAAGCATCTTTCACCAATGATCTGGGAGCTGATTCATTAGACACAGTAGAACTGATCATGGAATTCGAAAAAGAATTCAATATTTCTATTCCTGATGAGCAGGCTGAAACTATCACTACAGTAGGACAGTCCATTGCTTACCTTGAGGAGCATGCAAAGTAATTTCTTCCTATTTAGCTGATCGCAGGCAAACTTGCTTATGGATTTAAAACGAGTTGTTGTAACAGGCATAGGCGCCTTAACCCCATTGGGAAATTCTGTGCCCGACTATTGGCAGGGGCTTATTAATGGTGTTTCGGGAGCAGATACTATTACCTTATTTGATGCGTCAAAATTCAAAACACGGTTTGCCTGCGAATTAAAGCAGTTTGATCCCACTTCTTTCCTTGATAAAAAAGAGGCCCGTAAAATAGACCGCTTTACACAAACTGCGCTTGCCTGCAGCGACGAAGCTGTAACAAGCGCCGGTATTAATAAAGACACTGTTAACCCCGATAGGGTAGGCGTAATTTTTTCAAGTGGCATAGGTGGTTTAATCACCTTTCAGCAGGAGGTAACAGAATTTGCACTGGGCGATGGTACACCCAGGTTCAATCCCTTCTTTATTCCCAAAATGATTCTGGATATTGCCGCAGGGCAAATATCCATGCGGCATGGATTCCGCGGTCCCAATTACGCTGTTGTGTCTGCCTGCGCTTCCTCTACTCATGCCATTATGGATGCATTTAACCTTATCCGTTTGGGTAAGGCAGACATCATCCTGGCGGGCGGTAGCGAAAGCGTGATACGTGAGGCAGGCGTAGGGGGCTTTAATGCCATGAAGGCGCTGAGCGAGCGGAATGATGACCCCAAAACAGCCTCCCGCCCCTTTGATAAGGAGCGCGACGGCTTTGTAATTGGCGAGGGCGCCGGTATGCTCATTCTCGAAGAGCTGGAGCATGCCCGGGCGCGGGGAGCCAATATCATTTGCGAGATCGCGGGCGCAGGAGCTACCGCCGATGCCCATCATATTACAGCACCCCATCCTGAAGGACGCGGTGCAAAAAATGTAATGATCTCCACGCTGGAGGATGCAGGTATGAAACCAGAAGACATTGACTATATCAATGTACATGGCACTTCAACCCCCCTCGGCGATATATCGGAAGTAAAGGCCATTCAGTCTGTTTTTGGCGAACACGCTTACAAGCTCAATATCAGCTCTACCAAATCAATGACAGGGCATTTGTTAGGCGCAGCGGGCGTTATTGAAGCCATTGCATGCGTGCTGGCAGTAAAAAATGATATTGTTCCGCCAACCATTAATCACTTTACAGACGATCCGGACCTGGACCCTAATCTTAATTTTACTTTTTGGAAGGCGCAGAAACGCCCGGTCAGGGCAGCCTTAAGTAATACTTTTGGCTTTGGCGGTCACAATGCTTCTGTGATCGTTAAAAAATATTCGGCCTGATTTTGTCGTTAACAACGGTAGCGACTGTTCCAACTCTTAAAGAGTTACGTTACATTTGCCTTTCATTACCATTAAACTTTTTGATTTGGCGTTAGTGCGGTATTTCATTCAATATCTTGGGATTGACAAAACCAGCCGGTCCTTTTATAAGCAATTGTGCAATGTACTAGGTTTTGCACCGGGAACACTTTCGCTCTATAAAACTGCACTCAGCCACCGTTCCGTAAAAGAAAGCACAGACGAAAACAACGAGCGCCTCGAATATCTGGGCGATGCAATATTGAGCGGTATTGTGGCAGACTATCTGTTTAAACGCTATCCCTACAAAGGCGAAGGATTTTTAACGGAGATGAGGAGCAAAATGGTGAACCGTCAGACACTGAACGAGATAGCCGTTAAAATGGGATTAAAGAAAATAACAATTTATAATAAAAACGATGGCTCACTTAAGGTGAGCCAGATTTTTGGTAATACCCTCGAAGCATTGGTGGGCGCTATTTATGTAGATAAGGGATACAACCCTACCAAGCAATGGGTATTAAAGCGTATTATTATTCCCCACATGTTTGTGGAAGACCTCGAAACACTTGAAATAAACCACAAGAACAAGTTGTACGGCTGGGCCAACAAAAACGGCAAGAACCTGGAATTTGAAACCCTCGAAGAGCGTTTTGAAAATGGACGCCGCCTGTTTACCGTTGGCGCCGTAATAGACGGCGAATTAATGGCCGAAGGAAAAGCCTTCAATAAAAAAGATGCCAGCCAGATAGCCTCCCAAATCGCCGTAGAAAAGCTTGGGCTCGGCAAGGTGGAAGAATAAGGCTGATTTTTGATTTTTTGATTTCTGATTTTTGATTTCCTGATTTTTCTCTATCCAACGTAGCATAAAGCACAACCTCGCGCATTGGCTTGCATTTCGTATAATTCTTATCTGTGTCTGCTTCTAACATGGCCTTATAGTTGGCCGCTCTAACCACAAACAACAAATCCCAAACTATGTTCCTGATGCTTCTTATGTGGTAAAATATTTAAAAAAACATTTCCTCCAACTTAGGGTACCGCCCTCCTTCTATCTCTATAGATATAGATTAAATACCCGTTTTAATGTATACCCGTGACCAGATAGCAACGTTGGCGGAAAAGTGGCTGAATGGTACTATTTCCGGAGCCGAAAAAGAAGTATTTGAGCATTGGTACAATCGCCGCAAGCCCGAAGAACTGCACTGGCTGACCGATGATACAGAAGATGCTGTAAGGAAAAGGATTTTTGAATCCGTAAAAATGCAGATAGCCCATGCAGAAGAAGACATGGCTTATTCTTTTAAAACCGCAAAAAAATACCGTTCACTCAAATGGGCGGGGGTTGCAGCCTGCGCCCTGCTGGTAGTGGCTGCATTCTTTTTCAGAAGTACCGGCAAACAGCCCCCTGTAGTGCATCGCCCCTCCGATACCGGCAGCGCAGTGGCGGTAGCTCCGCCTTCTGCCATAAAAGCCATTCTTACATTGGCAGACGGCAGGCAAATTCCCCTGGATAGCATAACGGGTGAAAATGCGATTGCGCAAGGAACAGGAAGTGTTCAACGAAACTCAACCGGCGGGCTTGTATATGCTCAAACCACATCGTCGCACCAAACACTGTACAATAAAGTTACGGTGCCGAGAGGCAGCAAGATACTGTCTGTTGTATTGAGCGACGGAACAAAAGTGTGGCTAAACGTAGAAAGCTCGCTGCATTACCCGGTAATTTTCAATGAAGGCGATAGAAAAGTAAGCCTTACCGGCGAAGCTTATTTTGAAGTACAAAAAAACGCAGGCAAAAAGTTTATTGTAGAATCTGCAGGATCGGTGACCGAAGTGCTTGGCACTCATTTCAACATCAATACCTATACCGCTGCATCGGAAAAAATTACCTTATTAGAAGGCGCTGTACGGGTTAGAAATAATGCTGGTGCCGTGCGGGAGCTGAGTCCCGGTGAACAGGCCACAGCAGCGCCCGGCAATCTCCAGGTAAAAAAGGTAGGTGATATTGAGGCAGTAATGGCCTGGAAAAATGGTTTGTTTAAGCTCAACAATGCCGAAATATCCGGCATTATGCAGCAACTCTCCCAATGGTATGATGTAGATGTTGTGTTGAAAGGAAATTTGAAAGGAAAAACATTTTCAGGTATGATATCCCGCAATACCCAATTGTCTACAGTGCTTGAAATGTTAGCCATGACGAAAGAGGTAAAATTTGAAACCAAAGGAAAAACGATTACCGTGTATCCATACTGAAATAGAATAACAATTCAACAACCATAACAATTGCACAAGTATGAAAATTTATAACGATTGCCGGAATGAGTGGCGCCCGCACAAACGGCACCCTAAACTTTTACCCATTCTTAAAATTGCATTGTTTTTTTTACTGGCTTTTTGTGTGCAGGCCAACGCCAGGGGGTATGCGCAAAACCTCAGCCTGTCGGTAAAAAATGCTTCCCTTCCGGTAGTTTTTGAAGAGATCAGGAACCAGACCGGTTACCTGTTTATTTACAGCAACAAGCAACTGGAAGGTACAAAAAGGGTATCCATATCTGTTAGGAATGCGCCGCTGGAGCAGGTGCTGGAGCTTTGCTTTAACCAACAACCCGTAACCTATAAACTGGTTGAAAGAAACATTGTTATTGTGCCGCGTGATGAAGCAACAGTGGCTGCAACTCCCCAGGTGCAGGCGCGAGATGTAGCCGGAACCATTACCGACCAGGGAGGCGAACCTTTGCAGGGAGTAAGCGTAATTCTAAAAGGTTCTTCCGTTGGCACCAGTTCCGATGCCGCCGGAAAATATTCACTCAGCCTGCCCAACGAAGGTGTGCTGGTTTTTTCCTTTACAGGTTATGTAACACAAGAAGCTGCTTCAGCCAACAGATCAATTATCAACATTAAATTATTGCCCGAAGACAGGAAGCTGGAAGAAGTAGTGGTGGTAGGATATGGCACACAACGTCGCAAAGACATTTCGGGTGCAGTAGCCGTTGTTGCCGAAAAAGATTTTAATAAAGGCGTTACGCAAACCGCTGCCGATCTGCTGCAAGGCAAAGTAGCGGGACTAACCGTAACCACCGAAGGCGGCGATGTAACAGCCAGGCAAACCATCCGGCTGCGTGGCACTTCTTCGCTTACCGGGTCGAGCGCGCCATTTGTAGTAATTGACGGTGTGCCGGGAATGGATATGAACTCCGTAGCGCCGCAAGACATTGAATCTATCAGCGTGTTAAAAGATGCCGCCGCCACCGCAATTTATGGTTCCCGCTCCGCCAGCGGCGTAATATTGATTACTACCAAAAAAGGACGGGGAGGGCGTCAGCAAATCCAGTTCAACAATTATATCGCTATCGACAAAGTGGCCAACAAGCCAGAGTTGTTATCGGCAGCCGAATGGCGTGCTTATACCAAAGAGCAGGGAATGGATGTTGCCGGGCTTGATTTAAATGCGAATACCGACTGGTTCAACGAAATCATGCGCACCGGCGTATCCAACAATCACAATTTGTCGCTCACCGGTGGAAATGAAAAAAGCAATTACCGCGCTTCGTTAAATTATCTCAACCGCCAGGGCATTATGCGCGATAATGAGTTGCAACGCCTCAATGGCTTGTTTACCATTAACCAGAAAATGATTAACGACAAGCTGAATGTTTCGGTTACTGGTGGAATTGTGCAAAGCGATTTTACACCCACCAACGGGTATAATACCGTGCTAGCCTATACTATGTTACCCGTGTACCCTATTAAAAATCCAGATGGTTCGTGGTTTGAAAAATTCGATTGGGAGCAGGGCAATCCGGTTCACAATGTGCAGGAGAACAGCAACAAAAACAAAACAACCCAGTTGTACGGAAATGCCAATATAAAAGCACAGTTGTTTAATGGCTTTACTGCAGGCCTCAATCTTTTTAAACAAAGAATGACACAAGACGGCAGCAGGTACAACGCCATTACTACGCAGGCTGGAAGAACAGACCGTGGTTATGCGGTGAGGGAAAACAACGTGTGGGATAAAAACCTGATGGAAATAACAGGTGAATATGAAAGAGACTTCAATAACCACAATCTTAAAGTATTGGGCGGTTACTCTTACGAAGAAAATTATATGCAATATGCAAAGGCTGCCAATCGTGGATTTATAACCGATCAGTTCGGGGCAGATAATCTTACTGCAGGCGAAAACTTGTTTCCATCAGATGTAGCTTCATCCAAAGAGCTAAGCAAGCTGATCTCTTTTTTTGGAAGGATCAACTACAGTTTCGATAGCAGGTACGCTGTTACGGCAACATTGCGTCGCGACGGGTCTTCAAAATTTGGAAAAAATAATAAATGGGGTGTGTTCCCGTCTGTTTCTGCTGCGTGGACGCTTTCTGAAGAAGCTTTTCTGAGAGATAACAAAACAATCAACCAATTAAAATTGCGTGTGGGCTATGGCGCTGTGGGCAACCAGGAAGGAATCGGACCCTACAATTCAGTGGCATTGTATGGAAGAGGTGATGAGTATTACGACAATGGCAGGTGGTTGAACACTTACAAGATCACTCAAAATGCCAATCCCGATCTGAAATGGGAAACCACCACCACCACCAATATCGGCATCGACTATGCTTTTTTGAACAATCGCATTTCGGGTGCTATAGATTATTACATGAAGAAAACCCGCGACCTGCTGTATGTATACAACGTGCCGGTGCCGCCCAACCTTTATCCCACCACGTTGGCCAATGTGGGCGATATGGATAATAAAGGATTTGAGTTTACCATTAATACAGAAAATATACGCACCACTGATTTGCGCTGGACAACTACTTTGAATTTTGCCACCAATAAAAATGTGGTTAAGCGCCTGTCGAACGATGCTTATCAAACCGAAAGTATCAAAACAGGAAGCATCAACCTGCGTGGTTCGGGTAACCTTACCAGTCATATAATAGAAGAAGGGCAGGAAGTGGGAACTTTCTACGGTTGGCAATCTTCCGGGTTAGATGAGAACGGTAAGTTTGTATTTGTAGATCAGAATAAAGACGGTGAGATCAACAGCCTCGACTATACTTATATCGGAAGAGCAATGCCACGCTTTACCTATGGCATTTATAACGCTCTTACTTACAAACAATTCAGTTTTTCAGTTTTCTTCAGGGGAGTACAGGGCAATGATGTATTAAACAATCCTCGCTTGCAATACGGTAATACCAAATGGCTGCCCGGCTCCAATGTAATGAAGGATGCTTTGACCAACGGTATCAACGACGATCCTAAATACTCAAGTTACTATATTGAAAAGGGCTCTTTTTTGCGGCTGGATAATGCCAGTGCAGGCTATAATGTAAATGTCAGCCAGTCGAAAGTGTTTACGGCGATACGTTTGTATGTAACGGCTCAGAACTTATTTGTCATTACGAAGTTTAAAGGAATGGACCCGGAAGTAAACATGAGCGGACTGGCGCCGGGCATACTGGAAAATGTTTTCGTTCCCAGGGCGCGTACTTTTTCATTTGGGGTTGACATCAATTTCTAAAGTTTCAAAAAGCACAACAATGAGTAAGATCAAAAATTATATATTAGTCATGCTAACAGGCGCCATCATGCTTTCTGCATGTACTAAACTGGATGAAGAATTTTTTACGCAGGTTCCTGTAGATGATTTCGGGCAAAGCGAGGAACAGATCAATGCGCTGGTAGGATCTATTTACAGCACTTTGAAATTGCATTGCATTGATTGGGACACATATTTAACGATGGATGGCTTATCGGCAGATATGATTGCCATACCGGGGTACAAAGGCGGAGATTGGAGCGAGCCCATGTATAAAGAAACCATGCAGCACAAATGGAATGCCGCCAGC
>JBQCFW010000125.1:0-4578 GCA_051958655.1 Agriterribacter sp. | reverse complement strand
TTTTAACCTGCAATTGCAACTTGACCTTTCCGGGTAGGGGCATGCTTTGCCATTTCTCTCAAAAGTTCCCCGCCCTATGCCTTAAATCAAATAATAACTGTAAACTTTTTATTTTTACCGGACACCAGTGATTTTTGATTTCTGATTTTTGATTTGTGAAAGTGCTGATTGCTTTTCTATTTCTCACTTTCTTTGAATTTTGTTTTTTGTTTCTTGGATCTTGTTTCTTGGATCTTGTTTCTTGGTTCCTGAACTTTAATTTCCCGTTATGAAAGATATGAAATGGAAGACGCTTTCGTCTGAATATCTCTACAAAGCCACGTGGTTTACCATTCGTAAGGAAAGATGCGAAACGCCTGAAAAGAAAATTGTTGATCCGTATTATGTTTATGAATTTCCCACCTGGGTAACGGCCGTTGCATTAACAGAAGACAACAAAGTGGTGATGGTGCGGCAATACCGGCATGCGCTGGGCGAGACTATCTTTGAAATACCCGGAGGCTGTGTAGATGATACAGACGCCTCGTTGCAGGCTGCTGTGGAAAGGGAACTGCTGGAAGAAACCGGCTATGCTTTTTCGTCGTACGAATATCTCGGCAAAATATCGCCCAATCCTTCCACCAACAATAACCTCATGCACATGTTCCTGGCAAAGGGTGGTAAAAAAATAAGCGAACAACAGTTAGATCACAACGAAGAGATTGAAGTCTATCTTTTTTCGATTGACGAGCTGAAGCAAATGATGAAGGAAAACAAGATCGTGCAGGCGCTGCATGCTACCTGCATTTTTTACGCATTGAATAAATTGGGTGAGCTGGCGTATTAGTAGTCCTCACAATCAGTCCCTGTTTTTACCTTTTACTTTTTTGTACATGCTGAATGCCGGTGTAAATCCAAATTGCTTGTAAAATGGTGCCAGGTATTCACCGGTGTGCAGGTATACGGAGGCGTTAGGTGTGGCATTGTTTTCTATTTTTACAAAAAAGCAATCGTACATCTCCCTTGTCCACACCCCCGAAACCGAGCGTCTCATCCCAGGTCCAACTGCCGGTAAAGCCAGGGACGTCGGTAAAGTAGCGTATGCTCACTTTTATATCGGAGGAATAGAGAATAGGAACCGCACTTTGAAAGTTCATGGTAATTGTTTTAGAATAGCATATGCTAAACTATGTATTCACCAACAAACGTTCAACTCAAATCTCTCACACACCGGAACCCGATGGTGGAGCAACGGTCAATTCCTGCATACAGCAATAAAAATTTCGTAGAAATATTGGAGGGCAATGCTCCACCAGTGACATACCAATGCGAAGTAGTGGCTTTGAAATACGATCCGCCTTTCAGCATTAAAAAACGATTGTGCCCGTCGGAATATTCACTTTCCGTCAATTCCCAGGCGTTGCCGCACATGTCCATGCATCCAAATGGCGAAGCTCCTGCCGGGAACGCGTTTACCGGTGTTGTGTCATTTCCATCATTGTACCTGTTCTTTTCCAGCTCGTTTCCCCAGGGATATTTTGGATAAGAATAGCCATGAGCAACGTATTGCCATTCCGCTTCGGTCGGAAGTCTTTTGCCCGCCCATTTCGCATAGGCCCGAGCGTCAGTAATATCAACATATACCACCGGGTGATGTTCTTTTCCCGCTGGAATTTTACCGTTATTCCAATGCTTTAAAAAATGGGTGCGGTCGATCGGCTTGTATCCAGACGATTGCAGGAACTCCGCGAAATCCTTATTTGTTACCGGGAACCTGTCAATGGCCAGATGAGGTATGGTTACTGTTTTATCGAAAGGAATCAGGGTTCCTAAAGAAACAGCCACCGTTGGTCCCGAAGAATAGGTGCCACATTCACGACTTTCAACAATGGTTATCTGCCGCGTAACCGCAGGTTTTATTTCAATCATTTCCTTGCCAGGCTTACCTATAGCGGGCATTACATTTTTTAATACAGATTTATTGACAGCGGGGATTGCATCGCTCTTATAGCCCGCCTTTACCGTCTTCATTTCGCGCAAAAATCCTTCTTCTATCTTTTCATTGGCAGCTATCAAACAACCTACACCGCGCGGCGGTATACTGCCTTCAATTATTATTTTCCCTCCTCCCCTTTTTATTCTTGCCGGCTCACCGGACATTATATCGTAATAATGCCGGCTGTCATCATTGATCGTAATCAGTGCTCCCGTTATTTCATGATGGTTGCGGTTCACCAACGTATATAACCTCAATCCTTCCTTCTCCCAGGCATTTGCAAATACGCCTTCCGCATCCGTTTTAACAAAAGGAACAAAACCTTCACTGTTAAACAACTGGCTGTACCTGCGTTGTACCGGCAATATAGTGCGCAGGAGCGATTTGTCTCGCTCATGCCAGGGCAGCCACTGTCCAAAAACATTTTCCCAGATCATAACGCCGCTTCCATTCATCCAGGCCTGGTGAATTTCGGCTGAATGGTCGTGCGACCATCTTGATATCTGGTGCTGGATATGCCTTGGTTCGTACCATTTGTTACGTAGCACACCGGGAATGTATTTATCGCCAAAATCCTGCGCCCACGATAAATGGTGCGTAGGTAAATTTTCCAGTTCCAAAGCAATTTCTCCTTCCACTACGATTCCGGGTTTTATATCATCCATTTTTCCCCTGAAGTTGAACGATGCATTTTTGAGGGTATCCAGGAAGATGCCATCTGCATTGATGCCGCTCACAATATCTGCCAATGCATCCAGGTCGGATTTTCCCTCTCTACGTGTGCCGGTATCCCAGGGGTTATAGTTGATAAACACTTTGATGTTTGCTTTATGAAACTGTTCAACCACCGCCCGTAAACCCGGAAGTCCGCCAGGCATGTCACGATAATAGTCAAATTGGTTGCGTTCATCAAAACCGATCTTCGGGTAGGCGTGCCAGAGTACCAGGCTGTCGTATCCGCCAAATTCCTTTCTGCCGCGTTCTATTACTTTTTCGATAGTGTACGTGTTTTTAGCCCAGTCAAAAAAGCTTTCATCATACATAAACAAAAACAGGCACGAATAATTGGATTGCGTCCATTTGAATACGGGATCTGCATAAGCTGCGTCATTATATGCAAGTTCCTTTCTCGTCTGCGTTCTCCATTCCATTAACTCCTGTCTAAATTGCTCCCACAATGCCGGATCAGTGGGCGCGTCAATCACATCACCATATTTTTGTAAATTTTCGGGAGTAATAAAAGGAAATGATGGCATGAAGGGAAACACGCCTAGCGCCGAGGTTCGCTTTAAAAAATCCCGCCTGGTGAAATAACTGCTCATCTGTTGTTGATTAAGTTCCTAATTTAGTTGTTTTGGTTTACAGCGCATAGCTTTACCGTTATCCATTTCTGTCTTGAAATTTGCATTATTTTTTGCACCGGAAGTTGTTATGAACTTACGGAGCGTATTGCGTTGTGCTCAAACAACCGGTTGTCTAAAAAATGTAGTAGATTCTGATGGATATATGTGGGCTGAACTTTATATTCGCCATATACCAATAATACATTTATACACTATGGCTGATACAACAAAAAAATTGCGTGTGCTGGTGGTGGGCTGCGGCAATATGGGTGCTTCGCATGCCACCGCTTATCATACCGAACCAGGTTTTGAAATATGCGGACTGGTTTCGTCGGGCAGTACCAAAACAATCCTGAACGAAAAGCTGGGAGGTGGATACGACCTGTATAACGACTTTGAAAAAGCTTTACAGGCCACCAAACCAGATGCCGTGTGTATCTCCACCTATCCCGATACGCACGAAAGCTTTGCGGTAAAAGCGTTTGAGAACGGTTGTCATGTATTTGTTGAAAAACCAATAGCCGACTCTGTGGCAGGAGCCGAACGCGTGGTGGCAGCGGCAAAGAAATATAAAAAGAAACTGGTGGTAGGCTATATTCTGCGCCACCACCCCTCGTGGCAAAAATTTATTGAGTTGGCTCACCAAATGGGTAAGCCTTTGGTGATGCGTATGAACCTTAACCAGCAAAGCAGTGGCAAAATGTGGACCTTGCACCGGAACCTGATGAAGAGCCTGAGCCCGATAGTGGACTGTGGTGTGCATTATATTGATGTGATGTGCCAGATGACAAGATCGAAACCCGTGCAGGTGAATGCTTTTGGCGCACGGCTTACGGAAGAAATTCCGGCGGGCAATTATAATTATGGCCAATTGCAGATAAGATTTGAAGATGGCTCGGTTGGATGGTACGAAGCTGGCTGGGGACCGATGATGAGCGAAACAGCTTTCTTTGTAAAAGATGTAATTGGTCCAAAGGGATCGGTTTCTATTGTAGCGAAACAGGCGGGCGGCTCAGGAAAGTCGGACTCTATTGATGCGCATACAAAAACGGAGTCGTTGCTTGTTCACCACGCCCCGCGGAACAGCAGCGAGGAGTTTGCACAGGAAGATACGGTTATTGATCTTACAGACGAACCCGACCACCAGGAACTGTGCAACCGGGAACAGCGTTATTTTTTAAAAGCCATCCTGGAAGATACGGACCTTACCGATCATATGGAAGATGCTGTAAACAGTTTGCGCATTGCATTTGCCTGCGA
>JBQCFW010000124.1:0-7442 GCA_051958655.1 Agriterribacter sp. | reverse complement strand
GAAGTTGTTTTACAATCCGTTAACAATTTGCTGAAAAAAGTTTTTGCAACGATTGATCAGAATGAAATAGCGGGTGTGTGTTTCAGTGCTGCCATGCACAGTATGATTGTGATGGATGACGACGGAAAATGTTTAACGAATGCCTGGTTGTGGGGTGATACGCGAAGCGTTGCCGAAGATATTGAGCTAAGACAAAACGGTGTGGCTGCAACACTGTACAAAGAAACTGGCGTGCCCATGCATCCTGCATTGCCTGCATGCAAAATCATCTGGCTTAAAAAAAATGATCCGGCTTTGTTTAAGCGTGCAGCAAAGTTCATTTCCATCAAGGAGTATATATATTACCGTTTGTTTGGTGTGTATGTGGTTGATCATTCCATAGCAGCAGCATCGGGTTTTTTAAACATACACACTTTGTTGTGGAGCCACGAGGCATTGAAAGTTGCAGGTATACATGCGCACCAGCTTTCGGAAGTGGTAGCGGCTACCCACGCTGAAACAAAGCTGACACCGGAGTTTAAAACCTTTTTTCAACTCAAGAAAGACATTCCGTTTATTGCAGGCGGCAGCGACGGATGTCTTGCCAATATTGGTACGGGTGTTTTTCATTCAACCGAAGCTGCGCTCACTATTGGTACCAGCGGGGCGGTGCGTACAACGGGCAACAAACCTGTCATCAACAATAGTCCCACACTTTTTTGTTATCCGCTTACCGATAATATTTATATACGGGGCGGCGCTGTTAACAACGGCGGTTATGTGTTGCAGTGGTTTTCTGAATCGATATTAGGCGCACCGTTGTCTTCGGCAAATGATTATGCCCGCTTTATGGAACAGGCTTTTGCTGTAGATGCCGGAGCAGACGGATTGATTTTTCTGCCGTATTTAAGAGGTGAACGTGCGCCCATTTGGAATGCAAAGGCCCGCGGTGTGTTTTTTGGACTGCATGCGTTGCACCAGCAACAGCACATGATGCGGGCCGTAATGGAGGGCATTAATTATGCCCTGTATGATATTTTTAAGGAAATAACCGAACAGGGCGACAGCATTGAATATATATATGTAAGCGGCGGATTTGTGCGTTCGCCGGAGTGGGTGCAACTGATTGCAGACATTTTCAACAGGAAGGTGGTAGTAACCGATGTGGCAGATGCTTCGGCCATTGGTGCGGCGGTGTTGGGATTGTATGCAACGGGTATTATTAAAACCTTAGATGCTGTGGATGTTGCGCGCAGCAAGGGTACTGTATTTGAGCCCGATGAAAAAAAGCACGCGGTGTATCAAAAGAACTTCCACAGCTTCCGCTCGGTATACCGGGCACTGAAGAAGGAGTTTGAAGGGCAGGCATGAACAAGAATTTCAAACCGATAAGGGTGCATTCTAATCGGATGGATTAAAATCCATCCTTACAATATGTGACCGAGCCTGCGGCTCTGTCTCGTCCCAACAGCCAAAGCCATCGGCTCGATAAATAATGTTGCCTGGGATTTTAATCGCAGGTTAAAAGCCAAACTAAATTTGTTTTTACCCCTCAACCCTGTAATTTTAAACCATGAGAATTGTCGCATTCTTTATTTCACTGGCGATTACTGTTTTATTGATTGTTGGCCTGGGTTCAAAATTGTGGTTGCCGCTTTCTTTAGGCAGCTTTTTAAGTCCGCAGCATGGTATATGGCAAAATGCAGAACCTGTAAAGCAACAGTTTAACGATGAACTGCGGTTTCCTTCGCTGAAATCGGATGCATCTGTTTATTTTGATGAACGACTGGTACCGCATATTGTTGCCGGCAGCGATGAAGATGCTTATTTTATACAGGGTTATCTGCATGCCCGCTTTCGTTTGTGGCAAATGGAATTTCAAACGCACGCAGCCGCCGGCAGGGTAAGTGAAATTGTGGGAGATGTGGCCGTAAATTTTGATAAGGGAAAGCGCAGGCTGGGGCTTACCTACGCTGCCGAGAATATGTTGAAAGAAGTAGAAGCCAATGCTGTTACCAAAGCGCTGTTAGATAATTACACAGCAGGAGTTAATGCTTTCATTTCATCGCTTACAGAAAGTGCATTGCCTATAGAATATAAGTTGTTGGGATATGCCCCCGAAAAGTGGAGCAATTTTAAAACCGCACTGTTTGTAAAGCAGATGTCGCAAACGCTTGCCGGCTTTTCCGACGATTTGCCGATGACGAAAGCCAAAGAATTTTTTGGCGATAAAGCCATGCGCATATTATTCCCGCAGGTAAATGATTCGCTCGACCCTGTCATTCCCAAAGGCACTCCGTTTCCCCCGGCTTCTGTTGTACCGGTTGCTCCCACGTCAAAAGATTCTTTGTATATACAGAGCGACAGCCTGGCAGGAGGCAAACTGCACGAAATAGAAAAGCCCGACAAAAACAATGGAAGCAACAACTGGGCTGTAAGCGGTTCCAGAACACAAAGCGGTTTGCCTATATTGTGCAACGATCCGCATCTTACTTTATCACTGCCTTCCATCTGGTACGAGCAGCAAATCACCACACCCTTCATGAACGCCTATGGCGTTGGTTTTCCTGGTGCCCCCGGCGTTATTATTGGCTTTAACGAAAACATTGCTTTTGGTTTTACCAGTTCCGAAAGAGATGTGCTGGATTATTACAAAGTGAAGTTTAAGGATGACAGCAAAAAGCAATATTATTTCGACAGCGCGTGGACAGATACCAGGTTGAGAATAGAGCAAATAAAAGTGAAAGGCAAACCAGCCGTGTACGATACGGTGGCGTATACGGTGTTTGGTCCTGTAATGTACGATAAAAGTTTTCCTGCCGCAGAAGGCAGCACCGATGCACTGGCTGCACGCTGGAAAGCGCACGATGGCTCCAACGAGTTGCTGTTATGGCATTATTTAAATCGCGCAGCTAACTACGATGACTACACGAATGCGCTGCAATATTTTACTTGTCCGGGACATAATATAGTTTTTGCTTCGCGTTCGGGCGATATAGCCATCTGGCACCAGGGCCAATTTCCCGCCCGTTGGAACCGGCAGGGGCTGTATGTAATGCCGGGCGAAGACAGCAGTTATATGTGGCAGGGATATATACCCATGCAGGAGAATCCGCACTTGCTCGACACGGCAAGAGGATTTGTAAGCAGTGCCAACCAACGCCCCGCAGACAGCAGCTATCCCTATTTTATTAATGGAGCGTATGACCTTTACCGTGGCATTATCATTAACCGGAGGCTGGCGGGTATGCAGGGTATTACCATGGAGGATATGATGAAGCTGCAGAATGACAACTACAACGGCTTTGCCGAAACTGCACGTCCGCTGCTGCTGAAGTACGTAGATGAAAACAATTTATCTGCTGAAGGAAAAAAATACCTGGCCATGATTAAAGATTGGTCGCTGTATAACAACATTCATGAAAACGGACCTACGTTGTTTGACACCTGGTTCGATCATCTTGAAAAAGAAGTGTGGAGCGATGAATTTGAAAAAGCAGGCGTGAGCGATCTCCATCCCGCCGAAAGTACATTGGTCGAAGCGTTGCTGCGCAACGATTCAACCTTTGTTTTTATCGACAACGTTAATACACCAAAAAAAGAAACATTAGCAGAGCTGGTGAATGCCGCTTTTCAGCAAACCATAAAGACCGCCGATTCATTGAGTGCCGTTGATCAGCTCGAATGGGGAAAGCATAAAAACACATCCATCTATCATTTATTGGGAGAGAAGATGTTGCCTTTTGCACGCACAGGTTTGCCTATTGGCGGAGGGCAGCACGTTATTAATGCAACCAAGGCCAAACATGGCCCCAGTTGGAGGATGGTAGTGCAGCTGGGCGAAGTTCCGCAGGCGCAGGTGGTATATCCCGGCGGCCAGTCGGGCAACCCCGGCAGCGCCTACTACGACCAGTTTATTGATAAATGGGCGGCGGGAGAATATTACAAAGCCTGGTTTATGAAACGCGGTGAACAGGAAGACAGTAAGCTGGTGTGGAAAATGATTTTTAGAAAGGGATAGGATGTAAGGAATAAGGTGTAGGGTGTAAGGTATAGGGTATGATGAGTTTCTAACCTTCCACCTTATACCTTTCACGTTATTTTTGATTCACACACATTAACCAATTATTAATAAATGAAGTTTTTAGTATCGGTATTGCTGATCATGTTGCTAAGTTTTGTATTGTCGCTTTACCTGCCGTGGTGGATCATTGCCGTGGCAGCCTTTGGCGTTAGCAGCTTTATTATTCAAAAGCCTTACCTGGCTTTTACAGCAGGATTTGTTGCCTTGCTTTTATTGTGGGGCATACTTGCCTGGTACATCAGCTTGGCCAACAATCACATACTGGCGCACAAAATTGCGGTGTTGGTAATACAAAAAGACAGTCCCGCTACACTTATAGCTATTACAGCAATTGCAGGTGCCCTGGTGGCTGGATTTGCTTCGCTTACCGCATCGTTTATGCGGCGTTTGTTTTAAACCGGTGGCATGATTTTTTTGTTGAAAACTATATTTCATACCTAAACAGGAACGCAGGCGTTTTATCGTTCATTTGTATTCAAAATTTTATTTTCGCCGCGGCAATATCATTCCATGAAAAAACTCTTTTTGTTTATTCTTTGTGTTATCGCGGGAATGTATGCTGTTGCTGTGCCCGTTACCGGCATCGTAAAAGATTTTGCCGGCAACATTCTTCCCTATTCTTCGGTGGTGGTAAAAGGCAGCTTTATTGGCACTACCGCTAATAACGAAGGGAAATACTTGCTGAGCCTTCCCCCGGGGAAATATGTGCTGCAGTGTATGCATGTGGGTTATAAAATGTCGGAAAAAGAAGTGACCATAGGTGATGCGGGTGTAACGCTCGATTTTGTGCTTGGTTTGCAGGAGCTCACGCTCCGGGAAATTGTAGTGGGCAGAAATGTGGAAGATCCTGCGTACGAAATCATACGGCAAACTATTAAAAAGCGTTCTTTTTATAAAGAGCAGGTAAAGGCATTTGAATGTCAGGTATATATTAAAGGACAGTTGAAGCTAAAGGATTATCCTTCTACCATATTCGGGCAAAAAGTAGACTTTTCGGATGGCGACAGCGGCAAACAGAAAATGATATACCTCAGCGAAACCATTGCGAAATATTATTACCAGGCGCCCGACAAGGAAAAAGCCATTGTAACTTCTACCCGCGTAAGCGGCCAGGCTGAAAGCTTTGGATTTAGCAGCCCAAGGTTTGTTACTTTTTACGATAACAATATCCAGATCAGCAACGCACTCAACCCACGCGGGTTTATTTCGCCCATTGCCGATAACGCCCTTTCGTTTTATAAGTACAGGTTTATGGGCAGCTTCCAGGAAAATGGCCGTCTCATCAGTAAAATAATGGTCATACCCCGGCGCAGCTTCGAGCCATTATTTTCGGGATTCATCAGCATAGTGGAAGATGATTGGAGAATACACAGCGTTGACCTTACACTTACAAAAGAATCGCAAATGGAGCTTGCCGATACGCTCCGCATTCAGCATATATACGTGCCCGTTACCAAAGATGTGTGGATGATCCACAACCAGGTATTGTATCCCTCGGTTAAACTGTTTGGCTTTGATGCAAACGGCAGCTTTGTAACAGTATATTCCGATTATAATCTCACTCCCACTTTCGAAAAAAATTATTTCAATAACATTGTTCTCAATTACTATTCAGCATCTAATAAAAAGCCACGCGCTTTTTGGGACAGTGTGCGACCGGTGCCTTTGCTGGACGATGAGCTGTTGGACTATCTTAAAAAAGACAGTCTTGAACTGGTGCGTCGCGATCCTAATTACCTCGACTCCATAGACCGCAGGCGAAACAAACTCACTCCTTTAGGACTTGTTGTATTTGGACAAACATTCAACCGCCAAAGTAAAAAATCGTCGTTCAGTTATCCTCCGCTCATTGAAGTAACCAATTTTAATACGGTAGAAGGATTTAATTTAAACCTCAGCCCAACCTATTCGCGGCGTTTTACCGAAACCCAGGCGGTGTCTGTTACGCCCACAGTGCGATACGGCTTCAGCAACCATCATTTCAATGCCGACCTGTCGGGCAGGTATGTATTCGGAAAACGGGGGCATCATTCGCTCAAGCTTTCAGGTGGCAAACGCGTATTCCAGATCAACAACGAAAATCCTGTACGCCCAATCGTAAATACATACAACACATTGTTGTTTGGCGATAATTTTTTAAAGATATACGAAGCCTGGTTCAGCGAGCTGTCCTATGTGAAAGGGGTGGGAGAGGGTTTAACCATCAGAGCTTACATTAGTTACCAGGACAGGATACCGCTGGAAAATACCGACAATACTTTTTGGGGACGAACGAAAAACCTGGTCAAACGAACGCCGAATTACCCGTTGGAACTGGTTTCGGAAAATTTTACAAGGCACCAGGCTTTAACAGGTGGCGTTACCGTTAGTTACCGCCCCGGCACAAAGTACATACAATTGCCTGAGCGAAGAATCAATCTTGGCTCAGAATATCCATTGTTCACCGCCAGTTATGCCAAAGGTTTAAATGGTGTTTTGGGCAGCGATATTGATTTTGACCGCTGGAAATTTTCAGTGAAAGACGATATCAACCTCCGGCTATGGGGCGTGTTCAATTACAACATTGGCGTGGGTGGCTTTTTAAACAATCGCAAGGTAGAGATACAGGATTACCAGCACTTCAATGGCAACCAGATGCTGGTAGCTACCGAATACCTCAACAGTTTTCAACTGGCTCCCTACTATGCCCGTTCTACTACCGAAAAATTTTATTCAACCTTAAATGTAGAACATCATTTCAATGGGTTTCTTACCAATAAAATTCCCTTTGTAAAAAAGCTCAACGTTTATCTCGTAGGTGGGTTTAATGCATTTGTGGTGCATAAAAACAATTTTTACTACGAGGTGTTTGGCGGTATCGAAAACATTTTGAAAATTCTCCGGGTAGACTATGTGTTTGCTTTTGGCAGCAACGGTCTCCAAAACTCCGCCACGCGTATTGGCTTCAGGATATTTAATAATTAGGAGGTAATGTAAGGGCGGAATACGGATGGATTTCAATCCATCCATACAGTATGCCACCGAGCCTACGGCTCTTGATGGTTTCACTTTGGTGAGAAAATTTAAATTTTCGAAGGCAGTGGAGCAACACCTGCCTATAGAATCCGCTACCGGTCGATGTCTCACCATAGCCGTCAACTTAAGAGCATCAGCGAGTCAGATGTCTCATTCTTCGACACGATAAGTAGTAGTACAAAGCTGAACATTAAAACAATTGCTTAAACTTTATTCTACTGCTTGTCACTCCGAGTACCCAACCTGTAGGCAGGTAAAATATAAGGATGACATCAAGTAGCTTGCTGCAAAAAACAAAAGCAGGCTAACTACACAACCTGTAATCTTAGTTGGTACCCCTTTTAGGGAGTCCGTCTCCGAGTTT
>JBQCFW010000123.1:0-80411 GCA_051958655.1 Agriterribacter sp. | reverse complement strand
CATGGAAGAGGCTTTTAAAAAATAAAGGTGCTGTGGCCGGCATCATTATTATTGCGCTTGCATTGTTTACATGTGTTGCAGGTTATTTTTTAGCCCCCGATCATTCGCCCAATGCCAACCGGATGACGGTAGAGATAAGTGGTCAAAAACCCGGCTTCACCATACAGTTTATAAAAATTCCCAAGGAAAATGCAGTTACCAACGCAGGCTTTTTTAGCCGGTTGTTAAACGGCCAGGAAGATGATGCCTACTATTTACCCATTGAGTCGTGGACACAAAAACTGGACAGCATCATTGTTCAAAAATATATTGACGCCGGTATAAGCGATCGAAAGGCATTTTATACAGGCGCCGGCACAACACTAAACGTGGAGAAAAAAACATTTTTGCTGGGTACCGATAAATTTGGGCGCGATATATTGAGCCGGCTAATCATAGGTGTGAGAGTAAGTTTAATGGTGGGACTGATAGCCGTTATTATTTCACTAACCATAGGAATTGTGCTGGGATTGATAGCAGGTTATTTCGGCAGGCGAACGGATGGTGTGGTAATGTGGTTCATTAATGTGATATGGAGCATCCCCACTTTGTTGCTGGTGTTTGCCATAACCCTGGTTTTAGGAAAAGGATTCTGGCAGGTATTCATTGCCGTTGGGTTAACGCTGTGGGTAAATACAGCGAGGATCATCCGAACCCAGGTATTGAGTATACGCGAACTTCAATACATAGAAGCTGCAAGGGCATTGGGGTATACGCATATGCGTATTTTGGCCCGGCATGTACTGCCCAACGTTATTGGTCCGGTAATGGTAATGGCAGCCTCCAACTTTGCCACCGCTATTGTGGTAGAAGCGGGATTGAGTTTTTTAGGCGTGGGTGTGCAACCTCCGCAACCAAGCTGGGGACTGATGATCAAAGAGAACTACAACTTTATCATTACCCATAATCCCTTGCTTGCCATTGCTCCGGGGATTTGTATTATGCTATTGGTATTGGCTTTTAACTTGCTGGGAAACGGTTTACGTGATGCAATGGATGTGAGGAGTGGGAATGGTAATTAGTTGAGTAGTTAAGTTAGTTGAGTTCGTTAATTAAGTGGAAAGGGAAATGAGATCTTTATAGTCTAAACTTTCCGAAAGATAAAAATAATTGCCGCAGATTCGCAGATAAAATATCATCGCAAATCTGCGGCAATTTTATTAATTGATAAGAACGTTTTAGTTTTTAATCGCCAATTATTAACTACTTAAACAGCTTTACTTACTTAACTTAATCACTCAACCCATTCACGGTGCTACCTGCACATTTCTGTTAAAGCTCTCTTCGAGCGAAATAAGTGTTTCGGTGCGTTCGATGCCTTTTATTTTTTGCAGTTCGTCGTGCAGTACATGCCGGAGTTGAGCAATGTCTCTGCAAACTATTTCAATAAACATGCTGTAATTGCCGGTAGTATAATTAAGCCGCACAATTTCAGGAATCTTTTTCAGATCTTTTGCAACAGTATCGTACAGCGAACTTTTTTCAAGATAGATTCCCACAAAGGCGGTAATATCATAACCAAGCTCCTTTAGCTCAACATTCAGTTTGGTGCCTTTAACAATACCGCTTTCCTGCAATTTTTTTATGCGAACGTGAATAGTGCCGCCAGATACAGAAAGATTCTTTCCCAGATCGGCATAAGAGATACCAGCATCATCCATCATTGCCGAAATGATTTGAAGATCTAATTTGTCTAGATTTAATTTTGAAGCCATTTATCTCTAATTTCTTTAATTCACACACATAATTACTAAAAATTAACTAGACGAAACCGAAAAATGGTAAAAGATTTACAAAAAATTTCAAATGATCATCTTTTTTTATTTGAAGCAGACATTTGACAGGATAAAATGAAAGAAGCATTCAACCTGTTAATTGAATGCTTCTTTACCAAATGAATGACTGCGAAAGCTATTCCTGCCACCAGAGTTTTATGCCTTTGTTATCTCCTCCCATTGCCGTTTTGGCAGCGTTGTAATTTTGAGCATTGTTCGACATTTCCGCAAGCGGATAAGTAATCCGGTAAGGAACAAAATCTACATGCTCGTCTAAAATGGTTAACGGGGCTACAAATAAAGGATCGCCATTGGGCTTGGTGAAATCAAGTCTTGTTCTTTCAAACCAGCCCTGCAAACCCTGGTTGTACAATGCCACCCATTTTTGCGTACCTATTATATTTTTCCAGTTCGCCTGATCGTAAGGGTTATTATTTAAAAAGGTGGTTATATCTGGTTCGCTCACGCCCCAGAACTGCATGCTTGCCCTCACCCCATTTTCATAAAATGTTTCGGCATCTCCACCTACGTCAAATCCTCTTGCCGCTGCTTCGGCCAGTGCAAACTGTACTTCAGCATAACTCATAATATATCCGGGAAAGGTAGTGCTGTAAACCTTAGCGCTGCCCCGCGAGTATTCGTTGATGTTAGTAAAGCTGCCAAGTCCGTAACGTTTTCCAACAATGGTTCCGCTGGCTGGCGCTTCCCTCGCATACATCGGCAAACGGGGGTCTTGCGTTTCCTTCATAAAATCTACCAGTGTGGCCGAAACGAAATAAGCATTGGAAATGGCAGTACCATCCTGGTCGTTATAAGGAAACTGGTCGGGTGCAATGGGCAGATAAGTGAATTTTGCTTCGTCTCCAATGCTGGTAAATGTATTAGCGCTTGCTTCTTCAATGATCTGCTGAGCTTTTTCCGGCTCTGCATTTACCATGCGCAAACCAATACGGATTTTTAAAGCGTTCGCCAGCTTTTTCCATTTGTTTACATCGCCCTGGTAAATCAATTCCCCGGTTCTGAAAGAAGCGAATGTGGGATCTAATGCAGCAATTTGTTCATTCAGCAATGTAATCAACCCGTCGTACACTGTTTTAGAATCATCGTATTTCGATGTTAAAATCAGTTCGTCTCCCCGCAATGCTTCGCTAAAAGGAATATTGCCATAAGTATCTGTCAGCACCTGGTATATCCATACACTCAAAATTTTTGCGATGGCATTTTGATTATTGGATCCCGGTTCCGGACGCAGCTCATTAATTCTTAGCAGCTCCTGTATGTTCGACAAAGGAACACTGTAAGATGTCCATAAGAGGTTATTAGCAGCTTCGTCTAACTGGTATTGGCTTTGAGTTTCGGTTTGTGTTTGCGAAAAATATTGCGCATACAGCATGCCAATATTATCGTTTACACCACCACTGTACATAATATCCGAAGCAGTTCTTTCTATACCAGTGATCAACTGAGCCGGCGTTACATCTGTTGGTTTGGTAGGGTCCTGGTTAATGTCTTCAAAACCTTTTGTGCAGGAAAACAATCCCAGCACTGCTATTATAAGAAGCCGTTGAATCATATATAATGTTTTCATTGTTCTGTTTTTTAGGGTTAGAAGCTAATGTTCAGGTTAATGCCAATTGATCTGACAGAAGGTAAGGCGCCACCTTCCAGTCCAATAATGTTCGAATCTGAGTTCACAATGTTAGAGGGGTCAACATTCGGTGCATTGGAACTGATCAGCCAGAGATTTCTGCCATATACAGAAATGCTGGCATTGTTCGACCGGATAAGCTGAGATACTTTTGCCGGTAATGTATAGCCCAACCGGAGCTCCCTCAGGTAAATATAGCTTGCATCGTATAGGTTAGCGGTGCTGATGCGGATGCCATAGTTGTTTTTAAAATGAAACGGCGCATTTACGTGCACTGTTTTTTTAGTGCCATCTGCCGTTACGCCACTTACATCAACTCCTGTTTCTCTTACATTGTTTTCAACTGTTGCAGCCAGTGTGCCGGAATACAACCCATACATATTGGTATAAGAGAAGAAATTGCCTCCTTTCTGGAAGTCTATCAAACCGCTCAATGTAAATCCTTTAAAAGTAAAACTGTTGGTAACGCCACCTACAAAATCGGGTTGAGTATTTCCAATTACCTTTCCGTTAGGAGAAGCAATATAGGTACCATTATCAGCAATTACCTTTTCACCATTCAGGTAAGTGTAGTCTGTGCCCGTTAGTACAAATAATGGCTGACCTACTATAGCGGCCGTCGACACAGTGTTCCGTCTTCTTTCAGTACCAAGAATATAGCGATCAATGGTAGGATTGTTCGGAATATTCAACGCAAGCAGCTTACTTCTGTTAGCCGCATAATTCACAATAATGTTCCATGTAAAGTTTTCGTTGCGCACAGGCGAAGCGCTGAGTTGTATTTCTACACCCCGGTTTCTCGATTTGCCCACGTTGGTGTAAAAATTACTGTAGCCCGATGTTTGTGAAACCGAAAGCGGTATAATAAGGTCTTTGGTAATCCTGTTGTAAAAGGTGAAGTCAACACCCAGCCGGTTATTAAAGAATTTTAATTCCAGCCCGGCTTCTACTTCATTGCTGATTTCCGGTCTTAAAGCACTGTTACCCAAAAATGAATTTCTCAATATGTACGAATTGCCCGTGCCAAATAAAACAGGCGCATTGTAGGCAACATATGTGCGGTAAGGATCGGTGTCGTTACCAATTTGTGCAACACTTGCTCTCACTTTACCAAAGCTCAGCCAGTTAACGGAAGAAAGCCAGTTGGAGAATATTACAGACAAGGATGTTGCAGGATAGAAATAAGAGTTATTGCCTTTGGGCAGGGTAGACGACCAATCGTTTCTGCCCGATATATCCAGGTACACAGTATTGTCGTAACCCAGGGTAACGTTTCCAAATAACGAGTTAATGCGCTTCTGAAAAACATTCTCACCGTAGTTTATTCTGCCAATGTTGTTGGTTAATGTATACAGGTCGGCAACAATTAATCCGGCATAGCTGGCGGAGTTGATGCCATCCCTCAATTGCATGATATTACCCCCCACAGATACATCCAGGTTCAGTTTGCTGCTAAGGTCTTTATCAGCCGAAGCAATCAACTGGTAGTTCATTTCGCGGTGGTTAATAGTAGTTCGGGCATATGAGCCTGTTGTATAATCCTTGGCATTTCTTTCCTGTTGCAAGGTAGTATACTGATCAAGGAAAGCTTTTGCAGAAATGTTGATCCAGTCTACCGGCTTAAAATCAAATCCAGCCAAACCATATAACCTTTGGCGTTTATCGGTTGTGAAGTTTTTATACTGATGCCAGTAAGGTGTGGTGGCGAACAACGGTGTTGGATTGGTAGGAGAAGTGCGGTTCCAGCTCACCTGCGATCCGTCGGCGAACTGGTAATAAGCCAGCTTATCCATTTCCAGTTGCCGCTGACCATACATGGTAAACAACTGCGTGGGGTTAAAACCTGAGAAACCAGTGCCTGGCCTCGCCCTTGCAAAGTTGTCGGAGTAATTTACGCTTGCCACCACGTTCAGCTTGCTGCCAATCCTGTGGTTACCATTAAAACCAATATTGTTTCTTTTTAACAAAGAGTTTGGCAATATGAAATTTTGATTGAGGTTGCTGTAGGCCAGCCTGAAAGAGCCTTTGTCATTGCTTCCGCCAACGCTGATGCTGTTGGTAAGTGTGGTGCCTGTTTCGTAAAAATCTTTAATGTTGTTCGGATGCGGCGCCCAGGGCGTTGTCATGCCAAAATAAGGGTTGCCCTTATTTTCGTCGAAGGAATAATAAGGTCTTATCTGTATTCCGGTTAATTCCGGTCCCCACGATTCATCCACACCATATTGGGGCAACAGGTCATAACCACCCTTTACCGGGTCGTTGTATGTGGGTGCGTTTTTGAAAAGTGTAGGATTGGTGCTCTGCCATAAAGTGTCGAACTTACTAGCAACAAAATTAGGATCGCTGGTGTTGGCACCGCCGCCACCATACCGGTTTTGAAAATCGGGCAGGTAATATACTTTGTCTATTTGCGCATTCAAACTATAAGTAATGCCCAAGCCTTTCCTGCTACTTCCTTTTTTAGTGGTAATCAACACCACACCGTTAGATCCCCTGCTGCCGTACAACGCGGTGGCTGCTGCGCCCTTCAGTACGCTGATCTGTTCTATGTCGTCGGGATTAATGTCCTGTATGGGACTTCCGTAATCATAGCCCCCTCCGCCAATCTGCTGGTTATAGGTGGGGTTGGTGGTATTGCCCATAAAAATGCCGTCTACCACAAACAACGCGTTGTTATTTCCGGTAATAGACTTATTACCCCTGATGATTACTTTGCTGGAACCACCCATTGAACCGGTGTTGGTATTAATTTGTACGCCGGCCAATTTGCCCTGCAGTGCGTTCACAAAATTGGGTTCCTTGGCGGTTTGAACCACATCTCCTTTTACCTCCTGTATGGAATAGCCCACTGCATTTGTTTTTTTAGAAATGCCGAGCGCCGTTACAGTTACTTCCGCGAGTTGTTCCTTCTTCGAATCTTTACTTAAAACAATAGTATAAAATGTGTTTGGATCTGAAAGGGTAACCGTGGTGTCGCGATAGCCCACCGTGGTTATTAAAATTTTGAATGGCTGCAAAAATGGGATGGCAAATTCGCCCGCATCATCGGTTACATAAGCCTTGCCGCTTTCTGGTACAATGCTGGCGTTTGCGAGCGGTGCATTGTCCGCGCCGACAACTTTACCTTTTACGAGCGAAGTGTCTTTTAAAAATTCAGTTTTCACCGCCCCGTTGGCATGCAGCCCGTTAACCTGGCTGCTCGTTTCAGGTGAATGATAGGTTGTTGGCGAAAAAGTTCGTGTTGCTGCCTTCTGCGCATAGGCATTGCTGCCTATAAACGCAAAAATGGGCAGACAAAGCAGAAGATGTTTGGCTTGGGTCATCATAAAATTTGTGTTGGCAATTGGTGAATAATAGCTTTAATGAATAGAAAAGAAACCGGAGCTATATTTTTGGTTTAGAAATGTCATTTCAAAATGAGTAGGCAAACTGTTATATAAATAAATGTATTGATTTTTTACTTGCGGGCAAATAAATATTTCTGGTTTAGATAAGAACAAAAAAAAATCGTTTATTCATTAACGTTAGTTAATGTTCTTTTTTTGCTGTAGAATACCGAGTAATTGCTACCCGGTGCAAAAACCCGGAAAGGCATATTGCATTACCGTTGGTTTGATACGTTACTGACAACTTATGTTAACAAAAAGCTGCATCTAACGAGTAAATTGGTAAACAAAAATTTTAAAGAAGTATATGCCACGCAGAAATATGGTACATCTGCCTGCCAGAAGTCACATGCTATTCAAAATATTATTTTTTGTGATGGGTTGCTTTTTTAGCTCCACTCTTCCCATTTCTTTTCCTGGTTCTTATTTACTCTTGCTGCAATGATCACGCTTATTTCGTACAGTAAAATGAGCGGTATGCATACAATCATCTGGCTGCCCCAGTCGGGCGAAGGAGTAATAATAGCTGCCAGCACCAGCAGTGCTACATATGCGTATTTACGATAAGTGCGTAAGAAACCGGCTGTTAAAATGCCAATGCGGGCCAATATCCACGACGCCATTGGCAGTTCAAAAGCAATGCCCGAGCCGAGCGTAATGTCTATGATCGAATCAAGATAATCCGCCAGCGTTGGTTTATATTCCAGTATTTGCTGGGTACCGAGATTGTAGTTATATAAGAAATTGAATGTAAAAGGGGCCAGTAAAAAGTACCCAAATGCTGCGCCTATGAAAAAGAAAAATGATATCCAGAAAATGATGCCACTTGTATGTTTGAGTTCATTTTCTTTTAAAGCCGGTTTTACAAAACGCCATACTTCCCAGCACAGATAAGGAAAAGCGGCAATCAATCCTCCCACAAAAGCAATAGAAATTGAGGACATGAACGGACCGCTTACAGTATTAGCCTGTATCTTCATGTCTATCGGCGGCATGCAAAAAGAGTCTCCTAACCCAAGTTTATACCCTAATGAACATAAAACTTTGTAAGAAATAAACCCTGACTGGGTGGGACCCATAATCACATTGTCAAATATCCAGTCAATGTTTAAAAATATTAATATCGCAAATACAAAAACTGCCAATACAGATCTAACAATATGCCAGCGCAACGCTTCAAGATGGTCAACAAAACTCATCTCCGCATCGTCGTCTTCTTTCTGTCCCCGGATACGTTTAAAAAATGACTTTCTTTGTGCTTCTATTGCCAATGTCTGAAAAATTAAGGTAGCAAACCTACAAAAACTCCGCGTATTCTCATGCTTCCGCCATTATTTACGAAACTAAAGCATTTACAGTTGCCATTGTGATTTGTTTTTAGCGTTTGTGCTTGTAACTCAAACACATATGTACAAATAAGCCAATGCTTTTGATGAAACTTTGTACCTTCCGTACCTGTTAAAAAAAGAATGAAGGAACATCTCCCGCAATGTTATGTAGGGCGTCCTTCACTCTCATTATAAACCGACCTGTATGAAAAATGAATTGTGTTATTTGTTTATTGCTGTCAAAAATTGTTTGCTAAATACCGGTAAATTAATTCCAGTGGTTTGATACCCGCAATTTCTGTTAACGGGTGCAGGTAATAAAATAAACGGTTGTGATTAACGCGCTGTTAACCTTAGTTAAATGCATGAAAATAAAAAAGCTATGAATGAAGCCCGCTTAACGGTGGTTTAACAATAAAACCAGCGAGCCATTATTTTTTGTAAAGATTTAAAAACAAATTTGTGTTATTTAAAACTTACACCGGTTTTGGTATGCGTTCTTCCACGTTAAAATGGATTGTGCTGACGGGGGCTTTGGTTATCGCTTTAATTATTGCAATACAATTATACTGGTTGAGTCATATTTACAAGCTCGAGCAAAAACAGTTTGGTACCAACGTGGTAAAATGTGTCCGAGGGTTGTTTGAAGATATATGGCTGTCGAATAATCCCGCCGGACATTTGCAGCAGCATATTACCGTTCAGCCCGATGCCAATACCTTTATAGTGCGCATCGATCATCTGCCGGCTAAAGACACACTTGTTTATTACCTTACCCGTGAACTGATAGATTTTGATATTTTAACCGAATGCAAAACGGCGGTATACGACAATGATAGCAAAAAGTATTTATACCAGGAGTATATTCCGTCGCCGGAGACCCACCAGGCAACTGATATTACCGACCTGAAACTGTATGCGGCCAACCATCACTATCTCCTGCTGCATTTTCCCGACAGAAGCCGGTACGTGCTGGCGCAAATGAATTTCTGGATTATTGGCAGCACTGTTCTGGTGCTGGTACTGATCGGACTTTCGCTGGGTATCTTTTACTTCTACAAACAAAAATTTCTGGTAGAAATTCAAAAAGACTTTGTAAATAACTTTACCCATGAATTTAAAACACCGTTGGCCGTAATGAAAATAGCAACGGATGTATTGTCGCAGCCGGAAATTGTTAAACAGCCGGAACGAATGAGCAGGTATACCGCTATTATGAAAAACGAAACGGAGCATTTGCAAAACCAGGTGGAGCGACTGTTGAAGATGGCGGTATCGGAAAAAGGAAGCCTGAATGTGGAAATGCAGTCGTTGGATGTAAGGGAATTGATTGAGCAGGCAGTTGCCAAACTGCAGCCGTTGGTAGAAGCCAGCAATGCCAGGATAGAAATAAAAATGCCGGAAGACGGTACTGTTATTACAGCCGATAAAGCCCACCTTGAGCTTGCTATTGTAAACCTGATTGAAAACGGGATAAAATATTCCAGCAATCCATTAATCATTATTGAAGCCGGAAACAGCGGTGCAGAAAGCTTTATTGCTGTTAAAGACAACGGGGTGGGGATTGACAAAAAGTATTTTAAAAATATATTTAAAAAGTTTTACAGGGTGCCTACCGGAGATGTGCATAATGTAAAAGGATTTGGATTGGGGCTTAATTTTGTTAAAAAAATAGTAGATGCACACAACGGGCGTATTGTGGTGAACAGCGTACCAGGTATAGGAACAGAGTTCCGTATTATTATACCAGTGTAGCGTGGCTAGCTGGGTTGAGTGAGATAAAGCAGATGGTATGTAAAACGTACGCCAGTAACCGAATCGACTTAATTAAATTATTTACTAATAAACTATTCAGTATGCAGCCAACGAAAGCAAAAGTATTATTGGCCGAAGATGATTTATCGTTGGGATACGTGATTAAAGATAACCTTGAGCAGGATGGTTACCACGTAGTTTTATGCCCCGATGGCGAACAGGCCATCCATAACTTTCAAAAAGAAGACTTTGATATTGTGTTGCTGGATGTAATGATGCCTAGCAAAGATGGATTTACAGTTGCAAAAAAAATAAGGCAGAAAAGCGATGTAGTGCCCATACTCTTTATAACTGCCAAATCGCTCGAAGAAGATCGCCTGAAAGGTTTTGCAACGGGAGCGGATGATTATATCATCAAACCTTTTAGCATGAAGGAATTGATAAAGAGGATGGAGGTGTTTTTGAGACGTACCAAAAAACTGCATTCAGACAGTGTGCAGGAATTCACCGTAGGGAAGCTTCGTTTTTCATATACCGATCTTAAAATATACAACGGAGAAGAACCCACCAGTCTTACCCAAAAAGAAGCGGAGTTGCTAAAATTTCTCTGCGAACACCGCAATCATATTTTAAAAAGAGAAGAGGTGTTGCTAAATGTATGGGGCAAAGACGATTATTTTTTGGGCCGAAGTATGGACGTTTTTATTACCAAGCTGCGCAAACATTTTAAAGCCGATCCCGCCATCAACCTCGAAACCATTCACGGAGTGGGTTTCCGTTTTAATACACCGGATTGAGTAGCTGTCAGCTATAAGCCGTCAGTTTTCAGCGATCAGCAATGATTGCTGATTTGTGATTTGTTGATGGCTGATTTAACCGGCAACCGCCAATAGCTGCTTCCTCACTCCGCACTCCTGTCTTCTGTTGTTCACTGATTGCTGATACCTGAAAGCTGACGGCTGACCGCCATTAAAAAACTTCTCAAACCGCCCCAAAATAAGTTTCTTTGCAACTTTGTTTATAGTTAATTGAGTGAACGGGTTAAGTGAGTGAACGGCATGGGTTGAAGGTGTCTGATAATTGAAGTCGCACATTTCACCCTATACCTTAAACCCTCAACCTTATACCTTTTGCTCTGTACCAAATATTCAAAGCATGTGGAAAAAGCTGGGGCAATTCGTACTGAAATTTCGCTTGGTTCTTTTATTATTACTGGCAGGTTTTACCGCTTTCATGCTTTACCATGCGCTTAAAGTAACCATCAGTTATGAGTTTGTACGCACTATTCCTGTAGACAATCCCCTGTATAAACAATACCTCGCTTTTAAAAAACAATTTGGGGATGATGGTAATACGTTGGTGATCGGATTGACATCCGACAAGCTTTTTCAGAAAGATTTGTTCAACGATTTTGCCAACGTGTCGCGCCAGTTAAAGAAAGTTGATAAAGTAGAAAATGTATTGAGTGTAGCCGCTGCTGTTAACCTGGTAAAGAACGACAGTACTCAAAAACTGAATGTTAAGCCAATATTTGCAGCCTCCGATACTACCCAGCCTGCGCTCGACAGCGCTGCAGCCGTGCTTCATTCGTTGCCTTTTTACAAAGGATTGCTTTATAATCCGGCTACCAATGCCTATTTGGTAGGTGTAAAAATTAATAAAGATGTATTAGGCACAAAGGGCCGCGAAAAGGTAATAGCCGAAATAGAAGACATTGCTTACTCCTTTGGTGCCAGGAATAATATAAATATACATATCAGCGGTTTGCCTTTAATACGCACCAACCTGGCATTAAAAGTTGCCAAAGAAATGAAGTGGTTTTTAATAGGATCGGTGTTGATTTCGGCGCTTATACTCATTTTATTCTTCCGTTCGTTTAGCGCCACACTGCTGTCGCTGGGTGTGGTTATTATAAGTGTTATAACCAGTATGGGCATACTACATTTGTGCGGTTATTATATAAGCCTGCTTACTGCGCTGGTTCCGCCGTTGGTGGTGGTAATTGGTATACCTAATTGCATATACTTTTTAAACAAATACCATACAGCCTGGCTCGAAACCAAAGACAAGCAAACCGCCCTGGTGGAAATGGTAAGAAGAATGGGCATTGTAACCCTCTTTTGCAATATTGCTGCAGCCATTGGCTTTGCCGTTTTTGCGTTTACCAAAAGTGCCGTGCTTAAAGAGTTTGGTGTAGTAGCCGGTATCAGCATTATGGCCATCTTCTTTATTTCGCTCATTGCAATACCTGCTACGCTTAGCTACCTGCCTGCGCCTAAACAACGCCATGTAAAATACCTGGAAACCCGTTGGCTCGATGCCCTGCTGGGCAAAATAGAAATATGGGTATTCAACCATAAAAAAACCATTTACGCTGCCACATTGGTGGTGATCGCTTTTTCAATATCAGGCATGGTAAGACTGAAATCTGTAGGGCATATGGTGGATGATATTCCTCAAACAGATAAAATATATACTGATCTGAAATTTTTTGAAAAGAATTTTAAAGGGATAATGCCCCTTGAGATTGTGATTGACACCAAAAGGCGGTATGGTTTTGCCGGTATGAAAGCCCTGGATATTTTTCAGAAGATAGATTCGCTCAGCCAATACATAGCTGCTAAACCCGAAATGGCGCGGCCGCTTTCGCTGGTAGAAGGACTGAAATTTGCCAAACAGGGATTTTACGAAGGCGACAGCCTGAATTATGCATTGCCCAACGCTTTCGACGGTGCTTTTGTTAATGATTACCTGAGGGTGAGAAGAGACAGCTCGAAGCAACAGGATAATACTTTTCAAAGCCTCATGAATGCTTTTATGGATACCGCCCGGCAAAAAACCAGGATAAGCGTTAATATGGCCGATGTGGGCAGTGTGCGGTTGCCGGTTATCCTGGCAGACATCAGGCACAGGGCGAATGAGCTGTTCGATTCTACCAAATACAATGTTCAGTTCACCGGCACCAGCATTACCTTTCTGGAGGGAAGCCGTTTTATCATCAACGGGTTGAAGGAGAGCATTATATTGGCCTTTTTGCTGATAGCCCTTTGTATGCTGTACCTGTTCCGGTCGCTGCGCATTCTTATCTGCTCACTCATTCCTAACATTGTACCTCTTATGCTTACTGCAGGCATTATGGGTTGGGCAGGAGTACCATTAAAGCCTTCTACCGTGCTGATATTTGGTATTGCCCTGGGCATTGCTATCGACGTAACCATCCGGTTTTTAGTAAACTACCGGCAGGAGCTCCCTTCTTATAATTACGAAGCCAAGCCTACTATACTTCAAACCATTCATCATACGGGTATCAGCATCGTTTATACCTCGCTTGTGCTGATAGCCGGGTTCAGCATTTTCATGTTCAGTGGTTTTGGCGGTACGCAGGCATTGGGCTGGCTTACCTCGCTAACGTTGCTTTCGGCAACCGTTACTAACCTGGTGTTACTGCCCGTATTACTGGCCTGGTTACACAAGCCGCGTAATACTGCGAAAAAGTAACATTTCAACCACAAATACATACTCGTATTTCTTAATAGAAAAATTACAGCTTCTTTTTCGTTTTTTTTCTATAAGAACGCAGCATTACATTCCCTCATCTTGTCTCAAACGTATAAGTTAAAGTCTCAGAAATTAACAAAAAATTCAGATTTGTCATTTCTGTGTATATTTGACGCTTCATTTAAACATTAAAACATGAGAAAAACTGCATCACTGCTGGCAGTGTTGATACTGTATTCAGTATTGGCATTTGCCCAAACAAAAACCGTAACCGGCCTGGTTATGGATGAAAAGGGCGGGCCCGTTCCCTTTGCATCCATAAAAATTAAAGGCAGTTCTACAGGAGTTGCTGCCGACCAAGACGGCAGATTCTCCATTTCAGTCGATCCTAAAGCTTCTTTGATTATTAGTGCGGCGGGTTTTGATAACCTGGAAATTTCGGTAGGTTCTCAAACCGAAGTAAATGTCGTTTTAAAAGCCGCCTCCAGTTTGCAGGAAGTGGTAGTAACTGCATTGGGCATTAAAAGAGCCGAAAAGGCATTGGGATACTCAGTAAGTAAAGTAGATCCTAATTCTATCTTACAAAAATCTGAGCCTGATATGTTAAAAAGCCTGCAAGGCAAGGTTCCCGGTGTTGATATCAGATCTTCCCAGGGTACTCCGGGCGCAGCAACACGTATTCAAATCAGGGGAAATACTTCTTTTTTCGGGCAAAATGAGCCTTTGATAATAGTAGACGGAATTCCTTACAACAATAATCAATTAACGACCTCCGGCCAGGTAAATGGCGGGGGCGCTTACTCCAGCGGTATTTCCAACCTCGATCCAAACGACATTGCCAGCATGAACGTGCTGAAAGGATCATCTGCCGCAGCCTTGTACGGCTCACGCGCTTCTAATGGAGCAATTATTATTACTACAAAATCAGGTAGTGCCAGCAGAAGTAAAAAAGGATTAGAAGTAAGTTATTCAACTTCTTATTCCGTTGAAAATGTTGCAAACCTTCCCGAATACCAAAATAGTTATGGAACAGGTAGCCAGTTAAATGCTGGTGGTGGATCAAACGGTTCATGGGGAGCCAAGTTTGGTACCATTGATTCTGTAGCTACCTGGGGCCCTTATGCTGATTTATTAGGTCCTAAAGTGGCTTATCGTGCCTACCCAGACAATGTTAAGAGCCTGTTCAGAACAGGAAATGTGATTGAGAATTCTGTAAGCGTAAACGGCGGTAATGAAAAAAGTTCGCTGGCAGTAACAGCTTCTCAATTAAACCAAACCGGGTACGTTAGCAATGCCAACTATAAAAGAACCAATATCAGTTTGGGCGGAAGCACAAAACTTGATATGGGCATTAACATTAGTGGTAATTTCAGCTATACCCGGTCAAATCAGTCTGGCGGTATTTTTGGCGAAAACCAGGTGGACTTCGGATCGCAGTTTGCCAGAACATTATTCCTGGGTCGTAGCTGGAATATGGACCTTCCTTTCGAAGATGCGCAAGGAAATAATCTTACATTCATTGCAGGCCAATTTGATAACCCCAAGTGGTCTGCCAAGTACAACAAATCGCTTACCGCCAATGAGCGTTATGTGGCTGGCTTACATGCAGATTATACCTTTAGTCCCTGGCTGAGAGTGGACTACAGGATCGGTACCAACATTAGCACGGTAAACAGAAGAGAAATTACAGAAATCAGTTCAACAACTGCTTCTGCTGAAGGATTGGGAAGGTTAATATTAGATAATGACAGAATGCAGGAAATCGAATCTAACCTCTTTTTTACAATTACTCCTAAAATCAATGACGATTTCAGCTTAAATGTCATTATTGGTGAAAATACCAACCAAAGAACCTATACCAGGAATGCATCAACCGGAAAAAGATTTATTACCCGGGGAATCTATACACTGGATAATACGTCGCAACAGATATATGGTGTTGACCAAAGTTTAGACAATACCTATATGTATGGCGATTATTACAGAAGGCAGAGAATAGTTGGCGTATACGGAAGAGCTGAATTGGGCTACAAAAACTTTGCTTATATTGAAGTAACTGGTCGTAACGACTGGTCTTCTACATTGCCTATTGAAAGCAGGAGTTACTTTTATCCCTCTGTGTCCGGATCATTTGTTTTTTCCGATGCGTTTAAATTAAACAACAGCTTTTTTGACTATGGAAAAATCAGGGCAAGCTGGTCTAAAGTGGGACGTGATGCGGATCCTTACAACCTAAGCGATACATATGTTCTGGGATCCAATTTTCTTGGTCAGCCTACAGCATCAAGATCAACCACAAGCCCCGACCCGAACTTAAAACCAGAGTTCACCCACGAGTATGAGGTTGGTACTAATTTGAGCTTTTTCAAAAGAAGGATAGAGTTAGATTTCACCTATTACAACAGATACTCAACTAATCTGCTTGCATCCATTGTTGTTCCGGTAACTTCGGGATATAGTGATTATTATACCAATTTTGGAAAAATTACCAACGAAGGATTAGAAATAGGTTTGTCGGTAACGCCCGTAAAATCAAGAGACTTTAGCTGGAATATTTATGGAGCATTTACCAAAAACAGGAACATGGTGGCTGAATTGACCGAAGGAGTTGAAAGACTTCAGTTGCGTGGTGTATTGGGCGGTAGCTCTAACATAAGCCCATACCTGGAACCCGGAATGCCTTTCGGTTACTTGAGAGGAGACGTTTCTGCCAGGGATAGTGCAACAGGTCAATTGCTGATTGACCCAACCTCCGGTAACCCCATTACGTCTATCAACCTGGGATACCTCGGAAATCCCAACCCCGATTACAAGCTGGGTATCACCAATACATTTACTTACAAGGGCTTTTTTGCAAGCGTGTTGTTTGATATGACAAAAGGCGGAGCCATTTACTCGGTAACTACTTCCTCTTTACTGGGACGTGGTGTAACCAAGGATACAGAAGATCGTGAAACCGGTTGGGTAATTCCTGGTATTTATGGCGATCCCGAAACTGAAAAAGCAATACTGGTTGGCGGAAAAACTGTTCCTAACCAAACTCGTATCACCACCAACGATCTTTACTTCACCAACGGCGGCGGTGGATCTTTTGCCATTAACAGTGCAACCGAATGGAATGTATACGATGCCACTGTTTACAGGATTCGTGAAGTTGCCATAGGTTATAATTTCCCCAAAAGCCTTTTAGATAAGCTTCCTTTTGGTTCTGCGGTTATTACCGTAACAGGAAGAAACCTCTGGTACATGGCGCCGAACTTCCCTAAGTATACCAATTTCGATCCTGAAGTGAACTCACTGGGATCAGGTTCAACACAGGGAATTGAGCTTTCTGCAGCACCAACTACCAAACGTTTTGGTGTAAACCTGAAAGTCACTTTTTAAAACTTAATTCAAATTATCATGTTTATAAAATCAAGTATTATAAAGTATTCCTTATTGGGTATTTTATTTACGTCATCAATATCTTGTAAAAAGTATCTGGATATAAACACCGATCCGAATAATCCAACCGCCATCGAAGTATCAAAATTGCTTCCAACGGCTGAAAGAGCAGTAGGAGACGGGTTGTCCATGGGGTCTGCAACAGGAGGTTTGTCGCAGGTACTTGCTGTATATATGCATCAGATGTCTACCAGGGAAGAGCCTGATCAGTACGGTGCAAGGGCCAGCAATTTTTTTCTTGAAGCTGCCTGGCCGGAGCTGTATCTCAATTCATTGTCAAACCTGGAGCAGATTATAACAGATGCTACTGAAGACGGAAACAACAATTATGCTGGCATTGCTAAAGTGCTGAAAGCATATGTAGTAAGTCAACTGGTAGATGTGTTTGGAGATGTTCCCTACTCTGAATTCGGCAAGTTGAAAGAAGGAAACAGATATCCTCATTTTGATGATGATGCTGCAATCTACCCTCAATTGTTTTCATTGCTTGATGAAGCAATTGGCAATTTAAAAAGTGAAGAAAATGTAATTGTTCCCGGCGACGATGATATTATTTATGGAGGCGACACCGAAAAATGGGTAAAAGCAGCAAACACGCTCAAGCTCAAAATGTACGTTCAGGTTCGCAAGGTTCAGGATGTTAGTGCTGAGGTAGCAGCTTTATTAGCCAATAGCGAAGAGTTGATTGAGGCTACCGACGAATCGTTCGTAATTCCTTATGGCCCCGTTGGTTCAACAGATGACAGAAATCTGGGCTTTGGCGATTACACGGCAAGTCAGCGGTCAAATCACGTTAGCCCCTGGTTCTATGAAATATTGAAGGGATATAATTCAAATATCCTTACCAATAATCCAGATCCACGACTGCCTTATTACATTTTCAATCAATTGGGAAAAACAGAAGCTCCCGCAGGACAAACAGAATATAGGGATAGTGCTTTTGTATCCATCTATTTCGGCTCTGGTGGCCCTGACAGAGACAGAAACCAGCAAACATCAATTAGCGTTTTTGGTATATATCCCGTTGGTGGCAGGTATGATGATGGTGTACCGCAAGTTGCCTCAACATCCAGCGGAACAGGCGCAGCTCCCTATAGGTTGATTACCTATGCCGACAGGTTGTACCTGGAAGCTGAATTGATTAAAGAAGGTGTAATAGCTGGTGATGCTAAGGCAAAGCTTAAAGAAGCAATGGAAGAATCGTTCGCTCAGATAGATTGGGTGGTGATTGATTTTGTAAAGCCCAGCCAGACAGTGCCGGAATTGGCTGACAATCCGAAAGTGCAGACTTATATAACAAAGGCTTTGGCAGAATATGATGCTAAACCAGCAAAACAACTGGAGATCATCATGACACAAAAATGGCTGTCTAGTGTAGGAAGCAACGTTGACCAATATACTGATTACAGGAGAACGGGATTTCCTATTTTATTTGATCCGAATAACACTTCGATGGCTCCCGGCGGTTTTGTACAACCCCCTATCAATGGCGATCCAACTGGATTTCCAGGGGCTCAAAGGAAAGTGCCTGTTACCTTAAGCCGGGCATTCCCTTTGTCGCTGCCTTGGCCACAAACAGAAATTGAAGCAAACCCCAATGCTCCAAGCCAAAAAACTGTTGCTACATATAAAGTGTTCTGGATGCCATAGTAACTAATAAAATAATTTTATGAATAAAGTAATTTTTTTAAACATATTAGCTGTTGCTTTAGCTTTTGCTTCGTGCAGAAAGAGCGACAACCCGGAAATACCCGAATTAACCAGAGTGCCTGTTCCCAACCTGATACTAAAGGATGGTTCAGATGATCAGATCAGTCCAGCAAATCCTGCCGGCTTTAACGCCGAATTTGATGTGGATGTTTTCTTTAAGGATGATATTCCCCCTCAAAAATTCGACGTGGTGGTAATTAAGAATGGTGACAAGGGCAGTGTGAAGGTGTTAAAATCTGACATTACAACCTTCCCTACAACAGTAGCTGTTTCTGGGCAGCAATTGATTGATTTTTATGGAGAGATAGAGGATGGAGATGCGTTTACCGTGGGAGGTGATGTAACAACACAAAACGTCACCTTGTTACAGGCAATTCCTCCGGTATGAAGTGGTTATGGCCACGGCGTTCAAAACGAGGCGGGCGGAGTAACCTTAACGCTGGAGTTTGCGAAGCCCTGCAAATATGTTTCTGATCTTTATCAGGGAGATTTTGAGGTGGTTGTAGATGAATTTCAGGATACAGCACCGGGTGATGTGCTCTCCATTACAAAAATTGATGAAAATCACTTTTCGTACATTTATCCGTCGGCAATTAACCCCATTCCTGTTGTAATTGAGGTTGATACTCTTACTAACAAAACGAAGATTGTTAAACAAAAAATAGGAGATGCGTTTAACTGGAACCCCGCGTATACAAACCCCAATGCAGAAACGGAAGCAAATGCGGCAAACCAGGTTTTACCCTGCGATGAAACATTTACCGTGGTGATTGCTTATTCTGTGGATCAGGGAGATTTCGGTTCTTATAAATTAACAATGAAGAAGAAATAAAAAGCAAACTGATAGTAACGAATAATAACGAAAGGGGGCGGCACGAAATGCCGCTCCTTTTTTATTTTCCTTATGGCGAAAACAAGGTTGGCTTCTGTTAAAAACAAAAATGCCGGCGATAGACATCACCGGCCTGTGCTTACCTCTGAAACCACAAAAAGAGAGTTCAAAAATATTTTTGATAGATCACCAGATCTTCTGAAACGTTTACCAATAAGTTTCACGCCTGAAACAAATCAAACTAACTCCTCGCTCAGATTTTACATGCGGGCAATTGGATAAAAATTGTAGTAGGATTGGATATTGATTAACACCAGGGGTAGGTTGCAGTGTTAATATATTTCGACGCTAAAATAACATCTTGCTTTTACATTTCAAAAGAAAAGAGAATATGTTTTCTTGTTTAACACAATGAGTAACATTTCGTTTTGGTTTAAATACCCGCTCCCTCCAACTCCTTTTGGGCGGCGTTGATCGTTTTTTCTTTTTTAAAGTCGTACCACCACCGGGGAGCCGTTTTCTTCATCAATGTGTCAATGTTACGCATGCCTATCAGGTTCCATGCCCCCTTTAATTTTCCGCTGATGCTTGTTTGCAAGGCTCTCAGGCTCATGGCAAATCCACTGTCCAGGTATTCCATGTGATGCCAGTAGCCAGCCGGCATAAACAAAGTGTCGCCATGCTCAAGCGTTAGCTCATAGCCTTTGGCTAATTTTAAAGCCGGGAATTTTTTATAATCCGGCGAGCCATTGTGCTGGTAGTAATGCGAAAAATCTGCAAAGCTCAGTACTTCGTAAGGCTTTCGATACAGCTTATGTTTTTCTTCATGCGGAAAAAGCAGTACTTTTTTTCGGCCCACAAACTGTGTATGAAAAATATGCGACATGTCGATGTCGAAATGCATATGTGTAATAGAGGAGGCGCCCCCAACAAACAACATCGGGAACCGCTTTACAAACCCCTTCATCAGGTGGTCGGGCCATTCAAAATCGTGGGTAAGTTGCGGAGCATGATCAAAAATATTAAACAAAAAAATGCGCCAGCCGGCAGGTCCCTTGCTGATCATATCAACATATTCGCCAAAAGTGGTATAGTCGTCTGCCTTATTAACGGGTGTATAAGCATCGCTTTTGGTATTATTATAAATGCCTACCTTTTTGTCGCCTACAATTTCTTTAAAATAGTTCCAGTTCCACTTTGTATATGCCGGCCACTCCTTAGCCATTCCTTTTATTACCAGCGGTTTTCCGGCAGTATAGTATTTCCGTCTAAATATCTCCGGGTCAATGCTTTCAACAGTATCTACGGCCTGTAATAACATGCAACATAAAATTTAGTAACGCAAAAATAACCCATCATCCAATACCAGTTGTTAAACACATGATAATCCGTGAATTTGACTAAAAGCTGACGAAAGGGTGCATCACATGTTTGCATCGGCAGCCCATCAAGAGTTACTACAGACTTAAATATTTAGATAGTTGTCTAAATATTTAATACCTTCACATTATGAATATCATCTTCAAAGCACTGAACGACGCTACAAGAAGAGAAATTCTTGAACTGCTGCATAAAGAAGACATGACTGCGGGAGCCATAGCTGAGCATTTCAGCATTTCCTGGCCCAGCATTTCTCATCACCTCGATATGCTGAAGCAGGCACAACTGGTAACAGCCCGCAAAGAGGGGCAGTTTGTGTATTATTCTTTAAACACCACGGTTGTGGACGAAATAGTAAAGTGGTTAATACAATTCAAGACTAAAAATAAATAACGATGAAACAGACCCTGAAGTACGTATTTTGGCTGATAGCCATTTGCCCGTTTGGATATCTGGCAATGATTTGGGGAGCGCTTCCTCCGGAAATTCCTATGCATTTTAATATACAAGGCGAACCGGACAGGTATGGGAACAAGACAGAGCTTTTTTGGATGGTGATTTTTCTCACTGCGCTCAACATCGGCGTTTTTTATCTCATTACAAACGCTTATAAGCTCGACCCCCGGAAAAAGTATAGCGAAGAAAACAAGGCTGGTATTCAAAAGCTCGCCTTCGCTGTAAGCGTTTTTTTATCGGCCATTACGCTGTTTGTAATGTATTCAGTTAACAGAAGTTCCCAGGGGCTGGTTTCCAAACCCAATTTTGTATTTTCTGCAGTTGGGTTGTTGTTTTGCATAATGGGCAACTATATGTATAGCATTAAGCCCAATAGTGTGGCGGGGTTTAGGATAGGCGCAACTTTAAAAAATGAAGAAAACTGGAAAAGAACACACCAACTGGCTGGTAAATTATGGTTTTGGGGCGGTATATCAGTAGCAATAGCCTGTGCCTTTCTGCCCGCAAAAACCGGGTTTATAGTATTTATGTCGGTTACGGCGTTGCTTGCTGCAGTACCTATTGTATATTCATTGAAGTTAGATTTAAAAAAAGAAAGCAATTCCGGTAACTGATATATGAATTATCTCGCACACGCATACTTATCTTTCGGGCACCCTGAGGTGTTGGTAGGCAATATGATCAGTGATTTTGTAAAAGGCAAACAAAAGTTTGAATTCAGCGAGAACATTCAAAAAGGCATAGCCATTCATCGTGCAATAGATAATTTTACCGACACCCACAGCGTAACCAAGGCGGCCAAAGCACTCTTTCGTCCGCAATATGGTTTATACGCAGGCGCCTTTATTGATATTGTATATGATCATTACCTGGCTGCCGACAGCAGCCAGTTTGGCGAAGAAGGATTGCTGCAATTTTCTGAAAGAACCTATGGGCTGCTCGATCGTTTTGAGCCTGTTTTTCCACCCCGTTTCCGCAGCATGTTTCCTTACATGAAAAAGCAGAACTGGCTATTCAATTATCAATATAAACAGGGCATACAAAACAGTTTCAGGGGATTGGTGCATCGGGCTGCTTATTTAACCGATAGCGGCCCTGCATTTGAAATTTTTGAGCAACATTATCGTTCCTTTCACAAATATTATATTGATTTTTTTCCCGAAATCAAAACATTTGCATGGCAGCAATTTGTTGAAGCATTTCCGGATTATGAGGCGCAATAGCAGCATTCCTTTTTTCGGCAACGTTCAATCTTGTACATTTGTCAACTTTAATCCGACCATAAAAAACATGAAAACTATACGGATGAAAAAACTAGTCTTCCTTTCATTTATTTGCTTACTGTCTACGGCTGCTTACTCGCAGGAAAGCTGGACGCCATTGGATAATTCCTCTATGGATATGATTTATTACCCTGTAGATTATCCTATATTGAAAATAAGAAAAACGGCGCCAGAAACGCCTGTTATGAAAGTGATTTACAGTCGCCCTTTAAAGAAAAACAGGAAGGTGTTTGGCGAATTGGTAGAGTATGGAACAGTTTGGCGCCTGGGGGCCAACGAGGCTACGGAAATTGATTTTTTTAAAGACGTAAGGATTGCGGGCACCAAAGTAAAAAAGGGGCGGTATACTATGTATGCCATCCCCAAAGAAAACAAATGGACTATTATTTTAAACAGGGATACTGATGTGTGGGGATCTTTTGCTTACGATGAGAAAAAGGATGTTTTACGAACCGAGGTTAAAACCGAAGCAACAAAAGAACCCGTAGAAGCATTTACGATGATGTTTGAAAAAGCAGGAGAGGGTGCAAAGCTTTTAATTGCCTGGGAAGATGTAAGAGTGAGCTTACCTGTTACTTTTTAAATTTTTTATGATGGGTTGTCTTCCCGGTAAAATAACCAGCATGCTGGTCGGCTTCTTTATGATTGGTGCAGTGGCCTGCTATGATAATAATCCGCATTCCGACGGGGCTCCTCAATTGAAGCCCAGCTCCGACACGCTTACTCCGCCGCCCGTGGCAGATGGAAGCGACAACAAAGCATTGCTCGATAAGTCGCCCATGGATGTAGTGTATTTTCCCGCTGAATACCCAAAGCTGAAAATGATGGGTACCGTACAATCACCTCCGCTTTTTCGTGTATTGTACAGTCGCCCGCAACGAAACGGGCGCAAAATATTCGGCTCGGTTGTAAAGTATGGCGAGCCCTGGCGCCTGGGTGCCAACGAAGCCACGGAAATAGAGTTCTTTAGCGATGTGCGGATTCAGACAGTAAAAGTTCCGAAAGGAAGATATATTTTGTACTGCCTTCCCCAACCCAACGAATGGACAATTGTGTTTAACAGCGACCTGTATAGTTGGGGTTTGAAGTTTGACAAACAAAAAGACATTTTTAAGTTTACTGTACCTGTTATTCATGAAAATACTTCCATAGAAGCGTTTACTATTGAAACGCAGCCGGGAAAAGATGGCGCCAATATCTGGATTGGCTGGGACGATGCCAAAGTAGCGCTTCCGGTAAGTATTAACAGGTAATATAAAACTGCTTGCTATGTTTAGAACAATGATTGCCGGTATAGGAAAATATGTTCCCGCTCAGGTGGTTACCAACCATGATCTTGAAAAATTCATGGATACCAACGACGCCTGGATACAGGAGCGAACCGGTATAAAAGAGCGGAGGTATGCGCACCGCACCGCCGAAACCACTACTACCATGGGGGTTGAAGCTGCAAAGATTGCCATGGAACGGGCAGGCACAACCGCGGCGGAAATCGACTTTATTATTTTTGCCACCTTAAGTCCCGATTATTATTTCCCGGGGTGCGGCGTATTGGTGCAGCGCGCCTTAAAAATGAAAGAAATTGGAGCGCTGGATGTACGCAACCAGTGCAGCGGTTTTGTGTATGCGCTTAGCGTTGGCGATCAATATATACGCTCGGGTATGTACAAAAACATACTGGTAATAGGCAGCGATAAACATTCTTTCGGGCTCGATTTCAGCACCCGTGGCAGAAATGTATCGGTAATATTTGGCGATGGGGCAGGGGCAGTAGTGTTGCAGCCAGCTACCGATAAAAGCAGGGGAATATTAAGCACTCATTTGCACTGCGACGGCGAGAGCGCCGAATTGCTGGCAATGTACAATCCCGGCACACATGCCAACCACTGGCTCGATCGCCAACTGGCCGACTTTGACGATGCGGAAATGGGAGAAATGTTTATGAGCCATACGATGATAGACAAAGCGCAGAATTTTCCGTTTATGGATGGCCCGTCGGTTTTTAAGAAAGCAGTGGTAAAAATTCCTGAAACGATTATGGAAGCGCTCGATGCAAATAGCCTGCAACCCTCTGATATTGACATGCTGGTGCCACACCAGGCCAACCTGCGCATCAGCCAGTTTGTGCAGCAACAATTAAAGCTTCCCGACGACAAAGTGTATAACAATATTATGCGTTATGGCAACACCACATCGGCGTCTATTCCCTTAGCGTTGTGCGAGGCATGGGAAGAAGGAAAAATAAAGGAAAACGACCTGGTTTGCCTTGCCTCATTTGGAAGCGGCTTTACCTGGGGCAGCGCGTTGCTTAGGTGGTGATCCCGGCAACACTTGTTGAATGTCCGGGTCGCTGTCCAGGTTATTCATTTGCATGAGCACCCAGGGATATTTTACACTTACAAATTTCGACATGGGCTTAACCGTATAACGTACAGGGTTAGGCATACCAGCGGCAATCATCGCAGCTTCTGTTCTGCTTAATTTTACAGCCGGTTTTTTAAAGTAAGCCTGTGCGGCTGCTTCAATACCAAATATGCCCTTTCCCATTTCCGATACGTTCAGGTATACTTCCAATATGCGCTCTTTACCCCAGATCCATTCAATCATAAAGGTAAAATACACTTCCAGTCCTTTGCGCAGCCAGTCGCGGCCCTGCCATAAAAAAACATTCTTGGCAACCTGCTGGCTAATGGTAGAAGCACCAACAATCCTGTTCTTCTTTTTTTGATTTTTAGCAATGGCTTTTTGTATGCTCTTCCAGTCAAAACCATTGTGGTCGGGAAAAAGCTGGTCTTCCGACGCTATGACTGCCAGCCCTGCATTCGGCGATATTTTTTCGCCCGGAACATAATCTCTTTTCAGCCCATTGCCTGTTACCCAACTGCCCAGTTGCGTTAATGTAAAAGGAGGATCCATCCACTTAAGCACAATAATGTAAATGAACTGCGCAATAAACAGCACAATAAAAAGTCTTTTTAAAAAACGCCACAGCCTTTGCAGGAAATTCTTCAAGTATAAAAGATTATCAGGCTGCAAAATAAACAATTGCATTTGCCCCGATGCATTTTCGAAGGGGCATTTCAAATTTTTATATTCTTTACTTTGCGTGGACAATTTCACGCAGCGCGCGCAATGGAAGCAAAGGCGCAACGAAACCAACGGTCGCTTCGCCGCGCTTGCTGTGAGAAAACTTTATTCGCCGCGGGTCATGTCTCACGACCGCTATTTTCTTCAAACATAAAAGATTGCAGGGAGGACAAATAAATCTTTGTGTTCTTACTTTGCGTGGACAATTTCACGCAGAGCGCGCAATGAAAGCAAAGGCGCAACGAAACCAACCGGTGCTTCGCCGCGCTTGCTGTGAGAAAACTTTATTCGCCGCGGGGCGTGTATCACGACGCGCTATTTTCTTCAAACATAAAAGATTGCAGGGAGGACAAATAAATCTCGCGGTATTTGCACCAGGTTTAATTTCACACAGAGTGCGCAGTGGAGGCAAAGGCGCAACGAAACCAACGGCCGCTTCGTCGCGCTTGCTGTGAGAAAACTTCTTTCGCCCCGGGTCGTGTCTCACGACCCGCTATTTTTTTTCAAACATAAAAGATTGCAGGACGACAAATAAATCTTCGCGGTGCTTCCTGGTGTAATTCCCTGTATGTATTATTGTATCACGAACTTATTTTTACGTATTCAATCGTATACTTTTTTCCTATGGTATAATAATACTTACGCAGTTTGCGCATTGTAAATCCCAGCAGCGCTACGCCACCGGAAATGCTGACGGTGGAGGGTTTTATTTCTTTTTTTTGTATCAGTCCGTTAAAAGTGTGCAGAAAAGCATAACCAATGCCACCAACCATAAAGAGGGTGCCGTTGCGTATAAATTCAACACCTCGCTCCGGCTTTGGAATAGCGGCTATTTCCTTATAATGAAAACGCAGGTCATACCTTCCGATGGTATCGGGTACCCGGGTGCCCCACATAGTGGGAGACATGCGCACATCGTACAAAACCATAAACAAAGTGTCGTTGTGTATCCTTTCTAAATTGCCGCTTACTCTTGAGCCATTGCGATGCACAAACTCAACAGGCATCCCTTTAAAATAACTTTTAATAGTGCGTCCTTTCTTTTTCAGGGAGACAAAATCGCTTTGTTGCGCATAGCAACAACAGGCAAATAGAAATTGTGTGAGCAGCAGGAGGGTTGTACGCATTGGCTATTAAACTAATTCCTTCACAAATAACCGTTAATGCAGGCTATGAACGCTCAATTGTTTTGTTGCAGTGATGTTAAAATAAAGGTGAAAGGTGAAGGGTGGAGGGCTGAGAGTGATTGCTGATTTTTGATTTGAAGATTTCTGATATTGAAAACTCAGAGCTGCTGCCTCGGGCCTATTGTCTCATGGCTGACAGCCGATCGCTGACCGCTAATTCACTTTGTCGCTCAAAAAAATAATACCGTAAAGCAATGCAAATGCAAAAACAATGAGTATGCCGCCCGAAACCCGGGTAATAAGCGAAATGTTACGCACGGTAAGTTTTTTACCCAAACTGCCAGCCAATAACACCTTAGCTGCATCTGCCAGCATATTGAACAGGATGCAGGTTGTAAAAATCACAATCCTTTGTTGCAACGTATGACTTACTGCGAAGGCTGTAGCATTTACCAGCCAGAAAATAATGACACTCGGGTTTAAGGTATTGATTAAAAAACCCGACAGGAAGATCTGGGTATAGTCTTTTTTGCCCAGTTTCACCACTACCCCCCCTCCACTGGGGTTGGGCAGTATTTTTTTAAAGAAAAGGTAAAATATCCCTAAACCCAGCAGGAAGCTACTGCCGGCATAACCAATCAGTTTTTTATACTCAAGTAATTCTTTAACCAGTTCGGTAAAGCCGTTGCTAATAATTACCAACACAATGTCGCTGATCCAAACGCCACTTACAAAGGCAAATCCGCCTTCGTGACCATTGTAAATGCTTTGCTTGATAATGGTAAAAATAACGGGGCCTACAGATAAAGCTAAAAAAAAGCCAATCACCAATCCTTTCCATAAAGCCTCAATCATAAGTGCTGTTTGATAATTTATGCTGCCGTAAATGTAAGAAACAGTAGATAAGTGACATTCTAAAAATAGGTTAACGGGTTATTATTGTACTAAGCTGTCAGCTATCAGCGATCAGCTATCAGCACTCAGCGATCAGTCGTTACCGTTCAGCACTCAACATAAACGAGAAACGAAGTGCACTATCCAATAGCTGATAGCTACGATAGCTGATAGCTACAAACTATTAACACTGTTGCTCAGGAACTGTTCCCAATCTTCCAGCAGTTTTCCCTTCATTACCCTGGGAAATTTATGCTGTCCGCCAAGCTTGCCTTTGTGTTGCATAAATTCCATAAATTTTTTTTCGGGCAATACCGTTAGTAAAACTTCTTTCAATGCGCTTTTTCGTTCCACGGCATAATCATCATTCAATTCCTTCAGGTTATTATCAATATGTATCCTCAATTGCTCTGCATTCACCGTATCGTCGCACGCCACATACCAATGATGCGCGAAAAACGATCCATGCGGTATGCCCGCCACGGTAAATTCCGGAATAGAAACATTCAATTGTTCGCCGGCCAACTCAATGGCACGGTTCATATTGTCAACGCTTAAATGTTCGCCCACCAGGCTCAGAAAATGCTTGGTTCGCCCGGTAATAATAACCTCCGCCCTTTTTTTATCGGTAAAGCGCACGGTATCTCCAATAAGGTAACGCCATGCACCAGCCGAAGTGCTGATCAGTATTGCATAGTCCTTCCCTTCTTCCACTTCGTCTATCAACAGCGCTACAGGGTTATCTACAATATTGCCCGATTGATCAAAGTTCTGATCGTTAAAAGGCACAAACTCTACAAAAATGTGCTCATTTGTGCTCAGCTTCATGCCCCGTACCGATTGCCTGTCCTGGTACGCAATAAAACCTTCCGATGCAAGGTAAGTTTCAATATAGGTAAGCGGTTTGCCTAATAATTTTTCAAATCCTTTTTTATAAGGGTCAAATGCAACTCCCCCATGCACATAAAAGGCAAGGTTGGGCCATATTTCATGAATGTTTTTAAGCTTATACTTTTCAATTACCATTTCCACGCACATCTGTATCCATGCCGGCACTCCCACCACAAAGCCAATGTCCCAGTTAGGCGCCTGTTCCACCACTTCATCCAGCTTGGTATTCCAGTCTTTGGTACGCGCTATTTTTTTACCTGGTTTATAAAACGGGCTGAACCAAAAAGGTACTTTCCGCGCGGTAATGCCACTTAAATCGCCGGCATAGTAACCCGGACCTTTTTGCAGATCGGTGCTGCCGCCCAGCATCAGCCATCCTTTACTGATAGATTTAACAGGGATGTGTTCATAATTGCGTAGGCTGAGCAACTGTTTTATCATTACTACGCGGTTACCACGCATCAGGTCGTTGGTAATAGGAATGTATTTACTGGCAGAACCCGAGGTGCCCGAGCTTAATGCGAAATATTGTATTTTGCCTGGCCAGCAAACGTCAGGAATGCCGTCGAGCGTACGGTGCCACCACTGCTCGTAAATTTTATCGTAGTCGAATACAGGAACGCGTTGCTGAAAGAGTTTTGCCGCATTTTTCTGCAGCAGGATCTCATCAAAATGGTACGCCTGCCCGAATTCGGTATACCGGGCTTTGCGAAGCAATTTGCGTAAAACACGATTTTGCTGCCGCATATGCGAGCCAACAGGTAATTTCAACGTTCGGGCAATAGTAGCAGGAATTCTTATATCAATTATCCCCATTGAATATGGATGGATTAACAGTTTTTATCTTCGAACAAATGTATGATACTCCTTTCTATGTGCCTAAATTCCCCGATTTTTTTACATTTTTAACCAATATGGTGGGTAAAGCAGTATCAGCCAGCCGTTGGTTATCTCGATAAAATCATGTGTAAGGAGGTAGTAAAATTTCTAAGGTAGCCGTGATATTGTGAACCGGTTATCTTTAAAAGTGCAGGTTGAATTTTTGGCATTTACATTGTGAATAAAAACAGGTACATTACAGGTTTATTTATTAAGAAAAAAATGACTGCCTGCATTACCACATTTATCATTTTATAATGTTGGTGTTTATCCCGGAATATAATTGGCTGATAGCTGACCTTGACGCTGCTTTTAAAAGAACAGCGGCCTTAAACTTTTGAACGATAATGAGAAAGAAAAAAATTTATGTAGCCGACGATGATGTGAATATACTGGAGCTGATGCATACTATACTTGAATTGCAGGGCTACGATGTTACTACTTCTCCCGACGGATTATCACTGCCTTCTCTCAACGAGGCTCCCGATATGGTTTTTCTCGATATTGCGATGTCGGGCACCGATGGAAGCGAGATATGCTCTCACTATAAAAAAAATCCCGTTACATCTGAAATTCCGGTAGTATTGGTGTCGGCCAATAATAACATACACGAAATTGCAGGGCAATGCGGCGCCAACGATGTTTTACCCAAGCCATTCGATATTAAAACCGTGGTGGAACTTGCACGTAAATATACGAACGCGGGGAAAAAATGACCCATACAATCGAATGTTAGTCTGCAGGAATTGTTGCCCCTTTACCGTTTCCCGGGTTACCAGTTATCAAAATTTTACTACCGGTAGAGTAGAACCATACCCTGCACTGCAAGGGTAATAATGATAATGTGTGAATGATTTCCTTAAACGATTGTTTTCCTTCACAAAGAACCAACTCCCTGGCAGTTTCGGTGGCAGGCACATGCGCTGTGGTAACTTTTTCAACCTTTATTTTTTTACCCCGGCTTTCTTCTTTCAAAAGAATTTGTTCAACGCTTTTACATTCATCTTCAATTCCTGCCACGAGGAAGGTAGTGGTGGTTTCAGGCAGCAGGCGGTTTTCAGTATGTGCGTTCTTTGAAAATGCATTTTTGAATGCGTTCACGGCAATACTGGTGAGCATTGCCATATTAACCAGGCACCTGTAAATAAATGATTGAAACGGACGATAATGTTTACGAACGAATATTTGCATGGCATTGTAAAAGGTACGAACATACCGGCTGCTGGCTTTTGCCGTGCTTTCTCCTTTAAAATGTATAATGGTAGTGCCCGGGTAATAGTAATTGCTGAATCCACTGTTTTGAATGCGATAGCTCAGGTCAATATCTTCGCCATACATAAAAAAGGCTTCGTCAAAACCACCGGTAACGGCCAACACCTTTGCCTTAACCAGCATAAAAGCGCCGGACAGTACCTCTACTTTATTTTCTTCGTTTTCGGGCAAATGCCCCAGATAATAATATGCAAAAAGCTTCGACGTTGGAAACAACCGTGCCATGCCGGAAAATTTAAAAAAAGAAACCAGCAAAGATGGGAATCCGCGTTTGCTTTCTTTTAAAAAAACTCCCCTGCCATTTATCATGCGCACCCCCATTGCGCCGGCGCTGGAATGCGATGCCAAAAATGCAATGCATTTATCAAAACAGTCTTCCGGCACAATGGTGTCAGGATTTAAAAAAAGAATGAATTCACCCCTTGCCTGTTTTAGCGCAATATTATTTGCCCTGCTGAAGCCCTCATTTTTATCGAGCCATATGAATTGTACCCCGGGGAAAAGAGGAGGCAAATAATTGCGGCTGTTGTCGTTGGAATGATTGTCTGCAACAATTACTTCCATATCCATTCCGGCGCCTGCTTTCAATACCGAACGCAGGCAATACTCCAGGAAGTATTTTACATTATGGTTTACAATAATAACCGAAAGCAGCAAACTGTACCGTATTAAGGGGCGAATTAAGAAATTTTACCGCAGGATGCAAAATATGATTGTTATGCAGCGCCATAATCGACTTGTGGCTGGGGGTGCGTCGTAGTCGTTGGATGGATAAAACCCATCCTTACATATGTTACCGAACCTACGGTTCTGGCTGTTTGTGATGAACCAGAGCCATCGGCCCAGTTGAATATTATTGCGTTGGATTTTAATACAACGCCGTTTAGTTAATTCAATCAAGGGTGGAAATTTTAAGTAAGTATTAATGCGCCGCAGATTCGCAGACGCTCCTTTATCTGCGAATCTGCGGCGAAAATGAGTTTTCCCTTAACTAAACTGCATTGGATTTTAATCCGACGACTTTTACCGCGTAGCGGTTACCCCTTTGTAGCCCTTGTTGGCGGGAATTTAATTTTTGCCCCGTAGGGGCTACCCCTTTCAAGTCTTATCTTTGCCGCATGCTAAAATCTACCTTGTTACAGGCTGCCCGGGCAGCCGGCGCTACCATGCAGGAATCGTTCAACGGTGCTTTTAAAATATCTAATAAAGAAGGCTTTAATAACCTTGTTACCGAAGTAGACCATGCGTCGGAAAAAGTGATCATCGATATCATACAAAAGAATTTTCCCGACCATTATATTATGAGCGAAGAATCGGGAGAAATAGTAATGGATTCCAACTATAAATGGATCATTGATCCTATAGACGGAACGGTAAATTATGCCAACGGCATTCCGTTGTGCTGTGTAAGCATAGGACTGGAGCAGGAGGCAAACATGATTATGGGAGCTGTGTATAACCCCTTTTTAAACGAGCTGTTTGTGGCAGAACGCGGCAAAGGAGCTACCCTTAACGATAAACCCATTCGGGTAAGCAACAAAACCGAGGTACTTACTTCCTGCCTCGTTACCGGGTTTCCATATACTTATCTTGATGCACCTAACGGACCCCTGCACGTATTTGAAAGGCTGATAAGAAAAGGAGTGCCGGTAAGAAGGTTAGGTTCTGCAGCCATTGATCTTTGCTGGGTGGCCGCTGGCAGGTTCGACGGGTTTTATGAGCACAAGCTCAATGCGTGGGACAGTGCAGCAGGTTTTTTAATGGTGGAAGAAGCCGGTGGAAAAGTTACCGATTTTAAAGGCGATCCTTATTCTCCCTACCAACCACATATTGTGGCTACCAACGGCAAAATTCACGAGCAGTTGCTGGATTATGTAAACGGCATTCAATAGCATAGCTGCAAATTCAAATTATCATCTTCTATAAAAAATTACAACGGTAAATCATGGCTACGCGAACAGAAATTGCATCATTGGGCGAATTTGGATTGATTGACCATCTTACCCGAAACAACGAAACCCGGCATGCATCAACGTTGGTGAGTATAGGCGATGATGCTGCTGTACTGGATCATTTTGGCAAGCAGATTGTTGTTACAACCGACCTGCTGATAGAAGGGGTGCATTTCGATTTAACCTATACGCCGTTAACGCACCTGGGTTATAAAAGCGTTATTGTGAATCTGAGCGATGTATACGCCATGAATGCAACTCCCACCCAGGTTACTATGAGCATAGGCATCAGCAACAGGTTCAGCGTTGAAGCCCTGGAAGAATTTTACGAAGGGGTATATGCTGCCTGCGAAAAATACAATGTAGATCTTGTAGGAGGCGACACCACCACATCGGGCAAGGGACTGATTATAAGCGTTACTGCCATTGGCGAAGTAAATGCAGATAAATTTGTAAAACGCGACGGTGCAAAAAAGGGTGACCTGATTTGCGCGAGTGGCGACCTTGGGGCCGCTTACCTGGGCTTATTGCTGATGGAAAGAGAAAAGAAAATTTTCCTTGAAAGTCCCGAAGTACAGCCCGACCTGGAAAACCAGGATTATATTCTCCGGCGATTGCTAAAGCCTGAAGCAAGGAAAGATATAATAGAATTTTTTGAGCAGCAACAAATACTGCCTACCAGTATGATGGACATCAGCGACGGGTTAAGCAGCGAATTGTTGCATATATGCAAAGACAGCAATGTTGGCTGTTTGATATATGAAGATAAAATTCCCGTTGCCAATGAATCGAGAGAATTTGCTTTTAAGCTGGGCCTCGACCCTACCGCCTGTGCACTGAGCGGCGGAGAAGATTACGAATTGCTTTTTACTTTGAAGCAGGATGATTATGAAAAGATTACGCTCAATGAACAGATCAGTGTAATAGGATACATTACCGAGCCTGAAGCAGGGGCGCATATCATAACCAGGTCCGAAAAAAGCACGCCATTACCGCACAGGGATGGAATGCCTTTAAATAGTTGATTGAGTTGAACAGGTTAAGTAAGTTAAATAAGTGGAATGGGTTGAGTAATTCAATTGAGTTAAATGGGTTGATTAAGTTAAATAAGTTGCCCAACGTAATCACCCCAGTTAACTTACTTAACTCAATATTCCTGTTTTTGCTTACAACAATGCTCTACAGTTGTTCAGCAACTTCCAGGGCAATGGATCCCGCGCGCAAGTTTGCCGCGCAAGCCCTGCGCGAAGATTACAACCGGCTTCGCACTATTATGGAAAAGCACCATCCGTCGTTGTACTGGTATACCTCCCGCGATAGTATGAACCATATATTTGATACTTACTATCAGCAGATCAACGATTCCATGACACGGCAGCAGTTCGGCTTTAAAATACTGGCGCCGGTAACCACTGCTGTTCACTGCGGGCACACCAGCTTTAATTATCCCCCCGCCTATAGCCGCCGTATGAAGGAGCATACCAATCCTTCTTTTCCGTTGTTCGTGAAAATATGGGGAGATACCATGGTGGTTACATCCAACCTTAATAAAAAAGACAGTGTGCTGAAAAGAGGCACGTTGATCACCAGTATCAACGGATTGACCGCCGCGCAACTGGCCGATACTTTGTTCCGGTATATGCCGGCAGACGGATACTCGGAAAATGTAAATTATATACGACTGAGCGCTGCCTTTCCCTATTATCACCGGAATATTTTAGGACTGTCGAAGCAGTACGAAGTAAGTTATATAGACAGCATGGGGCAGCATGAAACCATTTCCGTTCCTCTTTTTGACCCTTCATCAGACAGTTTACTCACTACTTTTATTAAAAACCGGAACAAGCAGGCGCGCCCGGCCAAGCCCCGCGATGAAGAGCCATGGGAAAGCATACGGTCGCTTGCTATAGATACTGCTCACCAGCTGGCTATAATGAAAGTGCACAGCTTTGGCGGTAAAGGAAGGTTACCCTCTTTTTTTAAAAAAAGCTTTCGTTTGCTGCGCAAACAGAACATTCCCAACCTGGTGATTGATCTGCGGGCCAATGGCGGCGGCCGGGTAGACAATTACACTGCCCTTACCCGTTATATTAAAGACACTGATTTTAGAGTAGCCGACAGCGCCTATGCGAGGTCCAACGGGTTGGGAAAAGAGCGAAAATACTTTCGTTCAGGATGGATCAACTCCCTGATCCTTTTTTTTGTAACCAGTAAAAAAGACGATGGCAATTATCATTTCCGGTATTGGGAAAACCATGTTTTTCATCCCCGTAAAAAAAATCACTATAAGGGCAAAGTGTATGTACTTATTGGAGGACCAACCTTTTCTGCCTCTACATTATTCGCGCATACCGTTAAAGGTCAGCACAATGTAACATTGGTAGGCGAAGAAGCCGGTGGCGGATGGCATGGCAACAGCGGTATTCTGATACCCGATGTGGTGTTGCCTCACACCAGGATGCGGGTGAGAATGCCGTTGTTCAGAATTGTGCAATACAACCATGTGCCGAAAAACGGGAGAGGCGTAATGCCCGATATATATGTGCCGCCCACGGTTGAAAACGTGCGGAAAGGTATTGACGGTAAAATGAAAAAGGTGCTGGAACTCATTCAAAACCCCGCCGGGGAGGTTACAGGCTTATAAAAGTATCTGACCCGGAAAAGGATTTTATAAATACTTTACATAAGAACCCTTGCAATCCTGCAAAAATGTTTACTTTAGCAGCCTGCTTCATTCCTTTGTTTTGCACCACCTGGTTTAGCCTTCACAGCTTTACGTCCGAGTAAATCCTATACAATTACCTCCCGGTAACCGATAGTCGTTTTCACACCTTCCTGGTAACTCAATTTTAATTCCTCTAAACAGAACCCTTATGCGTTTGATTTTTACGTTATTATTTATTATTTCTGCAGTATCCTTCGTCAATGCTCAAAGTGTTACCCCCACTACTAAAGCTACCTTACCCAATGAACTGGAAGAAATAAGCGGCATGATCCATTTAAATGGTAAGCTATATGGTGTGGAAGATGGTGGAAATACCGCGACTATTTATGAATTTGATTCTACGTCAGGAGCGATAAGTAAAGCAGTTACTCTTGGTGTTACCAATTCGGATTGGGAGGAGTTAACACATGATGGTACTAATATTTATGTGGCAGACATTGGTAACAACAATGGAACAAAATCTGTTTTAAAATTTTATAAGTTTCCTATACAGGCAATTAATGACATTGCTGGTACAACGGGAACTATTCCTGCAGAGGATATTGAAACTATCAATTTTACTTATTCAGACTACTTTTCCAGCAGGAAGTTTGATTGTGAGGCTGTGTTTTATCATAACGGCTATCTCCATCTTTTTACCAAAGACTGGGTGTCGTCGGATACCACAGTGCATTACCGTTTACAGGTTCCAACCACGCCCACAGCCAGTACACTTATTGCTGAGCGTTTAGAGTCATTCTATACAAATGATGTTTTGGTAACCGGCGCAACACTGATGAATAACCAAATTTTAGCACTGCTCGGTTATAACGATCCAGCGATTTATCAAGCAGCTACACGTTGTTCAATTTGGTTATTAACTGGTTTTACAGACATTAATAATATATTCACTACGGCAACGGACTCGGTAAAAATTGACCTAGGCCTAGCAGGCACTTTTCCTATTGCAAATTCGAGGGGGCAATTGGAGAGCATTACTGCTGTAAGTCAAACAAGGGTGTTGCTGGCAAGTGAAATGTCGGAAGCGAATGCTATTGTTTTCCCCCAAAGACTCTTTGGTGCTAATCTTGACGAATTTATTTCTCAAGAGCTCCTTCCCTTCGGCATCGACAACTTTACCACCCGCTTAACCGACAGCGAAGTATTGCTTACCTGGGAATACAATGAACCCGGCGCGGCTTATTTTGAAGTCGAAGCGGCCAGTAAAGTTGATGGAAGCTACAGCTATCTCGGCAAAGTATTCAGCAACCCCGCCGGTGGCACCTACAGCTTTACCGATGTTAATTTTGACGATGCTACCATAAAATATTACCGCATTAAAGTGGTTACTCCCGACGGGAAAAATTATTACAGCAAAATTTTACCGGTTAAAAAAGACGACAGCAAGCTCTTCAACCTGGTAGCTACACCATCGCCATTTACTTCAGGCTTCAACGTTAGTTTTTACAGCGATACCGACCAGGTAATAAGATTGAGCATTGTGGATATGCATGGTCGCGCCGTGAACACCCGCCAGTTGCAAACCAACAGGGGCAGATACAATTTTACCGTAGATGGATTGAACGGGTTGAGCCAGGGCGTATATTTTTTAACCGCCCGCACTAAGAAAGACCTGTTTGTGCGCAAGATTGTGAAACAGTAGTAAGTGACAGGTGGTAAGTAGTAAGAAGGCAGTAGTAGTAAGACCTGCCTTCTTACTACTGCCTTTTTCCTGAAAGCTGAAAGCTGATGGCTGACCGCCTAATTCTCCATATTTTTGCCAGATGGACTTGAGAGATAAGATTCAGTTACTGCCGGATAATATAGCCAACCAGATTGCAGCAGGGGAGGTGATACAGCGACCTGCCAGCGCGGTAAAAGAGCTGCTGGAAAATGCGGTAGACGCGGGCGCCACCGAGGTAAGGTTAATTGTAGCAGACGCGGGCAAATCGCTGGTGCAGGTAATTGATAATGGCAGCGGCATGAGCGAAACCGACGCAAGAATGGCCTTTGAGCGCCATGCCACCTCCAAAATCAACAATATTGATGATCTTTTTCGCATACGCACCATGGGCTTTCGCGGCGAGGCGCTCGCCTCTATTGCCGCTGTTGCCCAGGTTGAGCTGAAAACACGCCGCGCAACAGATGAAATAGGAACCTGTATAGAAATTGAAAACAGTTTGGTAAAAGCGCAGGAACCGGTAGCCTTTCAGCCGGGCACCAGCATTGCCATGAAGAACGTTTTCTTTAATGTACCCGCCCGGCGAAATTTCTTAAAGAGCAACCCCGTTGAAATGCGGCACATTGTGGATGAGTTCATCAGGGTGGCAATGGCATTTCCTGAAATATTCTTTTCCCTCACGGCTAACGGACAGGAAGCCTTTCATTTAGAAAAAGGAACGCTCAAACAACGCATTGTGCACCTGCTGGGCAATCACTACACTTCGAAGCTGGTAACCGTTCAGGAAAAAACCGATTACCTGAACATATACGGTTTTGCAGGCAAGCCCGAAACTGCCAAAAAAACCAGAGGCGATCAGTACTTTTTTGTAAACAACCGCTTCATCCGCAGCGCTTATCTTAATCATGCGGTAATGAGCGCTTACCAGGAAATGATTCCCGGCGATAGTTTCCCTATGTATGTGCTTTTTATCGACCTGGACCCAGCTCAGATCGACATTAACGTACATCCCACCAAGCAGGAAATAAAGTTCGAAGACGAAAAGATCATTTATGCCTTTGTGCAGGCCGCTGTAAAACATGCGTTGGCGCAATTCAGCATTACGCCCACTTTAAATTTCGATCTCGACCCTGCCATACAAAAGCTGGATGCCGTAGCCAACCCATATACCGAAGAAAAGAAAAGCAATGCTTCCGCATCGAGCCTGTACAGCACATTTACCAAAAAAAACCAGGCCCACTTTATTGAAAGCAAAAGTGAGCTGAAGCATTGGAAGGATTTTTACCCCGAGCCCAAAGAAAATAAATTCAGGAGTTTGCTGGCGGCCCACCAGGAAGAGGCTGATCAAAAGCTGGAATACGAAACTGCCGCTCCGTCCGTCAGCGCACGGGAAATAAAATTGCAGTTGCTGGAAGATGCTCCTTTATTGCAATTGCACAACACCTATATTGTAGCGGCCGCTACTAACGGTTATATACTCATTCACCAGCAATCGGCGCACGAAAGAGTATTGTACGAAAAATATATAACCGCTGCCAAAGGGAAAGCCATTGCATCGCAACGCAGCCTGTTTCCCCTAACAGTGCCTTTGTCGGCCCCCGATGCAGTGCTGTTACAGGAACTGTTGCCCGACCTGAAACAATTGGGTTACGACCTTGAATTATTCGGAAAAGACACTTTTGTAATACAGGGCACGCCTGCCGATGTAGACAGTGGCAATGAAAAACTCGCCATTGAACAAATGCTGGAACAGTTTAAACATTTCAACAGCGATGTAAAATTTTCACGACGCGAAAAGCTCATCCGCAGCCTTGCATGGCAGCACGCCGTAAAACCCGGACGGGCGCTTACCCAACAGGAAATGAAAACATTAACCAGCGATCTCTTCGCCTGCAGCCAGCACAACATAACTCCCTCCGGCAATCCAACTTACATTTCGTTTAAAGCAGATTATTTAGAGAAGATGTTTGGGAAATAATTTGAAAATGGGGCAATTTGAAAATTTGAAAAGGAAGACAATTCGAATTTAATATTTTGATGGATGATCCTGGCTGGCGTTGTTAACAAGCGTGCACCGGCAACAGATCTTTCACCTCTCACCTTTCACTTTTGACTTTTCATTTTCCCCTGATCGCTGACCGCTACTTCCTCCTCGTAAACCACCAGTAAAACGGCACTCCAAGCAGTATAAGCGCCAGACCAATACCGGCTTCGCGGGGACGCTCGATAATTGTGTTGCCGATAAGCAGTACGCAAAAGATGATGAATATGGCTGGTATTACCGGGTAGCCCCACACTTTATAGGGTCGGGGTGCATCAGGCATCCGCCTTCTTAATATAAAAACACCCAGTGTGGTTGCTCCGTAATAAATAAAGGCAGCAAAAATCAGCATCTCCGTTAGCTGATCGAACGTGCCGGATAATACTAACACGCATGCCCACACGCCCTGAATCCACAGCGCATTGGCAGGTACCTGGGCGCGATTAAGCTGGCTTACTTTCGAGAAAAACAAGCCCTCTTTTGCCATGGCATAATACGTGCGGGCATTGCTTAATATGGTGGCATGTGTGCAGCCAAGTGTAGACACAAGAATGAGCAGGGAAATAAACGATATGCCACCCTGTCCCCAAAATGCTTTTACCGCTTCTACTGCTGCTATGGAATTGCCTGCCGTATGTATCTCCTCCAACTGCGGAATGGGTAACAACGACAGGTAGGCAATATTCGCCAGCATGTAAATGGTGATAACCAGCAACAGTCCCAGTATAATACTCAAAGGCACATTGCGGTGCGGATTTTTGATCTCTCCGCCCAGCAGCCCCACCGAGTTCCACCCCTCATATGCCCAAAAAGCGCCCAGCATAGCAGTAAAAACGGCGCTGCCCGTTACAGCAGTATTGTTGTTGGTGTTCATATCAAATGCCGAAGCAATATTAGCCTGGCTGCTGGAAAGGCCAAATACAACAATCAGCAGTATACCTGCCAGCAGCAGCAATAGCAGGGCTGTGCTTAAGCTGGCGCCTGTTTTTAAACCTGTACCATTCAGCCAGGTAAGCACCACAATTAATACAATAGCTACCAGTTTTACATTGAAATCGGCAAAAGGATAAAATATGCCAGCAATATTAAAATCGGCAAGCGATGCCAGCACGGGTGGGATATGCACAATACTGTGGAGCGATTGGGCGAACACGTAGGCAATACCCGACACCGCTGCCGTTTTTATAGCCGCAAAATTCGACCAGCCATACAGGAAAGAAAAGAATTTGTTGTAGATCTTTTTATAGTACGCATACTCACCACCGGTATCGGCCAGCATGCCCGCTATTTCGGCATTGCTCAGTGCCCCAAACAAAGTAATAATACCTCCCAGTAGCCAGCAAATCAGCACCCAACCAGGCGAATGCAGCTCCACCGCCATAGGAGCCACTTTTTTATAAACACCGGAACCAATGATATTGCCAACTACCATTATTACCGCCAACCGTAATCCAAGCGTACGGTTCAGTTGCGAGGGATTGTTCATGCAGTCAATTTAAACAAGCCCTTAAAATACGAAAATATTGGTGCCGCAGAGATATTTCCAACAGATAAGCGAAGATAATTTCCCGCAGATAGGCGGTGATTGATACGCTGATTGTCGCCTATGTTCTGCCTCATCAGCGGAAAAATTTGCGAAAATCAGCGGGAAAACATACTTCACGATTACTCTAAACACACACCATAATTGAAAATGAGCTTTCCTATAAAAAAACGAGGATGCATTTTGATGTATACGATAATTTCCCGCAGATAGGCGGTGATTGATACGCTGATTATCGCCTATGTTCTGCCTCATCAGCGGAAAATTTGCGAAAATCAGCGGGAAAACATACTTTACAATTACTCTAAAACACCCACGCCATGACTGAAAATGAGCTTTCCTATGAAATACGAGGATGCATTTTTAATGTATACAATAATCTCGGGCCAGGCCTGCTGGAATCGGCATATGAAGCAGCTTTAGCTTTTGAATTAAATAAAAAACATTTATCGTTTGCTACGCAAGTAGGCTTGCCTCTGCAATATGAAACCATTCGGCTCGATGTTGGGTACAGACTCGACATTTTGGTTGAAAATAAAGTAATTATTGAGATTAAATCAATAGAAACACTGTCTGAGGTACATCACAAACAAATATTGACATATCTGAAATTATCCGGGTTAAAGTTAGGACTGCTGGTAAACTTTAATACGGCGGACATATCAGCTTCTATCTTCCGAAAGGTAAACAGGCTTTAACTTTCTATCGGTTTCTTAAACCATTTTAAAAGTAAGCCCGCATCTTGTAACCTGTAATCCCGGTACTTTCGGTCAATTGCCATGTATCGAGTACGCGCTCAATAGCTTTATATCATTCGTGTTGCTGTAATCGTATTGATACAAGCCATCTTTCGCTACTACCAAAGCAATACCGTTGTTGGCTATCACATCGTACGAATCATCAATCTTTATTTGTTTCAATTCTTTAAGATTTGATACGTCTGATGCATCATATACTCTCACGCCGGTAGCGCCGTCACATATAAACAGCAGGTCCCCGTCCTTGCTCAGTCCCGCTGGTTGTGTCAGTCCGTACGTCTTCACCAAAACCGGATTCATCAGGTCCTTAATGTCCACCACATTCAGTTCATTCAATGCTCCGCCGCAGTTTGTGCCTGCACGAAGCGTTACATAAGCAAACGAACCGTCGGTAATAACAGGATCACAAGCACGCCCATGCGAAAATTCGCCCAGTTTTACAGGAACCAGCGGATTAGTAAGATCATACATGAACATGCCTGTCATGGAGCCCAGGAACAGTTTATTCTGGAAAGGATAAATTGTTTCCAGGTCAAAGCCCGCAAAAAAAGTAGTGTCGTGCGACGGCGCAGATGCAGTTGCAATGTTTACTATGCCAACGCTGTGTGCTTCGCGAAGTGCATACAGGTAATCATTCATCAGCACCATGCTTGCCATTGATCCTGCTACTCCTCCAACAGACGGGGCTAAAGACTTAATGGAGCCATCGGCTGAGGAATAAGCAAGTCCCTCGGCATACCAGCAGTTGAAACAATCGCCAGGATTAAAATCGCCTTCGCTACTGGTTACAATCGTAGTATCCTTTCTTATCCAGTCAACCACCACCAGGCTGTTATCAATGTTTACCGGGTTCTGATACATCCGCGTCTGAAAAAAGCCCCGTATTTCTTTTGTGACGGTGGTTTTTGCAGGATCACTAATATCTATGGCCAGCAGGTCGCCATACATATCCGCATATAGAATATTGTTCTTTACTGCCATGTCGCGGTTGCCCGGTATATCCAGAAATGCTACCTGTTTTGGATTGGAAGGGTTACTGTTGTCGATAATATGAATTCCCTTATCTACTTCATTCAGGTATATAAACTGGTCTTTAATATAGATTTTGCCAGCCGAGGTCACTTCCGTGGAGGGATTACTGTTCATGGCGCCATACACTTCTGCCCGCGTTTTGTATACGGGTGTCAACATCGTGTAAGTAACGGTTCTGGTGCCCTTCACAGAGTCTTTTAAACATCCCGGCAAAATAAGGAATAACAACGCTGCTGCGCAGGCGTATAGCACCCCTGGGGCGGTTTTTATGGTCATAGCAATAGTTTTGTATGCTGACATAGCAATGGCCAAAACCGTTGCACAGGATAAGTTTTTTGCTGCAGCATAAATTTCAACGCCGGAAATTTGCACCAATACCTTTCAGTTAATCCAATCAAGGGTATCAATTTTAAATAGCATATTAATGAGCCACAGATTCGCAGATGAAGAATCATCTGTGAGTCATCCTCAACCCGTTCGAGGTTTCGTATTCATCCATTTTACCCATTCACCTACTTAACTCAATCCCCAATACCTGAAACATTTTGAATACAGATTGATACAAGCTGAATGGCAGAACATTGGAAATATCTATTTCTTCATTGTATCATTTGCCATGTGATGATTGCCAGATACTTAACCACACTGCTGCTTTTACTAACTGCCGGCCCGCTTTTTTGCCAGCAGCATTCAACATTGTTCAGGTTACTTTCCCCTGCTTCCTCCGGCATTGTCTTTAATAATCAGCTTACGGAAAACGATACCCTCAATATTTTAAACCAGGCCAATATTTACAATGGCGGCGGCGTTGGCATGGGCGACTTTAACAACGACGGGTTGACGGATATTTATTTTGCCGGTAACATGGTTTCCAACAAATTATACATTAACAAAGGAAACATGAAATTTGAAGACGTTACGGAGGCTTCCGCTACTAACGGTAACGGACGATGGTGTACAGGCGTATCCGTTGTGGATATTAATAACGATGGACGGCTGGATATTTATGTTTCGGCCTCTTTCAGGAAAGATACTGCTTTGCGCACCAACCTGTTTTACATTAACCAGGGAAATGACAACAACGGGATACCGGTTTTTAAAGACATGGCCCAGGCATATGGGCTGGATGACAAAGGATTCAGCACGCAAGGCTATTTTTTTGATTATGATAAAGACGGTGATCTTGATCTGTACCTGGTAACAAATGAATTGTACGACCCTAAAACACCTATACGTTTCCGTCCTAAACTGAAAGACGGGTCTGCACTGAATACAGACAGGTTGTACCGCAATAACGGAAACGGAACTTTTACCAACGTATCGGCACAGGCTGGTATTACCATAGAAGGCTGGGGGCATGCTGCCTGCATTTCTGATTTTAATCGCGACGGTTGGCCGGATGTATATGTGGCAAACGATTTTGTATCCAACGACCTTTTGTACATCAATAATGGCGATGGAACCTTTACCGACCGCCTGCCGGAATATTTTAAACACAGTTGCTGGAATGCAATGGGATCGGATGTGGCAGATATTAATAATGACGGATTTGCCGACCTAGTGTCGCTGGAAATGTTGCCTGAAAACAATTTGCGTAAAAAGCGCATGCTGAGCGGCAACGAGTACTACAATTATTTCAACAGTGCTAAGTTTGGATACAGCCATCAATATGTGCGGAATGTGCTGCAGCTGAACAGCGGCAACATACCTGGAACGCATCCTGTTTTCAGCGATATTGGATTTATGGCCGGTGTATACCAGACCGACTGGAGCTGGTGCCCGCTCGTTGCCGATTTTGACAACGACGGGTTGCGGGATATGATCATCACCAACGGGTTGCCAAGAGATGTAACAGACCTCGATTATATTTCGGATGAGAACAAGCAGGGTGGCGGCGCGGCCAAACTTACGCTGGATATGGCGCATACACTGCCGGTAGTACACATCAGCAACTACGCATTTAAAAACAAAAACGGACTGCAGTTTGAAAACGTAACCAGCAACTGGGGGTTAACAGAATCATCTTTTTCTAACGGTGCAGCCTATGCGGATCTGGACAACGATGGTGATCTTGACTTTGTGATCAACAATATCAACAGCACTGCCTTTGTGTACGAAAACTTAGTAAACAATAAGGTTCAAAAGGGAAATCAATTTTTATCAATAGAGGTTTCGGGCGCCAATGCCGTTGGCACAACCATACACCTCTTTTATAAAGATAAACAGCAGTACTACGAGCACAATCCCTGCCGCGGCTACCTGTCGTCGGTAGATGCAAGAGCGCATTTTGGTTTGGGAGAAACAAGTGTAGTGGATTCGGTAATAATAACCTGGCCCGATCAAAAGCAACAAAAGCTTGTGCAGGTAAAAGCCGGTCAATCTATTAAAATAGCTTACGCCGATGCTGTAACTCCATCGGCTGCGCCGCAACCTAAGACACGGCTGTTTACCTCCGTTTCCAACAAGTACAATATTCGTTACAAACCAAACGAGCGTGATTTTGTAGATTATGATATACAGGGAACGCTTCCACACAAACTTAGCCAGTATGGGCCGGGCATTGCGGTGGGAGATGTTGACAGGAACGGGTTTGATGATTTTTACGTTGGCGGAAGTTCCGGCAACCCCGGCGTGTTTTTTATGCAAAGTCAAACAGGCGCATTCAATATCGATTCTACCCGCATCACGCGCATGCCAAACGAATTGCAGGAAGAAATGGGCGTGCTGTTGCTGGATGTTGATAACGATGGCGATCTTGATCTGTATTCTGTAACCGGCAGTTACGAAATACCGCCCGACCATGCAGTGGCGCAGGACCGGTTGTTTATCAATAACGGAAAAGGAAAATTTTCTTTGGCAACAGAGGCGCTTCCTAAAGAAACAGTAAATGGTTCCTGCGTGCGTGCGGCAGATTTTGACAGAGACGGTGACCTTGATCTTTTTGTTGGAGGACGGGTGGTATCCGGCGCTTATCCTACCACACCCTCCAGTTTTTTGTATAAAAATACAGGAGGGAAATTTACAGATGTTACGGAGATCGTATGTCCGGCATTAAAAGACATCGGGATGATTACCGATGCGCTGTGGACAGATTTTGATAACGACGGTAAGCCGGACCTGGTGGTTACAGGCGAATGGATGCCAGTGACCTTTTTGAAAAACAATGGTAAATCGTTTTCCATCATCAATGAAACTACAGGCGTTGGTAATGAACGTGGCTGGTGGAATAGCCTGGTATCTGGCGATTTTGATAACGATGGGGATATGGACTATATGGCCGGAAATCTTGGACTCAATTCAAACTACGTAGCAACCCACGAGGAACCTATGACGTTGTATGCTAAAGATCTTGATAAAAACGGTTCGCTCGATGCCATGTTGTTTTGCTACATGAAGGCAGAAGACGGATCGAGGAAAGCCTTTCCCATGCATGCAAAAAATGACCTGGCGGCGCAACTGGTTTCTATCAGGAAAAAATATCCCACTTATAAAGCATACGGCCTGGCTACCATGAACGATTTGTGGAGCAATGAAGACAGGCAGGATGCGATTCTCAAAACAGCCAACAATCTCCAAACGGTCTATATTCAAAATAATGGTAACGGTCGGTTTAGTATGAAGCCGCTGCCACTGGAAGCACAAGCCGCACCGGTGTATGGAATGCTGAGCAATGATATAGACGATGATGGCAACCTCGATGTAATTTTGGTGGGCAACGATTACGGTATGGAACCTTACAGCGGCAGGCACGATGCATTGAACGGTTTGTGCCTGAAAGGCGATGGAGCAGGTAATTTTAAAAGTCTTTCGGTAAACGAATCGGGTTTTTTAGTAAGAGGCGACGCCAAGGGGGTGGCGTTTATACATACTGCCCGCAAGGAAGATGTTTACATTGCAACGCAAAACCAGGACAGCCTGGTGCTGTATGCTAAAACCAACCCTGCCGGCCAGTCGAAATGGATCAACCTGAAAGCCGACGACGCGTTTGCAGAAATCGTATATAAGAACGGCAAAAAAAGAAAGGTGGAATTTTATTACGGCTCCACTTTTTTGTCGCAATCGTCGAGAAAGTTTTTGGTTGAAAAGAATGTTACCGGCATCAACATCACCAACTTTAAAGGCGTTAAAAGAAAAGCCTTATGAAAAAGTATTGTGCGCTGCTTTTTATAGCGGCTTTTGTTTCAACCTATGCAAAAGGCAACAATGCTGCCGAACCGCGCCAGGCATCCTACATTCACCGCGCCATTAAGCAGATAACCGACATAATGGTGTACGATATCTATTCGCCTCCCGTTACAAGTCGCACGTACGCCTATGTGTGCATTGCAGGATACGAAGCCGGTATAGCAGGCGATCCGGCCTATAATACACTGGCTGGTCAATTGCATGGGTTAAAGCCTTTACCAAAACCCGCCACAGGAGTTGAATGCGATTATCCGCTGGCGTCAGTGCATGCCATCCTTACAGTGGGGAAAACGATGGTAATTTCTGAAGAAAAGGTAGATAGCTTTTATAACCAGCTCACACGCGAAATAAAGGCGTCGGGTATAAACGAACAGGTGTATAATAATTCCATCGCGTACGGAGCAGCGGTAGCAAAACACATACTGGCCTGGGCGGCCGAAGACAATTACAAACAATCGCGTACATTTTCAAAGTATACAGTAACCGACGACGCAGCCTCGTGGAAACCCACGCCACCGGCTTACATGAAAGCAATTGAGCCACATTGGAATAAGATGCGGACTTTTATAATTGACTCTGCCCAGCAGTTTAAGCCTTTGCCTGCTACTCTATTTTCTTCTGAAAAAGGAAGCAGCTTTTATGCAGAAGCATTGGCGGTGCGCGATCTTGGACTGCAGTTAACCGAAGAACAAAAGGAAATTGCCGGTTTCTGGGATTGTAATCCGTTTAAGATGAATGTGAACGGACATGTAATGTTTGCATCCAAAAAAATATCGCCCGGCGGGCACTGGATGAACATTACAAAACTTGCCTGCGAAAAAGTAAATGCCGATCCGCAACAATCTTTGCAGGCATATGCATCTTTAGCCATTGCCCTGGCTGATGCTTTCATTAGTTGCTGGGATGAAAAATATCGAAGTCTTGTTATTCGCCCCGAAACATATATTAACCAGTATATAGATGCCAATTGGCTGCCTCTGCTGCAAACCCCGCCCTTCCCTGAATATACCAGCGGGCACAGCGTCATATCCAATGCTGCCGCTGTAATGCTCGAAAAAATATTCGGTGAAAGTTTTTCGTATGCCGATTCAACAGAGTTGGAATTCGGGTTACCCGTGAGGAATTTCAGCTCTTTCCGGCAAGCGGCAGACGAGGCAGCCATCAGCCGCTTTTACGGTGGCATCCATTATATGCCCGCTATTGTAAACGGATCGGAAGAAGGAAAAAAATTGGGTGACTTTGTCGTTTCTAAATTGAATATGGGTATAGGCAGGAAGTTGGTGAGCAGGAGGTAAGTCCCGGGATTAAATCCCCGGTTACAGCATTGCATCGAGCCTACGGCTCTGTATTTCACAAACAGCAAGAGCCATCGGCTCGGTCACGTATTGTAAGGACGGATTTTAATCCGTCCGCTAAAAAGCTGATAGTCCATAGCTGACAGCTCCCCTTACCCCACCGTTAAATCCGTCCTGAATTTTTTTCGGTAATGCAGCGGACTGAATTTTTTCCTGTTCCTGAAGGTTTTGTAAAAATGCGATACATCGCCGAATCCACTTTCATAGCTGATGTGCGACACAGGATGATCGGTACTTACCAACTGTTGCATGGCATAATTAATTCTGTAATCAAGCACCGTTTCGATAAAAGTTTTCCGCGTAACCCGTTTAAAATATTTGCAAAAAGCAGTAGGCGTCATGCCAGCCACGGCAGCGGCTCTTTCGAGTGTTATTTCAGTTCGGAAATGATCCACTATATATGCCATTACATGGTTAATGCGCGACTGATCGGAAGTGGAGTATGGATCTTCTTTTTTTTGCTTGTCGAGCAATACAAATTCTTTGGAGGTTGCCAGCAACTGCAGTATTTCCAGGAAGGTGATCATTTTTTTAAATGGGTCAGTTTGCTCTTCCAATTGCTGTAATTTTTGTGCGGCTGCCTCTGCTGTTTGTTGCTGAAACTGCATGCCATGCGCGCTTCGTTGCAGCAATTTTTGAATAGCGGTCAGTTCTTTTCTTCCAAAAAAATCATTTCCCAGGCAATCTTCCCTGAACTGCAATACAATCGACGCAGCCTTGCGTTTTCCTCTCTTTGTGCCTTCGAGCTTCCAGCAGTGCGGCAGATCAGGACCAAGCAAAACAAGATCGCCTGCTGTATAGTGCGACATGTTGTTGCCCACATACCGTTTGCCTTCTCCTTTCACGATCAATGCCAGCTCCACTTCGGGATGAAAATGATAAGGAGCCGAGAAAGCTTTTTCATTGAACTTTCGCACCAGGAACGAACTTTCGCTAACCGTTCCTAAAGATTCGAGCGTAGGCTTTAGCATGGCATATTTTAGTTAACAAAAGAAAAATTATGCAAGTGATGGATAAAATAACCCATTAAATAGGCAAATTAGGCATTTTTTCAGGATACTATTATCATTTATTTTGTTCTATCTCATCACAAAAAATGAAACAAAATGGAAACGATGAACCTGCCATTGCTTAACGATACCAAAACAATTGACGAAGCCACGATCCAGTTATTCCGTAAAAACGGGCATACGCTTATCCCCGGAGTGCTGAACAAAGAAGAAGTGGAAGTGTACAGGAATGTGATCAACAATGCTGCTTATAAGTATAATACCGAAACGCGCGCAATGGAAGATCGCGACACGTATGGGAAAGCGTTTTTGCAGATCATGAATTTGTGGGAAGTAGATGAAGATGTAAAAAAATATACATTGGCCAAACGATTTGCCAGAATTGCTGCTACGTTGCTGGGAGTAGAAAAAGTGCGCATTTACCACGACCAGGCTTTGTATAAAGAAGCGGGTGGCGGATTTACACCCTGGCACCAGGATCAGTATTATTGGCCTATAGATACCAGCAATACCGTTACTATGTGGATGCCTTTGATTGATATTACAGAAGAAATGGGCATGCTCACTTTTGCATCGGGCTCACACAAAACGGGTTTGGTAGACAGTGTGGCCATTTCTGATGAATCGGAAAAGATGCTGGACGAATATGTAAAAAAGAATGGCTATGCCGTAACCCGTCCGCAAACAATGAAAGCGGGCGATGCCACATGGCATTATGGATGGACGTTGCATTGCGCGCCCGGTAACGATTCTGCACAAACGCGCGAAGTAATGACCGTTATATACATTGCCGACGGTGCTAAAGTAATTACTCCTAAAAATGAAAACCAGGAAGCCGACCGTCAACGCTGGCTGTGTGGTACGGAACCCGGTGCTGATGCAGCATCCCGTTTAAATCCGGTTGTAGGATAGCCTCATAATGAAGTGTAATCAATTTGTTTGCCTGGCGCTGCTATTGCTTGCAGCAAAGGTTACGGGTATATCGTTGGGGTTTGTTGTTAAAGACATCAGGCAACAGCCCCAACGATAAACTATAAACGTCAAACGACAAACCCCAAACTTCATTCCCCCACCAACTTCTGCCGCTCAGCCAGCTTTGTGTGCATATAATCCGTAGGCGTCATCCCAAATTGTTTGTGAAAGTTTCGTGCAAAATTACTTTGTGAGCTGAATCCCGTCATGTTCGCCACCTCGTATATCCTGCAATCGCCCTGTGCAAGCAATTCGGCAGCTTTTTTTAAACGCGTAATATTGATGAGATCAATAGGCGAAAGATTAGAAACCGCTTTGATTTTCCGGTAGAGTGTAATCCGGCTCATGTTTAAAATGCGGGCAAGCTTTTCCACATCCAGGTCAGCATCTTCCAGGTTTTTATAAATCGTATCATTCAGGCATTCCAGGAAACGCTCATCAGATTTTGAATGCGCCATACTTTTTATATGCACCAGCGGCGACGATGCAAAGTATTCCCTGATCATGCTCCTGTTGGCGAGCAGGCTGGCAATTTGCGCCTGCAGATGCTCTTTACTAAAAGGCTTTTCAATATAGGCATCCGCACCCAGTTCCAGTCCCTCCACTTTAGACTGAAGGGTATTCTTTGCCGTGAGTAGTATTACAGGAATGTGCGAATGCCTGAAGTTGGATTTGATTTGCCTGCACAATTCAAAGCCGTCCATTTCATCCATCATCACATCGCTCACCACCAGTTGAACAGCTTCTGCTTCCAGGAGTTCCAGCGCCCGCCTGCCATTTTCTGCCCGTAAAATAGTATACCGGCTGCTGAGTGTACGCTCTAAAAAGTCAAGAATTTCTTCTTCGTCATCTACTAATAAAATAACTGGCTGCATACGTTAAAGAGTTTGATTGGTTAAGCGATTGAATTTGATTTTCGGTTAGTGTGCTTCATTTCTTTTTCTGTCTGCAGGGGGAGTGAAACAACAAATGTATTCATTCCGGGATAACGGTCATCAATATAAATATAGCCTTTGTGCAGTTCCACCAGCGATCGCGCCAGGGCCAGTCCTATGCCCGTTCCCTTTTGTTTTATATTTTCTTTCATCCGGTAAAAAGGCTCAAATACTTTTTCGTGCATTTCCTGTGGAATAATAAATCCATCATTGCTTATTATCACGCTTACAAATTCATCTCCCTCCTGCGGCAACAACAGTTGTGCCACCACCTTTTTATCAGCATATTTTACAGCATTGCTCACCAGGTTATTGAATATTTTCTGCAAGGCTTCTTCATCGGCCATTGTATGCACAACAGTTGAAGGAATATCTATAGAATAGGCTAGTTTCTTTTTTTTAGCAAGCGGTTCAAAATTCTGGTAGATATCCCTTATCAGCTCATTCAGGTTTACATAAGTAAACTCAAGACTGAATCCCTTTGCCTCCGTTTGGCGAAAATCGAGTATCTGGTTTACAAGGTTGATCAGCCGCTCGGTATTCCGCTCCATCATTTTTACATCTTCGGTAATTTGTGGAATTGCTTCCGTTAGTTCCGACAGGTTTTCTACCGGTCCCTTTATGAGCGTGAGCGGTGTTCTTATTTCATGCGCCAGGTTGGTAAAGAAATCGATCTTCGCTTCATAAATTTCTTTTTCCTTTTTGTCTTCCAGGTGCTGATGATAGCTTACCACCAGGTAATAAATTACGCCCAATGCTACCACGGTATAAAGAATATACGCCCATATCGTTGCCCACCAGGGAGGAAGAATTTTTATCTCGAGGCTTTTTTCTGTGCTGGTAGAACCGTTATTGGAAGCGCTAACTTTAAAAGTATAGGAACCAGGAGAAAGGTTAGTGAAATATACTTTTCGGTTGGTGGCAATATAGGTCCAGTCCTTATCCAGTCCCTGCATAATATAACGGTACGCTGTTCTTTCAGGGGAAGAATAGCCCAGAGATGCAAAGTCGATGCTGAACGACGATTGATCGTAAGGAAGGATTATTTTGTTGGTAAATGCGATGGATTTTTTAAGAGCGCCACTGTCGGGATGCACAGGCAGCTCTTTGTTGTGCACCTGGAAGCCCGTTATGTATAATGGGGCGGTAAACTCATTCCGTGAAAAATCGTCCGGATTAAACTCTATCATGCCCTTTACGCTACCGAAGTAAATGTTGCCCGTTGCCGTTTTATATCCCGAATTATAATTGAACTGGTCGTTCAGCAAGCCATTCCCCTTCGTGTATACTACTTTTTTATTGCTTCTGAAATCAAAACTAATCATCCCTTTTGATGTGGTAACCCAAAAAATTCCTTTGTCGTCTTCCAGTATTTTAAACACAAAATTGCTTGGTAGTCCATCCGCACTTGTATAACGGGTAAAAGTTTGTCGCGTGCTATCAAGCCGGCACAATCCTCCCCCCTCTGTGCAAAACCAGATGTTCTTTCGCCTGTCTTCATAAATAGCATTAACAGTATTGGTGCTCAGGCTGTTTTTGTTGTCCCGGATGTTTAGAAAATGCTTTTTGGCGCCTGTTGCCGGGTTAAACGAAAACACACCCATATCGTGTGTGCCTATCCATATAGTACCCGAATGATCTTCCAGCAGCGATGCGATAAAAACCCCTGCTTCTTCATTGGAAAATCGTTTAAAGCCATCCGTTAGTGGATTGTATAAATATAAACCGTTCGAAGTGCCCACATACATGCTGTTATCCCTGCAGCGCAACAGGCTCACCACAAAGTTGCTCTTCAATTCGTCGTCTGCCGGTCCGGCAATATAATGCCGCACCACCTTACCGGTTTTAATATCCAGTATGTCGAGCCCATGCTCAAAAGTGCCCACCCACAACTCATTGCCCGCAGGAGCCAGTCCATGTATGTTAGAATAAGCAATACTGTTTTTATCTCCGGTAGGAATAAAGTGCGTAATAAGTCCCGTTACAGGATTGAGTTTATTCAACCCCGCATCCTCGGTACCCAGCCAAAGGTTGCCGTATTGATCCTCGCAAATTTCGCGTACCACATTTCCACTGATGGCATTCTGTGTATTGTCTGGAAAAAATTTTTTGAACGGCGCATATTGTTTAGGGTAATAATTAATGCCCCCAAAATAAGTGCCCGACCAAATGCCTCCTTCTCTATCTCTGTATACTGCATATACCGCATTGTCGGAAATAGCATAGGGGTCCTGGTAGTTTTTTTCGAAATGCGCTACGGCTTTTGTATGAGTATTGTAAGTAAAGATGCCCGATTCCGTAGCACACCAGTATTCACTGTCGGAGTAACGGGTAATGTCTCGTACAAAAATTGTTGTTTTGTTAGCGTTATAGGTAAGCACATCTTCGTACGCTCCGGTATTGCAGTGAAAAAGCTTTAGGCCCTGGCTCGATGTGCCTACAAATATCGAGTCGTTGCCAGCCACATAAATTTTTTCAATCCATTGCGACGCCGCTTTAGGCGAATGTTCAAACACGTTATACTTTATAAAAGTCTCTGATTCGCCGTGCCATTTTATCAAATAACCATCCACAGTGGCAAACCACATGGTTCCATCGGGCGTTTGGCACAAAGTGGTAGCAGCAAAGTAGTTTGAAAATGGAAACGTTTTCAATTTGCGCGAAAAAAAATCGTAGCGGTGCAACGTCATGCCCGAAATGAACCAGATGTATTTGTTGCCCTCAACATATACTTCGGTTATATTCCGGAGTGTATCTATAAAAGGGATAACGGTTTCCGTCTGCACGTCAAAGCGGAACAATCCAATCTGCGACCCAATCCATATCCTGTTCTGTTCGTCTGTAAACAGGCTCCATATCTCTGCCCGCGACAACCTGTTGCCATTGACGGCGTTCAGGTCGTATTTTTTGAATTGGTAGCCATCAAAGCGATTCAGGCCGTCTTTGGTTCCAAACCACATAAAGCCGTTTTTGTCCTGGGTGCTGCAAAACACGGTGTTGTTTGAAAGCCCGTTTTCAACCTGGTAATGCCGGAAATAATACGACTGGGCGCTTGCGGAGCAGACGCATACAAGCATCAAAGCAGTCAATCGTATAAACTGATACACGGCAGCCATAAGCGGGACACAATATTAGCTCTTTTTGATTTTATGGAAATCAATGGAAATGTTTTGCCACGATCAGGATGTAACAATTTGAAAAAGTTTTGAAACGCAGTGAATTAAACGACTCATTAATAAATGTTTATTTCACATTTCCAAATACCAGCGTGCCTTGCAGGTTATGGAAACGATTACATACCATTATTAACTCCAATTGATTGCCAAATGAAATTTTCAAAGCGTCCACTACCTGGAATTGCGAATGGCGCAATTTGCTTATGGCAAAAAAAGCGATCTCTCTTACTCATCTTCTTTCTTGTAGCATTATTCAATAGCTCCTTTTCGCAGGAAGCTGAAAAAATTACCGTTAGCGGAACAGTGCTCGACAGTGCAGGCAATGGGCTGGCTAACGTTACCATTGCCGAAAAAGGCACTAAAAATGCTACGATTACTACCAATGATGGACAGTTCAGCATTAAAGTGACCGGTGCAAAGTCTGTACTGGTATTTACCTCTGTAGGCTACCAGCGGCAGGAAGTAACGGTGGGCAACCAGACTACGGTTAACGTAGCCCTGCAGCTTTCCAATGCCGACCTGGGCGAAGTGGTGGTGATTGGTTATGGAACGCGCAAAAAAGAATCGTTGACGGGCGCTATTTCTACGGTCACTGCCAAGGACATCGACCGCGTGCATGCAGGCTCAACCGTTAGTTCTACCCTGGCAGGAAAGCTGCCTGGTGTAACTTTTCGTATGCCCGACGGACGTCCGGGTTCCAGCGCCAATATCCAGATCCGTAACATGGGCAACCCACTGTATGTAATTGATGGTATACAACAGGATGCAGGACAATTCAACAATCTTGCCCCCAACGATATTGAAAGTATTACAGTGCTGAAAGACGCATCGGCTGCCATATACGGAGTAAGGGCGGCTAACGGAGTGGTAGTGGTAACCACCAAACGCGGTGCCACCGGCAGGAACAATGTGAACGTAGATGCCTATGCCGGGTGGCAGAGCTGGTTCCGCTTTCCGAAAGTGCTCACTAACTCTTACGACTACATGTCGTACCGCGCCGAGGCAGAAATAAACAGGTTTGGATCGACCGGCATTACACAGGAGGAACTTGAAAAATACAAGCAGGGCGAAAGCGCAGGATCGCAATACCGCAGCTTCAACTGGCGGTCGTTTATTTTAGACAGGCCGGCGCCGCAAAACTCTGTAAATGTTAATATCAACGGAGGTTCAGACAAAGTAAACTACTATGTGTCTGCTACCAATCTTTTCCAAAGTTCAATGATGGGGAAGGAATACAGGTTCAACCGCTCCAACATACAATCCAACGTTACAGCCAAGCTGGCTACAGGATTGAAAGTGGGAGTAGATATTAACGGCCGTATTGAAACCAGGAAAAACCCTGGCGTTCCCGGTGGCGATGATTATTTTCTTGCCCGTTTGGGTGTGCTCAGGAACACACCTATTGAAAGACCTTATGCTAACGACAACCCCGCTTACCTGAACAATATTGGTGAGCACCTGGAATCGAATTACGCATTTTTAAATGAGTCTATTTCCGGTAAATTAAAATCGGAGTGGCGCGTAATGCAAACCAATTTTAATGCGGAGTGGCAAATACCGCAAATACCAGGACTTACCTTAAAAGGAGTGTATTCATATTACATTGCCGATCTGCAATCCAATAACCAGGAGTATACGTATAAAGCATACACTTACATTCCGGGAACTGATAGCACCGACGAAGAATACAGGGCAACGGGCGGCAGTACCAACCCGTGGCGCGACCGTGAGCAGATCAAACAGATCAATACTACCATACAGGGGCAGGTTAATTATAACAACAACTTTGGCGAGCACAGTGTTGGCGTTACGTTTGTGGCAGAGCGCTTAAAAAATAACCGCCGCAGGAACTGGCTGCATGCTTCTCCTGTGTCCAACAGCCTGCCGCTTATTTATTTTCCCACTATGGACCGATACGAAGATGAAGATGCTACGCAAAGCCGTATAGGTTATATTGGCCGGCTGGTTTACAGTTATGCCAACCGCTATTTCTTCGAAGCCTCTATGAGGCGCGATGCCTCCTACCTGTTTGCGCCTGATAAACGCGTGGGATATTTCCCTGGTATATCTGCCGGATGGCGTTTAACCGAAGAACCTTTTATGCAAAAACTCCTGGGCAACAGCAATGTATTGACCGATCTCAAAATAAGAGCTTCGTATGGAGTATTGGGAGATGATACAGATCCTTTTATTAGCGGCAATCCACCCATTGTTACGCCCTATGCCTATTTGCAGGGTTACCAGTATAATATGGGAACGGCTATCATTGATGGAAATGCCATTACGGTTTCGAGGGATAAGGGCATACCCATTACAAATATTAGCTGGCTGAAAAGTAATATGACGGATGTGGGCATTGACTTCAGCATGTTTGGCGGCAAAATGATTGGTGTGATAGACTATTTCTATCGCAAAAGAACAGGGTTGCTCGGAAGCAAGAACGATGTGCTTCCGCCGCAGGAAATCGGTTATTCACTGCCCGCAGAAAACATTAACAGCGATGCCCAGTATGGCGGAGAGCTTTCATTGGCTTATACAAGCAAAATTGGCGGGCTCGACTATAATGTGGGCGGTAACATCGGTTACTCGCGCCGAAAGCTGCTATCAACTTATAATCCTATTTTCTTCAATAGCTGGGATCAATACAGGAACTCAATTGAAAACCGGTACGCACGCATAGAATGGGGATATATAACCGAAGGACAGTTCACGTCAATGGAACAAATTAACAGCTATCCCGTTGATATTGACGGGCAGGGCAACAGGACATTGTTGCCGGGCGATTTAATTTATAAAGACATCAATGGTGATTTAAAGATTGATGGCTACGATCAGCGTCCGATAGGCTTTGGTTACGGCGATCAGCCCATGATCAACTTTGGATTTACCATAGGACTGCGGTACAAAAATTTTGATTTTAATGCTGATTTTTCCGGCGCTGCTGGCTATACCTGGTTCCAGAACTGGGAAACGCGCTGGGCATTCCAGAACAACGGAAACCTGAATACCATTTTTACCGACAGGTGGCACCGCGCCGATCCGTATGATGTTAACAGTGAATGGATACCCGGAAAATATCCAGCCAACAGGTACAATATCGCATTCGGACACAGCAACTACGAAAAAAGCGGGCAACGCAATTCTACTTTCTGGATGCACAACGTAACGGCGCTGAGGGCAAGGACGATACAGTTGGGCTACTCCATACCTGCACGGTTGCTGGAAAGGGCTAAAATACAACGGGTAAGAATTTATTTGAACGCGTATAATCTTTTCTCAATCGATAACCTGAAACAATTTGAAGTTGATCCTGAAGTGGTGGATGATAACGGTTTGCAGTTCCCGCAAAGCAGGGTAATCAATTTCGGTATCAATCTTTCGCTGTAAAATATTTCATCAAGAAATAAAATCATTCCAATGACACTAAGGATTCAAAATATAAAAACGGTTGCGGCACAGCTAAAAAAAGTGGCAATAGGAGCAGCGGCAGTAGCCTGTTTATGCAGCCTGGAAGGTTGTAAAGACAAGGATTTTCTCGAGATTCCTCCCATCCAGGTGCTTCCCAACGACGTAGCTTTTTCTGACCCGGCACTTGTGCTCTCCATCTTAAGCGATCTGTATAACAGGCAGGTAGATTTTTCAAGTCTCGATGGATATTGGCGTCCGTACAGAAGCGACCCGAACGACATAGAACCCGGCTGGCGCACGATGGCAGATTTCAGTGAAAGCTTTCCTTCCGAAAACGGCAGTTACTTTATTGTACAGCGTACCGGCTGGGGATACAGTGAGTGGGAACTGGATTGGGGTAGGAGCTATGCATATATCCGTGAAATGAATCTTTTTCTTGAAAGAACTAATGCTTCCACTGCCCTTACCGACGATGAGAAGACAAGGTTTATGGCAGAAGCCCGGTTTTTAAGAGCCAATTTTTATTTTGAAATGGTGAAAAGGTTTGGTGGCGTTCCCCTTATTACCACGCCATTGGAATTTGATCCCACCAAAGGAGCCGAATCACAATTCCCCCGCGCAAAAGAATCGGAGATATATGATTTTGTGATCAGTGAGGCGGAAGCCATTAAGGACATGCTGCCTGTAGATGCCAACCAAAAGTCGCGCGCCAGCAAAGGAAGCGCGTTGGCTATGGAATCGAGAGCTGCATTGTATGCCGGCTCTATTGCAAAATATGGCGCTACCACACCACAGGTATCGTTGCCCGGTGAAGAAGTAGGGATACCTGCATCAAAAGCCAACGACTACTATACCAAATCGCTCAACGCATCCAAAGCTATTATGGATGGAAGTGCCGGCGCCTACAAGTTGTACCAGGTGCTGCCCAATTTGTCGGATAATTTCGCTGCAATTTTTTTAGATAAAAGCAGTGTAAACCAGGAGGCGATATGGATAGAGGATTTTGCTGCAGGTAAAGGAAAAGTACATGGGTTCACTATTAACGACCAACCTTTTTCCTTTTCCGACGAAGGTGCCGATGCCGGGCGTTTGAACCCATCGCTGAACCTTGTGGAATCTTTTGAAAAGCTGGATGGCACCTATGCTCCCATCCCCACAAAAGATGGGTCAGGTAACCCTATTTATTACGATACACAGGAACAGATATTTGAAGGAAGAGATGCAAGGCTGGCTGGAACGGTGTTGTTGCCCAACGGACAATTTAAAGGCAACCGCGTTGATATATGGGCTGGTTATCAATTAGCCGATGGAAGCATTTTTACCAGTGATGTAGCCACTAATTTGAAAAACCTGCCTGGCACGCCCGAAGATGCAAAGGTGCAGGTAGTAGGGGCCGATGGCCCGGTAAATGGTTTGGAGTTCAGGTCGCAAAGCGGTTTTTACATTCGAAAATATTTAGACCCCACCGTGGGATCTGGAAGAAGAGGACGTGGAAGCGATGTTGCCTTTATTCGTTACCGTTATGCCGAGGTATTGCTGAACGCTGCCGAAGCGGCGTTTGAATTAGGACAGGCGGAAGAAGCCGCGGGATACATGAACCAGGTAAGAGCAAGGGCAGGATTGACCGAAGAGCTGAGCGCCGGCGATATTACCTTCGACCGCATTGTGCATGAACGCAGGGTAGAGCTGGCTTTTGAAGGACATAAGCTATTTGACCTAAAAAGGTGGAGAATAGCACACATTGTATGGAATGGCGATCCTACCAGTCTTTCGGATCTTAAAAACAATATTGGAAAAGCTACTCAAAAAAGTACACAACCTTGGGGGCTATGGTCGTACAAAATATACAACCCCGGTAATCCTAATAATGGTAAGTGGGTTTTCAAAGAAGTGTTGCCTGCCGTTGTAACCGGCGCTAACCGTTTCCAGTTAGGGAATTATTACACTTCTATCAATGACAATATACGCGCTGCCAATCCAAAAATTGTAAGGCAACCCAATCAATAGGTATTCATCTTTCAAATAAAGAATTATGACTGTCAAACTTCATTATATTGTTTTTGCTCTGGCGGCTCTTACCATATTGTCCTGCAAAAAAGACAATTATGATGCGCCTTCGTCTATGCTTTCCGGTAAGCTGGTATACCAGGGGCAAACTTTTGGTCTTGAAAAAGACCAGGTTCCTTTTGAATTGTACCAGTATGGTTTTGGCAAAGTAGGTCCTTTAGGATCGTCGTTTACACAGGATGGCACTTATTCTGCATTGCTCTTTGATGGTGATTATAAACTGATCATTCCTAACGGGCAGGGCCCTTTTATGTGGAAGCAAACCCAGGCAGGTAATCCCGACTCGATTGCGATAACGCTCCGGGGTAATACAACGCTCGACCTGGAGGTGATGCCCTACTATCTTATTACCGGGGCGCAAATAGCAGCATCCGGCGGCAATGTGAATGCCAGTTTCGGCATTGATAAAATCATCAACGATGCCAATGCAAAAGACATAGAAAATGTTACCCTGTACATCAACAAAACCCAGTTTGTGTCGGGCGGCAATAACATTGCAACCGCTGGAATATCGGGTGGCGATATCACCGATCCGTCCAACGTATCGCTGAGTGTAACCATTCCGTCGATAACCCCTGCACAAAATTATGTGTATGCAAGAGTTGGTTTAAAAATAGCGGGAATAGAAGATCGCATCTTCTCCCCGTTGGTAAAAGTTGAGTTTTAGTTATAGTACAGCCATCAGCCATCAGCGATCAGCTTTCAGAAATACTCAAGGCTGAAAGCTGATGGCTGATTGCACTTGTTGACAAATCAGTGTTTCAATTGCGACTAAATAGGAATTAAATATGATGCGCTTTACTTATTTGTTTTGTTTGATTGTTTTTGTTCAGCAAACCACATCAGCCCAGGACCAATGGAAAATTGCAGGCGACCGGATAAAAACGGAGTGGGCTGCAAAAGTTGATCCCGCCAATCCATTGCCGGAGTATCCCCGCCCGCAACTTACCCGCAAAAGCTGGGTAAACCTTAACGGCATGTGGGATTATAGTATTTTGCCAGCACAGCAAGCCGGTAATCAACCTGCTTCATTCGATGGTCGTATTCTCGTTCCCTTCGCGGTAGAATCTGCTTTGTCGGGTGTGGGAAAAACAGTAGGTAAAGACAGTGTACTTTGGTATAAGCGCAGTATTGATGTGCCCAAAGCCATGCGCAAGGGTAAGGTATTGCTTCACTTTGGTGCAGTAGACTGGGAAACGGATGTATATGTGAACGGACAAAAGGCCGGTTCACACAAAGGTGGTTATGATCCCTTTTCGTTCGACATTACCGCGTTGTTGAAAAAAGGCACGAAGCAGGAAATTGCAGTAAGGGTATGGGACCCTTCTAACGATGGTCCTCAGCCACGTGGTAAGCAGGTAAAAAATCCAGAAGGAATATGGTATACGCCGGTAACAGGTATTTGGCAAACTGTTTGGCTGGAAAATGTGCCTGCAACCTATATTGTATCTACCAAACAAACGCCCGATATAGACAAACAAACGTTGACCGTTGAAGTGAAAACAGAAAGTTTGCAGCCCGGCGATGAAGTGGTTGTTTCTGCATGGGAAGGGCAACAGCAGGTTGCCACGCAAACATTAAAGGGGGAAACAACGGCAACGCTGAATATCAGCAATCCAAAGCTTTGGTCGCCCACATCGCCTTTTTTGTATGACCTGAAAATTTCGGTTACCCGTAAGGGAAAGGTGGTGGATGAAGCCGGCAGTTATTTTGCCATGCGCAAATCTTCTATCGGTAAAGGCAATGATGGATTGCTGCGCATGTTGCTCAACAACGAATTCGTGTTTCAATACGGTCCGCTCGACCAGGGTTGGTGGCCCGACGGTTTGTACACTGCTCCTACAGACGAAGCATTAAAATTTGATATTGAAAAAACTAAAGAGCTTGGTTTTAATATGATTCGCAAGCATGTAAAAGTGGAGCCTGCCCGCTGGTATTATTACTGCGACAAAATAGGAGTGCTGGTATGGCAGGATATGCCTAGTGGTGATATGGGTGGAAACTCATGGGACATGCGTGCCGGGCAGGTATCGGGCAGAAAGCTGGATAAAGACCGCACACCCGAATCGGAAGCTATTTACCGGCAGGAATGGAAAGCGATTATAGATGCCTGTTACAACTTCCCCTCCATTGTGGTGTGGGTTCCGTTTAACGAGGCATGGGGACAGTTTAAAACAAAAGAAATTGTAGAATGGACGATGCAAATGGACCCTTCGCGCCTGGTGAATGAAGCAAGCGGAGGAAACTTTTTCGGTTCCGGTCATATTCTTGACATCCACCACTACCCCGATCCGCAAATGCCCACACCTGCAGTGTTTGGAGAAAAACAGTCGCTGGTATTTGGTGAATTTGGTGGTTTAGGTTTGCCGCTTGAAGGACATACCTGGCAAAACAAAAACAACTGGGGTTACCAGAGCTTTAAAAACAGCGATGAATTGTTTGCGAAATATGCAGAGTTTATTGACCGCCTGAATAAGTTGAAACAAATGGGATTGTCTGCCGGTATATACACGCAAACAACTGATGTGGAGGTTGAAACCAACGGCTTTTTTACTTACGACAGGAAAGTGTTGAAAATGCCAATGGAAAAAGTGCAGGAAGTGCATAAGCAGTTGTATAAGTAGGAACCCACCCGCTTCCCCGAAGGGGAGGAGAAGAAGCCTCTCCCGGCCTCTCCAAAGGAGAGGGGTGCCGAAGCGCGGTGGCCAGCTTTCCAAAGTGCTGACGAATTGAAAGACGGCTTGAATTATTGCATAAAGACGTTATATAGTTGATGTGTAAGATATAAACTTGATTGAGGCTCTGCAGCACCGCCTCCTCTCTTTTGGAGAGGAGGAAGGGAGGAGAGGCTTAGAAGAGACCTAAGCACGGTAGTCAGCTTGTCAAAAGAGATTGATAATAGTTAAGCTGTTGAATGTTGCATAGTAACGTTCAATAGTTGATGTGGAAGATATAAAGTTGATCAGTGGTATACAGCACCGCTCTCTTTCCTTTGGAAAGAGAGAAGGAGAGATAGGCTTTGAATGTTAGGCTGCTATTCACAGATCGAAAACTGCTTGGTTCGTTCCAGGCAGATGTAAACAAGTTGAAATGGAAGATATGAAGTTGACCAGCGATATTCAGTACCGCTCTCTTTCCTTTGGAAAGAGAGAAGGAGAGATAGGCTTTAGAAGGAAGCTGAAACCATTCTCTACTTTTTTTGTAATTGTCAGTTTGATCACCTGCTCCGTACAGGCGCAGCAACAAACCTTCACCAATCCATTGCTGCCTTCCGGAGCCGACCCGTTTTCGTTTTATAAAGATGGCTATTACTATTATACGCATACGCTTGGCAACAGGATAACCATCTGGAAAACCAAAAACATTGCCGATCTCAAAACCGCTGAGCAAAAAACGATCTATACGCCGCCGGAAGGTACGATGTGGTCGAAAGAGCTGTGGGCGCCCGAAATTCATTTCATCAACAACAAATGGTATGTATACTATGCGGCCGATGATGGTAAGAATGACAATCACCGCATGTATGTATTGGAAAATGCTTCGGCAGATCCAATGAAAGGCGAGTGGACATGGAAAGGAAAAGTAGCCGATCCGGCAGACAAATGGGCCATTGATGGCAATGTTTTCACTTATGCCCAACAGTTATACATGATATGGAGCGGCTGGGAAGGCGATACCAATGGACAGCAGAACATCTACATCGCAAAAATGAAAAATCCCTGGACAATAGATGGTAAAAGAGTGTGTATTTCTCGTCCTACATATAACTGGGAAACCATTGGCGATTTGAATGATGCTGCTAATCCGGCTCATGTAAACGTAAATGAAGGTCCGCAATCATTAATGCACGGCGATAAACTGCATATTGTTTTTTCGGCGAGTGGTTGCTGGACAGATTTTTATACCCTGGGGCTGCTGACCTTTACAGGTAAAGACAATTTGCTCGACAGCACCGCGTGGAAGAAAAAACCTGTTCCGCTCTTTAAGCAATCAAAAGAAAATGCCGTATATGCACCGGGGCATAATTCATTTTTTAAGTCGCCAGACGGTACGCAGGATTGGTTGCTTTACCACGCGAATGCGCTGCCAGGCCAGGGCTGTGGAAAAGAGCGTTCGCCCAGGGCGCAGCCCTTTACCTGGAATGCTGAAGGAGAACCGGTTTTGGGTGTGCCTGTAAAAGCTGGCGTAGTGCTGCCTATGCCGTCAGAAAAAAATAGATAGTAGTAGGCTGTCAGTGCGCCCGGCTAACGCTGGTCGGACGGGCAATCAGCCTTTAGTAAACTTTGAAAATAAAAACAAGAATCAAAACAAAAAACAAGAAGCACGGTTTAAATCTGAATGCTTCGCTGATAGCTGAAAGCTGATCGCTGACGGCTCAGTAATATAAATCCATTTTTGACGAATGAAAAGAATTGTTTTCTTATTAGCCGTTATAAGTTTCACAATATCCTTAACCGCACAGGAGTTCCGTGCGCCGGCTTATCCACTCATCACCCACGACCCGTATTTTAGCCTCTGGTCTTTCAGCGATCAGTTAAATGGTTCACCTACCAAACACTGGACGGGTAAAGAGCAATCGCTCATTGGCTTGCTAAAAGCAGATGGCAAAACCTACCGTTTTATGGGCGATATGGAAAAAGAATACAATGCCATTGCTGCTACTGCCGACGACAAAGCATATGATGTAAGTTATACCGAAACCAAACCCGGCAACGACTGGATGCAACCTGGCTTTAACGAGGCGAACTGGAAAAAAGGCACGGCACCTTTTGGCGATGATGGCACAATGGCAAAAACAGAATGGAAATCGCCCGATATATGGGTAAGACGCAGCTTTACATGGAGCGGCGGAGATGCATCCGGCCTGTTCCTGAAAATTCAGCACGATGATAACGCCGAAGTATACCTGAACGGGGAAAAAATATACGAGCATGTAGGATGGCTTACAAAATTCAAATATGTTGCCATACCTGCTTCCGCAGCCGGTAAATTGGTAAAGGGCAAAAATGTATTGGCCATACATGTAGCCAATACTGCCGGCGGAGCGTGGCTGGATGCTGGTTTGGTAACAGAGGCTAAACAACAGGCGGGGTCAAACGTAGCAACAGCCACTCAACAAAAAGTGGAAATGAATGCCACTCAAACTGTTTACACTTTTGCATGCGGACCAGTTAACCTGGAGCTTACGTTTACTTCTCCCTTGCTCATCAAAAACCTCGATATATTAGCACGTCCTGTGTCTTACATAACAGCGAAAGTAATTTCCAACGACAATGCAACACACGAAACAGCGTTGTTCCTGGGTGCATCTACCAATCTGTCGGTTAACAGCGAAGCGCAGGTGGTAACCGCCAGTGGTTACAAAGCCGAACGGCTGAACATTCTGAAAGCAGGCACAAAAGAGCAGCCTGTACTTCAAAAAAAGGGAGATGATGTAAGGATCGACTGGGGATATTTGTATGTGGCAGTACCTGAAAAAGATCGTTCCGTTCAATATATTACTCCTGCTCGCTTAGCGCTGAATGCTTTTGTAAATGGCACCTATCGCGCCAATACCGGAAGCACGGAAGGCAAGCAACTTATGCTTAATACGGTGCTGCCGCTGGGTAAGGTGGGAAAAGATGCTGCTTCGCGCACAATATTGCTGGGGTATGATGATATTTTATCTATTCAATATTTTGGCAAAAACCTGCCCGCATGGTGGCGCACCGGCAGAACCACTACCATTGAAAAAGAAATGAGCCAGGCATACGCCGATTTTGACCTGGTTATTAAACGTTGCAAAGACCTGAACGCAACAATATACAATGATGCGTTGAAAGCAGGTGGAGAAGAATACGCACGCCTGTGCATACTCGCCTATCGGCAAAGCCTGGCCGCACACAAGCTGTTGAAAAGTCCTGAAGGAGACATTCTTTTTATGTCTAAAGAAAACTTCAGCAATGGCTCCATCAACACTGTAGACATTACTTATCCTTCGGCGCCACTGTACCTTGCATACAATCCCGAACTGCTGAAGGGAATGCTGAATGGAATATTTTACTATAGTGAAAGCGGTAAATGGACCAAACCATTTGCAGCGCACGACCTTGGCACTTATCCTTTGGCCAATGGTCAAACCTATGGAGAAGACATGCCTGTTGAGGAAGCCGGCAACGTGATCATTCTTACCGCTGCCATTGCAAAGGCAGAAGGCAATGCCAATTATGCAAAAAAGCATTGGAAGACGTTGACCACCTGGGCGGGTTATTTGTTGAAGGAAGGATTTGATCCGGCCAACCAGTTGTGCACCGATGATTTTGCCGGGCACCTCGCGCACAATGCCAACCTTTCTGTAAAAGCCATTGTTGCACTCGGCTGTTATGCCAGCCTCGCCGAACAATTGGGAGAAAAGGAAACCGCCATACAGTATAAAAAAAGTGCATCGGAAATGGTAACCAAATGGATGGAAATGGCAGACGATGGCGACCATTACGCGCTTACATTCGATAAAAAAGGCACCTGGAGCCAGAAATACAACCTGGTTTGGGATAAGTTACTTGGACTAAAGTTGTTCCCGTCTACGGTATACCAGAAAGAAATCAAATACTATTTAGGAAGACAAAACGAATATGGGTTGCCGTTAGACAGCCGTAAAACATATACCAAATCCGACTGGATAGTGTGGACAGCAACACTTGCCGATAGCGAGGCTGATTTTAAAGCCCTGGTAGCACCGGTATATAAATATGCAACCGAAACAACAACGCGGGTACCACTCAGCGACTGGCACGAAACCACCAATGGGAAACAGGTTGGCTTCCAGGCAAGAAGCGTGGTAGGCGGTTATTTTATTAAACTATTGGACAAGAGATAATCACGGAGAAAATATGGTTAAGTACATATAAATTTCCCTGATACTGGAGTGTAAATTTGATAGACAGGTAACAAAACAATCGATGAAACTTTTTAATACATGCATGGTTGACACAATAGCATTGTTTAGTGTATTGTATATGCATCCGTTGAAGGCACAGAAAAAATCAACATTCCCGAAATTCTGGTTGCCACAGCATATCAATACAGCTTGAAAAGAAAGAATATGAGCAGGCAACCAACCACCATACACGATATTGCAAAGGAGCTGAATATAGCTGTAGCAACGGTGTCGAGAGCGTTGAATGATCATCCTGCAGTAAAAGACACAACCCGCAGGGCGGTGCAACAGGTGGCAAAAAAACTAAACTATCATCCCAATAAAATTGCTTCGTCGCTGAGGCTGGGCAAATCCAAAATTGTGGGAGTCATTATTCCCAGTGCAGAGATCAATTTTTTTGGTTCCGTTATTCACGGCATAGAAAAGGTGATGAGCGAAAAGGGATACAACGTGCTCATCTATCAATCCAATGAGTTATATGAGTACGAAAAAAGAGGCGTAGAAACCTTTATGCGTTCGCAGGTAGATGGCGTGCTGGCATCCATTTCTAAAGAAACCATCAACCTCGATCATTACGCCTATTTAAAAAAACGGCAGGTGCCGCTTATTTTGTTCGATCGTGCCAACGATTCGCTGGAAGTTCCATCGGTAGTGGTAGACGATTATATGGGCGCCTTTAATGCCACCAATCATTTAATACAACAAGGTTGCTACAAAATAGCGCATATCGGAGGACAGCAGCATGTTACCAATTTTAACCAGCGGTTGAAGGGCTATATAGATGCCCTCAATGTGCACAACATACCCGTAAATGAAGACCTGATCGTATATGGAAAAGTAAGCATCGAATCGGGAAGAGAGTGCATGGCCAGGCTGCTGGAATATAGTCCCGACGCCGTTTTTGCAGTTGAAGACTTCACTGCACTGGGAGCGATGCAGGCTATTAAATCGGCAGGTAAAAAAATTCCCGGCGAAATAGCTATCATAGGTTTTGCCAATGAGGCATTTGGTGAGTACCTTACGCCTTCTTTATCAAGCGTGAATCAGCAAACCGTGCGAATGGGCGAGGAAACCGCCAGGTTGTTTTTTGAAATGATGCACAACAAGGAATGGTGGCACCAGCCATCAAAAAAACTGGTGCTGGAACCTGAATTGATATTGCGACAGTCGAGTAAAAAATTAGTATTATAAATAGATATTGATAAGGAAAATACAATGGAATTTATAGCGTATGATGTTGAGCAGATAAAAGAAAATTTTCAGCAGCTTTTTGGAGCAGAGCCCTTATTGGTTCGTTCTCCCGGACGTATTAATATTATTGGAGAACATACCGATTACAACGAAGGCTTTGTGCTTCCGGCTGCTATTGATAAAGCTGCCTATGTGGCCGTTGCCAAAAGAGGCGATGCCAGCATTCACCTGTATTCGCGTTCGTTCAACGAATTATACGAGTGCAATTTAACTGCTTTGTTTCCCCGAAAAACCTGGACGGATTATGTGCTGGGTGTGGTAGATCAGCTCCTGACAAACGGGTATAATATCACCGGTTTTAATTTGGTGCTCGATGGAGACATCATTATCGGAGCCGGACTTTCTTCTTCGGCTGCAGTTGAGTGCAGCGTCATTTATGCGCTCAACACACTGTTTGAATTGGGGTTGTCTAAAATGGAAATGGTAAAACTCGCCCAGGCTGCAGAGCATCGGTTTGCCGGTGTTAAATGTGGCATTATGGATCAGTTTGCCTCCATGTTCGGGAAAAAAGGATATGCTATTCAGTTAGATTGCAGGAGTCTTGAGTACAACTATGTGCCCTTGCACATGGAAGGTATCAGGGTGGTGCTCCTCAATTCCAACGTATCTCATTCGCTTGCCTCATCCGAATACAATACACGCCGGGCACAATGCGAGTTAGGCGTAAACTGGGTGAAAGCACATCACCCGGAAGTTGTATCACTGCGCGATGTAACCCTCCCAATGCTGGCTGAGCACGTATTGCCAAAAGATGCTTTAATATATAAACGCTGTAAGTATGTTGTAGAAGAAAACCTCAGGTTACAGTCTGCCTGCAACGATCTTAAAAATGGCGACATACAATCGCTGGGTAAAAAAATGTTCCTTACTCACGAAGCATTGAGCAAAGAGTATGAAGTGAGTTGCAAAGAAATAGACTGGCTGGTAGAATATGTAAAACACAACGACGCGGTATTGGGTGCCAGGATGATGGGCGGTGGATTTGGCGGATGCAGCATTAATCTTGTAAAAGAAGATGCCATTGACAATCTTGTGGAAGAGATCAGCAAAAAATATAAAGAAGCAACAGGACTAACGCTGGACGCTTATATAGTGCGAATTGAGAATGGAACCGAGAAAATGTTGCAACTGGTGATGTAAACAAACGATAAAACCAGAACCATATGTTTAAAAATTCTAAAGGCCTTGTAACCTTCGCAGGGCTTTCCCTGCTGCTGGCAGCTTGCAATCAGCCAGCAAACGAATCTGAAACCACCAAAGCAACGGAACAAAAAGCCGATTCTGCCGCCACCGCTTGTGTGAGCTATCTTAACGCAAAAGATTTTCAGGATACTGTAGATGGAAAACCAACCAACCTCTATGTTTTAAAAAACAGCAGTGGCGCTTGCGTAGCCATTACCAATTACGGTGGCAGAATTGTGAGCCTGGTGGTACCTGATAAAAATGGAAAACCCACAGATGTGTCTGTTGGTTTTAAAACTGTAAAGGAATACCAGGGCCCCGGTGATGCATATTTTGGTGCCTTGATTGGAAGGGTGGGTAACCGCATAGCAAAAGGAAAATTTTCGCTTGAAGGCAAAGAGTATACATTGGCAACCAATAACGGTCCTAACTCCTTGCACGGTGGTATCAAAGGATTCCAGGCAGTGGCATGGGATGCCATACAATCCAACGACACAACATTGGCGCTTTCTTACCTTTCGAAAGATGGTGAAGAAGGCTATCCCGGTAACCTTACCGTAAAAGTGACTTACACGTTGGGGACAGACAATTCAATTAAGATTGATTATTCGGCTACAACAGATAAGAAAACAGTAGTAAATCTTTCAAACCATACTTATTTCAATTTGAATGGAGAAGGCAGTGGCACCATTCTCAATCACCTGGTACAGATTAATGCAGACAAGTATACGCCGGTAGACGCTACATTGATTCCTACGGGGAAATTAGATCCCGTTGCCGGCACACCGTTCGATTTTACAAAACCCACAGCCATTGGTGCAAGGCTGGATACCAATGCCAACCAGCAGTTAAAAAATGGGGGTGGCTATGATCATAATTTTGTTTTAAAGGAGGCGGGACCGGCAATGCACCAGGCTGCACAGGTAACCGGCGATCAATCCGGCATTGTAATGGATGTATTCACGACCGAGCCTGGATTGCAGTTTTATATCGGTAATTTTATGAGTGGAAAAAGCAGCTTTAAAAGCGGCGCCAAAGACGATTACCGGACTGCTTTTTGTATGGAAACGCAACATTTTCCCGATGCGCCCAATCAAAAGAATTTCCCCTCTATTGTATTAGAGCCCGGACAGGAATATAAAACAACAACGATCTATAAGTTTGGAACAAAGTGAGGTGCGAGCTGTCAGCTATGAGCTATCAGCAGTCAGCCATCAGCCATCAGCCATCAGCTCAGCTGTACGAAGTCTCTGACTTCGTATGCTCTATGTTCTTACGAGACTCTGTCTCGTTACAATAACAAGCACTAACAATTTTAATCTAGCATTTATAAAAAACAACACATGAAAAAACTACTGAATCTTTCTTTGGTTTTTGCCCTGGCGTTTTCGCTGCACAGTTGCGGCTCAGGGGCTTCAGACAAAGCGGCTGATGCCAACCTGAAAGACACGGTTTCTGAAACGAAAGAAAGAACAATATGGACAAAAGAAGAAGCCAATGCCTGGTATGCAAAGCAACCGTGGCTGGTGGGCTGCGACTTTTTGCCCAGCACCGCCATTAACCAGTTAGAAATGTGGCAGGCGGAAACTTTTGATACGGCTACTATTAACCGTGAGTTAGGCTGGGCAGCTTCTATAGGCATGAATACCGTGCGCGTGTACCTCCACGATTTATTGTATCAGCAGGATGCCGAAGGATTTTTAAAGCGGATGGATGTGTTCTTGCAGATAGCGTCTAAACATGGCATCAAACCCTTGTTTGTGTTGTTCGATTCTGTGTGGGATCCGTTTCCCAAGCTTGGCAAGCAGCGCGATCCCAAACCGGGCGTACACAATTCCGGATGGGTGCAAAACCCTGGTAAGGAAGCATTGCTCGACAGCACACAATATCCACGCCTGGAGCAATATGCCAAAGCCGTTGTTGAAAGGTTTGCAAAAGATGACCGCGTGTTAGGCTGGGATGTTTGGAACGAACCGGAAAATATGAACAACGAACATTACAGGAAAATGGAATCGCCTGAAAAACCTAAGATCATCGAAGGATTGCTGAAGCAGGTTTTTGAATGGGCAAGATCGGTTAATCCACAACAACCGCTCACGGCGGGTTTATGGGACGGCGATTGGTCTGCTCCCGAAAAATTAAAGTCGATTGAAACTTTAATGATTGAGCAATCAGACGTGATCTCTTTTCATAATTATTCAGACAGCGCTTCTTTTGAAAAAGACATTACAGACCTGCAACGTTATGGCAAGCCTTTGTTGTGTACTGAGTATATGGCAAGAGGCAACAACAGCACTTTTGAAGGATCATTGCCGATCGCAAAAAAGCACAATGTGGCAGCATACAATTGGGGATTGGTGGATGGAAAGTCTCAAACCAAATATGCATGGGATAGTTGGAAGAAGGCCTACAGCGGTGAACCTCCCATCTGGTTTCACGATATTTTCCGCAAAGACGGAACACCTTACAGGAAAGCAGAAACAGAGCTCATCAAAAAACTTACTGGAAGATAATTGATAAATAAGTTATAACCCTGCAGCGGCGAACAAGAATGATTTGTTCGCCGTTGCGCTTATTAATTGCATATGCGTTGCTTATACTGGGCTTGTTTTGTTGTCATATTCAATGCAGTTGCGGGATTTGCCCAGCAGCAGAATGATTCTGCCATTTACCTCGCAGATCCAACTATATTTTCACACAATGGAAAATTTTACCTGTATGGTACCGATGGTTTTACAACAGATTCCGGCTTTCATACTTATGTATCGGGCGACCTGTACAACTGGAAGCTGCTGCCCAAAAGAGCTTTAACCAAAGGAGAGAGTTTCGGCACTAAAGGCTTTTGGGCGCCCCAGGTATTGCAGTATCATCATAAATGCTACATGGCTTATACTGCCAATGAAAATATTGCTATCGCAGAAAGTAAAAGTCCGTCGGGCCCATTTACGCAAAAACTGCTGAAGCAGTTAGAAGCTCCTGTAAAGCAGATCGATCCCTTTGTTTTTAAAGATGAAGATGGCAGAGTTTATTTCTATCACGTTCGGTTGCAGGAGGGTAACCGCATCTTTGGCGCTGAGATGGAAACAGATCTTTCTGCCATTAAGACCGGAACCTTACGTGAATGTATAAGTGCTGTAACCCATCCGCAGCAATGGGAAAACACACAATCTGTTAAATGGACGGTAACGGAAGGACCCACAGTATTTAAAAAAGGCGGAACCTATTACATGCTGTATTCTGCCAACGACTTCCGCAATCCCGACTATGCAGTTGGTTATGCAACGGCATCGCATCCTTTGGGTCCGTGGGTAAAGCACACCGGTAATCCTATCATCAGCCGACACATTACCGGAGCAAACGGATCAGGCCATGGCGATTTGCTGAAAGGAAAGGAAGGGAAATGGTATTATGTATTTCATACCCATAACAGCAGCACCAGGCCGGGACCTCGCCGAACGGCTATTATAGAATTAAGATTTGAAGGGGACAGCATAGTTGCCGATAAGGAGAGCTTCAGGTATTTGAGTGGTGGGCAGAGGGACTAAAGTCTATGCTTTTAATAATGCTACCGAACCTACGGCTCTTGCTGTTTGTGGTGATGTAGTGCCGTCGGCACGGTACAATTTTGTTGCCCGGGATTTTATCCCAGGCATAAAGGACCTGCTCGTCGCAAAGTTCCTTGCTTTTTGAAATTTCCTTTTTTTACTGCACCGGGTTTGCCTCTTGCTTTTCTTCACTATGCATTACACTCAACGTTTCACCCTTGTTGTGTTTAACCATATCCAGCATTTCAATGATCTTTTCAGTGATAGCTTCTTTTTCAGAAAAAGCGATCAGGTGCCCGCGATTGGGGATCATTTCCACATTTAGGTAGGGCGCGTTAATAAGATGCTTTTTGGCAAAATCCGCATTGGTGGTATATATCAAACCATCTTTATCGCCCTGCATATAGGTTACAGGCACTTTAATATTAGCCCAGTAAGGGAGCATTTTAGTTAACTCTTCCTCGTGATGGATTTTTTCTGCATTGGCAGTTTGCAGCATTCTTGGAATAAACCATTTTAATAACGGCGACTCGATCATGTGCGTAAACCAGAATACTTTTTCTTGGCCCGGCGCGAGTGCGGGAGCGAGCAATACCAGCCCGTCTACCAGGTCGGGACGATCCATTGCCAGTCTGCAGGCGATAGACGTTCCGTATGATGCAGCCACCACTACTACCGGATGGTGCACCTTGTTCAGGCTATCCAATATAGGTGTAATAAGTTTTACCTGTTTTTCGAGCGATGTTACCGGTTCTCCTAATCCGGAAAACCCATATCCTGCCCTGTCTACTGCAAACATCGATGCTTTTTTCAGCAACACCGTGTCGCTTAAATACTCATTATAGTAGCTCAGCGAACTGGGAGCGCCGTGTATATAAAAGATAGTAGCAGTAGTATCGCTGCCAATAGAGGCATAACGTATTTTCCTGTTCAGCTTTTCGTAATAACCGAGTGTAGGATGAAGTCCTTTTTGGGAGAAAAATTCCGCAAACTCCCGGTCATTCATGCGGAATTGAACAAACCTGTCGGCTATCAGTAAGGTAGCAACAAACAAAACACAAAGTACGGCAACCAGCCACAATAAAAATCTTCCCACTCTTTTCATAGTTCAAACTTAAATACCAGTTAGGTATTCAACAGCAAATCGATATTAAATATTGCGTTAAGAATAAGAATGGGTAAAAAAACAGCACGAAGAAGCGGCGGCCCTATCTCCTTTTATCACTCATAATAATATTATACCTGATATAAAGCTGTATAGACTGGTTGCGGGCCTGCACCGGTGGAAGCGTGTTGTTTACATTCAGGTTGATAAAATTGTTCAAAGCCTGGTTATACCGCACGCCAAACATAAAACGATTTACATAGTAGTTGGCATCAAACAAATAGCGCCATTCCGAGGCCGTGATCTTGGATGAGAGCGAATCGTCTTTTATTTTAATATTGTCTGATTTAACAAGACTGTTATTGGCTGTGCGTTGTTCTGTATAAGCAAGCCCGCTGTTAAACGAAGAAAACTGCAAACCGCTCCCCAGGTAAAAATTCTTTACCGGGCTGTAGTAAAAGCTTACCGGCATATTAAAATAATAGAGCTTGCGCAGATAAGTACTTTCGGTATAACCCACAGCATTCATAGGCACTGTCAGGCTTCTTTGTGAAAGCAGCAACGACGGGGTCGATTGCGGAGCATTGAACTGAAATTCGCTCAATACATACATTCTATTGGTTAAATGCAGTTGCAGGTAAGGTGCCGGCAAATAATCGGTAGCTATGTTTTTGCTGCCCGCCGAATTGTAATTGTAGGGTTGTTGCGAGCCAACAGAAAAATTCTGGTACGGCGCGAGGCCCGCGGCAAACCAGCGTTCGGGTTGTTCGCCCCAGAACGATTGCCGGCTGCGATACGATTTAGCCAACTCCCGTTCCTGTTTCCTTTCCTGGCGGCGCTGTTCCTTTAGTATTGCCTTTTTTTCAGCCGCTACATCCGGTAGTTCCCACACCTTTTCCGGAACGGAAAGATTGTTTGAAATGGCAGGCAGCCGCATGCTGTATAAAATGTTTTCATTGGGTACGGTTGCCATAACGTAGTGATGTTCTGCGGCCGGTTGCCATCCACCCATTATGGCTGATGAAGAATCTGACTCATAGGCGGTTGTGCGGGCACTGTTGCTGAAAAGCGGGTTATTGTTTCGCCGTGCATCAGTGCTGATCAATCCGGGGTTTATTGGTTTTTTAACTTCATTACTTGTAAATGTTGACGATGGCAATATACCATCCTCTTGTTTCAAAACCACCGGCGGCGTATTGACCGGGCGCTTTGAGCCGGCATCCGTCGTTGACTTCTTCAGCAGCTGAACGTTACCGTTAACTGAACTTTTGTTTTCCACCTTGTTTTTAGCCACGCCTTCTTTATGGGCCACCGGGGACTGATCTGCTAAGGATGAATTTACAAAATCATTATAGTGAACATTGTTCCTGCCCGATGCCACGGTCGCTTTTTTATCTGCTTCTGTATTGGGTTGAGTAAAATTTTGATCAATACTGCCTGCTGGTTTTGTTGTTGCTGAAATGTCAATGGCTTGTTCTGAAGGTTTAACTGTTGCCCCTGTTTCCGCGGCGCCATCGCGGGCGTTGGAATAAATCAGCGCCCCCGTTCCTGCCGATATTAAAGCAATCAATCCTCCTTTCCACCACCATCCACCGCCTGGCCGTTTTTTTGAGCCACCGCCAAACGGCATTTCATCATCCAGCAGGCGCTTCATTTTTAGCCACGACGCTTCGGCATCGGGCACAGGAAGCTCCTGCATTTTCTCCGCAATCAGTTTCTCGTATGGTAGTTTCTGGCTCATTATACTACATATAATGTTTTGAGTGATTTCTGTAGCAACTTCCGGGCTTCACTTAAATGCCATTTGCTGGTACCTTCGCTAATGCCCATTTTAAATCCTATTTCCTTGTGCGTAAATCCTTCTATTACGTACAAATTAAAAACGGTTTGCGTAGCCGGGGGCAATTTGCGCACCAGGTGCAGCAACTCGCCGGCATCCAGCTTTTGCAACGCTTCACTATCAATATAAGGCTCTGTTGCCTGGTCAAGTTCCAATTGCCTGCCATGTTTATGATGCTGCCTTACAAAATCAATGGCAGTGTTTACCATAATGGTTCTTATCCAGGTATACAAACTCGCCTTTACATGGTCGAAAAGGTGAATGTTCTTAAATACTTTTAAAAAACCATTGTGTAACACCTCTATAGCATCATGTTCGTTGCGTGTATACCGCATGCAAATAGCCGTCATAGACACATAAAACTGTTTATACAAACGCTCCTGTGCCTGACGCTCGTTGTTGATGCATCCGTTTATGAGGTCAATATCTGCAGGGTTCCGACTCAATTACTGCTGTTGTATTTTGTTGCCGCCCTAAACCGCTATCCCGCCCTTGGCGGTTTCGTACTTTTTCACCAGGTAAGGTAAAAATTATTATGGCTTTACCACACACATCGACCCGTTTTCAAACGATTATAACACTATTTAAACATGTGGTATATACTGATAAAACATACGGTTACGGGTGTGCGAAGGTTGGGGAGGCCAAGGCAGATGTTGAAGTTAGGCTGCTAAAGTTTGATGATTGGATGAAGAAGAGTTACAAGCGTTCATTTAAGTTGTTGATTACCAATTTTAAAATTGGCAAACTCTATTGATTTGCCTGCTGGCTCAATGCAACCAATGTTTAGATATTATTCCCGCTTATCTGTTAAAACTCAAAACTCAGCCGGCTGTCGGGCGCGCTTAACCGGGCGCTTTTGCGATTACCGTTTACTTTAACGTGCATAAGGTTTACCTGCTCTTTTTTGTATTCGTATAAAAGATCGTTGAAAACCTCCAGCTGCTGCAAATAAGGCACGTTGGCGGCAGAAAAGTAGCACCAGGCAGCCTCGCCCTCTATTTCAAAGCCCAGGTAGCGAAGCGATAATAACTTCCCCCCCGTTTTCAATTGCAAATGTTTATTGATATACCCTGCTATTTGCCTGCCCGTTATTGCGGTATCTTTTGTGTTATACAGGTCAATTTTAGTATTATACATTGCTTTCAATGCCTGCTCAAAATCGTCGGTAAAAATTTTACAGGCAATGCCTACTTCCTTATTTTGATGGATATATTCAATTTCGGTTACGCTTATATAATATGGGTGATCATTCGCCACCCGGAACGATGCAGAAGAAAAAAAAGCCATCGCAATAAACAAAACAACACGCAGCATCCAAACAAATTTTGTGGATACAAAAGTCTGATTTATTTTAAAATCTTTTCCAACACATTTTTATCATGAATGATTTTCTTTTTTTCCTGCGCGAAGGCTTGTATCACATAACCGATATACGGGGCTATGACCACATATTGTTCGTGGCGGCGCTTTGCCTCCCTTATTTGGTCAGCGACTGGAAAAAAGTATTGGTGTTGGTTACTGCATTCACTATCGGACATTCTGTAACGCTCGCTTTAAGCGTTTACAATAAAATACTTGTATCCAGCGCCTGGATCGAATTTCTGATTCCCGTAACTATAATGATTACTGCTTTGCAAAACATCTGGGTTAAAAAGTTTGATTTCAAAAAAGCAAACTGGCGATACGGCGCTGCACTTGTGTTTGGCTTAATACATGGTATGGGATTTTCTAACTATCTGCGCAGCATGATGGGAAAGAACGAGCAGATTATAGGGCAACTGCTGGCTTTTAATATTGGATTAGAGCTGGGGCAACTGTTAATAGTGCTGGCTGTAATGTTGTTGGGGTTTATATTTGTAAATCTGTTCCGGGTGCCTCGCCGGGAATGGATTTTGTTTATTTCCGGAGGCATTTTTTCTGTTGCGTTACTCATGGCAACAGAACGAATTACAGAACTTTAGATTACCTGTTATTGCTTAACTTAAAAAAATGCATATGTGGCAAACACGTGTAATATTTGGTGCAATATTACTGCTAACTGCTTTGGTTGTAAACGCTCAGCATCTTAATAATCCAGGCTCCAATCATGGCAATCGTTTTGAACAGTTGAGTTACCTGTTGCCCACCCCCAACGAGTATCGCACTGCAAGCGGCGCACCCGGTTCCAAATACTGGCAGCAACGTGCCGATTATGACATTAGCTGCACGCTCGACGAAACCAATCTGAAGCTCACCGGTTCCGAAACCATTACTTACTACAACAATTCGCCCGATGCATTAGACTATATATGGTTGCAACTGGATGAAAACATTCATGATGCCAACAGTGATAATAACCGCAACAATCGCTCGGTAATGAAACCACTTATGAATCACAACGAGATCATGGATCTGGAAGATTGGCGGAAGATGGAAGATTACGGCGTAAAGATCACAAAAGTAACAGCGGCTGGTAAAGCTTTGTCTTACACTATCAACCAAACCATGATGCGTGTTGACCTGCCTGCAGCTTTAAAGCCCGGACAAAAATTTATTTTCAGCATCGACTGGAATTACAAAATTGCCGATCGTTATTACCAGATGGGCAGGGGCGGTTACGAGTTCTTTTCAGAAGATGGTAATCATGTATTTACGATGAGCCAATGGTATCCCAGGCTTGCGGTATATTCCGACTTTCAGGGATGGCAGAACACACAGTTTAAAGGCGGGGCAGAATTTGCGCTTACGTTTGGCAACTTTAAAGTAAAAATGACGGTGCCTGCCGATCATATTGTAGCATCAACCGGGGAGTGCAAAAATTACAATGCTGTGTTAAGCGCTGCCCAGTATAAAAAATGGCAGCAGGCACAATCGGTAAAAGAACCGTTGGAAATTGTAACGCTGGATGAAGCCGTTGATAATGAAAAGGACAAAACGGCTGCCACAAAAACATGGATATACGAAGCAGAGAATGTAAGAGACTTTGCATGGACATCGTCCAGGAAGTTTGTGTGGGATGCAATGCCCGCGGAGGTAGAAGGGAAAAAAGTAATGGCGATGAGCTATTATCCCAAAGAAGCGTATAACCTGTACAGTAAGTACTCCACCAAAGTAGTAGCGCATACCGTTAAAACTTATTCTAAGCACACCATCGCTTATCCTTACCCGGTGGCTATTTCTGTTGAGGCTTCCAGCGGTATGGAATATCCTATGATCTGTTTCAATTACGGGCGCACCGAAAAAGACGGTACCTACAGCGAAGCGATTAAATATGGAATGATCAGCGTGATCATCCACGAAGTGGGGCACAACTTTTTCCCTATGATCGTAAACAGCGATGAACGTCAGTGGTGGTGGATGGATGAAGGGCTGAATACCTTTTGCCAGTTCCTTACCGAACAGGAGTTCGATAACAATTATCCTTCCAGGCGCGGACCGGCTTACCTGATTACAGATTATACCCGCCAGCCAAAGAACGACCTTGAACCGATAATGACCATGGGTGACAATGTATTGAGCGTAGGTTGGAACGCATATGCAAAGGCGGCCACCGGGCTTAATATTTTACGCGAAACCATTATGGGCAGAGAGCTTTTTGATTATGCCTTTAAGCAGTATGCACGCCGTTGGGCTTTTAAACATCCGACTCCGGCAGATTTGTTTCGTACCATGGAAGACGCAAGCGGCGTAGATCTCGACTGGTTCTGGCGCGGCTGGTGGTTTGGAACGGAACCTGTAGATATTGCATTAGACAGTGTAAAATGGTTTAAAATGGACGATCCTAAAAATGCACAGGCACTGGCAAAGCAACCTTTTGTGCATATAGGGCAGGAGCGCAATAAGAATGATAAAAGCATTCGGTTTTATACGGATACTGATACTTCGCTGCGCGATTTTTATTATTTCAACCGCCAGGCCGATGAAAAAATGAAGCAGGAGCAAAAAGACGCAATGGTAGAGCCAGACGATATCAATCACGATACCTGGGTGAGCAGGAATTTTTACGAGTTAAGTTTTTCCAATAAAGGCGGTATGCTGATGCCGGTGATTGTTGAATGGACGTTCAAAGACGGCAGCAAAGAGGTAGACCGGGTACCCGTGTCTATTTGGCGCCTGAACGAATATGAATTTAAAAAAGTGTTTATTAAAGACAAGGAAGTTGCCGCCATAAAAGTAGATCCTTACCGCGAAACTGCTGATATTGATGAAGCAAACAATATGTGGCCGTTAAAAGAATTGCCCAGTCGCTTCCAACTGTTTAAAGAAAGACAACGCAGCACCCGTGGCGCCAGTACCGGTGGCAATGCGATGCAAAAGGCAGGTGGTAAGTGATAAGTAGTAAGCAGATGGGAGTAAGACTATTAACAAAACTGCCTGCTTACTATTACCTTCTGCTTCTGATAGTTGGTTGCTCAATTAAAAGTTAATAAAGCGGTTGCGCGAAACTACCTGCCATTCACTTGTTACGTGATGGTTTTCTACAACGTATGCCTTGTCATATAAGGCCACGGTAGGGCATATATGCACAGGCACGCCATACAACACGTCTCCCGGCGAAAAGATGGAGCTGTCTTCCACTTTTAATACGAGGTGCTCTTCACTTTGTCCCGACGGGGTAACATCGGGCGCATTGAGGAAATGAACCCGTGGCAGCGGATTTTCCGCAGCAACAGATTTATGCCCGAGGTCGGTGCAGATAGTTTTACCATCCACAATTGAAATGACCCTTGTAATAACCAATGCAGCATATTCAAAAGGCTGATCGGGAAAAGCATGTTTATATCCCCAGTCGGTAAATACAAATGTGCCGGGACTGCACTCCACACCCTGACGCATATTATGCGTGGTGAAAGTAGGTGTGCCGGATGTAACGATTTTGAGTGATAACCCGTATTTTTCTTTTGCCTTTTTTTGCAGATCGGACACTTGAGCAAAACCTTCATCACTATGGGTTTTCCTGGCAGGTACATCACTTTCTCTTATATGTCCATCATATGCATGTAGCCCCACCAATTCAATTCCCTTTAAATTTTGCAATGCGGCAACCAGGTGCAATGCTTTGTCCGCAACGATTCCCGTTCTGTTCA
>JBQCFW010000122.1:0-25708 GCA_051958655.1 Agriterribacter sp. | reverse complement strand
CTGAATTAACTGCTTTTCGGTTGCTAACGGTGTTTTGGCATTGGTTGTAAGACCAATGCGGGCTGAAACCCGGAACACATGCGTATCAACAGCCATATTGGGTTGCTGATCAACCACGGATGTAATTACATTGGCAGTTTTTCGCCCTACACCGGGCAGTTGTACCAACTCATTAACGGTAAGGGGTACCTGCCCGTTGAATTTTTCAACCAGCATATTGGCCATCCCTATTAAATGCTTTGTTTTATTGTTGGGATAGGATATGCTTTTAATAAGCGGAAACACATCTTCAACATCTGCCTTAGCCAGTAATTCCGGCGTGGGATATTTTTGAAATATGGCAGGCGTAGTAAGATTGACCCGTTTATCGGTACATTGCGCCGATAAAATTACCGCTACCAGCAACTGGTAGGGATTATCATAAATCAATTCTGTTTCTGCTTCGGGAGTGTGCTCCTGGAACCAGTTGAGCACATAGGTGTAACGTTCTTTTTTTGTCATTAGATAACAAAAATACGCTAACAGCCATCCAAATTAATGGTGATGTATTTCTTTGCCAATACCCGCATAATTGAGAATAGACTGTATTGCTGAAGGGCGGGGAGCAAGTGTAATTGTACTCAGTCCCTCTATGGCATTCTTCAGCACTTCAAATTTTTCGCGGAGCGACCAATCTGAATCCAAAGCCAGTTGCATTGCGGCTGTTTCTTCGGCTGTTGTTTCTTTGTAGAGGAATCGTATCATGTTTTCAGGTGTATAAATATCCATACGCCATCCTTTTTGAATTGGACATCAATTCGGGTAAATAAAATAATTGATTGGTTTGAGGATATCTAGATTTATACAGATTAGCTTTTTTTCATCAAGGAGGGGTTAAATGATTACCTCAATTAAACGGCGCTTTGGAGATTATATTGTGAAAAGCACAAAAATTTAGTAAAACTATTCTTGTTCTTCGATAATGAACAGATCTTCATTGTCTTTTTTCATCATATATCTTTCCCGGGCAGCCCTTTCAAGAGAAGCAGCATTGTTCTGTAAGCCAGAAAGATCCTGCTTTATTTCTTTTATCTGGTCTGCATAATAAGCTTTGCCTTTATTGATCTGGTTTAACTCACGTTGCCTTTCGGCCTGCAAAAAAATATCGTTATGGTCAAAAAAAAGCAACCAAACAACAAATCCCGCAAGCGTAAGTACATATTTACTTTTGGCCCAGAATGGTATTTTTTTCAAAAATTCCACAGATCAAGTAAACAAACTGCCTTGCAAGCAACTTACAAGGCAGCTTTGATTTTATTTTCCAAATTTAATCTTTCCTTTCGGATAAACCGCATTATCTCCCAAAGCTTCTTCAATCCTGATCAACTGGTTGTATTTGGCCAGCCTGTCGGTTCTGGAAGCGCTTCCGGTTTTAATTTGTCCGCAATTCAAAGCTACCGCCAGGTCGGCAATGGTAGTATCTTCGGTTTCGCCACTGCGGTGACTCATAATGGTGGTATACCCGTTGATTTGAGCCAGTTGAACAGCGTTAATGGTTTCGGTTATAGTACCAATCTGGTTTACTTTAACTAAAATGCTGTTGGCAATGCCCTTATCAATGCCTTCCTGCAGGCGTTTTACATTGGTAACAAAAAGGTCGTCGCCCACCAACTGGCATTTGGAACCAATGGAATCTGTGAGCTTTTTCCAGCCTTCCCAATCGTCTTCAGCCATTCCATCTTCAATAGATACAATGGGATATTTGTTTACCCAATCGGTCCAGTAAGCCACCATTTCATCGCTGCTGATCACTTTACCGCTGCTCTTATAGAATTTATAAGAACCTTTAGCTTCGTCAAACATTTCGGTGCTGGCAGCGTCCATTGCAATGGCTATTTGCTCGCCGGCTTTATAACCTGCAGCTTCAATAGCCTGCAATACGGTTTCAATGGCTTCTTCATTGCTTTGAATATCAGGAGCAAAGCCGCCTTCATCGCCCACATTGGTGCTGTATCCTTTTTTCTTTAATACCGTTTTCAGGTTGTGGAAAATTTCTACTCCCCAGCGCAAGCCTTCGCTGAAAGAAGGAGCGCCTACAGGCACGATCATGAACTCCTGAAAGTCGATTTTATTATCAGCATGCACACCTCCGTTCAAAATGTTCATTAAAGGCATGGGAAGCACCGTAGCATTTACGCCTCCAAGGTAGCGATACAAAGGAAGGTTGCTTTCCTGCGAAGCAGCTTTTGCCACCGCCATTGAAACGGCGAGCGTGGCGTTGGCGCCCAATTTGGCCTTATTTTCGGTGCCGTCTATTTTAATAAGCAGGTTGTCTATATATGCCTGCTTGGTAACATCAATACCTATCAACTGGTCGGCTATAATATCGTTCACATTTTTTACCGCTTTTATTACGCCTTTGCCCTGGTAAACTGTTTTATCACCATCTCTCAGCTCCACCGCTTCGTGTTTGCCCGTAGAGGCGCCGGAGGGTACTGCCGCGCGGCCTACCAATCCGTTTTCAGTTACCACATCTACTTCTACGGTTGGGTTTCCACGACTGTCTAAAATTTGCCTGGCGTGTATGTCTGAAATAAAGCTCATAGTAAAAAATTTATAATTGATTTGTTTTGGACGATTGCAAAATGGGGTGAAGCAAGAAATATACAGATAAAGCTGTATATCAATTTTTCACTGCAAAGAAAAGGCAAAAAAACAAGAACCAAAATACAAAATGCAAGAAACAAGATTTAAAAAACAAGAACCAAAAGACAAGACCAAAATCCAAAAATCAGGAAACAATAAAAAGCAATAACTTTTGAAAGTTGAATGGCGATCATTCGTGCTTACCATCAGTCAGTTCCTTAAATACCGATTCTAAACTTTGGGTGCCGCTTTGCATGGAAACGATATTGAGCTGATGCCGGAGCGCTGTTTCCATTAGCGCCCGCCTTGTGGTTTCTGGCTGGGTGGTGTGAATTTGATAATGATTGTCTGAAAGACGTTCGATGTGCGTGATACCGATCATTCCTTCAAAAATATCTTTAGCTACAGCGGCAGAAAATTGCACGGTAACATGATGTTTATCGCGGTTGCCCGACTGCAGATTGGTTACCGTATCATCGGCTACCAATATGCCTTTATTAATAATGACCACGCGATTGCACACTGCTTCTACTTCCTGTAAAATGTGCGACGAAAAAAGCACTGTTTTATTTTGGCCCTGCCTGCGTATTACTTCGCGTATTTCGCTTATCTGGTTGGGGTCAAGCCCTGTGGTAGGTTCATCCAGTATCAACACTTCAGGATCATGCACCAATGCCGCGGCCAGTCCTACACGCTGTTTATAACCTTTTGATAATTGCCCGATCTTTTTCTTCGATTCGGGTGTTAGCCCCACCATTTCTATTATATTTTTTATAGAGTCCGCCCGCTGGGGAATTTTATGAACGTCGGCAATAAAACCGAGGTACTCCTTTACATACATGTCGTAATACAAAGGATTGGATTCGGGCAGGTAACCAATTTTCTTTTTTGTTTCGTTGGCATGTGTTGCCACATTCATGCCGCATATAAAGGCGTCGCCCGAAGTGGGTGCCAGATATCCTGTAAGAATTTTCATAGTGGTGGATTTTCCCGCACCGTTGGGTCCAAGGAAACCAACAATCTCCCCCTGCTTTGCTGCAAACGAAATATTATTTACAGCTTTTTGTTCACCATATACTTTCAGGAGGTTTTTAACTTCGATAGACATTCAACAAAAATAGGAAGTCCGGAATCTTTACCCAAATACAGCGTTGGCCTTGTTTCGTATCTCACGAAACAAGAAGTTTTTTTGTGCGCGCATTTTACCTTTTATACTCTTCTTTCCAGGCATACCATCCAAAAATAACGAGCCCAACTGCAATGGGTATGGCCACCGCTATAAAAACGCCCCACTGTATTTTGGTATCGATTACCGGGTGCTGGCTTATTTCGCTTGCAGCAGTTTTTATAAGACAATAAATGGACAGCGGCCCCAGCAGCATCCATACCCATCCTAACCATTTTCTGAGTTGATTCATTTTAGATTTGAAATTTTAGATTTGAAATTGAGCGGATCTTTCACCTTTCTCTTTCCACCTTTCACCTCCTTCAGTCATTTACGTCCGGATCTATTTTGTTGCTTACATACAGCGCCCCGATTACAAAACAAACTGCGGCAATAATAATAGGATACATCAGCCCTGTAAGCTTATCACCTGTATTAATAGTGGTGAGCAACAAAGCTATAAAGGGCGTGAGGCCTCCAAACACGCCGTTGCCAATATGATAGGGCAGCGACATGGACGTATACCTTATGCGTGTAGGAAACAATTCTACCAAAAAAGCCGCAATAGGGCCATACACCATGGTTACGAAAATGACCTGTATAAAAATGAGAAAAACAAATTTCCAGTAGTCGGGACTTGAAAGTTTTTTGTCGGTATACGTTACCGGTCCATGAAGGATGGTTCCGTTCGTATTATTCAAAACAGTATCAATGCTTTTTTGCGTGTAGCCCGAACCGTCAGTAAATGTTTTTTTTACGCTGGTAGTAACAATCTTGTTGTCGTTTGCCTGCACTTCTGAGACAATCGCCGGCGGCGTTTCGTTTGCTATTGATTTTGCTTCAAATGCAGTTATATCTGTAGTAACCAGGAACTGGCGGTAAATGGGTTTGTACAGCAAAACAGCCAGCAGCATTCCCGCCAGCATGATCCATTTTCGACCTACCTTATCGCTCCACGAGCCAAACACCACAAAAAACGGTGTGGCAAACAAAATGGACCATATTAAGATGGTGCGCGACTGTTCAAAATCAACCTTACAAACCGTTTCAATAAAGCTTTGCGCGTAAAACTGCCCGGTATACCACACAACGCCCTGGCCCATAGTAGCACCAAACAATGCAAGCAATACCATCCGGAGATTGGTTTTGTGGCCAAAACTTTCTTTGAGTGGATTAGCAGATACTTTTCCCTCTGATTTAAGTTTGGCAAACAAAGGCGATTCATTCATCTTCAGCCTGATGTATACCGAAACGATTACTAATAATATGGAAACAAGGAATGGAATGCGCCAGCCCCAGTCGTTGAACTTTTTGATGGATTCTTCCTCATTACCGTCTAACCCATGTCGCACCAGCAGTATCACTCCCAATGAAACGAATAATCCTAATGTGGCAGTGGTTTGTATCCACGAAGTAAAAAAGCCTCTCCGGTTGGCGGGCGCGTGCTCCGCAACATAAGTAGCAGCTCCGCCATATTCGCCGCCTAACGCCAGCCCCTGCAGCAAACGCAGCAGCAATACTATAACAGGCGCAGCAAAGCCAATGCTTTCGTATGAGGGAACAAGGCCAATCGCGAATGTTGAGCCTCCCATTAAAATAAGCGTCAGCAAAAAAGTGTACTTTCTTCCCACCAGGTCGCCCAATCGTCCAAAAACAAGTGCTCCAAATGGACGAACAATAAACCCTGCGGCAAAGGTTGCCAGTGTTGACAATAACGCCGCCGTTGGATTTGTTTTGGGAAAAAACTGATTGGCAATAACGGTTGCTAAACTGCCGAAAATATAGAAATCGTACCATTCTATAAGCGTTCCTACCGATGATGCTCCTATAACCTTCCAGATACCTTTGGTTGACTTTGACATGTATGCAAGCTATTAAGTGTTGAATATAGAAAATAATTGTAAAACACCAAGCCAAGAAGCAAGAACCCAAAAGGAAATAAGGCGTAAGGTGAAGGGTATAAGGGTTTTGCGTTTGCCGTTTGATGTTTATTGTTTAAAGCAACAACAAACGATAAACATCAAACTCCAAACCCACTCAAACCCGATGGCTGAAGGCTTACAGCCGACAGCTACTTCAACAAACTATCCAGCTTTTGCCTGAACAGTGGAAAATCTGCGAGGTTGTTATGGGCGCCGTTTTCGATGGTAAAAAAATGATCGGCGGTTTTTAAATCGTTTCTCAATTTTACAGCATTGCTGTAGGGAATCACATCGTCGTTTGTGCCGTGAAAGATAGTGACCGGGGCATTTATAATATTAACATACTTGTTGGTAGGCAATTCCAGCTTTACCAACTTAGTTACGGGGTATATTGGCATATAGTGTGCCGCAAGCGAATGAAAGCTGTAGTAAGGTGTTTCAAGTATCAATTGCTGACAACTTTTTTTAGAAACCAGCCAGGCCGCAACACCGGTGCCTAACGATTTTCCATATACCACAATCTGGCTGGCTTTAAATCTGGATGCCGCCATCGTATATAACTGTTCCGCATAGTCGTACATTTTTTGCTCGGTTAGCTTGCCGGTGCTTTTTCCAAAGCCAGGGTAATCCACCATCCAGACTTCGTAGCCATTAACAGTAAAAAGATCGGCATATACTGCATACCTGGCAATGTTTTTCATATTGCCATGAAAATACAGCACCACGCCTTTTGCAGAATCGCCGGCAGGCAAAAACTGCACTACATTCATATTATAATCCTTGTCAAGCGCTACATCTATTTCCCGGTGCGGCTTCGCAAAGCCATATTTCTCTCCTGCCGGCAAAGCCTCCGGATGGAGAAAAATTTTATCCTGGAAAATATAAGCGCCTACTCCCGCCAACAGATACACTACGAGAATAACATTTAACCAGCGAAGCCATCTTTTGGGCCGACGTTTTTTTACTTCAGTCACGTTGCTTAATATTTCAGAATATCACGAACAAAATTGTGGTATTCGGGAAACGAAGGTAAATTATTGTGTCCACCCCCGGCAATGCGTATCAGGGTTATCTTATGCGGATTAAGCTGTTGCAGCTTTTGGCTGTGCCTGATGGGAATGAGCCTGTCTTTGGTACCGTGTATGATATAAGTGTGGCAGTTTACCCGTCGTATCCATTTGTCGGTACGCAAATGATAACGCAGTACAAATTTAACCGGTATGAATGGAAGGAACCGCTCTACCACTTTGCGAAAATTATAGTACGGGGCATCCAGTATCAGGTAACGGGGCTTATTATCAGCTGCTACCCTGGTAGCAAAACCGCTTCCTATACTCCTTCCATACACGATGATATGATGCTCCTGGTATTGGGCTGCCAACTGCGCGTATACGAACTGTACATCGTTCAACAGGCTTTGTTCGCTGCGTTTGCCGGTACTTTTTCCAAAGCCACGGTAATCTATTAAAACAACATCGTACTGGTAGCGGTAAAAATCGCGCGCATATTTAGCCCATCCTTTAATGCTTCGCGTATTGCCGTGGAGGTAAAGAATGAGTCCCAATGGTTCTTTTACATAAAAGTGCAAGCCATTAATACGCACACCTGGTTCAATGTCAAAAAACAGCTCTTCAAATGGTGCATCGTATATGAATTTGAAATCGGCAGGTAGCTTTTCGGGTTTAAAAATAAAACGATCCTGCACCAGGTAGATGACCAGCAATAGCACAACGAGGCTACCAATGATGTATAGAACAAAAGCAGGCAAAATATGATTTTTGATTGCTGATTCAGAAATCCTGAAACCTTATCTACCTGCTGACCGATGGCTAATAGCCCTGCTTTACCCTACGCCTTACACCCTATACCCTACACCTCCATTTAATCCTTATAAATCCTCTGCAGGTTAAGATTGGACGCAGGCGATACAATAAGCGGAAATTTCTCTACCGTAACATAACTCGCATCCAGCCCAAAACCTCTTTCTTCGGAAAGGCTGGCTTCTTTAATCCAGAAATAGCCACGCATAATGAGTGTTTCCCAGAATGGAAGTTCATTTTCCAGGCTCAGGAACTTTTCCATTACAATAAACTGGAAGTCGCCTACCACATTGTTGCGCTGAAGACTTTCGTAACGACTGGTAATGTTTACCTCCTTATTAGTAACCATATCTTCCACCACCTTGCGGAACATAGCGTTAATGCGTGGTTCTACGCGGAAACCCAACCGGAATTCGACACGTATCACCTCATTGGGAATAATGGTTTGCACTTCGTACTCGCAGGTATATGGATTGTCCAAAGTATCTACGTGCACAAACCAATAAATATCGGCGCGTTTAGGTTTACGGTTTAAAATGGAGTAGATGATCTTATGTTCGATCTCCTTGGGATTGTTAGCGCTGGTTAAGTAAATTAAGTGTGTGGCATATTTAGTAACCGAAGGGTCGTTGCTAAGCTCCTGCAACATTGGCAAATAATCTTCAAGCCGTACAAATTCAACATAGCGGTTTTTAATCTTGCGGCTTCTGTACCATATGTACATAATCAAAAACATCAGTCCGCCAATAATTACGGTTATATAACCGCCATGCGTAAATTTTTGCAACAGCGCAATCATGTAACCGCCTTCAATAATCAGGTAGCCAATCAAAAAAATCCATATCAGGCTTGCTTTTATACGGTGGCTTACCAGGTAATTGGCGAAAAGAATGGTGGTCATAAGCATGGTAACAATGATGGCCAAACCATACGCTGCCTCCATGCGCGAAGAAGTTTGAAAGTACAGTACCACGCCAACGCAGCCTATATACATCATAGTGTTGAGCCAGGGAATGAACAACTGGCCTTTTTCCTCTGAGGGATACCTGATTTTTAACCTGGGCCAAAGGTTCAAGCGCATCGCCTCACCAATAAGCGTAAACGATCCCGATATCATTGCCTGGCTGGCAATAATAGCCGCCGTTGTGGCAATAATTACGCCCGGAATAATAAACCATTCGGGCATCAGGTCGAAAAACGGATTTATATCCACATGCTTACCAGCCGGCACGTCCAGGTTGTTTTTCAATAAGCTGGCGCCCTGCCCCAGGTAGTTGAGTAAAAGGCAGGTTTTTACAAATATCCACGATATGCGTATGTTCTCCCTTCCGCAGTGCCCAAGGTCGCTATACAATGCTTCTGCACCCGTAGTACACAAAAAAACCGCACCCAGTATCCACAAAGCATCCGGATTGGCAGCCAATAGTTTGATGGCATAATAAGGGTTGAAGGCTTTTAGTATCGAAAGGTCGTCGAACAAATGCCAAATCCCCAGCACCGCCAGCATACTAAACCATAAACCCATCACTGGTCCAAAAAACCGACCTATGGAGTAAGTGCCAAATTGCTGCAGGAAGAAAAACAACGATAAAATGGCAATGACGATGTAAATAATATATTGGTCGAGATTGCTAAAGGAAGGATTTTTTTGCAAACCCTCGATAGCGGAGGTGATGGTAATGGGGGGAGTGATCATGCCATCGGCCAGCAATGCGGCTCCGCCAATCATGGCGGGAATGACAAGCCACTTTTTTCGTCGCCTCACCAGGGCATAGAGGGCAAAAATGCCACCCTCCCCCTTGTTGTCAGCTTTTAATACGAGTATAACGTATTTAACGGTGGTTTGAAGCGTAATAGTCCAAATAATACAGGAGAGGCTTCCAATGATTAATTCTTCGGTAATAGCTCTGTCCGTTATTATGGCATTGAATACATAGAGAGGTGAAGTTCCAATGTCGCCATATATAATACCCAGCGCGATAACAAAACCCGCCAGGGTAGCTTTATTAGTATGTTTGCCCACGGCTTACTACAGGTTAAAGTATTTCTACAACGGTTAAACAAACGCCAAAGGTATACGGTAAATTACAAATGCCGTATGAAATGTTTGCAAACGAATGTATGTTTTTCGGAAAAAACGTACCAGGCTTGCAAATCCGCGGGTTTCGAAAGGTATGGTTTTAGTATAGTTTTGGTTAAAAAAATCTTATCGGCAGGGTGCAATGGCAAAAACGCTCTAATTTGCAAAGGGATGTATATATTTAGAGTGAAAAAATCATATTCAATGATGCATATAAATAAAATGATTGCTGCCATTGTGATACTGAGCCTGCCTGTATGGAGTGCCGCGCAGCGAATTCATTATTCAGATCCGGGAAGGGACGATTACCGCCAGGTTAATTTTGAGATCATAGGAAAGGTGAGCGGCGACATCCTGATATACAAAAATCAGCGATCCAAGAATGATCTTTCGATTTTTGACAATGAAATGAAGCTTAAAAATAAAATTGCGCTTGAGTTTTTGCCCGACAAACTGATCAACGTTGATTTTGTTGCCTATCCCGATTTCTTTTACATGATATATCAATACGAAAAAAGAAATATCGTGTACTGCAATGTGGTTAAAATGGATGCCGCGGGGCAAAAGCTGGTGGGTCCGGTTGAAATAGATACTACGCAAATAGGCGGCGCCAGCGATAACAAGATCTATACAACCATCTACAGCGAAAACAAGGAGCAGATCATGGTTTTTAAGATCAATAAAAGGAACGAGAAAAACTATGTGTTTACCACTTTGCTGTATAACGACAAAATGGAGTTTCAAAACAAAAGCCGGCTTGCGGTTACCATGCAGCAGCGAGATGCCGTGTTCAGCGATTTTATTGTAGACAATGACGGGGACTTTGTTTTTACGCGTTGCGGACGTAATGGAAGCAGGGACAATATTTCGCACATGGACCTGTTGATCAAACCTGCCAAAGTGGACAGTTTTAGGGTGAACAACATTCCGCTCACCAACAATTACCTGGACGAAGTAAAGCTTAAAGCCGATAATGTTAATCATACGTATCTCATCAGTTCGCTTTATTATAAGCAGCGGAGGGGCAATGTGGAAGGCATATACATTGCAGTGTGGGATAAGGCATCGTCGCAGATAAAAGCGGAGAGTTACAATATTTTCAGCGACCAGTTAAAACAAGACGCAAAATCGGAAAACACCAATGCCAAAACCGCTTTCAACGACTATTTTATCCGGCAGGTGCTTCCTAAAAAGGATGGAGGATTTATTGTGGTGAGCGAGTTGTATTTTACTTCTTCGAGAGGTGGCAACTGGAACAGGTACGACTATCTTTATAGTCCTTACGGATTTTATCCGTATTCGCCTTACAATAACTACTGGAGCCCTTATGGTTATGGCAGTCCGTGGAACCGCTGGAACTATGGCAGCAGCACCCGGTATTACAGCGAAAACATTGCGGTTTTTTCATTCGATCCCAACGCAACCATGCAGTGGAGCAATATTTTACACAAAAGCCAGTTTGATGATAATTCAGACAACAATTTATCGTACATGATTTACAACACTGGCAACTCCATCAACTTTTTATACAACCAGCTGGAACGCAGGACGAGGCTGCTCACCGAGCAATCGGTTACCCCGGATGGCAAAATAGACAGGTCGCCTACGCTTAAAAATCTTGACCGCGATTATGAATTTATGCCTAAATATGGCAAACAGGTGGGTGCACGCCAGGTAATATTACCTTGCATGTACAGAAATTATATTTGCTTTGCAAAAATTGATTTTTAAACCATCTTTCTGTGACAGGATTTTTTAAGAAGAGTACGCCGGTCAATATTGTTTACCTGTTGTTGTATGCTTTATTGCTAAAAATATATTCATTTCTCCATCCGCATGTGCCGGTTGCCCAGCCTACGGATGGATTTTTATATCACTGGCTGCTGGGCGTTATTGGCAATACAGGCAAAACGGCTCCCATTATTTACCCGTTTATTGTGTGGGTGCTTACGTTAACGCAGGCATTTACGTTCAATAATTTTATTAACAACGAAAAGCTGTTGCACCGGCCCAGTTACCTGCCGGCAATGTCTTATATTCTTATCACCTCGCTTTTTCCTGAGTGGTGGCAACTTTCGTCTACCCTCCTCATTAATACCCTGCTGGTTTTTATTTGGGCTACGCTTTGCAAATTATTCAATCATCCGCGCCCCAAAACGCTTGTATTTAATACGGCTATGATGGTAGGGGTAGCATCTTTCTTCTATTTTCCGGCTATTGGCTTTGCCATTCTAATCTTTTTTGCACTTATATCCATGCGCCCTTTTCACCTAAGCGAATGGATGGTGGCTATATTGGGCTTACTTACACCGTACTATTTTTTGTTTGCCTTTTTGTTTCTTGCCAATAACTGGAACCCGCTTACATACCTGCCTTCTGTTTCGGTAAGCCTGCCTAAATTTCAACAGGATATATGGGCATGGATCGCCATCTTGTTTATGATTGTTCCCTTTCTTATCAGCGGCTTTTACATCCAGCGCAATATCCTCCGCATGTTAATACAGGTGCGCAAAAGCTGGACGTTAATGCTGGTATACCTCGTAATAGCCATGCTGATACCGTTCATTAACTTTAATTCAACATTCGAATACTGGATATTGTGCGCGCTGCCTTTTGCAGCATTCCATGCTTACACTTATTTCTATGCAGAAAAAAAATGGTTACCGCTGCTCATTCATTGGCTATTGGTAGCGTTTATTGTAGGGCTTAATTTCTGGATACCGGTGGATAAAGGGTAGCACTGGTGGACGGATTAAAATCCGTCCTTACAAAATTTTACCGAGCCGATGGCTCTGTACGATCACAAACTGCCAGAGCCATCGGCTCGGTTACGTATTGTTACCTTGGATTTCAATCTAAGGCGACGGGCGCCTTATGATCGCTGTCCCTTTCAAGTGTTCTATATTTGCAAACGAAATATGAACAACAAACCTTCTCTCTATACATCTCTTTCTCCTGCATTACTGCACTTGTATGATGTAAATGACGCTATAGTAGTGATTATTGATGTACTTCGTGCAACCTCTACCGTGGCCACGGCATTGTATAATGGGGCAAGCTATATCATCCCGGTAGACAGTGTGGCCAAATGCATAGCAACGGGACAGGAAATAGGCGCTATTACCGCAGGTGAACGCGAAGGCAAGGTGGCGCCCGGCCTGCAACATGGCAACTCGCCTTTTGAATACAGCCGCGATTTTATTGGAGGAAAGCCAATGGTGCTCACCACTACCAATGGCACCAAACTGCTTTACATGGCAATAGCCAATGGGGCAAAAGATATTATTACCGGCTCGTTTCCTAACCTTTCAGCCGTATGCCATTACCTGGAACGCCAAAACCGCAATGTAATACTGGCCTGCGCTGCCTGGAAAGATCGCGTGAACCTGGAGGATACGCTTTTTGCCGGCGCCGTTATCGATCGCATTGGCAGCAACTTTTCTATTAACTGCGACTCCAGCATGATGGCTCAGGCCATCTATCGCGAAGCGCAGCCAAACCTTTTTGAGTTCCTCAGGAAAAAAAACGCATCTCACTATTTGCGGTTGAGCGGTTATGGGTTACAGAAAGATATTGAATACTGTATGACGCCGGATGTTGCAAACGTATTGCCGGTTTACCGAAACGACAGATTAGTGATTATTTAGATACAACGAACAGTCCTTTTGCAGTTTTAACGCTTTCATCATTTCCCATACTTAAGATTTTTCTGTAATTTCGCCAATTAACCTTTTTTTTACCAAATACAGGTTACACCTGATTTTCGTACGCATGGCCTTACCACACCTTATCAAGTTTGTTTATAATAATGGTACTGATGAAGTAATCCGGAGGGGTAAAAAAATTCATTCGATCGGGTATGTTGAACTGGTTGAACACGACGATCTGCTGGGTTCTGTTACTTTTAGGGTGAAGGACGACAGTTACGCCACATTTTATAAAGTATACATTCAGAAATACAAAGATCCCAAGGGACTATCGGTGCGGTGTACCTGCCCTTATAACCTCGGCGATATTTGCAGGCATGAAACAGCCGCCTTATTGCAGTTGCAGGAGCTGATTGATAAAAATGTGCTGGGCGAAAAAGACATCCTGTATCATCAACGGCATACCGTTGTGAAAATGAAAGACATTGATCTTAAAACGATCAAACTGCTCAGCTCACCAGACAGCTATACGGAGGCCGAAAAAATATTACGCGGTCAAAAAGCCAATATATTATCAGCAGCAAACGAACGGGTAGAAGCGACACTTACATTAGAGGGAGAAGACTTTCCGCTGGTAATTCAAAAAAACGAAGAAAGAAATTTTGATACCTCCTGTAAATGCGACGAACAGGGACACCCGCTTTGCATTCATAAAGTAACACTGTTCATTCAATTGCTCAATGCCTACGGTCCTTTTTACTTCGATTCTATCAGGAACTGGGACAAGCAAAAGAACAAACTGCTGGAAGCATATGGGTACTCGCTCGACGATGATCTGACTGGCAAATTTGAATTTACCTATAAGGATGGCAAACCTTTTTTGCGCGTGCTCGACACGTCGATAAAAAGAATTGAACCCGTAGCGGGCCTTTCCAAACCCAAACCGGCAGCAGTTGAAAAAGAAGTAGCAACGGCGGAGCCCGAAAATGTGGAAGTAGCTACTAACGGTACCTACCTCAGCCGAAGAATTGGTGTGGTATTCAATCATTCCAATAAATCATATCCTTATTTTTCGTTAGATGCCGTAGCAGGCGAAACAAAAGAAGCTGGCGGAGGCTTTACCGGAAAAGTGGAAAAGCTCGACCTTGTTAAATTTGTAAACGCAGATGGCTACCCCGATCCGGATAAACAATTATTGCAACAACCCCGCAAGCTGCAGGATACCGAGGTAAATAAATATGTAAGCAGGAACTCGCCCTTTTCGGGTATATGGGAAAATATTGTGCACCATGAAGACGACGACCTGCCGGAAGAAACGAAATCATTGATCACCGAATATTGGTATCCCAAATTACAAAAGCTGTTTAACGAGCAAAAGGACAATCCGCTTGTATTCTTTCTGCCTGCTAAAAAGAATTTTGTAACCGCCAACCTTCAATCGGCACAGTTGTCTGAAGAAGGCGTAAGTCCTGTGTTTCATGTAACCCCAGCCAAAAATAAAGTTGTGATATCCTGTTTTGTACAGGTAAACGGGAGCGAAGTGCCGCTGAAAGAAAATGAATGGAGCAGCTCGCTGTTGTTTAAATATGCCGATACTTTTTATAACTGGGTCAAACAGGAAGACATAGCCGAAGTAGAACGTTTTTTAAATAAGGAAGATATAGAAGTTGCTGAAGAAGATTGGCCTTCTTACCTGCAAAAAACGATTGTGCCGCTTACGCGCGACTACAAAGTGAAATTCAGCAACAGCCTGGTGCAAGAGGTAAAAGATGGCGATCCTGAAATTAAAGTGCTGTTGCAGGAAAAAGGCGATTACCTGATTTTTGTTCCTTTGTTTTCATACAAAGGATTTGAAACAAAATTCAACGCCAAAGATGTAATTACCATCCCGGTTGAAGACAAAGTGCTTGAAATAAGAAGGAACAGGGAAGCAGAACTGAAGTTTATTAAAAAGCTGGAAGGGCTGCATTCCAACTTCATTTACCCCGAAGGATCATCTACCCTTGCCTTAAAGGGGGCAGATGTACTGAAGAACAACTGGTTTTTCCTTTTTGTTGACAGCATGAAGGAAATGAATATACCGGTTGCAGGGTTTGATGTGCTGAAGAATTTCCGTTTTAATACTGCACGGCCAGCTACCCAAATACACATCAGCAGTGGCATGGACTGGTTCGATGCTAAAGTGAGCGTAGTATTTGGCGAGCAACATGTAAGTGTAGCCGAAATTAAGCGGGCGCTTACCAATAAGCAGCAGTTCGTACAATTGAACGATGGCACGCTGGGAATTTTGCCTGAAAACTGGCTAAAAAAATATTCGTTACTGTTTAGGGTAGGCGAAGGCAAAAGCAATTCGCTGCGGCTTTCTAAATATCATTTAAGTGTTATAGACGAGCTGCACCAGGAAAAGGATGAAGCCGAGGTGATGATTGAGCTGGAAGAGAAATACAACAGGCTTCGCAGCTTTAACCGCATCAACGAAATTGATCCGCCGGAACGCCTGGCGCATATCTTACGACCTTACCAGGTGGCAGGATATCACTGGCTGAATTATTTGAGCGAAGTGGGCTGGGGTGGGATACTGGCAGATGATATGGGTTTGGGCAAAACCATTCAGGCCTTATCATTTCTTCAGTTTTACCGCGATCATCACGATGTGTTGAAAGCAATCGTTGTTTGCCCAACCACGCTGATGTTCAACTGGGAAAATGAAATTAAAAAGTTTACGCCCGATCTTACCTATTATATTCATCACGGACCCGACAGGGCCAGAGATAAAGAAACCTTTGCGCCTTATAACATCATTATAACCACTTACGGAACACTCAGGAGCGACATTAAACTGCTTACAGAGATACAGTTTGATTATGTGGTGCTGGATGAATCGCAGGCTATTAAAAATCCGCAGAGCAAAGTAACCAAGGCCGCAAGCCTGCTACTGGCGAAAAACCGGCTTTGCCTGAGCGGTACGCCTTTACAGAACAACACCTTCGACATTTACGCGCAAATGAATTTTTTGAACCCCGGCATGCTGGGCAGCGTGGAATACTTCCGCAATGAATTTGCTACGCCTATAGACAAATTTGGGGAACAGGACCGCAAAGAACATTTGAAGAAACTGTTGTATCCTTTTATTTTAAGAAGAACAAAAGAGCAGGTTGCCAAAGACCTTCCTGAAAAAACAGAAACCATCCTGTTTTGCGAAATGCAAAGTGAACAGCGAGAAATATATGATGCGTATCGCAACGATTACAGGAACAAGATAATGGGGGTTATCAGCGAGCAGGGCATTGAGAAATCGCAGTTAACTATTTTGCAGGGATTGATGAAGTTGCGCCAGATATGCGATTCGCCGGCTATCATGAATGAGCCGGAAAAATATCCAAACCATTCTGTAAAGCTCGAAGAAATAGGAAGAGAACTTACAGAAAATATCAGCGATCATAAAGCCCTGATATTTTCGCAGTTCCTGGGCATGCTGGCGCTCATTAAAGAAAAGCTGAAAGAGCTGGAAGTACCGTTTGAGTATTTTGACGGCAGCACAACCGCTGTAGACAGGGAAAAAGCAATTACACGCTTTCAGAACGACGATACCTGCAGGGTGTTTCTTATTTCACTAAAAGCGGGTGGTGTGGGCTTAAACCTTACAGCTGCCGACTACGTTTACATAGTAGATCCATGGTGGAATCCTGCGGTTGAGCAACAGGCCATTGACCGTACACACCGCATTGGGCAAACGAAGAATATATTCGCTTACAGGATGATTTGTAAGGATACGATTGAAGACAAAATACTTCAGTTGCAGGAAAGAAAAAGATCCCTGGCCAAAGACCTCATTGCAGATGATTCTACATTTGTGAAGAGCCTGACCAGGGAAGATGTGGAATACTTGTTTAGTTAGGGTGTAAGGTATAAGGCCTTACACCCTATACCTTATACCTTTCACCTGCTAAAGTATTTTATCATACGTGTACAATGGATCGATCTCGCTTCCGGCGGGCAATTCAAAAACAGGATTGATCATTCCGTCTTTCAAACCATATACCCAGCCATGCAAATGAGGTGCATTATCTGTTTTCCATGCATTTTGTATAATGGTTGTTTGAGCCAGCCGTAGCACCTGTTCCTTCACATTCAGCTCCGACAGCCTGTCGGCCCTCTGGTCGAGATTTTCAATGGCGTCCAGTTCTTCACGGTTGTGACGATACACATCCTTAATATTGCGCAGCCACATGTTCAGTACCGCCTTGTAGTCGGTATTGGTCATCGATGCCCTGATGCCTCCGCAACCGTAATGCCCGCAAACAATAACGTGTTTTACTTTAAGGTGGTTAACGGCATAATCCAACACTGCCAGCAGGTTTACATCGGTATGTATCACCATATTGGCAATATTGCGGTGCACAAATATTTCGCCCGGTTGCGTGCCGGTAATTTCATTGGCAGGCACGCGGCTGTCGCTGCATCCTATCCACAAAAATTCAGGTTTTTGTACGTTTGATAGTCTTTTAAAATAGTCCGGGTCTGAGTCAACTTTTTCTGCAGCCCATGCTTTATTTTCCAATAATAATTTTTGATACGATTTCACTTGTTAATGTTTTAATTGTTTCTAATTAATGATCCTTTACTTTAATTTTTTCCGTTCCGTTTACGTTTTTCTTAATACTCTGCGCAATCGCATCTGCTTCCTGTTTTTGTTCTTCAAACGAATTTGTTTTCACCTCCACCTGGATGTTCCGTTTAGGCGCATCCCGCCTGAAATCTTCTATCATGTCTAAGATGTCTTTGTCAATATAATCGGCGCGTGTAGCATCAATCAGCACATTCGAGTTTTCCGGCACAGCATCCAGCTTCGCTTTTATGCCTCGCTTGTTAAGAATGGATACATCTTTGCGCAAGCGGATAAGGAAATTGTCGTCATCGTTTACAATAAATACCGCCGTTTTGAAATTGCTGCGGGCCGAGAAAAACAGTCCAACAGCCAACCCTGAAAGTACGCCTACCAGCAAATCGGTGAGTAATACAATTACAATGGTAGCCACAAAGGGAATAAACTGGTCCCACCCCTTTTTATAAAAATCTTTAAAGAGAGAAGGTTTTGCCAGTTTAAAACCCGTGTAAATCAAAATGGCTGCCAGTGCCGATAAAGGTATAATGGCTAGCACCGTAGGTATAAACGCAACACTCAACAGGAGGAAAAAACCGTGAAGAATGGTAGATGTTTTTGTTTTGGCGCCTGCATTTACGTTGGCAGATGACCGCACGATAACACTGGTTAAAGGCAAACCGCCAATTAAACCAGATATCATGTTACCCACTCCCTGGGCCTTCAGCTCACGGTTGGTAGGCGTAATTCTTTTTTGCGGGTCAAGATTATCTACCGCTTCTATACCTAGCAGCGTTTCAAGACTGGCTACCAATGCCAGCGTAGCTCCACTTAACCACACCTGTTTATTTGTTAAAGCGCTCCAGTCGGGAGTAGTAAAGAAGGAAAAGAATTCTTTTGCCGAAGAAGCAACAGGTATGTTAACCATATGCTCCTGCTTCAGTCCAAAGCCAGCAGTTTGCCATTTAAACAGCTCATTGATAGCCACACCCAACAGTACAACCAGCAACGGAGCGGGAACCAGTTTTAACCAGCCACCTTTTTTCTCGGCAAGATTTCCCCAGAAAAACTGGAAGGCCAAACAAGCCAAACCAATAACCACCGCCGCCGGAGTAATAGCATTTAATGCACTGAATATGCCGGTAAAAGTATTTTCACCATCGGGTTGTAAAAACGTTTCATCCCCTTCGTAATCTTTATCATAACCAATAAGGTGTGGAATTTGTTTTAAAATAAGGATGATGCCGATGGCGGCAAGCATCCCTTTTATCACACTTTTGGGAATATAATCGCCAATTACGCCCGCTTTTGCAAAACCAAGCACCAGTTGCAAGGCACCGCATATTACCACAGCCAAAAGAAAGGCCTCGAACGAAGGTAAAATGGCAATGGCGCCAATAACAATGCCACCTACAATACCCGCAATAATACCACTAAACAAGGGCGCATTTGACCCTAAAGCAATGCCCAAACACAGGGGTAATGCAACTAAAAACACAACGATCGACGCGGGGAAATCCGATCCAATATTCTTTACGAAAGATTGAGAACGATTGTTCATATCAATAAATTAAAATAATGCTGTATAAATTTTCCAGATGATCCTTTTTACTTTTTCTTCCACCCAAACACGCCTCTTCATTAATGAATTGACACGCATTAATAACATCATGCCATTTCTCCTTCGGGGGAAAAGACAAAACATGAATAAACAAGAATGGATTAAGTGAAACCGGTTTAGGCTTCCGGAGGAGGAGATAACAGCTCGCCGTAATAAGCAATATAAATGGATGCTCCGCCATTGGCTGTATGCACCAGTTCGGCGGTAAACAGCGTGTCAAATGTGAGCGGCTCATGCAGATATTCCGATAAAGTATTGCCGGAATTGCCACTCTTTTCTTCATTTAATCCCGAAAAAGGATTGGCATTTTCTTCCATCGACTGGTTTTCGGATCCAGCGTTATAACAGCTTGTTTGTTTATTGAGTTGTTTCTGAAGATCTGTAATAAACGGGGCACTTACGGTTAGCCATAACAACGTAAGCATCATAAATACGCAGGATGCATAGTGTTTTGAACTATATATCTTTTTTGCACGTGCCATTAGAGCTGCCAAATATACAAAAATAGTGTTTACACGCTAGCTATTCATATAATGTTAACGTTTTAATGGGATGACATGGTCGTTTTTAGCCATTTGTTCACGGAGAGTTATTTGTTAATGTTTGTTTGCCATCCCCTTTATACGATACATGGAAAGTTTTAAAGTAGCTGAAAAATCAGCTTTTTCGTGTAGGTTTGCCGATAAACTTAAATCGGTGAAATTCAGATCGGCAATATTGCTCACCTTGCTTATTCTCTTTATTGACCAGGCATTTAAAGTCTGGATAAAAACAAACTTTTATCTCGGTGAAGAAAAATCTGTTATAGGTTCCTGGTTTATGCTTCATTTTATTGAGAATGAAGGAATGGCTTATGGCTGGAAATTCGGAGGCGAGTGGGGTAAAATCATTCTCACTTTATTCCGGCTGTTTGCGGTGGTTTTTGGAACCTATTATATCCGGCACATTATTAAACAGGGATATCACAAAGGGTTTATTGTTTGCGCCACGCTCATTTATGCCGGTGCTATCGGCAATTTAATAGACAGCATGTTTTACGGACTGATATTCGAAAACAGTGGTGACGTGTTCAATCCGTATGTATCAAAGATTTTCCCCGAAAGTGGCGGCTATGCAGGCTTTTTGCATGGACGCGTGGTGGATATGCTGTACTTCCCGATTATTGAAAGCCGTTTTCCCGATTGGTTCCCGATATGGGGCGGCGAAGAGTTTTTATTCTTTCGCCCCGTATTCAATATAGCCGATGCTTCTATTTCGTTAGGAGTAATTACCATTCTTTTATTTCAAAAACGCTTTTTTGACCGTAAAAAGAAAGACGCTAACCCAACGGTGGAGACCAATTCTACCGTAAATGACGAAGTGCAGGTATTATAATACCGCGGCAGCGTATAATATGGTACGATCGGGTAATGCAATTACTTACATATTACTGGCAACTACTTTGCTGCTCTCATGCTCAAAAGAAAACAGCGAAGAAAGAGGGAATACTGATCTTCCGCTGGGAAACAACTGCAAGGTTGCCGCTATAGTGCCTACCGATTCGGTTACAGGCAGGGGCTACGGATCGTTTTACGTTACGTTTGACAGCGAGGGCAGACCATTAAAAACCGAGATGTTTGATAGTACCTCGGGCAGCAGCTATTACAAAATAAATTTTTCTTACAAAGGCGATAGCATTGAGGTTGGTGAAAATGAGTTCTTTTTGCTGGATCAGGAAAAGAGGATCAGGGAATTTGACACTTATGAAGTTGCGGGGGATCCTGCATCAGACAAGTTCAGGTATACTTACCAGTATGACCAGGAGGGCTTTTTGAAAAGCAAAAGCTGGTTTATATATTCCCTGTCGCCCGACATTCCTTCTTTTGTATATACCTATACCTGGTTAAATGGAAACCTGGTAAAAGTAGAAGCAACCGAAGCGGGCGGTGCAAGAAGAGTGGCACTTACTGCCGATCTGCACTACGATCTATCGAAAGAAGTGAGCAATGTCATTTATAGTTTTCCCGAAGCCATAGAGCTGGCGCCGTTTATACTTTCTATTAATGCAGGTAAAAAATCGAAGAATGTACTTGCAAAGATCGTTGTAAAAACTTTCGATGCGGGCGGCAACGTAATCAACACCTATAATACCGATTATAAAGATTATAAATTTTCGTCGGATGGTTATATAACTGAATTGCACGCCATGGGAGACCTGGTAGATGGCATGTTGGTAATAGACGGTATTACAAAGTTTAAATATGAATGCAAATAACGGGGCAAAAAAAGCCCTCCCGCCAGGGAGGGTTTTTTGTTTTGCACAAAGAGTCGCTGAGGCTGTGAATACCCAACATTCTTTGCTTTTCGGGGGTATGGATTAAAGAGACCATTTTTACATGATCAGTGTATACTTCTAGGTATGGTTTAAAAATATTGGGTTCATCATATCTTTTATTGAATACTCCAACGTCCCAATATTTTTTATAAACGCTGCATGAGCATTGTGCTTTTAAACGAAACAGAAGTAGGAATTAGTCTACTAAAAAGTCTTATGCGCCTAAGGATTTTATTGCATAGTCGCTACACAAAAAATAAGTGGTTCATAATGTTAATATTGTAAATGCTTTCCCTTAAGAAAGCAGTCTCTTATCAAATGATAAATAGCATTGCTGCTTCTTAAAAAGAATAATGAGCACTTAACTTTTTAGCACAAGGGAGGGAATAGAAAGGAGATGCGAAGCCGCAAAATTTATTTACAGCAAAAAAATAATATTAGTTAACAAGCGGCGTTTTATGCATATAAAGCATCAAAATATTTACCGGGTTAAAACTGGTTGGAATATAAACTTCGTCTTTTTTCTCATGTTGTAGTTGGTTTAAAGCAAAAGGCATCTTACGATGCCTTTTTGCTTTGTATAAAGTACGAAAAACTGGTATCAGCACCCATTGCTGCACTACACCAAACTTTTTGGTAAATAGTTGTGACTGCACGCAGTTTTCCTGGTTAGGGAATTTGTACTAATCTAAAAGAATGAAGATTGTTGGTATTGCTACCTACAGTGAAGTTTTGTGTAGCATGCAAATACTTGTCCGCTATTTCTACCATTTCCCAATTGTCGGGTGATTTACCACTTCTGGTAAACTTGATAGACCGCTTGTCTGCAGAAGTAAATTGCCAGGTTATAGCATAGCTGTCATTATATTGATCCACATATGTACCAGTTCCGTCAGCATTAAATGTATACCTAACGTTGTGGTAATCAACACCTGTCGTATTCGTTCCTCCATTTGAATACATGGCATATGTGCCGTCAATCACACTATGAAGCTGATCAATTTTCCAGTTTTTAGCAACCAGAATTTCATCCTTTGTTAAAGTTGCTGTTTGCGCAGTAGTTTCTTTCTTACAACTTAGCTGAAAAATAACAAGTGAAATTGAAAATACAATCAGAGCCAGAGAGCTCATTAATAATTTCCTTATTCCCATGGATTTAAGTTTTAATGCCTACTCTTTAAATATCCAGTTTTCGGCTTCGCTGGGTGGGTTAAAACGAATTAACCAAAGATATTAAAGTATATTGACTTACTACTATCGTGTATGGTTGTCCGCACAAACCATCCACAATATACTTATTTACCCGGTTCTAACATTACCTTGCAATAGATTTTAAATTGCAAAATCCGTAAAAGGAAAAAGATTGACGTTTGTTTTTTGGGGAACAACCAAAGAGGCTCTTAATAAAAGAAGAGCAGTCCGCTGGTTTCAGCAAGGGTTCGCAACTTTACAGGGCGCTCCATTTGTTTCCAGCCTTATTAAAGTCCCGAACCCTTTCCGTCTAACTGATAACGCATTACGATAACTTCCCTACCATATTTCCCGGCTTCACCCATTCATCAAACTGCTCAGGAGTTACATAACCCAATTGCACGGCCATTTCTTTTAACGTTGTGCCCTGCTTATGAGCCTTCTGTGCAATTTCTGCGGCTTTGTAATAGCCAATTTTTGTATTGAGCGCTGTTACAAGCATTAAAGAGTTGTCAACATGCTTTTTAATGTTGGCTTCAATAGGCTCAATGCCAACAGCGCATTTTTCATCAAAGCTCACGCAGCCATCTCCAATCAGTCTTGCGCTGTGCAGGAAGTTATAGATCATTACAGGTTTAAAAACATTCAGTTCAAAGTGACCCGTTGCGCCACCAATATTAATAGCAACATCATTACCTAATACCTGCGCAGCAATCATTGTAAGCGCTTCGCATTGCGTGGGATTTACTTTTCCAGGCATGATAGAAGAACCCGGTTCGTTGTCGGGTATAAATATTTCGCCAATGCCGCTGCGTGGTCCGGAAGAAAGCATACGGATATCGTTTGCAATTTTCATAAGACTTACAGCTACTGTTTTTAACGCCCCATGTGTTTCAACAATAGCGTCGTGCGCTGCAAGAGCTTCAAATTTATTGGCAGCAGTTACAAAAGGCAAACCAGTGAGGGATGCAATATGCCTGGCTACATTTTCGGAATAACCTTCCGGCGTGTTAATTCCTGTACCAACAGCGGTTCCGCCCAATGCCAGCTCACTCAAATGCGGAAGCGTATTTTTTATTGCTCTTAATCCATGATCCAATTGCGATACATAACCACTGAATTCCTGCCCCAACGTTAATGGCGTAGCATCCATAAAATGCGTCCTGCCTATCTTAACCACCTGCATGAACTGTTTGCTTTTTTCAGCAAGGGTATTGCGTAGCTTTTCAATTCCGGGAATGGTTGTTTCTATCAATATCTTGTAGGCGGCTATATGCATGGCCGTAGGAAACGTATCGTTGCTGGATTGTGATTTGTTTACATCATCGTTGGGATGCAAAAACTTTTCCTTGTCTTCCAGCTTGCCACCGTTCAGCACATGCCCTCTGTAGGCCACTACTTCATTTACATTCATATTGCTTTGGGTACCGCTGCCCGTTTGCCATACTACGAGCGGGAAATATTCATCCAGCTTTCCCTGCAATATCTCATCGCACACTTTTCCTATCAGGTCCGATTTTTCTGCAGGCAATACGCCAGCTTCAAAATTGGTGATAGCAGCAGCTTTTTTCAAGTAAGCAAAGGCTCGGATAATTTCTTTAGGCATCCGGTTGATGTCCTGGGCAATCTTAAAATTATCTATACTCCTTTGTGTCTGCGCCCCGTAATATGCGTTTGCGGGAACTTTCACTTCTCCCATCGTGTCTTTTTCAATCCTGTAATCCATAGCAATATGTGATTGTAAAAATGGTTGGTATGTGGTTAAAAGATGCCAAAGATAAATTAGTTAGGCGTTAAGTGGGTTAAATAGTTAAGGGGGTCGAGGTGGTGAAAGTTGTATTCCTTGATTATCTAAATCAACCCAATTAACCTATTTACCAATAAACGATGGCTTTCTTTTTTCCAAAAAGGCTGCTGCGCCTTCCTTTGCATCGGCTGTGCCAAACAGCTTTCCAAATGTGGCTATCTCCAGTTCATATCCTTTTTTGTGTTCGCCAAATGCGGCGTTTACTGTACTTATGCAACCTGCAACGGCTAAAGGAGCTTTGGAGTTGATGAGTGCCGCTATTTCTATGGTTTTTTTAAGCAGCTCTTCCTGTGGAAATATATAGTTGATGAGCCCGTATTGAAGAGCTTTTTCTGCGTTGATCATCGCCCCGGTCATTAATAATTCCATGGTCCTGCCCTTGCCAATAAGATGGGCCAGCCGTTGTGTTCCACCATACCCGGGAATCAATCCCAGGTTTACCTCAGGCTGACCAAACTGAGCGTTTTCGCTTGCCAGCCTGAAATGACAGGCCATTGCCAGTTCGCAGCCTCCGCCTAAAGCAAAACCATTTACCGCTGCGATAAATGGTTTGGGAGCGTTTTCAATTTTATCGAACACCAGCTTTTGTGCGTTTTCTGCCATTGCTTTGCCGCCGGCCGCATCTAACGAATTGAATTCGCTGATGTCGGCACCCGCAACAAATGCTTTTGGACCACTGCCGGTAATGATTGCTGATTTAATGGATGGATTTGAATACACTTCTTCAATAACAGCCGCCAATTCTGCAATCACTGTTTTGTTAAGGGCATTTAATTTATCCGGCCGGTTAATGGTTATGATCAGCGTTCCCTGTTGATTGTCTGTAAGTAATGTGTGATGCATAAACATTTGTTTCCAACAAATGTAAACGAAACAGTGCTTACCGCATAGTAACATAAGAGCGTTTTGAGTT
>JBQCFW010000121.1:0-18861 GCA_051958655.1 Agriterribacter sp. | reverse complement strand
TTCTGACTTAACTAAACGATGCTGGATTAAAATCCCAGGCAACAATATTTTATCGAGTAGATGGCTCTGCATTCTTACAAACAACAAGATCCGTAGGATCGGTCACATATTGTAAGGATGGATTTCAATCCATCCGTATTTGCATTTCCCCATCCCACATATTACCCTACCCGCTGCAACAATTTAACCGGCAGCATAAAAATAGATTTGATCAAAGCAAACACACCGTCTACCGCAATGCCTAAAAGGCGGAATGGCAGCAGCAGCAACCATACGATGGGGTATAATACCAATGCCAGTATTGCAAGAGGCGCGCACAGCACCAGTAAGATGAGCCAAAGCAAAAACGTAATCATAACAACACTTTAAAGGAGTAAGATACAGCAACGCAAAATACCGCCCTGCAGAATTGTGATGACCGGCAAAACGACTCAGTAATCAAACTGCTTTCCATTGTAATCTTTGCTGAAGATCAGCACTTCTTTCGACTGCTTGTCTTTGCTCATTCCGTATTTCCAGTTGGGGGTGATGAAATAAAAATTTTTGTACATTTTTCTTATTTCTTCGCAATCGTTATACGACATCAGCCAGTTTTTCCGATGCTTGAGCGCTGTGTATAAACCTGCATGATCAAAATCTTTATGCGCATCGCCTTTTTTCCCGTACAGCGAACTTTTAATAAGATAGGGCGGATCGAGATAAGTGAATACACCCTGGTTATTTGACAACGACTGTTTAAAATCGCCGGGCTGCACATTGACATTCGGATTGTAAAATGCTTTTAGTCTTTCAATGGAAGTGCGGGTAAACCGGGGATGGCCGGGCGACATACCGCCGGAAAGCGTGGAACCGGAAAACGAAGAACGATTGAGCACATAATACACAGCCGCCCTTTCGAGTTTTGTTTTGAACCGTGTTTGTGTTTGCTGCAGCTCGTAAAACCCGGGTTTTGAAAGGGGATAATGTTTTTCTACTTCGGCCGCTAAACGATCGGGGCTTTTCAGTAAGCACTGCCAGAATTCAACCAGTGGTTTAAAAGCATCGAATCCGGCTACTTTCACTCCACGCGAAGCCATGTAGAGTTCAATAGACCCACCTCCGAAAAATGGCGAGATCAATGTTTGAATATGTGCGGGAAAGAATTGACTGATGTATTGCACAGCCCGTGTTTTTCCACCGGGATAACGCAAAGGCGATCGTAACGAAAAAGGAGAGTGGTTGTTTATTGCCCGCGCTGTCGTTAGCTTCATTAGTGTTGAATTTCGGGTTTGTTGTTTTGCGTTTGTTATTTCGGTTTACCGTTTGAAGGTACGTTCTTAAACGTCTCAAACTACAAACAATAAACTCCAAACGAAAACTGATTGCTGAAAGCTGGTAGCTCATCGCTACTTGGATACCTGGAACTTACCGGATTCGATGATTTTACCGGATTTATCGCGAAGCTGGAAAATATATACCCCACGGTTAAAATCGTTGAGATTTACCTGGTTGGTTACCGAAACGTTGTTGATTTCGAGTACTTTTTTGCCCAGTAAATTGTAAACGTGAAAGTTGTAGGATTTGTCGTATCCGCGCTGGAACTCAAAATTAATAACGGTAGTAGCGGGGTTGGGATAGAACTTGATCATCTTAACTGTGAAATCTTTCGCTGAACCAGGGACATAACTGAGTTTTTCCTGGCTATAGCCGGAAAAATGTGTTATAAAACCCAGTAAAATGATTAGCGTAAATTTTTTCACAATATAAAAATAGACTTTTCTTGTAAAATATAACGTAAAATTATGCCTGGCAGTATGCTGTTTGCCCTGGTAAAATGATAATTTCTTCAGATTATCAATAACTTATGTCAATTGAGCGGTCAGCGATCAGCGATCAGCTTTCAGCCGTGAGGTCATTTCGACGTAAGAAAAATCTCCTTGGTTTTGGGTTCTGGTTTTGGGTTCTTGGCTTCCTGATAGCTGATAGCTGACTGCTGAAAGCTCCTAAAATCTTGGGCAACGCAAAACTTCCTTGCTGCTGAGCCGGCTGTTTAAAAACCCGGCATAACTTAAAGACAGCTCAAAGCCGCCCCTGCCCTGGCTGGCAGTACGCAATTGCGATATATTCATATCATAGCTGAAGCCCAGCGAAAACGGTTTGTAATCCAGCTTTACAACCGGTATCAGCGCATCGTTCCATCTTACATATGCGCCAAGATGCAAGATGTAGTCCGGGACCTCAAAATCGCCGATCTTCCGGGAATACATGGCGCCGACTATATATTCGCGAAACTGCCCCTGCACGCTTACATCGCCGTTAAAAGTAATGTAGGCCATTTCGCCCATGGAGGTTCTTACACCACCCGATGCCACCCATTTGGGCAAATGCTGCAACCGCTGGTAAAAAGAGTTTACCGGTTTGTTGAAATGGTGATAGGCAATGCCAACAAAAAAATTATTGTTTTTGTTTTCGCCTATCGAAGCATTGTAGCTCATGCCCACACCGGCGTCGAAGTAAGAATAATTGTTGGCAAAGGTTTCGCCGTCCGGCAAAGATCCATTGTAACCAAATCCGTCGTATTGATTGTTGGTGGTTACCTTGGAACGATCGATCCTGCGCGATACCAGGCCTCCCATAAATCCCAGCGAGATGTAGCGGTTTTTATCGGCGCTCAACGATTTGTGATAATTAACCGCCGGCAACAGGTTGGTGGTGGTAAGCGCCACGGTGCCTGCACGATCCCATAACACCTGCAAGCCCGCGGTTACAAAATCGTCGCCCTTCCCTATCGGAAGTTTATATTCGCCATTCAGCGAACCGGTTTGATAGGGATTGGTTACGCTCGCCCATTGGTTGCGGTATACCATCTGCGCTCTTACATCGCCTTCAAACAAGCCGGCTAATGCAGGGTTGCGTAGTAGCGGCGCCTCGTAGAACTGCGAAAAATGCAGATCCTGCGCCTGCAGCCCGGCCGCTACCACAACAAACAACGATAATAGAAGACAGCGTAGTTTCATTTTATTTTTTTAGCGTTTCGATTAGCTTTCAACGTTAGCAGTTGCAGGTTCAAGTTGCAGGGTTTCCCAACCAACCGCCACCCTACACCTTACTCCTTACACCTTACTCCTCTCACCTTCTACCTTACCAAGGTGACATTTCCTCTAAACGGCACAATCTGTGCGTTGTCGCATACAAACTCTACAATGTATACGTATGCGTCTGGCGGCAGCGGTTGCCCTCCCAGCCTTCCGTTCCAACCGCTGGACGGATCGTTCGCCATAAAATTCTTTCTTTCAAATACCTGTTGCCCCCAACGGTTGTATATACGCATGCTCTGCACCCTCGCCAGTCCCCGCCCCCTGGGATAGAATACATCATTCATGCCATCGCCATTGGGTGAAAATGTATTGGGCACAAAATAGTTCTCTTCCGTACACAACACGGTAACGGTAATTTCGCCGGAGCTTACACAGGTGTTGCTATCGGTTACGGTTACCGTATAGGTTTTGGTAAACTGCGGATTGGCAACAGGTGTAGGGCAATTGGTGCAGCTCAATCCTTCGGGCGGAGCCCACGAATACAGCGCAGCCCCAGCACTGTACGATACCGGTAGTACTACCTGCCCACCAACGGGTATGGTTACCGGCTGCGATGTAATAACGGGCAAGGGAGCTACGGTAAAAGGTCGTTCTGCGGTGCCTCTGCAATTGAGGAAGTTGGCCGCAGTCAGAGAAATAGTATAATCTCCCGGACGTTCGTAGGTAATAATATTGTTTTGTTCGCTTGAGGTTCTGCCATCGCCAAAATTCCAGCTCCAGACAATGGCGGTATCGGGATGCACGAGTGTTGCATCAAAATTTACGGCACGGTTCACACAAGTAAGATCATTGATGTTGATGACGGGCTGCGGTGTGCGCGGCACTTTTACGGTATCGGTAAAACTCAGCGTACAGCCGCTGGCGGTAGTAGCCGACAGCACAACGGGATAGGAACCCGGTTTCGAAAAGGAATGAGGTGGTGGATCTTTGTCGGTAGAAGTTTGTCCATCGCCAAAATCCCACACCTGCGATACAACAGCATCAGCAGTACTGCTAATAGTAAAGTTGGTGGCGAATACAGTACCTGAATCACAAAAAGCACGCCTGTCGAGATTGAATGCAGGCACAGGGCCTTTTATATTTATCAATGGCGATCCGCCTACCGACGAACGGCAGTCCGAAGGGTCGATCAAAAAAACAGATGGTTGAAAGCTACCAGGAAAATTGTAAGTATGCCGCAATGTTTTTTGCCCCGAAGAGTCAACACTTCCATCCCCAAAATTAAAATAGTATTTGGTATTGGGTGGAACGATATATGTGAAGTCCACCGTTAGTTCGTTGCACGCATAAGCCGGAACGGTATAGTTGATCTGCGTATATGTGTTGGGGTCATATACATTGATAGGGTAAGAAGCAGAGTCCACGCAACCGCCGTATCCCGTTACATACAGCTTTGCTGTATAATTGCCGAAGTTGTCGTAAAAATGCCTTACAACAGCCTGGTCTAACCGCGAATCGAAGCCGTCCCCAAAATCCCATAGCAACGATTCATAGTTCTGACTGGTATGATAGAACTTGGTTTCCAGCAGCCGGCAGGTAGAAGCGCTGTCCTCCACTGTAAAAGCTGCAATCGGTTTTCTCACGTCAATATAGTTGGTACGGGTAACGGAATTTGTGCAGCCCACACCATCTGTTACGGTGAGGGATACGGTATATTGTCCTTCATCGTATACATGCAGGGGATTTTGCTCGGTGCTTGTTTCGTTGTCTCCAAAATTCCACTCGTAAGTAAGGTTATACCCTCGGGAAGAATCTTTGAAAGGCAGTTCCAGTCCCGGGCAGAACAATTGACTGGCAGCGCTGAAAGCAGCTACCGGGTTGGTAACTCTTATAGTGTCGTTCGACATGTATTCGTGTATACAACCTGCCTTATCGGTTACTTTCAGCTTAACAACAAATAAGCCTGTGTCGGCATATACATGGCTGAAAGGCGCACGGGTAAAAGTTTGGGTTTGCCCGTCTCCAAAATCGTAGGTCCAGGAGGCAATGCCCGCATCGGCTGTTGACTGGTCAGTAAAAGTGATGGCGCCATCTTTACAAGCTGTTAATGATGCAGCCTGGAACAATGCATTAGGGCCGGTAATGGTTAAGGTTTGGGTGCTGCCTGCAGTGCAACCATATTTGTCTCTAACAGTAAGCCGTACCGTAGGATTACCCAATGTACTAAAGGAAGTGTCAAGCGTGTTGTTTCCACTAAAGCCGGCTGCTCCGTTAAGCGCCCAGTTATAGGACTGCACATTAGATGGATTTTCCAATGCTGTAAGCGTAACACGTTCGCCCCTGCACAATGGATTTTTGGAAACGCTGAACGTACTATCGAGCGGTGAAACATCGACGGTTTTTGACAGCATTGCCGAACAAGCGCCATTGGTAACGGTTAACTGTACCTGATAACTTCCATAGTTTGTGTAAGTGTGCGCGCCCGGCGTGGCAGCCGTAGAAGTTTGCCCATCGCCAAATTCCCACAAATAACTGAGTGGGATTAAACTCGCATCTGTAATGGATGAATCAGTAAAAGCAACAGAACGGCGATTTACACAATCGAGGTTGAAATCAAATTTAGCAACAGGTGCCTGCTTAAAAACAACTCCTGTTTTAGTTACAGCAGCAGCGGGGCAGCCATTATTCAGCGCCGTTAATGTTACATCAAACCTGCCGGTATCAGCATAAGTATGTTGCAGATTCTGTTCTGTAGCCGTAGTTCCGTCGCCAAAATCCCACATCCATTCATTGGCGCCGGTGGCAGTTCCTGCAAAATCTACCACATCCGAAATACAGTTGCCTGCGGAGCTTACTGTAAAATCAACAGCCGTTGGTGCAGTTCCAACCTTTACGGTTGAAGCATTGGTGGCGGTGCAGCCGCCATTGGTTGTGATGGTAACGCGGATGGTATAATTGCCTGCTGCTGGATAATCAGCCGAAGGTGTAGCGCTGCTGCTGGTTTGTCCATTTCCCATATCCCAGGCATAAGAAGCTATGCCGTCTATTGCGTTTACATTCGCAACCGGGGTAACATTATTTAATGGTGCACAACCGCTGGGTTTGCTGTTAGTAATGCTGACCGTTGGCGTAATAATGCGCACAAACTGGTTTTTAGTGGCTGAATTTTCGCAGCCGCTGGCAGTGGTAATGGTGAGTGTTACATTTTGTTCGCCGGCAGATGTGTAAGTATGTTGCGGCGTGGCACCTGTGCCCTGGTTGCCATCGCCAAAATCCCATTGCCAGCTTACTGCCGAAGGAACGTTTGCCTGGAAATCTACTACCAGCGGCGCCCGGCATCCGCTGGCATTGGTGGCTGTAAAATCCACCACAGGCTTATTGGTTACCACAATGGTTTTTTCAAGCGAATCGTTACAACTGCTAAACCTGTTTACAAGCTTTACTGTATAGCTGCCGGCGGTGGTAAATGTTTTGGTAGGACTCACTTCCGACGAACCCGTGCCATCGCCAAAATCCCAGCCAAACGATTGAACACCGGGCCCGGATGTATTTTGAAAATTCACTGCCTGTTCTATGCAAACGGTATCGGGATTAGTAAAATCGGTAGTAAATGCATTTACTGCAACGGTCTTCCTAACGGTATCCATGCAACCGAAGCTGCTTCGGGTAGTGAGCAATACGTTATAGTTACCACTTGTATTAAACAGTGCTACCGGGTTTGGATCGGTAGACGTAACGCCATTCCCAAAATCCCATTGATAAGTGAGCGTTCCGGGGCCAGACGATTCGTTGGTGAAGGCAACATTGAATGGCGGACGACATTCGGGGGATGGCGTATTTAAGAATTCCGCTTCAATGCCACTTACCATGCGTATATAACGCGGTATGCCATAACGCCCCACACAACCGTTGCTGCTGGTAGCGGTAAGAGATACGCTGTAATACCCGGTTTGTCCATACGTATATGACGGATTTTGTTGGGTAGATGTATTGCCGTCGCCAAAATCCCAGGCATAGCTGGTAATAGTGCCTACCGTTGTATTGGCAGTGCCGGTAAATTGTATAGAAGCGGGTAAACAGGCGGTTGTAATATTGGCCGATAATCCAACGGTGGGCGACGGAAAGACGGTAATATAGTCGGTTTTGGTAATGGCATTTACACCATTTTGATTGCGCACCACCAGGGTTACCGTGTAGGTGCCTGGAGCCGAATAGGTAGTGGTAGGATTTTGCTGGTTAGACAATTGCCCGTTTCCAAAATCCCAGTTCCAGTATTTGGGATCGCCGGTAGACCTATCGGTAAAGGCTACCCCCAACGGCGAACATCCTTCCTGGATAGATGCAGTAAACTGGGCAACAGGTGTTTGGGCATTCACCACCAAAGCAAGCAACAATACGAATACAGTATTGAATAATCGTTTTTTCAAGCAAATAATAATTTATACAGGGACGGGGTTATATTTTTAGTAACCAGCAGTCAGCCGCTGTGTAACTTAATCGATGATGTTGTTCAGGGTATGCGAAGTTTCCGGACCTTTATTTAATATCATCTTCCGGGAACTTTTGTGTGATGGTGTTTGAAATACAGAGGCGCAAATCTGCAATTGCAGGTACGTTGCGATCATCGCAAATCCGCTCAAAACTATTGCATTTTTTTACATTGCAAAGGAGTAAGGGATGGCCGCTTTCAAAGGAAGGATATTCAATACTTATGAGAGGTTGATTTTCAATGTACGCAGGCCATAATTGCCTGGTTGGATAATTGGATCAGCTTTTTTTAACCAGCTTCAGGTAAACATTCCGGCTGCTGTTGGTAGGTTTGGCTTCTACCAGCTTGGTAGTATTGTTCGTTATCTTAAATGTATCGTTCAGCTTCACCAGTGGTTCGCCAGCCGATGGAAAATTGGAATAAATGGTCAAATTGTTTACATCGCCTACCCAGGTTCCTTCGGTTTGCCCCGCACCGGTTATAGCAAACACTTTACCATCTTCCGTAAACTGAAACTCATACCCTTCAAATGCGGCTGTTTCGTTTACATCATTTTCTGTATAGGTGTCTACAATCCAGCGTCCGTTCGTCATTGCGCCCAGCAAAAACTTCATTGCAAGATCTTCTTTCACTTTTTTGCATCCGGAAAAAGCAGCAGCAATAAAAAACAATGCGAATATACCAGTAACGGTACGGAACTTCTTCATATAAAACATTTAAGATCAAAAATAAACAGCATCATACTTTTCGGATGCATACTGAATGAAATGCTTCATTTGTAACGGTTCACCGGTTATTTTATTGCAAAGTTCATCACTTGTAAATCTCCTACCATATTGATACACATGGGTTTTCAGCCAGTTATGCACTTCGGTAAAATCGCCATTGGCAACAGCTTCGTTCAGCCCCGGAAAACTTTGTTTTATTGCATGATAAAATTGTGCCGCATATAAGCTGCCCAGGGTATAAGTGGGAAAATATCCAAAACTTCCATGGCTCCAGTGTATATCCTGCAGGCACCCGTTTTTATCATCCGGTACGGTTACGCCCAGGTATTTTTTATACAGCTCGTTCCAGCAACCGGGAATATCTTTTGTTGCCAGTTGTCCTTCCAACAAAAGTTTTTCTACCTGGTAGCGGATCATAACATGAAAATGATAGGTAAGCTCGTCTGCTTCCGTACGTATTAACGACGGTTGCACCTTGTTTACTGCTCCCATCAGTTGCTGTGCACTAACTGACGATAATTGCGGGAAATAACGTTGCATGATGGGCAGCACAAACCTGATAAATGCAAAACTTCTGCCTATACAGTTTTCCCACAGCCTGCTTTGCGATTCGTGAATACCGAGCGAGCAATACTCACCTAACGGCAATCCATACGCTTTAACCGGCAACCCTTGCTCATACAAGCCATGCCCGCCTTCGTGCAGGCAACTCCATGTCATTGATGTAAAATCATTTTCGTCTATGCGGGTGGTTACTCTTACGTCCTGCGCGCTGAAGTTGGTTGTAAACGGATGTTCGGATATGTCTTGGCGCCCAGCCTCAAAATCATATCCCATCAGCTTTAATATTTCAAGCCCGAATTTCCATTGGGCGTCTTTATCAAAAGGCTGGTGAAGAAAACCGGTAGCCGGCGCAGGCTTGTTCACTATTTTGTCGAGCAGTACTTTTAAAGGAACCTGGAGTTCATCAAACAACTGGTTGAGCCATTGAACGGTTGCCCCTTTTTCATATTCGTTCAGCAGGGCATCGTAAGGATGTTCTTTGTACCCCAGTATGCCGGCTTCTTCTTTTTTGAGCGACACCAGGTGATCGAGCTCTTTTTCAAAAACCTTAAAGCTGTTTTGTTTGCGTGCGTCTATCCATGCATGATAGGCAGTGCTGGTAGCTTCAGACATTTTGCGCACAAAGGCAGCGCTGTATTTTTTGTTCTTATTATAATCCTCCAGCGTTAACGATACATTTTTCTGTTCCTCCGCCGTCAGTTCCTTAGCCTCCGCCAGTTCATTTAATAAGTCGCCGAGAGATGCATCAGCAAAAAGATCGTGCGCAATTTCGCTCAAAGTAGCCATTTGTTGCCCACGCAATGCGGCCCCTTTGGGCGGAAGATAGGTTTCCTGGTCCCACTGCAAAACAGCGTTGGCATACCGTACATCCGCTATGCGCCTCATGCGGTGGACAAAGTCGTTGTATTTAGTCATTTGAGATTTGAGATTAAAAATTTGAGATTTAAAACCCTTATTTGCAAAGAGCTTCTGCTATTTTAAAACTTTGACCGGGGGACAGCAATTTCCAAATCTTAAATTTCAGATTTCAAATTTCTTACTTCACCACAAACGTTTCCCAGCCATCATATCTCGCGGAATATTGCAGCGAGAGTTCCCACAAATACAGGCTTACTTTATCGATGCTGGCGCGGTCCGTTTTATCTACCCTGGATATTTCCAGGCTGTAAGGCCGGTCTTTTACCCCTTTTTCTTCGCCGCCGTTTTCAACGGTAAATCCATTGTTCTGCACTATCCGCACAAATTTTTTGCGGTCCTGCTCGCTTTTAAAAAAAAGGAAATGGTTTATTTTCCGGGGTGCTGTTACCTGGTCGCCCGCTTGCGCCAGCCTGTCCAGCATACGCCTGTTGTATATGCGCTGCATTTCTTTTTGCGAGGGATACAGCACATTAAAATAGTTCTCCAGTTTTGCATCTGGCGTTGCCATTATTTTGCACCTGCCGAAAGCATACAGCCCTACGGCATTTAAAACAGGTTGCCTGTAATCAAGTGTATCGGCTGTATAAAAATAATAATCGCGCCTGCCGTTTTGCGTGTAGCGCCCGGCGTAAGCAGCATCCAGTTTTTCGCCCAATGCCTGCACTAGCTTATTTTCCAGGGTATCCAGCTTTTTAGCTTCGGCTGCCGATGGCATGCCTTTGTTATGCTCCGTAAAAAGGTTTACGCTTACAATCAAAACATTCGGCTTTACCTTGGCTGCAGGCGAAGTACCATAAGCAAGATCAACCACCACCGACACAGGACGTTTGTCTATCTCCATTACATAGGTTTCCCAGTTGCCCATGCCTTCCTGGGCTTGCAGGTGCAAAGCAGCCAAACAAGAAAGCAGCATTACCGATATAACCTTAATAGCTGTCATCACACATTGCATATTTTCGCAGCAAAGTAATGTCTATTTTTATATACCCATTAACAGCGTCATGAAAATTAAGGACATCATTAACGTTTTGGAAAACCGGGCGCATCCTTCTTTACAGGAGGCATACGATAATGCAGGATTGATTACAGGTAACTGGCTGGATGAATGCACCGGGATATTGTGCGCGCTCGATGCTACAGAAGCGGTGGTGGAAGAAGCGATTGCCCAAAAATGCAATCTTGTTGTAGCGCATCACCCCATTGTATTTAAGGGACTCAAAAAAATTACCGGCAAAACCTATGTGGAGCGTACCATTATAAAAGCCATTAAACACGATATAGCCATTTATGCCATCCATACTAACCTGGATAATATACTGCAAGGCGTGAGTGGTTATATGGCCGACAAACTGGGATTGACAAACCGTGAGCCACTGGTTTCGAAAACCGGCTATCTTAAAAAACTATACACTTTTGTGCCGCAGGCGCAGGTGGAAGCGGTAAGGCAGGCCCTGTTTGAAGCCGGCGCCGGGTATATTGGCAATTACAGCGAATGCAGCTTTAATGCCGAAGGAACCGGCACTTTTAAGGGCGATGAAGGCACCAATCCTTTTGTTGGCACTCCGGGGCAAAGGCACTTTGAAAACGAAGTAAAAGTAGAAGTAATATTTCCCGCCTGGTTACAGCAACGGGTAACCGACGCATTGGTAAAAGCGCATCCATACGAAGAGCCGGCTTACGATATTTTGCTGCTGGAAAACAGCCATCCGGGGCTTGGGTCGGGATTAACGGGACTGCTGCCCGAACCAATGGAGGCGGAGGCTTTTTTAGCAAAGCTGAAAGAACTGTTTAAACTCCGGGTCATCCGGCATACAGCGTTGGTACAACGGCCCATCCACAGGGTTTCGCTTTGTGGGGGCGCCGGCAGCTTCCTGATTTTCAACGCATTACAGGTAAAATCAGACTTTTACATTACCTCTGACGTAAAATACCACGAGTTTTTTGACGCCGACGGGCAAATGGTGCTGGCAGACATTGGCCATTACGAAAGCGAACAATTTACCATAGACCTGCTGCATGATATTTTGCACGAAAAATTCCCTACCTTTGCCGTCCTTAAAACCGCAGTGAATACCAACCCGGTACTTTACTACGCTTAACCAGTAAACTGTATTATCATTATATGGCCAACGTAAAAGAATTCTCTGTAGAAGAAAAACTTTCTTCACTTGTTTCTTTGCAAAAGATAGATTCCAAGCTCGACGAGATCAAAATTCTGAAGGGTGAGCTTCCGATGGAAGTGCGCGACCTGGAGGATGAGATACAGGGTTTGCACGCCAGGCAAACGCGTGTGGAGGAGGAGATCAATGGTATACAGGAGTTCATAGAACAGAAAAAGAATATCATTAAGGATTCGCAGGCGCTGGTAAAAAAATATGAAAAGCAAAGTGAAAATGTAAAGAACAGCCGTGAGTTTGAAGCCATTAACAAGGAAATGGAACTGGCGAACCTGGAAGTAAAACTGGCTGAAAAACACATTAAAGATGCCAACGAAGAAATAGGCGACAAAGCACGTTTGCTGGAAAATGCAAAGAAAGCGGTGGCTGCTAAAGACGGGGTGCTGAAACACAAGAAAGGCGAGTTGGAAAAAATTGTGGCAGACACAGAAAAAGAAGAAAAAGAATTCAACAAAATAGCAACAGAAGCAAGGGAAAAAGTAGACCCACGCTTACTGGCTTCTTACGAAAGAATCCGCAAAAGCTACCGCAACGGTTTGGCAATTGTGCCTGTGTTGAGAGATGCCTGCGGCGGTTGTTTCAACGCTATTCCTCCACAAAGGCAGAGTGAGATCCGCCAACGCAAAAAGATTATCATTTGCGAAAACTGCGGACGCATTTTGATAGATGAAGATCTGTACAACGGTACTGAAGTACAATAAAGAATTATCATACAACTCACAAAAGGTGCTTTTCTCAAAGCACCTTTTTTTATTAACTGAAGGTTTTTTTGCCGCAGATTCGCAGATTAAAAATTCATCTGCGAATCTGCGGCTGATTAACATCTCTCCGCTATGGATCGTGTGTAACAATCTGCCGTGGATCGTGTCTCACGATCCGCATCGTTGAACTTTTTAATTTTGAAACTTGATGAAACCGTGAGTTGCCGCAGATGCCCAGATTAAAAGCTCATCTGCGAATCTGCGGCTGATCAATATCTCTCCGCTATGGATCGGTCTAACAATCTGCCGTGGATCGTGTCTCACGATCCACATCGTTGAACTTTTTTAATTTTGAAACTTGATGAAAACCTTTGCCGAAAAAGTAATCAGCTTTAACAAACAATTGAACTATACAGGCGAGCTTCCGCCCGGCATTCAAATCATGAACCCTTTCAGGGAAAGCAAGGAGGTGCTGCAACTGTCGAACACTTTTTACCGGAAATATTACAACGACGTGCATCCGCGCCACATTATTTTAGGCATTAACCCCGGGAGGTTTGGGGGCGGCATAACAGGCATTCCCTTTACCGACCCTAAACGTTTGGTGGAGAAATGCGGCATTCCCTATACCGGTAAAATGGCGCACGAGCCTTCATCCGTATTTATTTATGAAATGATAGATGCGTATGGCGGTGCGGAAAAATTTTACAGCCATTTCTATATCAATTCCATTTCTCCTTTGGGCTTTACAGCCATTAAACCAGGCAGTAAAACAGTAGTTAATTATAATTATTATGACAGTGCACCCCTAACCGAAGCTGTATACCCTTTCATCATTAAAAGCATCCGCCAACAAATAAAGCTTGGCGTGGATACCGACCTGTGCTTTTGCTTTGGCACCGGAAAAAATGAAAATTTTTTGAGAAAGCTGAACGAAAAGGAAAAATTCTTTAAAGAAATAATAGCACTGGAGCATCCCAGGTTTATTGTGCAGTACAAGTCAAAATCAAAAAACCTTTACATCGATAAATACCTTTCGGCTTTCCAAAGAATTGCTACCTTTCAAAAAAATATATAAGCTGTATAATTTGCAGGTGCTATGCTTCAGAAATTATTGATACGCAATTACGCTATTATTGAATCGGTAGAAATACTTTTTTCTGATAAACTGAATATTATTACCGGTGAAACGGGAGCCGGGAAAAGCATCCTGGTAGGCGCGCTGGGGTTGATATTGGGAGAACGCGCCGATAGCGCTGTATTGTTCGACCCGGGTCAAAAATGCATCGCCGAAGGATCTTTTAATATACACGGGCGTACTGCTCTGCAACATTACCTGCAGCAAAACGACCTGGATGCAGAAGATGAAATAGTGATCAGGCGCGAAGTAGCCGCTAATGGCAAATCGCGCGCTTTTATCAACGATACGCCTGTTAACCTGTCGCAGCTACGCGAATTTACCTCCATGCTTGTTGATCTGCATCAGCAATTTGACACACTGCAACTGGGCGATGATGATTTTCAACGTGAGGTGCTGGACTCACTAGCGGGCAATGCTGCGTTGCTGCATGAATACAGGCAGGCATATACGCAATATAGCGCCACGCAAAAGCAACTGAATATTGCCAAAGAACAACAGGCGTCGTTTAACAAAGAGCTGGACTATTACAAATTTTTGTATAACGAGCTGGAAGAAGTAAAGCTGCAACCCAACGAACTGGAAGAAGCTGACGCGGAGTTAATACTGCTGAACAATGCTGAAAACATCAAATCCACACTGAGCAAAATTTACTTTGAACTGAATGAAGGTGAGCAACCGGTAGTACAGCAACTGAAAGGACTGAGCAGCCAGTTGCAATCGCTGCATGCTTATCACACTGATATGTCGGCGCTTGCAGCAAGACTATCGTCGGTACAGATAGAGTTGCGGGATGTTGCCGATGAAATAGAAAAGCTGAACGACGATATTCGTTTCGATGCGGAACGCATACAGGTATTGAACGACCGTTTGTCTGCCGGGTATAAGCTCTTAAAAAAACACGGCGTTCAAACTACTGCTGAACTATTGGCCATACAGGAAGAGCTGCAGCAAAAGCTGGACAAGGTATTGAACCTGGATACAGATATTGAGAAACTGGAGAAAAAGCTTGCTACTCAGCTGCAGCAAACAAAAAAACTGGCGGAGGCACTTACCGCAGCACGACAAAAAGAAACAGCCCCGTTTGAAAAAAAAGTAATAAAACTGCTCACGCAGGTGGGTATGCCTAACGCAAGGCTGAAAGTGCAGATCACTCCTGCAAATCTTTCTGCGTCGGGAGGAGATGCCATTGAGTTTTTGTTTGATGCCAACAAGAGCAATCGCTTTGAGCCGCTGAAAAAAGTTGCCAGCGGAGGTGAGTTGAGCAGGCTGATGCTTTGCATTAAGTCGCTCGTTGCCATATCGGTTCAGTTACCCACGCTTATTTTCGATGAAATAGACTCTGGCATCAGCGGTGAAGCAGCGCGCCAGGTAGGCATTATTATGAAAGACCTCGGCAAATCGCACCAGGTAATTGCCATCACGCATCAACCTCAAATTGCCGCCAAAGCCGACGCTCATTTTTTTGTATACAAAAAAGAAAAAGGCGACAGGATCAACACACGCATCAAATTACTCTCTAACGACGAAAGAATAGACGCCATAGCCCAAATGCTGAGCGGCGAAAAACCAACAGCCATAGCGTTGGAAAATGCAAGGGAGATGATGAAGTGAGGATAGGGAGTGGTTGAGTTGGTTAATTGAGTGAGTAGGCTAAGTGGAGATTGGGCAAAATAGTTAAGTGAGTTAATTGCGAAGATTAAAATCTGGATACTGAATGGTAATCCGCAAAAATTGACAATGTGATGGACAAACTACGCTAACCAAATGCTAATCATGAACAGTTTTGAACAATTAGAAGTATGGAAAGAATGCCGCATTTTCAGAATAGAGGCAAATAACATAGCCAGTACCTTTCCTGCCAATGAAAAATACCGCCTTGGTGATCAGATCATCCGATCGAGCCGTTCTATCACGGCTAATATTGCCGAAGGATACGGCAGGTTCCACTACCAGGAAACGATACAATTTTGCAGGCAAGCACGTGGCTCCTTATACGAGACCTTAAAGCACTACATCTGCGCCTTTGACAACGGTTTTATAACAGAATCTATTCTTTCAACTCAAAGGACGAGAGTAGAAAAATGCCTCAAGCTATTGAATGGATATATTCTCTATCTCAAAGCAAAAGGACAATACCTAATCCATTTAACCTACTCAACCTACTTAACCTACTTAACCCACTTAACTCACTTAACTCACTCAACTACAACTCCAGCTTCCAATTTCCCCTGTACTTTCTTCGTACAAACTGGTTGGCAGGTTCAAAATTGGTGATGCGCATGTTTTCGCCGTCCCACAATAATTTCTTTCTGCCGGGAAATGTTTTTTCCCCCTTTGCATTTTTTTCAAAATAATTGTAGCTGTGCACCGCCAGGTTGCCCATGAGCACGGTTTCGGTAAGGGGACCAGATTTATCGAACGAAGAACTGGTATATGCGCCATAGCCTTTTTTACAGGCCTTTACCCATTGCTGCTGGTGTCCTTCGGTGCTTCCTTCCACCAATTCGAATTTCGATTTTGGCAATTCCACCTCCTTCATTTTGCGGGTAGGCAGCAACGTTGGATTCCTGCCAAACAATCCCGCCATAATTTTGCCTTTCGATCCTTCGAAAATAATACCGCCGTCCCACTCCCCCATTTCTTCATCGGGCAACAACTCTTCGGGGCGCTTTGGTTTAATACCGCCATCGTACCATATCATTTCTACTTCAGGCATGCCTTCGCGTGCGGGGAATTGTACATGTGTTTTGGCAGAAGGAGGATAACTATCTGTATAAATAGCCTCCTGGAAGAACCCCGTATATACCGATCCCACACTGGTTTCTACCGATACCGGGTAACCGAGCTTTAAAGCCCTGTAAGGCACATCAATAAAATGGCAGCCCATATCGCCCAGAGAGCCCGTTCCAAAATCGGTCCAGCCACGCCAGATAGCAGGCAGGTATGCCGGATTGTAGTCGCGATAAGGCGCAGTGCCCAACCACAATTCCCAGTCTACTTCTTTAGGAATAGCAAATTTTCCTTTCGGCGCAGGCACCCCTTGCGGCCAGGTAGGGCGATTCGTCCAAACATGCACGGTACGCACCTCTCCTATCAACCCATCCTGCACCCAGGTTTCAATGCGCCGCGTATCGTCGCCACTGCTGCCCTGGTTGCCCATTTGCGTAACTACTTTGTATTTTTCTGCGGCACGCGTTAATATTCTTGCTTCATAAATATCATGCGTAAGCGGTTTTTCGCAATACACATGCTTGCCCATTTGCATGCAGGCCATTGCCTGTACAGCGTGCATATGGTCGGGCGTGGTGATGATAACAGCATCTATGTTTTTATTTTCCTTTTCCAGCATCTGCCTGAAATCGCGGTAATAAGGCGCTTTCGGAAACAGCTTCCTGTTATCTACCGCCTGGCGGTCATCTACATCGCACAGCGCAACAATATTATCTGTGCCTTTATTATATGCGTATGGAATATTCACGTTGGCTTTTCCGCCGGCTCCTATACCAGCTATGTTCAGTTTATCGCTGGGCGGTATAAAGCCCTTACCTAATACATGACGGGGTACAATAAAAAATCCTGCAGCAGCCAGGGAAGTGTTAGCAATGAATTTTCTACGGGACGAATTTTTCGAATGGGCAGGCATAATTGAAATTTTACGTTAAGGTAACAAGAAGTTGAGAATTATAAAGCTGTTTGCAAAAATGTGCGAACTTTAATACACTCATTGCCGGTATTTAAAAATGTGCTTCCCGTATTGTAACATTACGGGGATTGTGGCGACAGGTTATATTCATTACTTCATTAAATCTATTGTATGATAACCAACAGGAGAAACTGGTTAAAACAAATGGGGTTAGGAGTGGCAGGCATTGGAATAGGCAGTTTAGAAGCAGTAGCAGCCCCGGTATATGACCTTCCGGCAGATGACAAACCGATAAGGCTTGTGTCGAATGAAAATCCTTACGGTCCCTCACCTTTGGTTAGAAAAGCAATGGCAGATCATATAGCGCTGAGCAACCGCTACAACAGGGATCTTACCGGCACACTGCGCACAGCGCTTGCAGCAAAGCATGGGGTAACCGCCGACAACATTTTAACAAGCGCTGGCTCAACCGAAATACTCGACATCGCTGCCCGCATTGCAGTATTAAAAAAAGGCAGCACTGTTTCGCCTTTCCCTTCGTTCAACTACTGGACGTTGATAGCCGAACAATTTGGTATAGAACGGATCATTGTGCCGCTTACTGCTGAGAAGAAAATTGACCTGCCTGCCATATTAAAAGCAATCAAACCCAACACGGGTATTGTTTACATCTGCAACCCCAACAATCCAACGGGCACCCTATGCTCAAGGAATGATTTGGTTGAATTTGTTACGGAAGCCACTAAAAAAACAATGGTACTGCTGGACGAAGCTTATATTGATTTCACCGAAGAACAATCACTTTGCAACCTGGTGCCGGAAAATAAAAACCTGGTAATCGCCAAAACCTTTTCTAAAATTTATGGACTGGCAGGAGCAAGAGCCGGTTATGCCATTGCCCACCCCGATACAATTAAGCTTTTTGCAAGTGTGCAACCGTGGCCAAACGGAAGCATGAGCGTAGTATCGGCTGCTGCTGCCATTGCCGCCTTGCAGGACCAGCAATTTGTAAAAATGGTATACACTCGCATACAACATTCAAGAAATTATGCTATACAACAAATGGAACGGATCGGTATCAACTGCATTCCATCGCATACCAACTTCATCTATTTTTCGCTGAAAGATTATAAAAAAGATTTTTTTGAACAACTTAAAGCCAACAATATTATCGGCACCGGCATTTGGGAAGAAGAAGGAAAATGGTCGAGAATAACCGTAGGTACACAGACGGAGATGGAGAAGTTTATTAAAGCGGTCAGTTGAAAGCGGTCAGCGATCAGGTAACACCCATCAGCTAACAGCCAACAGCGATTGGCAAATTTTAAAACGGCGCAATCTCAAATCAAAAATCACTGGTGTCCGGTAAAAATAAAAAGTTTACAGTTATTATTTGATTTAAGGCATAGGGCGGGGAACTTTTGAGAGAAATGGCAAAGCATGCCCCTACCCGGAAAGGTCAAGTTGCAATTGCAGGTTAAAA
>JBQCFW010000120.1:0-2698 GCA_051958655.1 Agriterribacter sp. | reverse complement strand
TAAACCAGTGCTTTTTTTGAAGGCTTAAACCTCAGCAAAGAACTGATTTTCAAATTAGTAAGTGTGATGCTCCCAATATTTTTCCGTAACCACTCTCTTTAACCTTGCAATATTATCCCTTCAATAAAAATCAAACATTGCTAACATATGAATTTTAAAATGGAATTATTATCACTTATGGAGTATTGCAAGATTATTTTTGAATGAATATTGATTCGTTGCTTAAAAATATATGACCGCTCGCAAAAATTTTATATTTTGCCGCCGCAACCAAAAAGTATAATATTAAAACCTACACATTCGTTGGTATTTCACAACAATGCATCAGTATGATCACTCAACATCTCATTCCGCTTTTTCAAAAAGATCTGGACAAATTAAAAGAAGAAATCAGCCTTTACGCAAAAGATGAACAGTTATGGCAAATAAAAGGCGCTATTACCAAAAGTGCCGGAAATATTTGCCTGCAACTTACGGGCAGCCTGCAACACTATATTGGTGCTGTGTTGGGCGATTCGGGATACGTGCGCAACAAAGAAGCTGAGCTGAGGGTAAAAAATGCACCAAGGAGCAAGCTGCTTGAAGATATAGCTTCTACCAAATCGGCAGTTACCGATGCGTTGGAACAACTGTCTAAAAATGAATTGCTGAAAAATTATCCCCTGCCGGTTTTTGAAGAAGCCGTAACTACCGAATATTATCTTATTCATCTGTTATGCGATCTCAATCTGAATATCGGTCAAATCAGCTATCACAGGCAAATATTAGGGGCAGAATAATTTGAGATTTGAAATTTGGGATTTGAAATTTGAGGTTCAATTTTCAAATCTCAAATGCAGTCTATTAAAAATAGCCATGCTCCGCAACCGGTCCGTAGTTCAACAACAGCTCAATCCGTTGCACTTGCGCTTCGCTCGTTTGCGTTGAAAAAGCTATTGTATTATCGCCTTTCATTACATGGTTGGCAGGAACGATGAACGCCCATACTTTTTGATTGTCTTTTATTCCGCGAAGCCTGTCATATAATTGCGGATACTCCCGATTGGTACCTGTCAGCTTGTGCCCGTTGATGGAAACAGCAAACGAATCTGCCTGGCTGGCGCGTACAAACAAAACAATTTCTATTGGTTCGTCTGCCTGCACATCATCTCCTACAAAAATGGAAGCTTTATTGTCCGGATAAATTTTTAAAGGCAGCGGACTGTTGGGTGTTAAACTGTAAGAAGTAGCGCCATCGGATAATGCATAAATTTTATTACGTTTTTTAAGCGTTTTTAAAGCACCCAATTCCTGCAACAATTCAGGAGCTATAATGCGACATACTGCGGTTCCTTGTTCGGGTATCAGCTGGTGACCGGCTTTATTATACTCCGTAAGAAAATAGTTAAACAGGGTAAGCCCCGCTGCTCCCTGCGCAAGCGCATGCGAAGCCATTCCCCTGTACATTCCGTGCGAATACACTTCCCTGGGATTGTAACCGCCGTCATCGAGTGTAGCATATACCGGCAGTTCAACACCCAGTTGTTTTTTAAAGTCGGCAACCGGCATAGCAGGTTCGCCCCGCCAATGAACACCGAGCGTTAAAAAATCAACCAGCCCCGAGGTTGCCCATGCTTTTACATCAAGTCCTTTTTCTGTGCAATTGGCGAGGGTGGCAGGTACGCGTGCCGTTAGTAATATTTTTTTCCCGTGAATTTTGCCGATAGAATCTACCAGGTTTTTCGCAGATTGAACCAATGCGGTCATCAGGGGTGCGTTGGCTGCTGCTTCGTTCATTTTAAAATAAACAATGAACCGCATAAAGTCCAGCTCATATCCGTCTATCAGCGATCCGTATTTTTCCAGTTGCTCCTTTATAACGCCCAGCTTATAGTCCCTCACTTCCGGATGAGCGAAGTCGAGCGCATTACGACTGTTGAATCCCGACAGGGTTGTATCGTTGGTCCAGTACTGCGGATGTGCAATCCAGTAATCGCTGTACTTCAGCGAACACTGATTGGTTGTATCTGCAAAATGAAGGTCGTTCATCCTGAAGGTGATAAACGTTTCGAGTTTTTTTTCCCTGGCTCGTTTAAGCGAAGCTTCGATAATATCGGTGCCCTGCCTATCGAGTATCATTGCGTTTTGAAAGCACCGTTGCAATACTTTGCCAAGCGCTGTATCCGATCCGCAGTTTAATGCGCCGTTTTTATCATCACCCAGAAGCCTGCCATATTTTGAACGGTAATAAAAAAAATCGCTGCCCGAGCATATCATAAAAGTAGTTACCTGCGAAGCGGCGATCATATCTACATACCCGTTCAGGTCTGCAAGCGTAAGCGGGCGGTTGCCAAACCAGTTGTTGCCTAATATTTCGGTGCCATCGTTGTTGTGAATGAGGCGGGAATTGTTTGGAACTGCATCGGCAGTTGTTTTACAACTTGTAATACCAGCAAACAAAGCAACTATTGCAAGGCTCAGGATCGTTAATTTCATCGGACAAGTAACTCATTTATGCTGATATTTCCAAGAGTTAGCGGTCAGCCATCAGCAATCAGCTTTCGGCTTTCAGCAATCAGTGTCATGTCCTGAAAAAAGTAGACACTATTATTACTATTAACTTTTTTCTTTTTTTGTTACTTTTTTTCTTTTTAAAATCCACATTTCAATTGTGGATATCCTTCAAATTCATTGATTTTACTGGTATTACGCTGCCTCA
>JBQCFW010000119.1:0-4816 GCA_051958655.1 Agriterribacter sp. | reverse complement strand
AGGTTGTGCCAATGAAATAAACTGGTAAGAAATGTAAAAAGGTTAGAAGTGAATCGTTGCAACTCTTCTAACCTTTATTTTTTTATACTTAGAGACGCTATTTCGTTGTGGTATCTCTGTTGAGAGACGCAGTATCTGATTTAGGATACACCGTGTCTGACGGCATTTGCGAAGAAGTATCATTTCCGGTTAAACTATCTACTTCTACCCTTTCTGCGCTTCCGCCACCGCAGGCGCTTAAAAGAACATAGGAAAGCAGTGCAAGCATAATCTTTTTCATAATAGTTGAATTTAATTTATGATGAAGACTACTAGCAATAATTTTGCCAGCTCTGTCTAAATTAACACTATTAAGTGAGGCATTGAAACCAGGGATTTTTTTCGCAGGTGTGCTTTATCGCCTGCGGATAAGTTTCGGATGTGATCAGGCTAAACGTATCTGGTGTGCTTGTTTGTCAGCTTTTAAATGTTCTTTTCATTACGCGCAACATGGTAGATGCGCTCCAGTCGCCCGGCACAATCATGCGACGAATTGTATACAAGGGGTCCTGGTCGTCTATACGGGTAGACAATTGAAAAGCAGCTATCATGTTTTGCTTTTTCAATTCTGGTATAGCGGCTTTGTTCCATGCACCGAACGGATAGGCAAAATAGCGTACAGGCTTTCCCGTTATTGCTTCTAATTGCTTAGCAGATTGGGCAATCTGTTTATCCCAATCTCCTTCTTTGTATTTGCGTACATTTTCATGGTTCCAGGTGTGGCAGGCTATAATATGCCCGTCGTCTGACAGTGCTTTTACCTGTTCCGGTTTCATGTATATGGATCGTCCCAATGAAACCGTCATTACAAAAAACACTCCTTTAAAACCGTATTTTTTCATTTCGGGATAAGCTATGTTGTATTGGTCTACATCGCCATCATCAAAAGTAAGCATCACCGGTTTGGAAGGCAAAGGCGTTCCGTTGGTAAGCCAGGCATACACCTGGTCGGGCAAAACCGTGTGATAGCCACTGTCTGCCAGCAACTTCATTTGTTCTCTGAAAATGGACGGCGGAACTACCATATCCTTTACGCCTCTCGAGTCTGAAGGTTTCCATTCGCGGATCTGGTGATAACACAGGATAGGCACTTCTGCCCGGGCCGCAATGGACGCCGCGTCTGTTTTTGTTTCGGGTGGAAGTACAATGGCAGTTTCGGAAGTATGGTTGATGATTGCGGGCACAGCAGGGGTAACGACTTCGGCCTGTTTCAATGCCACTTCTGGTACAGAATGACAACTACCCAAACTGAGAAGCAGGATAACGGATAAAATTTTATTCATGCCATCAATAACGCAAAGCATGGCAAAAATGTATGCCCGGGCATTGCAATCTTTCTTTTATGGCCGTCGGTTTGCAGCAAGGCATTTTTGTGAAATTCATTCCCCTTCGCCATCAACATTTAAAACAACAATCATTAAACCTGCCTCAACCAAACATTAAGAAGTGCATTATTTCAAAACCATTGCTTAAACAACGCCAATCCGGATAACAGTACAGTTGAAAAAATTCGTATTTCTTTGTTTATATATTTTTTTGCCCATATAAATAATTCTTCTACTTTTGCGCTGCTTTCCGGGTACAGATTGATCTGTAAATGTTCAACCCTTAAGTATTCTCTGAAAACCCCTTACCCGTTTTACAATTTGCTAATATCCTCCATGATTCCAAGCCGAATCAATATCCATTCTGCACATTAATTTATATTCTTAAATACCTGATTGCTTTGCTTTGGCAATTTGCTTTTTCGCGCCCTATGTTTTATTCACTTATTAACTAACCTTTTATGAAAGATTTTCAACCCCGATACTTTTCTTTTGCCTGGCGCTATCCCAAACTCTTGCCCGGTGCTTCCTCAAGCAAGTCTTGCTTAGTAAACATTTACAATACAACCATCGGTAATGCATGTACAAAAAATGGAACCGCTCCCAATCGGTAAGTACCTGATTTGTGGCAACAGTTATAACATCGGTGAACTTGCCAAAGGCATATTAATGGTGAAGATTGCGGAGAAAGACAGGCAGTTTGCCCTGAAGTTTATTAAAGAATAGCAACCATAAACCCTAATCCCTATGCGTAAAAAAAGTGCTCCGTAAATGCGGGGCATTTTATTTTCGTTTCAAATTAGCAGAACATTTTATCTCGGCACAACTTATCAATGTGAATCTCTTGTAACCTCACTGCCAGAAGCACCGCGCAAAAAACCGAAGTCGGCTCCCAGGTGGGCCTCCTGCACATGGTTGATGTATAAGTTCACATACCCCCTGTCGTACTGCATAGTTTCTTTTGTTCTGTGCTGTTTTCTCCGTTCAAGTTCTTCGTCAGATACCTCTGCATGTAACGTTCTCGCCTGCACGTCGAGCGTAATAAGATCACCGTCGCGTATCACCGAAAAATTTCCGCCACTGGCTGCTTCGGGCGATACGTGCAACACCACCGTACCAAAACCGGTACCGCTCATCCGTCCGTCGGAAATGCGAATCATATCGGTAATTCCCTTTGCCAGGAGTTTTTTGGGCAAACCCATATTGCCTACTTCCGGCATGCCAGGGTAACCTTTCGGTCCAACATTCTTTAAAACCATTACGCTGTTTTCATCTACATCCAGTTCCGGATCGTCAATGCGATTTTTATAGTCTTCAATATTTTCAAACACCACTGCTTTGCCGGTATGCTTCATTAAATGCTTGCTGGCGGCAGAAGGTTTTAATACAGCCCCCTCCTCACAAACATTGCCCTGCAATACCACAATGCCGGAAATATGGTTGAATGGTCTTTCCTTTGTTGCAATTACATCGCGGTTGTAGCACTCCGCATACTCGCAGTTCTGAGAAATGGTAAGCCCGTTCGCCGTTATACTATCTCCGTGCAGCAGCGATTCAATTTCCTTCATTACGGCCGGCAACCCGCCGGCATAATAAAAGTCTTCCATAAAATGCACACCCGAAGGATGCAGATTGGCTATCAGAGGCACATCGTCCGAAAGCACATCAAAATCTTTGAGCGAAAGCTCCACACCTACCCTGCCGGCAATAGCCAGGAGGTGCAGTACAAAATTGGTAGATCCTCCTATAGCGGCATTTACCCTGATAGCATTTTCGAAAGCATTTCGGGTAAGGATATCTGAAGGTTTCAGATCTTCTTTTACCATTTCAACAATCCGCAGGCCCGACAACTGTGCCAGGGTTTTCCTGCGCGCATCGGCGGCTGGTATGGCCGCATTGCCGGGCAACGATAACCCAAGCGATTCTACCATACAGGCCATAGTAGAGGCGGTGCCCATTACAGCGCAATGTCCCGGGCTGCGACACATAGAGGCTTCGGCTTCGAGCAGCTGCTGCTGGGTGATTTTGCCAATGCGGATGGCTTCGCTGAAACGCCAGATGTCGGTAGTGCCGATATTAGTGCCTTTATACTTTCCCGTTAGCATGGGACCGCCAGACACAACAATCGTGGGTATATTTACACTGCAGGCGCCCATTACCAGCGAGGGGGTTGTTTTATCGCATCCGCATAACAGCACAACACCGTCTAAAGGATTGGCACGAATGGATTCTTCCACATCCATACTAGCCAGGTTGCGGTACAGCATGGCAGTTGGCTTGATCAGCGTTTCGCCCAGCGACATTACAGGAAACTCAACCGGGTATCCGCCGGCTTCGAGTATACCGTATTTCACTGATTCGGCAAGCTCGCGGAAATGTGCATTGCAGGGAGTGAGCTCGGACCAGGTATTGCAAATGCCTATTACCGGCTTTCCTTCAAATTCATACGAAGGAATTCCCTGGTTTTTCATCCAGGCCCGGTAAATAAAACCATCCTTGCCGGTTTTTCCAAACCAGTTTTGGCTGCGCAATTGTTTCATAGTAAATCAAATCCTTTGGAGTTACAGGATGCAAATACAAGTTACAAATTTCAAGATACAAGATGCAAGATCCACGAAACAAAAAACAAGAAACAAAATTTACAAGGCAGGTGGCAAGTTGTGAGGCCCCTGAAACCTGTAACCTATACTGCTGCTCCGTCTTCGCGCAATACTTCTGCAATCGCATTCAGCAAAGCACGTACATCGTCTGGAAATATCTGCCCTATATTCCCTATCCGGAAGGCGTCGGCCTTGCTGAGTTTGCCGGGATAAATAACAAAGCCCCGCTGGTTCAGTTTTTCGTAAAACCGCTCAAATTTAAAATCGGGATAATCAGGATATAAAAAAGAAGTAATGATATGCCCCTGTATTTCGGGCCTGAGGTATTGCTTGAATCCCATCAGGTGCATGCCTTCGTCGAGAATTTGCTTATTGGTTTTATAACGTTGCTCCCTTGCGGCAATTCCACCTTCCTCTTCAAGCTCCTTCATAGCCTGCTTAAATGCCATAATACTTAAAGTGGGAGGTGTAAACCTGAACTGGCCATTCGTTTCCAGTCCTGCCCATTGTTCGTACAAATCGAGGCTCAGACTCCTCGCCTGTCCTTTCGCTTTTTCCAGCTCCTTTTTTTTGCAAAGAGCAAAAGCAAAGCCGGGCACCCCTTCAATGCATTTGTTGGAGGATGACACCAGGAAATCTATATGCATCGCCACCATATCCATTGTAACACCGCCAAAGCTGCTCATGGCATCTACAATAAATACTTTATTATGCTGCTTGCAAACCGCGCCCACAGCCTCTACCGGGTTAAACAACCCCGTGGTAGTTTCGCTGTGTATACAGGCAACATGCGTAATATCTTTATGTTGCGCGTAATATTGCGCCACTGTATCTGGCTGCACTACTGTATCT
>JBQCFW010000118.1:0-127468 GCA_051958655.1 Agriterribacter sp. | reverse complement strand
TCTTTTGGAAGCATAATAACTGAACCTCCCATCGTCGTTCAGCCTGAAGGCTCCTCTTGCAGAACCAAACCATAACTTGCCGTTGATTTCTGTTACTGCTGTCAATTCGGTCCACGGCAACCGGCGGTTAATTGCCCCTTTAGCTTGCCAGTTGCCGGCATCCAGTACCAAATAACCGTTAGCAGTACCCGCCACTATTTCTTTACCTCCTTTGATTAAAGCAAAACAGGTAAGGCTATCGCCTTTAAAACCGGTTGTAAGTTCTTTATTGTTTGGCGTAAAGGTTTGGATGGATTGGGAAGACAGGATTAAAAAACGCTGTTGTGTGCTGTCGTATACTATATCCAACACGGGTGACCCGGCTTTTTGCTCCCACAGCAGCTCTGAATTTCTGAGGTATTGAAGTGTTGTTCCGTCGGAAATCAAAAAGGCAAAATCCGCTCCGCCTGCCAGCATGTTGACTCCGGGAAGACTGTGTTTGGAATAGAGCGTTCCCGCCCAGGCATTGCTCAATACCGCTGTATCATCTGCAAATACAAACTGGTTTTGATAAATACCAATGGCAGCCAGCTTTTTTGCCGACATGGGACGGTAAGTACCATCGGTAACAAGGCTGCCAGGATAAAGCATTTCTCCGCTGTATGGTTGCAGCAGTCCTTTTGACGAAAATATTTTTACAACCCCATTGCGATCGGCATATACTTTCTGAAGAACGGCTGTTGTATCTGCAACATCGTATTTGATGCTGTAGTCTTGCGTAAAAGGCTGGTCTGCATGTACTGTTTCCTGAGTAGGGCTTGTTTTGCTATTGTTACATGCTGTGGTCAATATAGCAAGTGAAAAAAAGAGGACAATGGGTTTCATTCGTTATTGTTTAATGAGGCGGCTTTGCCGCTGATATTTTTGCCGAACGGAACGCCTGTATACATTTTACTCATAAGTACTTTATATAGGCGTTTCATGTTGAATTGCTAATGATTACTGAATGAGAATCGTTTTTGTGAATCTCAAGGATAGAGTTTTAAAAAACGACAAGCAGGTTATACAGTTACGAACATGTCAATGGAGCGAAAAACAATGTTGATATACTCAATGCAGGCACGCAATACTTTCTTATTGATAAATGGTGAGCTATCAAATTTATTTTTGCCTTACCTTCCACGTTATATAGTTCATATTAAAACATCTGTTAATGAAATCACTTGTCTGTGCAGGATTTTTTTGCCTGGCAGTTGCTACGGTATATGCTCAAAAAACTTTTCCGGTAAATGGCGTAGCCGACGAAAGAAGCGAAACCTACCTGTTTACCAACGCTGTAATTGTAAAAGATGCAAAAACCACATTGAACAATGCCTCGCTGCTGATACAAAAAGGAACCATTATAGCAGTCGGCAACAATGTAAAGGCTCCGCAAAATGCAGTGGTGATAGATTGTAAAGGAAAATACATTACGCCTTCGTTTATTGATATTTACAGCGACTATGGCATAACGCCTCCCCAGCGGAGCGCTACCCCTTTCAGCTACAGCGCGCCCGCGCAGTTTACTTCCGATACAAAAGGTGCTTTTGGCTGGAACCAGGCTATTAAGTCTGAAACCGAAGGCGCACAAATTTTTACAATAGATAAAGACAAGGCAACAGCATTCAGGAGTATTGGTTTTGGTGCTGCACTTACTCATCAAAAAGATGGTATAGCCCGGGGCACAGGCGTTGTGGTAACCCTTGCTGAAACAAAAGAAAATCTTGCTATCATAAAAGAACGGGCGTCTGCTCACTATTCTTTCAGCAAAGGAACATCCACCCAAAGCTATCCTGGCAGCTTAATGGGCAGCATAGCATTGTTGCGCCAGAGCTATATAGATGCTGAATGGTACAAACACAATCCCAGAGCCGAAGGTGTTAACCTAAGCCTGAAAGCATGGAATGACATACAAAACCTGCCACAAATATTTGAAGCCAACGATAAATGGGGCGACGTTAGGGCGGACAGGATAGGCGATGAATTTGGTGTACAGTATATTATTAAAGGAGGCGGCAACGAATACCAGCGCATCAACGAAATAAAAGCTACCAAAGCTGCTTTCATTTTGCCGGTAAATTATCCGCAGGCAATGGATGTTGAAGACCCTAATGATGCCCGTTATGTATCGCTCAACGATCTTAAACATTGGGAACTGGCGCCCACCAATCCTGCAGCGTTCGAAAAAGCTGGCATTACTTTCTGCATTACACCGGCAGATTTGAAAGACCCCAAGGAATTTTTAAGCAATATTCGCAAAGCAATTGATAACGGGCTGAATGAGGCGAAAGCACTGGAAGCGCTTACTCAAACGCCGGCTACCTTATTGAACGTGTACGATAAAGTGGGAAGCATAGAAGCAGGAAAGCTTGCTAATTTCATTATCAGTTCAGCCCCGGTATTTAAAGAGAAAACAATTATTTACCAAAACTGGGTGCAGGGTAAACAATACAATGTAAAGAACGAAGAATGGAATGATGTAAAAGGCATTTACAACGTGACCATACGTTCGGGTTCAGCCACGCGCAGCTTTCCGCTTGAAGTTAAATCGGCCACTTCGGCACGTATAACGGAAAAGGATACACTGCAGGCAAAATTCAGCTTCAACGGGAAGCTGGTGAATATCAGCTTTGCGCCCGATAAAAAAGCAAAAACCACCGTAAGGCTGAGCGGTATTGCCACCGGCAACCAATGGACGGGAACAGGCGAAGATGCAGACGGAACTGCTGTAACATGGTCGGCTGCTTTTTCAAAGGAACTTTCTTCAAAAACCGACACAGGCACAGCGAAGTCAACTCCTGCCGCAGCAAAAATTACTTATCCTTTTGGAAGTTACGGATGGGATAGTTTGCCGCAGCCACAAATGCTGTTGTTTAAAAATGCCACTGTGTGGACGAGCGACACAGCAGGTAAACTTGAAAATACCGATGTGCTGGTAAAAGATGGCAAGATTGCACAAGTTGGCAAAAACATTGTTGATAGCAAAGCAAATGTAATTGATGCAACGGGCAAGCATATTACAGCTGGCATTATTGATGAGCATTCGCACATAGCAACTGCTTCTATTAATGAAGGTGCTCAATCTGTTACATCCGAAGTGCGGATTGCTGACAACCTGAACCCGGATGATATTAATATCTATCGACAGCTGAGCGGCGGCGTTACTTCATCGCATATACTGCATGGGTCGGCCAATACCATTGGCGGACAAACGCAGTTGATCAAATTAAGATGGGGTGCTAATGATGAAGGATTGAAGTTTAAAAACTGGGACCCATTCATCAAGTTTGCTTTGGGCGAAAATGTAAAACGCACTACGGCAAGTGCCAACAACCGTTTCCCCGATACGCGTATGGGAGTGGAACAGGTATTGATGGATGCGTTTACCCGTGCGTCGGATTATCAAAAAGCGATAAAGGAAGCTGGCGGTGGCAATGTAAAAAACAGGAAAAGGGGAACAATAGCCGATCCATGGACAAGCATTCGCCGCGACCTGGAACTGGACGCGCTGGTAGAGATCATGAATAAAAAGCGCTTTATAACCTGCCATTCTTATGTGCAGAGTGAAATAACATATACCATGCGGGTTGCAGAAAAATTCGGATTCCACATCAACACGTTCACACATATACTGGAAGGTTATAAGGTGGCAGATAAAATGAAAGCACACGGTGCCAATGTATCCACCTTCTCCGACTGGTTTGGTTATAAAATGGAAGTGGCAGACGCAATTGCATACAACGCTGCAATTATGCAAAAAATGGGACTGAATGTGTGCATTAATTCCGACGATGCAGAAATGGCAAGAAGGCTGAACCAGGAAGCAGCAAAGGTGATTAAATATGGGGGTGTAACCGAAGAGCAGGCATTGAATATGGTTACTATCAACCCGGCAAAAGCATTACACATTGACGACAGAACGGGAAGTATTAAAGTGGGTAAGGATGCCGATCTGGTTTTGTGGAGCGATCACCCGCTGAGCATTTATGCCAAAGCAGAAAAAACAGTGGTGGATGGTATTGTGTACTTCGACCGGCAGCATGACCTGGAGTTGAGAAAAACAATTGCGGCAGAACGCAACCGGCTGATACAAAAAATGGTGGGTGAAAAAAAATCAGGCGCCAGCATAGCTCCGTTTAAAGCAAGCCTGCATGTAGCGTTAGGTTGCGGTGAACATCAGCACGATGGAAGCTGGGAGGGGGAGAGTACTGGTGATAAGTGGTAAGTGATAGGTGATAAGAAAAACAAACAATAAGCAACAATAATAAGGTATGAATAAAATATTTTTCTTTCTGGTGTTAGTGTGCATGAGCAGGGCAACAATGGCGCAGGATGATGTGTATCCTGCCAAAGAATATAAAGGATTGCTTTTTGTAACGAATGGAACGGTGCATGTTGGCAACGGGCAGGTATTGGAAAATGCAACCATTGAAGTAAACAATGGAAAAATAGTAAGAGTAGGGCAAAACATTCCTGTTCCGATGGATGATGTAAAAGTATTTAATGCAGCGGGCAAGCATGTATATCCGGGACTGATTTTGCCGCAATCGGATATAGGGTTAAAAGAAATTGGCTCGGGAGTGAGAGGCTCTAACGACTTCAGGGAATTGGGCGACATTAATCCCAACGTCCGTTCGCTGATGGCCTATAACACAGCTTCTACCATGATCAACGTGCTAAAATCAAATGGTATTTTGCTGGTGAATACGGTACCGCAGGGTGGCACCATCAGCGGTTCATCGAGCGTGGTTCAACTGGATGCATGGAACTGGGAAGATGCGGCATATAAAGTAGACGGCGGTGGCATTCACGTGAACATTCCCTCCTTTGTTGTTCCAAGATTCTCGCGCCCTGCCCGCCCCCAGGACGACCCGGTAAAGGCTGCGCTTGATAAAACAGAAGAGGTGAAAGATTTTTTCAGACAGGCGAAAGCTTACCTGGCAGAAGAACATCATGCAGAAACCAATCTCAAGTTTGAGGCTGTGAGCGGTTTGTTTGAAAAAAAGCAAAAGCTGTTTGCGCATGCCGATAAGGTAAAGCAAATGCTGGTAGCAATTGATATGGCAAAAGAGTTTGGGTTTGACCTTGTAATAGTGGGTGGCGGTGAAAGCTGGCAGCTTACCTCTTTATTAAAAGAAAACAACGTAGCGGTAATTTTAAATGCGCAACACAACCTGCCGGCTACGGAAGACGAGGACATAGATCAACCCTTTAAAACACCGGCACTGCTGCAAAAGGCAGGCGTTTTATTTGCGTTGAACGACGATGCAAGCAATACGCGGTACCGCAACCTTCCTTTTAATGCGGGCACTGCAGCTGCTTATGGATTGAGCAAAGAAGAAGCGTTAAGCGCCATTACCCTCAATGCAGCAAAAATATTAGGCATTGATGACAAAACAGGTTCTCTCGAAGCTGGCAAGGATGCTAATATAATTGTAAGCAACGGCGATATACTGGATATGAAAGCCAGTGTAATTACACATGCGTTTATACAGGGCAGAATGGTAAGTCTGGAAAATAAGCAAACGCAACTGAACGACCGGTATTTAAGCAAGTATGGTTTGAAGTGAGAAGGTTAGACCGAAGTTTAATTTAAAAAATCATCAAAAATGACAAGTCATAACTTGTCATTTTTAGTAAAACAGGGCGAGGCACGCACCGCTTACCTTAACGCAGTTAAGGCTGCTGATAAAGGAGCTCTTCAACCGTTAATGGCATTTGCGCGATCGTAAAGCATGCAGTTTTAATAGTTGATCACAGCCGGCTTTTCATCAAAAAATTGGTTTATATTTATGAACCTTGAAATTTTACACCACCATACAGGAAGTTAACCTGGACGCCACCATTGTTGAAAAAGCGCGCAAATTTGCGGAAGATGTAATTCCTACTATTAATTACAGCGACTCCAACCAAACAGTTATTAAAAAAATTCAGTTCGATCATTTTGTAAGCAAGCTGGGAGAAGAGGCTGCTGTTATCGTTTTGTCCCAATACGCCGTTATGCAGGGACCTGATTACAATATTTATAGTGCAGCTCAAAAAAGCTGGCGCGAAGACCTGCTGGTAAATAATACCGGCGTGGCGGTAAAAACACAAACCCGCAGCGCAGCCAGCAGGTATGGTTTGTCCTGGACTTTTCAATGCGGGTCTAAAAGGCACGATCCCATTTTGAATACGCCTGAAGCATGGGTAGTATTTGTGGAATGCAACGATTTTGCGGATTATCATTGTAGAGTGTACCCGCCTTTCCAGATCAGGGAACTGGTATTTAAAGATCCAACACTGCCACACCTGAAGGGATTAAAAAAAGTGGTGTATGCTAACACACTTATTCTGTAAAAAAATAGCCCCGTCGTTCAACGGGGCTTGCCATGAATATCACCGCTTTAACCGAAAACTATTTTTTAACAATCATCATGTGAGGAATGGCAGCCGTAATGCCATTTGCATCAAACGCATTTTTTACGGCTTCCTGCACGCCGAAGTATACGTTCCAGTAGTGTGCCTGCGTGGTGTATGGACGTATGGCCAATGTTGTCATTCCATCGCTTACCTTTAATACACTTACTTCCGGCTTAGGATCCTTTAACACATGTGCATGTTGCAACATGGCCTGTTCGGCTATTTCCCGTGCCTTTTCCACCCGTATATCCAACGCTATAGCCATGCTTATATCTAACCTGATGTTGCCGTGCGTATTGTAATTTGTAATAACTCCCGTAGAAAGATTGCCGTTAGGAAGAATGACTGTCTTATTATCGGGCGTAAGTACTGTGGTATTGAATACCCCCTTGTTCATTACCACACCGGTTACCCCTTGCGCTTCGATCATATCGCCTACCTTAAAAGGTTTAATAAACAATAGCATTACACCGCCTGCAAAGTTGCCCAGTGTTCCGTTCAATGCCGATCCAATGGCAATACCCGCACCTACAATTAATGCAGCAAAAGATGAAGTGTCTACTCCCAGTATTCCGAAAATGGTAACTATTAATAAAACAAGTGCAGATATTTTGAATGTTGATACAATGAAGGACTGTAAGGAAATATCGATGTGTTTAGCCGACAGTGTTTTTTGCAACAGCATACCCGATTTGCCGATAATCCAATTGCCAACAAAATAAAAGAAAATAGCTCCGATAACTTTGGGGCTGTACGCAATGGCTGAATCAATAAATTTTGAAACGACAGTTGCGCCCTTTGTCACAAGTTCATTTGCCTGAAGAAGATGGTGATTCATAGATAAACCGTTTAAATGGTTCAGTCAGCTTACCGATTTGAACAGACGAATATAATTTAAGCAGGGTTGCACCATAATTTTCTGTGTGGCGCAACCTTGAGGGTAAGATACTTTATTTTGATAAATGTCAATACAGTTTAGTCATTTTTTTCAACCTGTAATCAAGCTTTCTTGCTTCTTAAAATATTCATACGCCATTACAAAACCTGTTTGGCAGGCATAATGCGCAAATAGCAAACCTTTGAAATCTTCCGACCTCTCGTAATCGGCAATTAAAATGATAGTCCGATGCCAAACGTATTATTTGCTGACAATATTTTTATGTGGAGAATAAAACCAGCAAGGCGCTCTAAAGACACTGACTTTTTTCAAAAACATAAGTATCCACTTTTAGTATTGAACTCCGCTCGTTACTTCGGACTATCATTACCGTTAGCAATGCATATGCTTTTCTTGTAGGGAGAACGCAGCAAGTAAAAAGCCGCAACTTTGTGCGGCTTTTGCATTGAAAGTATTTGTATGTATTTTTTACATGTTAAGTCCGCCGCAAACGCTGATGGTTTGCCCGGTTATATAACTGCTCCAGTCGCTGGCAAGGAACAGCACTACATTGGCAATGTTCTCGCCCGATCCAAAACGCCCGAGCGGAATACCGCTTTTATATTTTTCGGCAGCATCGCCTTCTTTAAGATAACTCGTCATATCTGTTTCAATAAAGCCAGGTGCTATAGCATTGCACCTGATGTTGCGGCTGCCCATTTCTTTGGCAATGCTTTTGGTAAAGCCAATAATACCTGCTTTGCTGGCTGCATAACTGCTTTGCCCTGCATTTCCATTAATGCCTATAATAGAGCTCATGTTAATGATGCTGCCACTTTTAGCCTTCATCATAGGACGAATTACCTGTTTGGTCATGTTAAACACGCTTTTCAGGTTGGTGGCTATTACATCGTCCCATTGTTCGGGAGACATGCGCAACAGCAAATTATCTTTTGATATGCCTGCATTGTTCACACAAATATCTACCGCTCCAAACTCTTTCAATACATCGTTCACCAATTGTTCGCTTTGTGCAAAGTCGCCGGCATTACTTTTATACGCTTTTGCTTTTACGCCTGCAGCCTTTAGTTTTTCTTCGAGCGCCGCGGCTTTGTCTGCACTGCTGTCGCTTACATAGGTAAATGCTATGTTGGCGCCATGCTCAGAAAGCGTCAGCGCAATGGCGTCTCCAATACCCCTGGCAGCGCCGGTTACAATAGCAACTTTGTTGTTCAGTAATTTCATGAAAAGATGATTGATTTAGATGGTTCTGCCGTGCAAGATAAACATAACACGTTAATTACTCATGCTTTAATAAAGAAGGTCTTTCTGTTATTTCGTGGTATTTTATTACATCATCGGCGTAATAATGTATCACCATGCTTTTCCGGGTGAGCGCATTATTTAAGATGGGCGCCCCGCCATGCACCAGGTTGGCATGCCATATCAGCACATCTCCCTTTTTGGGCAGGAAGGTTTCTTTAGCAAAATGTTGTTCTTCCACTATTTCCTGCAATGCATCCTCGTAATCGGTATACCTCTTATTGCCGAGTGAAAGCAAAGTAGATTGCTGGTTGTAATCGCTGTTCAGCAAAAAGGGGAGTTTGTGACTGCCAGGATAATAAAATAATGGGCCGTTGTCCATGCTCACATCTTCCAATGCTATCCATACAGCAATCAAATAACCCAACGGATAAGTGGTCATGTGAATACTGTCTGAATGCGCTTTTTGTTCGCTTCCTTTAATGAAGTTGATGGTTTGAAAAGGAACCACTTTTTTATCGAGCAAAAACTCCAACAATGCTTTTAAGCCGGGCAGGCGTGTAACAGCATCTATAAAACCCGACTGCTTGTTTGCGAACATCAGTTTGTTGCCATTGGTAAACTTTAGTCTGCCGGCTTGCATCAGCTCAGCAATTTCAGTATTAATCCGCTCCACGTCTTTTTCACTGATCAGTCCTTCCAGCACTATATATCCTTTTTCGGACCAGCTTAAAATTTTTTCCTGCACCTGCCGGGGAAACGAGGAAAAGGCAGGTTTGGATGATGCCAGCAACCGGGAGTCGCCCACGTCTAACCACGCTTTTGATTCTTTATCAGGAAAGTCCTTGCTTGAAATAGATGCAAACATTGGCTTATGAATGCCATACTGCTTATACGCCCGCGCATTGTGTCGCAGCTCTTTCCAATGCAGCAGGTTGTACACCCAATGGAGAAGCTTAAAGCGTTTGAATGTTTGCTTCCACGACATGATTATAATTTAACCTGGAGTATCTCCTCAATATACTTCCGTTCGTTGCTCAACCTGGGTACTTTATGCTGCCCGCCCAGCTTGCCTTTGCTTTTGAGCCACTCGTTAAAAACACCTTTAGGCAACGCGTGAACAATAGGTTGCCTTAACGCAATGTTTTTGTATCTTTTTGCTTCGTAATCGCTGTTAATGCTTTGCAAGCCTTTATCCAGTTCAACAATAAAGGTTTCAAGGTCGGCCGGTTCTTTTTCAAATTCAATCAGCCATTCGTGCGCGCCGTTTCCATCGTCGCTAAAGTACACAGGTGCGGCGGTATAATCGTTTACAATAGCCCCGGTTTTTTCGCAGGCAAGCGCAATGGCTTTATCGGTATTATCTACCATTACTTCTTCGCCAAAAGCATTGATATAATGCTTTAACCGGCCGGAAATTTTAATGCGGAACGGGTATAATGTGGTGAACTGGATCGTATCGCCCAGCAGGTAGCGCCACAGCCCGCCATTGGTGCTGATGACCAGTGCATAATTTTTTCCCAGCTCCACATCCATTAAGCCTATCGTCTGTGGATTGTCTTTACCGTATTCTTCCACGGGCATAAATTCCATGAAAATGCCATGATCGAGGTACAGCAACATGCCTTCCTCTCCCGGTTTGTCCTGTGCAGCAAAAAAGCCTTCGCTTGCATTATAGCTGTCTATATAAAAAATGTCTTTGCCAATCAGTTTTCTGAATTGCTCACGATAAGGCGTAAACGAAACGCCGCCGTGTATATATAGTTCAAGCGAAGGCCAAACTTCTGCCATTGTTTTTTTGCCTGTTATTTCAAGAATTCGCTTAAACAACACCAGGGTCCAGGTAGGCACGCCGGAAATAGAAGTAACATTTTCTTTGATGGTGCTTTCGGCCAGCTTTTCTATTTTGGTTTCCCATTCGTCCATCAAAGCAATGGCTAGTTCGGGTGTGCGAATCCACTGCCCCCAAACGGGTGAGTTTTGGAGCAGTACCGCGCTCAAATCGCCATAATTAACCGCTTCGTTTACCTGGTTAATGGTATGGCTTCCGCCAATTACCAATCCCTTGCCGGTAAGCAATTCCGATTCGGGATTAAAGTTGTAGTAAAGCGTAAGCGTATCTTTCGCCCCTTTGTAATGGCAGTCTTCCAGGCTTTCTTCGCTTACAGGAATAAACTTGCTTTTATCGCTGGTGGTGCCGCTGCTTTTAGCAAACCATTTGATGGGTGTATTCCACAAAATATTCTCTTCTCCATCCATCATGCGTTGAATATAGGGCTTCAGGTCGTCGTATTCGTGAATGGGAATGGCTTTTTTAAACTCTCGGGTTGAAAACAGGGAAGAGAAATTGTATTTCCTGCCAAACTCAGTGTATTGGGCAGATGTAACAAGATCCTGCAATACTTCCCTTTGCGATGCCACGGGGTTTTGCACCCATGCTTCAATACGCCATAAACGCATCCTGGCGAGTTGTGAGATAGTTGTGCTGAGTATTCCCATACGATACCGGCAAAATAAAGAATTTGTAATAAATGGATTCAATAAAGCATGAAAATGGCTGTTGGGTGCAATTTATAGCCCCTGACCTGCAGAACTGATCTCGCTCATTCCCTTCATTGCTTCCTCGTGGAGATAATCTTTGCGTTTGAGCTCAAAATTACGCCCGAGATACAATCGTTTTACCTGTTCGTCGGCAGCCAGTTCTTCAGCAGTTCCATGCTTGAATATCTTACCGTCTATCAAAAGGTATGCCCTGTCGCAAATCGACAATGTTTCGTTCACATTATGATCGGTAATGAGAATACCGATGTTTTTATACTTAAGCCTGGCTACCACCGATTGAATGTCTTCAACCGCAATAGGGTCAACGCCGGCAAAAGGCTCGTCCAGCAAAATAAATTTGGGGTCAACAGCCAGGGCGCGTGCTATTTCGGTACGACGACGTTCGCCACCGCTCAGCGAATCGCCATTGTTTTTGCGCACATGGTGCAGCCGGAACTCGTCTAACAAAGCTTCCAGCTTGGCTTTTTGTTCTGCCTTGCTTAATTTGGTAATTTCCAATACTGCGGCAATATTGTCCTCCACACTCAGCTTGCGAAAAACAGATGCCTCCTGTGGCAAATAGCCTATACCCATTTGTGCCCGTTTGTACATGGGCAGTTTGGTGATGTTCCTGTCTTCGAGAAATACCTCGCCTTCATCGGGTTTTATCAATCCCACCACCATGTAAAACGTGGTGGTTTTGCCGGCGCCGTTTGGGCCCAGCAAACCAACAATTTCTCCCTGCTTTACTTCAACCGACACCTGGTTTACCACGGTGCGGCTGCCATATTGCTTTACTAAATGATTGGTATGTATAGTTAAACTCAAAGAAACATCATTTGGGGCAAAAATACAGGATACAAAGCATTTGCAGTGGCGGGGGCTGTACTTGAACAGCTATTTTTAGTATCGTGTTCATGCGCTATGTTTGCAGCTTATTTGAAATTGTACAGCATACGATGAAAGTTACAGAGCATTTGAAACAGGCTAAAAGCACATTGATTTCCTTTGAAATATTACCTCCGTTAAAGGGTAAAACCATCAATTCGATCTATGATCATCTCGATCCGTTGATGGAGTTCAATCCCTCTTTTATTAACGTTACTTATCACAGGGCAGAACATACTTTTAAAAAGAAGGCCGATGGCAATTTTGAAAAAGTGGAGATCAGGAAACGCCCCGGAACGGTAGGTATTTGCGCTGCTATTATGAATCATTATAAGGTAGACGCAGTGCCTCATTTGATTTGCGGTGGGTTTACCATTCGCGAAACGGAAGATGCACTGATCGATCTTCATTTTTTGGGCATTGACAATGTGCTGGTGCTGCGCGGCGATGCTTCAAAAAACGAAACCTTTTTTGAACCGGAGCCGGAGGGGCACCGGTTTGCAATTGACCTGCTGAAGCAAACCGTTAATCTGAACAACGGCATTTACCTTGAAGACGATATCCGCAATGGCTTTCGTACTGACTTTTGTATAGGTGTGGCGGGTTATCCTGAAAAGCATTTTGAGTCGCCCAATCCATCTACTGACATGTTGTACCTGAAAGCAAAGGTAGAAGCCGGCGCAGACTATATCATCACGCAAATGTTCTTCGACAACCAGAAGTATTTTGATTTTGTAAAAAGCTGTCGCGAAAACGGCATTGAAGTGCCTATTATTCCTGGCTTAAAACCTGTATCATCTGTCAAGCAACTGAGTGTGCTGCCTCGTACATTTCATGTAGATATTCCTACCGACCTGAGCACCGAAATACTCAAATGCAAAACGGATAAGGATGTGGAACTGGTGGGAACGGAATGGCTGAAGCAACAGTCGATAGAATTAAAAAAAGCGGGAGTACCTGTATTGCATTATTATACACTGGGCAAACCCAAAATTATTGAACGCGTAGTACGGGAAGTTTTTTAATAAGAGGCCTGTTTTTCAAAGGCATTTACCCAGGCTTCAACCTCTGCCCGGCTTACGGGTTGTTCTTTGTCGTTAAGGTTGATTACATACAACAGCCCCTTTCGCGCTGGCGACGACAGCCAGGCGTTTACAAGGTTCAGTTGTTCGCTGAACGATGGCTTGCCGGTGGTAATGTTCCATTGCTCTCTTGCACATAAACAGCCAAGCGTTGGCGTAAGCGGGTAAAAGCTTTTACCGGCAAAATATTCGGGATCGATGGTGGTGCCGTGGGCAATAATTTCGGTTCTGCCTGTTTTGCCTGCAGTCAATACTTCCTCTACGGCCGCATTGCTGCGCCACCCAGTGGGATAGTTGCTGAGATAAGTAGAAAGTATTCCTGCTTCGGTGGTATCTGTAAGCAACAGCGTTGAGTCGCAAAAGTAATTTTCCCAGTTTTCTTCATACGGCATTATTAGTTGCAGATTGGGGGTGGGACCAATAATAGCACTTCGCGAAACAGCTGTTCCCGTAACCCTGTATACGCCTTGCGGTGTGCTGCCATTGGTAATAAAGTAAGGAAGATCGGACGCCGACCGCGCCAACTGTTCAAATATCATCAGTCGCCCGTTGGAATCTCTCACAAAGCTGCCATCTTCCCGCTGCACAATGGCCAGTCCACGGTAGTTCCTGTTCCATCGCTGCAAAGAATAAATGGTTTTAATACCACGTTGTTTTTGATAGGCAAATAACTCAATCATATCGGGCGACGGTTGCTGCATTAAACTATACTGCCGGCGCAGGAATGTTTTGAGCGCAATCATCACTTCATTCTGATTGACCGTATCGGGGAAATTTTTGTTGGCAAGTTGCAACAGGCTGGCAGAAGCAGTAAAGGAAGGATCTGCGCGGTGCAGGTAAACCGCGCACATGGCAAACAGCTTGGGTTGCATTTCATGCTCAATAATGGATCTGATCGTTTTTTCGTACCGATGGTCATCCAATGCATACAGCATTTCTAAAAAGGCCCTGCGGGTATCGTAAGTAAGTGCGCTGTAAGCAGCAGTCATCTTTTCTATTCCAAGCCTCACAAACTCGTTGTATAAAAGATATTGAGTAACGGCCCCGCACGCGCCCTCAAAGCGATATTCGGTAGTACTGTCCAGTGGCAAGGCAAATACACGCTCTACCACATCCGCCTCCAGGAAACGTTTCAATTTGGCGCGCTCATTATACAACACCGCTTTGCTATATATTCCTTCGGCTTTAACCTGGCTGTGCATTTTTACAGGCAGCAGCAAAGCACCAAAAATTCCTGCCATTACCCAACGCCAGGGCCGGTTGTTCCATTTGCTCATTCGTATGGCGAAGATACTTTACCATTCCCGATACATTGAAATCCAGGCTTGACTTATATATATCGGCCGGAATCCGCCAAAAGCACTTCTCATTTTAAACGTATTTATAAAGTTCCGAACCTTTGATCGGTTGCTACCCATTATCTTTGCACCGCAAAAAACAAAACGAAAGCAGTCATGAAATAACCATCAACGTACTGCAGATCCAAAGGATAATCATTTAGGTTATTCCCTGCCTGCCGACAGGCGGGCATATGGCCAAAATGTAAAAAATAAAAATGAACACATGAAAATCATGAAGTTTGGCGGCACCTCTGTAGGAAAGCCCGAAAGAATGCAGCAGGTAGCAAAGCTGATCACTACCGATAGCGAGCCTAAAATTGTGGTACTAAGTGCTTTAAGCGGAACCACCAATTCGCTGGTGTCCATAGGCGATGCTTTGGCCAAGGGCGATAAGCAGGAAGCCAAACGCATTATAGAAACACTGGAAGCTCACTATCATACTTTTGTAAAAGAACTGCTGAAAAAGGAAACTACTTTTAAAAAAGGTGAAGCGGTAATTGCGGAGCATTTCGACTTTTTGAACATTATTCTCAAAATCTCTTTCAACGAGGCTTTGAATAAAGACATACTGGCACAGGGTGAACTGATGAGCACCAAACTTTTCAGCGCCTACCTGGAAGAGCAGGGCATTGACCATTACCTGCTTCCTGCCCTTGATTTTATGCAGATAGATGCCAACGACGAACCTTATTTCGACGCCATTCGGGTAAAGCTGAATCGTTTGCTGGAACAACATAAAGACAAGAAACTGTTTGTGACACAAGGGTACATTTGCCGCAATTCAAGAGGAGAGGTAGATAACCTGAAACGCGGAGGCAGCGATTATACGGCGTCGTTAGTGGCGGCAGCGGCAAAAGCCAGCGTTTGTGAGATATGGACAGACATTGACGGCATGCATAACAACGACCCGCGGGTGGTTAAAAGAACAAAGCCTATTGAACAACTGAGCTTTGATGAAGCCGCGGACCTGGCTTATTTCGGCGCTAAAATCCTTCATCCAACATGTATTTGGCCTGCACAGCAGGAAAAAGTGCCTGTAAAACTGCTCAATACCATGCAGCCCGAGGCTGCCGGTACCACCATTACCAAAGATGCAGGCTCAACAGGTGCAAAAGCGGTGGCTGCTAAAGACGGCATTATAGCCATTAAAATAAAAAGCAGCAGGATGTTATTGGCCTACGGCTTTTTAAGAAAGATATTTGAAGTATTTGAGAAATATAAAACGCCCATTGATATGGTTACCACTTCTGAGGTAGCCGTATCCGTTACTATAGATACAGATACACAGTTGTCTGCCATTTTAAAAGAGCTGGAACCATTTGGAACAGTAGAGGTAGACAAGGACCAAACCATTGTTTCAATTGTAGGCAATGAAATTGCTCAAACGCCCGATGTGTTACAAAAGCTGTTTGCATCGCTAAGCTCGGTGCCGGTACGCATGGTGAGCTATGGCGGCAGCAAACACAATGTTTCCGTATTGGTGCCGGCGGCTTATAAAACAGAAACGCTGCAATTGCTGAATAAAGGTGTGTTTGGATTGGAATGAGCTAACGGTGAAAAGTGAAAGATGAAAGGATACACCTCATGTTCTCATCTTTCACTTTTTATTTTTCACCTTTCACCTTATCTATCCACTTTATAATAGCTTCTTTTCGCCTCTATTATTTCCTGATCCCGGTCGTGTTTCAGATCGCGGATCACTTGTTTTCTTTCTGATTTGGAAATGGATTTATCGCTGCGGGCTGCACTTATTTTTTGCTGGTAATCGTTTTTAATATCTGCAATTTGCAGATCTAACTTTGTTGGGCGGCTGTAACCGTAACGATAACCATAGGGGTAGCCGTAATAAGGATAACCGTAGTAGGGCGAACCCCAGAAAGGACCGTAAAACGGAACCGCTGCTCCTACAGAAATCACCGGTCTGGGGTGAATGACTCTTACCCCACCGCCACGAATCACCTTTTGTGCAAAAGCACCCGATGCCAAAGCCATCGCAAACATCACAACAATTAACTTTTTCATTTGTATACTTTTAACGTTTAATGAATCGGATACAACGAGCGCCGGAAGATTACTGGAGCCAATCGCAACCTCGCTTCGTTCACCTTAATTAGACACCATTCCGGGAAGAATGCTTATTCTTTATTTACGAATAACGAGCTGCTAACGTTTGTAAAGGAAATACTAAAGTGATGTGAAAAGCGTGCATTGCTAACGGTAAGTACCAAACAAAACACCCCGCCATAAGACGGGGTGTATACAAGAAATAAAATGCAGGGAAAAAAATCAGCTCAATATTTTTTCTACGATCTTACCTGATTTCTTTTCTTTCAGAATAAGTTTTTTAGCGCCATAGTGCGTTACTTCTTCTTTCACCAGGTAATGATCTTTGTCGTGTTCCACCAGGTGGCTGTCTTTTGATACGCCTGTTTTACCACGCCAGTCATCAAGCTTTACAGGCTCCCACTGTTTGCTTTTGGCAGAACGATATGCTGCATCCAGCACACAGTTTACAATGTATCCATCGTAAAACGTTTCTTTAGGTTCCTTGCCTGTTTCCAGCGCATTAAACATATCCATGAACATATGGTTGTAGCCCAGTTCATTCAATTCGTCGCCTACCGGGAACAACCAACCGCTGTTACTTTCAGCTTTCTCTGCTACATAGTCAGCACCCTTGCCTGTGGTAAACATATCAAAGCCGGTACGTAAAAAACTGTTGATCCATATTGTACCTTCCGTACCCATTACTTCATCGCGCAAATCAAGTCCACCGCGAAAAGTCCAGCTCACTTCGAATTGGGCGATAGCGCCGTTTTCATACTTGATCAGTCCAATGGCATGGTCTTCTGCATCAATCGGTTTTACCTGCGTATCTGCCCAGCACATTACTTCTACCGGCTTAATGTCTTTGCCAATATAGCTCCTGGTAATTTCCACGCAGTGGCAACCAAGGTCGAGTATACAACCGCCGCCTGCCTGTTCCATATTCCAGAACCACTCGCTGTGCGGGCCAGGATGGGTTTCGCGCGATTTTGCCCACAGTATTCGTCCCAACGCCCCACCTTTTACACTTTCGTATGCTTTTAAAAATTTGGGAGTGTACACAAGATCTTCGAGATAACCGTTGAATATGCCGGCCTTTTCCACCGCATCCAGCATGCGTTTGGCCTCTTCTCCATTTCTGCCTAAAGGTTTTGTGGTGATGACCGCCTTTTTATGTTTGCAACACAACAGCACAGCTTCTTCGTGCAGGTTGTTGGGCAGCGAAATACACACTACATCTACTTCAGGGCGTGCAATGGCTTCTTCCATATTAACCGTCCAGAAAGCGACGTTATAATCCTGCGCAAATTTTTTGGCACTTTCTTCGCGGCGCGAATAAATACTTACAATCTTGTCTTTACTGCGGTAACCTTGCAGTGAGTCAGCATAAAATCTCCCGATAAAGCCGGAGCCGAGCATGGCAATCTTTTGCATATAATTCAATTAAGTTTATTGATGACGGAGTTTATTTTGTTTTTTCATTAAAAATAGCAACAAACAGCAGCAGCACACCCAACGCAAAAATTGCGGGAATCCACCAGAAGCTCTGCCATTGCTGAAGCGTAAGAGCAGTATTGTTTTGTAAAAAACTATTGTACAAAGCTCCTCCTGTTTGCGTGCCTATTAACATACCTACGCCGTAGGTAGCAAAAATAATGAGTCCCTGTGCCTGTCCACGTATTTCAGGGCTGGCGGCTTTGTCCATGTATATTTGCCCGGTAACGAAAAAGAAGTCGTAGCAGATGCCATGCAGCACAATGCCTGCCATAATCATCCAGGTAATAGCATCGGGTGCCGCAGTAGCAAACAGTCCATATCTCAACGCCCAGGCAAACATCCCTATCGCCAACATCCATTTTACGCCCAGTCGTTTAAAAAGCAGTGGCATCAGCAGCATGAATCCGAATTCAGACATTTGACCAATGACCTGCGTGGCAGCGATCCTTTCAAAATTAGCGCTTACCAAATACAACTGCGTATAGTTGTAGTACACTGCAAGCGGAATGCAAATGAGTATGGAACTTATCAGGAAAATGTAGAACGAGCGGCTCCCCAGTTTTTTGAATGCATCTATACCGATGATGGTGCGTGCCGATACTTTTTTACCGGCAGCAGGTGGCGGCGTGTGCGGTAAAAAGAAACTGTATAATCCAAGCAGCAAGCTGAAGGAAGCAGTTAGCAGCAAGGGCAAAGCTGTTGATTCTGGTGTTACATTTTCGCTTACAAAATATACCAGTACATAACTGATAGTTAAGCCTGCTACTATCCAGCCAATAGTACCGAACACCCTGATGGATGGAAATTGTTTTTCAGGACTGTTCATTTGATGAAAGCAAAGCGTATTGGAAAGGCTGAGCGTAGGCATATAACAGATATTGTACACCAGCAGCAATAGAATAAATACAAGAGAATTGTTGGTGAATTGTGGCGCCAGGAACATGCAAATGGCTCCAATGATATGCAATACTCCCAGTACTTTTTGCGTGGCAAAATACCTGTCGGCAATCAGCCCTACAAAGAATGGTGCTATAATAGCGGCAATGGCATTTACGGTAAATGGCCAATGGGTAAGGTCGCTCATTCCGTGAGCAGACATGTAAACGGCAATGGCGCTGTACCAGGCTCCCCATATAAAGAACTCAAGAAACATCATTAACGATAGCTGAAGCCTGACATTAAATTTCATAATGCAATTATTTCGGTTAACCGGCAGGTGGCCTGCTGGAAAAAAAGGAAATTACAAAAGATTGTGATTGTTGCCTGATAAAAAATAAAATGATTTTTAAGCGTATTTACCTTCTGTAAAAAAGTTGAAATTTTTATCGCCCGGATAACTTCCCGGTCGGGGTCTGCCTCCTGCCACGCCTGCTCACCCACTAACAAAAAACAATATGATTTTTTGATGAACGGCCGCAATAACGTTTTGTAATCTGAAACTTATGCTTACTTTTGCGTCACTTCAATCATAGTTTATGAGATTCTAATTACAACTCAGGGACGCTTTACAAAGTAATACCTGTTATTCCTTTCCCTGAGTTTCCGGGTTTTTACAATTTTCTTTTTCAAGGTTTCGAACATTCAATGTAATAAAATGACTGAATCATATAACAGGCAGCGTAGGTCTGTCTGGGCTATTATAAAACAAGCTATCAGCAACGAGGAACAGGATTATACCACCGGCAGCATTCGCAAAGCCGTTATACTGCTTGCCATACCCATGATGCTTGAAATGGGGATGGAAAGCGTGTTCGCGGTGGTAGACATATTTTTTGTAAGTCACCTGGGCAAGCATGCTACCTCAACCGTGGGGTTAACAGAATCGGTAGTTACCATTGTATACTCGCTGGCAATGGGCATTAGCATGGCGGCAAGCGCTATGGTGGCGCGCCGTGTAGGCGAAAAAGATAAGCCGGGTGCGGCGCGTGCTGGGGTACAGGCCATTATACTGGCATTATCGATTACGGTGTTGGTAAGTTTATCGGGCGTAATATTTGCAGACGATATACTTCGTTTGATGGGCGCCGAAAGCGATACAATAGCCATGGGCGTTACCTATACCCGCATTATTATGGCAAGCAGCATCGTTATCATGTTGCTGTTTTTGATCAACGGTATCTTTCGTGGCGCGGGTAATCCAATGATTGCCATGAAAAGCCTTTGGCTGGCTAACATCTGCAATATTATTCTTTGCCCGTTGCTGATCCGTGGCTGGGGCCCGGTTCCGGCATTGGGACTTACGGGTGCAGCACTGGCAACTACCATTGGCAGGGGCATTGGTGTATTGTACCAGTTATACCATCTTTTTAACGGCAAGAGCATTATTAAAATAACGGTGGCGCATTTTAAGCCTGTATGGTCTCTCTTAAAATCGCTGTTTAATATCGCGTGGCCGGGTACATTGCAATTTTTGATCGGCTCAGGAAGCTGGATTGTGCTGGCAGCCATTGTAGCGCATACCGGTCACAGTGAGGCTTCGGCGGGTTACCAGATAGCGTTGAGAATTGTGATGTTCTTTATTTTGCCTGCCTGGGGCATGAGCAATGCCGCAGCCACACTTGTGGGGCAAAACCTTGGAGCTGGTAAACCCGAACGGGCACAGGAGTCGGTAAACAAAACTGCGCGGTACAATGCAGTGTTCATGGGGGTGGTGTCGCTTACCTTTATTTTGTTTGCCGATTTTATTATCTCCTACTTTACGCAGGAACCCGATGTAAAAAGATATGCGGTGTTGGCCATGCGCATTATAAGCAGCGGTTATATTTTTTACGGCATAGGTATGGTGTTTTCAAATGCTTTTAACGGGGCAGGCGATACGCGCACACCTACCTGGATCAACCTGTTTGGGTTCTGGTTTTTGCAGGTGCCTATAGCATGGCTGATGGCCAATACATTACAGTGGGGTCCTTCGGGCGTATTTACGGCTATCCCCGTTGCGGAAACAGCCATTGCCATTGCATCTTTCCTGATATTCAGGAAGGGCAGGTGGAAGCTGGTGAAGATTTGAGAAAAGGGGAAAGGTGTAAGGTGGAGGGTAGAAGGCATGGGGCGGAAGGAAGTATAAACTTATGAGGGATGCAAGTTACAGGGCGCAGGTTACAGGGCAAAAAAACAAGGTACAAGAGACAGGAACCAAATCCCTGTAGCCTGTACCTTGTAACCTGTATCTTGTAACCTGTAATTTTCTTACGCCTTTGCCAACAACTCCATAACGGGTTTTCCTTTTCCGTCGGGGGTTGTATAGAAAGGTCTTTTTTCTATTTCGTATTGTGTGTCTTCGGGTATACCCAAAGCGTGATAAATAGTCTGGTGAATCTGATCGATCTTTACAGGGTTTTCTATTGACTTACAGGGACGCTCATCCGCAGTTTTTCCGTATACAAATCCTTTTTTAATACCACCGCCAAACATCAAGATGGAACAACCGTCGGTAAAGTGACGGTGCATGCCATAGAACTTCAGGTCCGACAGAATATCGGGTTGATTTACCTGCTCCAGCACTTTAGCACCGGGACGACCTTCCACCATCATATCGCGGCTGAATTCGCTGGCGAGTATGATGAGCGTACGATCGAGCTTACCCGATTTGTCGAGATCTTTTACTAACTGCGCGACTGGTCCGTCAATCATTTTCTTCATGCCTTCCATGCGCGTATGCCCGTTCTCGTGAGTGTCGAAGCCCATGAATGGTTCGTACTCGGTTGTAACGCTTATAAAGCGCGCTCCTTGTTCGGTAAGCCTTCTTGCCATCAGACAGCCCAATCCAAAGCGGCCGGTGTTGTAAATGTCGTAAATCTCTTTTGGTTCCTGGCTCAGGTCAAATGCTTTGGCTTCGGGTGAATTCAATAGCATATATGCCTGTTCCATGGAGCGGCGCAACGATTCTTTCTGGTAGTCGCTTCCAAACTCGCCCATCGGGCTCTTGCTGATCAAATCGTTGTATAGCTGATTTCTTTTTTCGAAACGTTTGGCATCCATACCCACGGGAGGGCGAACGCTTTCTAATCCCTGGCTGGGATCTGGGATAAAGAAAGGACCAAACTCGTTGCCGAGAAAGCCTGCTGTATGAAACGCTTTCAATTCTTCCGCTTCGCCTACAGTAAACCGTTGTCCTATATCGATGAACGCAGGAATAACCGGATTTTTAGGTCCCAGTTCTTTCGCGATCCACGAACCGATGTGTGGCGCTGCCACCGTTTGAGGCGGTTCGTAGCAGGTATGCCAGTGGTATTGATGCCTCGAATGTAGGATATGCCCTAAGTCCGCCGCAACATACGAACGGATCAGCGTACCCTTATCCATTACATCGCCAATGGATTGCAATCCTTCAGAAAAGTGGATACCGTCCAGTTTGGTAGGTAGCGATTTGAAAGTGCTGAGTACCCGGTTGCCTTCCATGCCCTTTTCAAAAGGCGTATATCTTTTTGGATCGAAGGTTTCTGTATGTGCCATGCCACCAGCCATCCACAGCAATATCACGGTGTCGGCAGTAGTATTGCCGCTGCCTGCTGTTTTTCCACCGGGCTTGCCGCAACCGCTCAACATACTTGCAACAGGTGCTCCTGCAGCCATGGCAGCCAGTATCGATGCTCCTGATTGCCTGATAAAATCTCTTCTGTTCCAATTACGAGTCATGTGAATATGTTTTTAATATCAACATTTAATTAGCTAATGAGCTATCAGCTTTCAGTCTTCAGCTTTCAGCATTCAGGTTCGGATAATGTAACATGTTTGGTGCTTGTTTTTTGGTTCTTGGTGCTTTGTTTTTTATTTCTAATCTGCTGATAGCTGACAGCCTACCAGCAACGCCACCTTTCTAATAGATCAGCTGAAACTCAGGGTGCAAGGTCATAGCCCACATAAAATCCTGCACTGCAGCTTCGGTTGGTTTTTCACCCAGCATTTTCTTCGCTACTGATTCTTCATCATCTTCCGGAAGGCGCCCCAATGCGCTCCTGTAAATTTCTTTTACCAGCGTATCGGTTTGCGGGTATTTACTGATCCAGTTGGAAGCGCCACGTTTCATTGCTTCGTTAAACTTTGTTCCGTTGGTAAGTTCCAGTGCCTGCAGCAGGTTAGCCTGCGAAGAGCGGCTGGTAGACACCGTTTCGCGGTTGGGCCTTCCCAATGCAGTAAGAAAAGGATCGTTCTTTACCACTGCAGCCCTGGCAAAAGGAAGTGACGCTTTGATATCTTCCGGAAGCAATTTGTATACAACAGCGCTGTCGCCATATATAGGCGATATTGCTTTGCTCACCGCATCCGAAAATTGTTCAGCAGTCATTCTTCTGCGCAGCATACCCTTAAATACAAACTCGGGTGTAACAATCTGTTCGGGTTCTTTTACACCGGTAGAAGGCAACTGGTAAGTACGTGATGTAAGAATGGTATACATCAACTTTTTAATATCGTATCCGTTGGCAACAAAGTCAGAAGCCATCCAGTCCAGCAAGTCCTGGCTCCACGGTGCATTGTCCATCACGTCTACTGGTTCTACAATTCCGCGTCCCATCAATTGTGCCCATATCCGGTTTACCAGTGTGCGGTACAACCTGCCATCCTTTGGCTGAACGAGGTATTCTGCCAGTTGCTTCAACCGCTCCTGTGTTGGTGCGGTAGAGTCAATAGTTCCAAGTTCTTTATATAAAATTCTTCTGCCCGCCATTACGCCGGTAGGCTTATCGCAACGGTTGATTTCAAGTGTTGTATCGCTGAATATGTTCGCAAATGCATAGGCATCCGCCAGTTTCCAATCGCTCACAAAACTGTCGTGGCAAGATGCACATTTAAGATTCAATCCTAAAAATACCTGCGATACATTTTGCGCTGCCTGCATTTCGGTACGTTGGCTGGAGTTTACCACACCACGCCATTCAATACCCCGTATAAAGCCTCTCGATTCTTTTGAAGGACTGATAAGTTCGCGCACAAACTCATTGTAAGGTTTATTAACCAGCAGCGCATCATACAGCCATTTGGTAATATCCGAGCGTCCGCCGGTAATGTAACCGGTGCCGGTGTAATCATTTCTTAATGCATCGTTCCAGAAGGTGAGCCAGTGCTGCGCATAATCAGCATCGCGGCTCAGCAGGTTCGATACCAGCATTTCTCTTTTGTTGGAACTGGTATTGTTTACAAACGCATCCACTGTATCGGGCGATGGCAGTAAGCCAATCACGTCGAGGTATACACGACGTATGTAGGTACGGTCGTCAACAGGTTTTGCCCATTTTACCTTGTTCTTTTCAAAATATACATTTACAAACCTGTCGAGCGGTAAGGTAATATCACCCGTGGCAGCAGGAATTTCAGGCATGCGGGGCGCCATTTCGGCCACCCGGTAAAGGCTTTTCAGTTCACCGCTTGGCCAAGGTGCACCTTGTTTGATCCAGTAATCAAGTATGGCAATTTCTTCTTTGGTGAGTCCCTTTCCTTTGGCAGGCATGGCTTCTTTATGATTGCGCGGCAATAATATGCGGCGCATCAGCTCACTGGTTTCGGGATGACCGGGTTTAATAACGGGGCCATTTTCACCACCCTTCTCTACATATTCTTTCGAATCGAGCCTTAACCCGCCTTTTACCTTGGCTGCACCATGACAACTGTTACAGCTATGCGCTAAAATGGTACGCACCTGCATGTTAAGCTCCTGGATTTGCGTTTCGTTTAACGGGCCGGTAACGGCAGCCAGTTGAAAATTACTTGTACCGCCGCCCTCCGGCGCCGCCCCGCCTCCTTTATGCGGTAATACGCTGGTAAGGTAGTCTTCGCCGTGAGTAAGAGAGGCGCCGTAATGTCCTGCTACGGTTATGCCCACCACAGTAGCTGTAAGCAGCAACTTCTGCAATTGCCTCGACTTTTTAAAGTATGCGTATGCGGTAATGCCGGCAAAAACCATGGTAGCAATACCAGTCCATTGGTGAAGGCTTAATACTTCGCCGCCATAGTCTTCCGTATTAGACAACAACAGTCCAAATACTACCGATAACAATGCAGAAATGGCTCCTATAACGACCATCGTTTGTATGGCCGACTGGTAATTCTTTTTTCTTTTCCAGGCAATAAGCTCCATAATAAGCGCTACGCATAACAAACCGATAGGAAAGTGAACCACCATGGGGTGAAGTCTTCCTAAAAATGCCCATAACCAGAAAGTATTTTCCGGAGCAGCAGCTTCGGCAGTTTGTGCACCCACAGAAAGCGCGGTAAAGGAACATGCAAGAGCAGCGGCTGCGGGAATACAAATTCTGCGCATTTTTAAACGGGAAAAGGGTTGTAAAGAAGGCATATTATAAACAGCTTTCAGTTTTTTTAGTATCAGACAGGTAGCAAAAACAAATAACAATATATAGACCGAATATAGAAGCATCGTTTCGCTGTTAATAGTAATAGTAAAAATCCTTAACACCAGCCTAAGAGGTGCAAAGGCAATTTAGCCAAATTGCGGCACACGGCTGTCCTGTACAATCCTTTTACAACGGGAGATTAACAAAATATTCCTGCATTTTTTGTTTAAGGTAACTTGTTAATATGTACATACCTGCAAAACACCAAGTTTTTACTACTGAAAGGATGAATAACCGGCGTTAATTTTTGACTGTCCTGTATAACGGCTTTAATTAACCGAAATTTTTTTTTGGCGGCGTTTTATATGACTGCCATAGGGCTGACACAAGCCCGTATTTTCTTTGCGTATGAAACAAAAAACAACTACTATGTCAATGATTGAAATGTTCTTAAAAGAAATGGATGCCGAAGCTGTAACTACGCGCAAAATGCTGGAGCGTGTGCCTGACGATAAATATGACTGGAAGCCGCACGAAAAGAGCATGACGGTAAGGCAACTGGCTTCGCATATTGCTGAATTACCGTCATGGGTAACCCTGGCACTTACTACCGACGGACTGGATTTTGCCACAACACCCTATAGTCCGGTGCCCATTAACAATACTAAAGAGCTGATGACTTTTTTTGAAGATACATTGAAGGATGGCAGAGCTGAACTGCAAAAGGCCAGCGAAGACGTACTGGGAAACAGGTGGGTGCTGCGCAACGGAGACGAAATATATGCCGATAATACAAAGGCTGAAACCATTCGCATGACGTACTGCCAGATTGTACATCACCGTGCGCAAATGGGGGTATTTCTCCGGCTGCTGAATATTCCCATCCCCGGAAGCTATGGACCAAGTGCCGATGAAAATTGATAAATGCCAGCCGGCTATCAGCGATCAGCTTTGAGCCTTCAGCAGTCAATACTCACTGCTGATCGCTGACCGCTTTCTGTATTTTAACAATTCCGAAATGTTTCGTATTTCAGGAAATTCTTTTACTTTTGATCTACTAAATCTTTCGTAATTAAAAAATATTGATATGAACGCATCATTTTACAAACGGACCGCAGTGGCGTTACTTTCACCCGCATTGCTGCTGATACAGCAGGAAACACTTGCTCAAAAACAAAAAGAAATAAAAAAGGAAGAGATCATCATCCGGAAAAAAGCCGACAACGATGATAAAACAACCATTGTAATTGACGGAGATAAAGTGATGATTAACGGTGAACCTGTAACCGAACTGAACGACGACAATATTGTAATTAAACGAAAGGAACTGCGCGAACCCAGGAAGGTAATAGAACTGCATGGAGCGCCAATACCTGCCGTGCCCCCTACACCAGCTGCGCCCTTCGCATACAGCATGCCTCCGGTGCCACCAGCAGCCTGGTCGTACGCCGGTCCTGGTGGAAATGAGATTTATTTTAACAGCGAACCGAAAGCGATGTTAGGCGTGTATACCGAAAAGGATGAAAAAGGAGCCAGGATAACGGAAGTGGTAAAAGAAAGTCCTGCTGAAAAAGCCGGATTGCAAAAAGGAGATATCATAACCAAAATAAACGGTACTTCCGTTAACGGACCTTCTTCTTTATCGGAAGCGGTAGATGAGTTGAAACCGGGCGACGAAACAGAAATCGTTTACCTGCGCGATAAAAAAGAACGCAAGGTAAAAGTTAAGCTGGGAGAGCGGGAAGAACGTTTTTCAAAAAACTTTCATTTCAACACACCCGATTTTAATGAAGACATATTCAGGGATTTTAAATTCCGCGCACCTTTTGAGTGGGATGCAAAACCTAAGCTGGGCATACGCATACAGGAGACCGAAGACGGACAGGGCGTAAAGGTATTGGAGGTACAGGAAGCATCGGCTGCGGAGAAATCGGGCATCAAAAAAGATGATATTATTACTTCGATAGACGGCAAGGACATTAAAAATGCAGATGAGGCCAAAGAAAAAATTGCGGAGCTGAAAGATAAAGCTGCCTACCCGGTTAAGGTGTTGCGCAATGGTGCTACGGTAGATGTAAACGTAAAAATTCCCAAAAAGCTGAAAACAACCGATCTGTAAAAAGGTCGTTCATATATACAGTTTTTATTGGAGGCGGATGCATGGCATTCGCCTTTTTACTGTGTGATTGTTGAATCTTGGATATCTTGCAGCCTGAAATTTTTTTTATGAAGGGAATTGCTTTTGGGTTATTGATGGCTGTGTTGCTATCGGCTTGTAAGCAGCAGCAGGAAACCATGCAGGTGGATATTCATATTACCAATAATCCCCAAAAGCAGGTTGTGTCGCTGGTGGTAAAAGAATATGGTTCTTCGCCGGTGCTGCTGGATACTGCCACGGCAGCGCCGGGCAATACAACCGTGCATTTTGAAACTGCTTTGGGTGAGCCTGCCATATACCGGGTGCAATTTGAAAAGGAAGAGCGCTTTTTGCTGTTTACGAACGATGCGGATAAAGTTGATATTACTGTTGATTGGGAAAATTTTACATCCTATACCACCAGTTCGCCCGGATCGGCTTCGTTAAAAAAATTTTTGGTTGAACTAAACAGCCATTTGAAAGGAGTGGACTCGGTGCAAAAAAATATACTGGCTCCGGGATTGAGCGACAGCCTGAAGGGTGTGCTGCAAACCTCATTGGACATAAGAAATAAGGAGCAACGGGAGTTTATTGCGCAGTATGCAGATACGGCAGGGAGCGCTCCTGTGGCGTTGTTTGCTGCGGGCGTTTTGAGGCAGAACGAAGTTGATTCTACCGTGTTAAAGCCCGTTATGAAGCGGCTGGCACAGCGTTTTGCCGGCAACGATGCGATAAAGAAGATCAGCGATGAATATTTTGCAATGCTGGTAAAGCAAAGTCGTGAATTATCGGTTGGGAAAACGGCGCCGGATTTTACATTGGCTGATACCAGCGGGCAGCAGGTTTCGCTGCGTTCGTTTGCGGGGAAATATGTGCTGGTAGATTTTTGGGCAAGCTGGTGCGCACCTTGCCGCAAAGAAAATCCTAACGTGGTAGCTGCTTACAACAAGTATAAAGACAGGAACTTTACTATACTGGGTGTATCGCTCGACAAAGACAAAGCTGCCTGGTTGAATGCCATACAAAAAGACGGTTTAACCTGGTCGCACGTGAGCGATTTAAAAGAATGGAACAGCAGCGTGGTGGAATTGTACAATATCGAAGGCATTCCATTTAATGTTTTGGTTGATCCGCAGGGAAAGATTCTGGCAATGAACCTCCGTGGCGAAGACTTGCAGCACAAGCTGGCAGCAGTACTTACGGCGCCGGCAACACCCGTTGCAAAACCTGCTACTGCTACTCCTGTCCAATAAAGCCGTTGTTGGAAAAATACAGCAGGATATGATCTTTCATAAAATTTTCCTGCTCTATAAGGTTCATTACGGGTAACGATTTTATTTGTTTAAAGTGTGGCCAACCGCCTTCGTCTACCCTTTCCATTTCGTAATAGCCGCTTTGCGCCAGCAGGGTACAGGTAGCAACATGCATGAGATCTTGCTTTTGCTCTTTGGTAAACTTCTCCCTGATTTCGCCCAATTCCTGTATGCCTATCAGAAAGAGGATGGTTTCCATATCAGGCTTTTTTCCAAAACGTTCCACCAGTTTGGCTTCCAGGTTCCACCAGCGTGTCTGCAAATCACTGTCAATGCTATTCATAGGTGCAAAATTAAGCAAAGCCGTAGTAAGTAGTAAGTGATAGGTAGTAAGGCTAAATTTTTCTTGTTGAAAACTGGCGGTTGATAGCCGATAGCGGACCGCCGACCACTTCCAGCCCAATTTTACCAGTTATGGCTGAACCGCTACCTTTGCCGCAAATTTTTTTTACATGTTACAGGTTGCTTTTATAAGACAGGAAACGGCGTTGGTAAAGGAGCGTTTAGCCATTAAAAATTTTAGTGAGCTGAACCTGGTAGATGAAATTATTGCGCTGGATGACCAACGTAAGAAGATACAGCTTGAGTTTGATACGGTACAATCGAAAATAAATGCTGCTTCAAAATCCATTGGTCAGTTAATGGCCAAGGGCTTAAAGGATGAGGCTGAAGCGGCCAAACAAGACGTTGCTTTATTAAAGCAGCAAACAGGTGGTTTTGACAATCAACTTGCAGACACGGAAAAAAAGCTGCAGGAGCTTTTACTGAAGCTGCCTAACCTGCCATCGGATAAAGTACCGCCGGGTAAATCGGCTGCCGACAACGTAGTAGTGCGCGAAGGCGGCAGCAAACCTGCACTTGCAGCCGGCGCAGTGCCACATTGGGACCTGATAAAGCAATACGACCTGATTGATTTTGAAACGGGTGCTAAAATAACGGGCAGCGGTTTTCCTTTATACAAGGGCCGCGGCGCTAAGCTGCAACGTGCATTGATTCAGTATTTCCTGGATTACAATACCCAGGCTGGCTACACAGAATACCTGCCGCCATTTATGGTAAACGAGGCATCGGCTTACGGTACCGGCCAGTTGCCGGATAAGGAGGGACAGATGTATTACATGGAAGCAGATAACTTTTATTTGATTCCCACCTCTGAAGTGCCGGTTACAAATATTTACCGCGATGAAATTTTGAAGGAAGAAAACCTGCCGGTGAAAATGACGGCTTATTCCCCCTGTTTCAGGCGCGAAGCGGGCAGCTTTGGTAAAGATGTACGTGGATTGAACAGGGTGCATCAGTTTGAAAAAGTAGAGATCGTGCAGTTAGTACATCCGGGTAAAAGTTACGATGTGTTGGAAGAAATGGTGAAGCATGTGGAAGGATTGCTGAATACACTGGAATTGCCTTACCGCATTTTAAAATTGTGCGGCGGCGATATGGGTTTTGCTTCGGCACTTACGTACGATTTTGAAGTATACAGCGCGGCGCAGGAACGCTGGCTGGAGGTAAGTTCTGTAAGTAATTTCGAAGCCTTTCAGGCAAACAGGGCAAAGATCAGGTTCAAGGATGAGAAAGGAAAAAATCAACTGTTGCATACGCTCAACGGCAGCTCTTTGGCGTTGCCGCGTATCGTAGCTTGTTTGCTGGAAAACAATCAAACCGAAACAGGCATCCATCTCCCCGAAGTATTGCACAGGTATTTTGGTGCGCAGCGGATTGAAAAATAATCGGTCAGCAGATGGATTTCAATCCAATGTTATTTTTTCCATATGCTTTTTTATTGTTTGCTTATCTGTTGCAGAGTGAGCGAGCGATAGTGCAGTTGAATAATGTTTTAACGCGGTAGCATTGTCAATAGCTGTATACAAATTACCCAGCAGCGAAAAATAAAATGGATTATCGGTAAGCTGTAGTTTCTCTGCTTCTTTAATGCCCGCCGCTTTGCCACGGGCTTTGGCCAATGCAAAAGTGCGGTTGAGTGCGGCAATAGGCGAATATTCAATTTGCAGCAACTGGTTGTACAACTGCAATATTTCCTCCCATTTGGCAGGAATATCTTCTTTAATGGTATGCCAGTAGGCAATAGCAGCTTCTAAATGATAGCGCGAAACATATGATCCTGAAGAAGCACGGTTAAGGTATTCGATGCCTTTTTCAATCAGTGTTTGGTCCCACAAACGTTCATCCTGGTCTTCATATAAAATGGCTTCGCCGCTGTCGCTTACCCGCGCGTCGAGGCGGGAAGTGTGAAAGCACATCAGCGCATACAACGCGTTTACCATCGGTTCATTGGTATGCTCATTTTCAATTAACAGTAAGGTTAGCTGCATGGCCTCCACACAAAGATTTTTGCGCAAAATGTAATCGTGCGATTTGGAATAGTATCCTTCAGAAAATAACAGGTATAAAGTAGTAAGCACTTGCGGCAACCTGCTGTTAATGGCGGTTATAGGCTGCTGTTGAATGTGTATGTTATGCTCACGCAATTTTTCTTTAGCCCGGTTAATGCGTTTGTATATTACTTCCTTATTGGTAAGGTAAGCATCGGCAATTTCCTGCACGCCAAAACCGCACAGCAAATGCAGCGCCAGTGCAGTTTGCGCATCGGGTGGTATAACAGGATCGCATACCGTAAACATCATCGCCAACTGGCTATCGGTTATATTCTTTACTGACAAATCGATATCAATTTCTTCCGCCGGGGAACTGCTGTATTTTAAGTCGGCTGCTATTTTTTGCTGAAACAACGAATGCCGCTTAAGATAGTTTTGTGTTTTGTTTTTAGCCACAGTATATAACCATGCTTTAGGATTATCGGGTATACTTTGCAGCGACCAGGTTTCGGTTGCCGTTAAAAAAGTGTCGCTCACAATGTCCTCCGCAATTTCGATATGTTCCAGTCCAAACTTATAACAGAGTACCGAAACCAGGTTGCGGTACTCTGTTCTGAATAATCCCGGTAATAGTTCCTGCTCAGGTTTCATCATCTAACTTCTAAAAATACAAATGGTGGCATTAAAGGCGTTATTGTAAAGTGCATCACCTTTTGTTTAGCCAAGGTTCCCAACCTTGTGAAGGTTGGAAACCTTTTTCTCAGGCGCGTTGTTGTATATCGCATTTTTACTTTGCCGGCGGCGGCGCAACTGCCATGCGAACTTCTACCGTGGCGCCCCATTGCAATACCGGGCACCCTTTGGCAATTTCTACTGCTTCGTCGTAGCTTTCGGCGCGTATAAAAAACAAACCGCCCAACGACTCTTTAATTTCAGCATATGGCCCTTCGGTTACCGAGTTTTGTTTTACTACCCTGCCGTCGGTATCCCAACGCTTGGGCGGTGCTACTAATTTGTTTTGCGCTGCAATGCCCCCAATCCAGTCCTGGAAAGGTTTAATAGCTGCCTGCATTTGCTCCGGCGAGGGGCTGGCGTTTTTACTTTTCATATCTCTGTGAATGGCAATTAAAAACTCGTTCATGATATTTTGTTTGAATGATTGAAAGATTGTTATAGCCGCAGATTCGCAGATGAAAACAGATACTCTTTGCGAATTTGAGATTAAAATTTGTTGTTTGTATTATACTATCCAAATTGCCCCACCCTGTAAGTGCCTATTGCATGCGGAAAAGAAATGTTCAACCGGTTCCACGTATTAATATTGGTAACAACCATGGTCAGGTCAATCAACTCCTCTTCTCCAAAATGCGCACTAACGGCAGTGTATACTGCGTCGGGCACTTTACATACGTTTACGGCTTCCGCCCATAGCAATGCTGCCCTTTCCCGATCGGTATAATAAGGCGATTCTTCCCACGCGCTCAGCCCATATAAACGCTGCTCTGTTTCGCTGGCAGCACGCGCATCCTTCCAGTGCATATCAAGACAATAGGCGCATTTGTTTATTTGCGATACCCTGATCTTTACCAGCTCCTGTAATGACTTTTCAATACGGCTGTTTTTTACGTAACTGCCCATTGAAAACAGCGGTTTCAGCGCTTCCTGTCCTTTTACAAAAAAGTTTGTTCTCTTTTCCATTGTATCAATAATTATGATGTGTAAAGTAGAATGACAAACAACCTGCTGCCATTGGACAAAAAACGGAAAATATTTTTTATTTTTTTTGGGGCTGTTGGGCCAATGTTTTTCAATCGGCTTTTGTACGGGCTATTCGCTGCAAGTCCGGCACAGGTTTCCATGCACAAAGCCTCACCGGGCTTTCCGCTTCTATCCCGCAGCCCGTCGGCATTGGATCATATCTCTTAAAACAACTAACGCTAAAGCACAGGGCCGCAAACGCATAAGGCTGTGCATCAACCTGTGCACATTATTAAATATGGCCCGAATAATTTGTGATGATATGAAAGGAGTATAGTTTGGTCCTTGCTACCGGTTCGATGTGGTCACAATTTGTGACCTTAAAGAAGGTTGATTCGATTCTAAAGCTTCAATTTAAAACTTCAAATCCTTCCATTCCTCCTTCGTTAATTGAAACATGAAATCCCGAGGAAACCGTTTAATATTTCTTTTAATGGATTGATTAAACACTTTCGTTTCTACTTCGTAAAGTGCTGCCAAATCCCTGTCAAGCATTGCTCTTTCGCCCCTTATTTCGTATATCCTGTTTTGAATAGATCGGATGATTTGCTTATGGTGTTTAATGGTTTGATTATATTATCTAATATACAAACAAATGAATCCGCTTTTTCACCGCATATAAATCATCTTTGCAGCCTATGTCGCTTCCTATTGCATTGCAATCTTTTTCTATAAATGATATTCATCTGCAAATATTTGTTCCCCAGCCAAAGGCAGTGCAGCAGTTATATGCTCATAACAAACCGGGGGCGTTCTGGGCACAGGTATGGCCAGCATCTGTAGGTCTTTGTCGTTTTTTACAGCAACATCCACAATACATCAGCAACAAAACAGTACTGGAGCTGGCAGCGGGATTAGGTTTACCCGGTTTATACGCAGCCCGCAGCGCAAAGCAGGTGTGCATTACCGATAGAGAACAGCAGGCAGTTGATTGTATACAACAGTCTGCCATTCATTTGCAGTTATCGAATGTAACTGCTATCAGCATGGATTGGAATGAAGCCAGGCGTGCCCTATTACCCCAGGTGCTGCTGTTGAGCGATGTACATTATGAGCCCGCAGTGTTTGAGGAGCTGCAAAAGATATTGCAATATTTTTTGCAACAAAAAGTAACCGTCATTATCAGCACGCCTCAGCGCCTCATGGCAAAACAGTTTATCAACGCCCTGCTGCCCTATTGCACAATGCAATGGAACGACAATGTATTCAACGATAAAGAAAATTGGATAAGTGTGTTTGTGTTAGAGCAACGGTAGCCATTGTTAAAAAAAACTATTCTTCTTTCTTCAGCAAACGGTCGATCTTTCCCTGTATTTCGTGCAGTTCCTTTAATACGGCCTGGCCAAAGTCGCTATCCGGTTCGCTTACCAGTGTTTCATCGCTTCCAAGCTTGTACGACACTGGCCTTTTCCTTTTCTTCCGGCTGGTATCTTTCAGCTCCGTTAAAATAAGGTCGTCGAGGCTTAAATCAAAAACCGCCGCTATTTTTACCAGCGATAGAATATCAGGTTCTGTATTGCCGTTTTCGTAGTTCGACCAGGTGGCACGCGAAATGCCGCAATGAGCTTGCATGTCCTCTTGCTTCCAGCCCTTCGATTTTCTTAGCAGTTTGAGATTGTTGTATAAGTGAATTTGGAAAATCAAAACAGGTTAGTAATTTTTTTTCAAAAAAAATTTGAAAGTCAATAAATCTTTACATAGCTTTGTTTTGCATCTTACAGCAAGAACAATCAAGCGTAAATATAGCATGAAATCAAATTCAAAGTACCACCCTGTACAAGAAGGGTTGCTATAGGCGGTTGTAAGGTGCGAACCACTCAAAAGCTTGTCTATGACCAATACCATCACTCCTTCTGAGCGCGTACCAAATCCTGCGCATTTCTTAAACCAGATAGCGCTTGAATATGAATGCGATCCTTACAAGTTCCGCTCGTTATCTGTGTTCGAAGATTTTTTCAGTTATGCCAACCTCCAGCAGCATTTAGCAATGTTCGATCAGTTTTGCATGGCTGCCATGCAACAAGAGTACGCATGGAAACAGGGAAGCCCCGGCAACGCTTTATTTTATGCCGAACGGTTGGAACTGTTGTTGGAAGCCGCTTACCTGCTGCGGCTGCATCCTGCGTTGAAACAGCTTAAAAAAGGCAAACGCAAAATGCACCGCATAACAGATGAGCTTCCAATGCATTTAAGCGCGGGTGAGTACCTGAAGCCGCGTAAGTTTGTGGATGCTTTTTTTATGCATGCTCCATTGCCCAGGTGGAAAAAAATGCTGCACGCTTTTATGCGCAATGCAATCTCAAACGGGTCCGTTATCGACGATCTGCCTCCCGACGAGTTGCTGCCTTTTGCCAGCAATATAAAAAAGCTCATTTCAGCCGCCTATCGCATTACGTTGCTTAGCAAAAAAGCTGTGTAGCCGTTTTTGCCTACTTATCCTTTCCTTCTACCAAAAACTGTCCAATCGCTTCCAGCAATGCATCGGAAGTGTTGGAGTTGGTGAACAGCGCATAGCCCATTTTAAGATCTTTATACACGCGGAAGGTGCATTTAAAATCGCCGTTGTTGCCACCGTGGCCAAACGATTTGCCGAAGGGTGTTTCCCGCACTTCCAGGCTCATGCCCATATAAGTAGGATATTTTGGTATCTCGTCGCCCGGCTCAAAGTTGTATTCCGTTTGTTTGCTAAGCATGGTATTATAGGTTTCGGCGCTCAGCCCTTTTTGTTCCAGCAGGTACAGCATAAAGCGCGTAAAAATTTTTGCTTCTGTATGCATTGAATATGCCATGCCCGGAGTTTCTGGCAGTTCATCGTAGTTGGGCAACATATTAAAGTGACCGTTAGCTGCCATTTGCCGCAGCGAGTCGTTGCGAGAGAAAAAGGTATGATACAATCCCATAGGCTGTATTACTTCTTCCTGCAGCACCTGCTCAACTTTTTTGCCCGTAATTTTTTGTACTACCATTTTCAGGTATTCAAATCCTTCGCCGGAGTAGCTAAATTTTGTTCCCGGCGTAAATTTAATATCAAGCTTACCATCGCTGTTCATCCACCGCCAGTTAGGAAACCCCGTGCGATGGGTAAGCACATGCCGGCCGGTAATGAGTTTATATCGTTCATCATAGGCAATATCGTCATACGGCAGGTAGCGATACAACGGAGTGTCAAGATTGATAATGCCCCGCTCTGCCAATCGCTGCACAGCAAACGCAAACACAGGCTTGGTAATAGAAGCGGCTTCAAACAACGTATTACTGTCTACCGGCTGTTTGTTAAATGTGTTGCGCACCCCGTATGTACGATAATAGGCAAGCCTGCCATCCTTAATAATGGCCAGCGAAGCGCCGGGAATTTCGTCGTATTGCTGATGTGCTTTGATAAAAGCATCTATCCGTTGCGCAGTAGCCTGTGTAAAATCGCCCATCAATACGCCCTTTTCCGGCAGCATATCAGGCACCGGATCAGACGGAATAACAATAACGGGTACCGTTACTTTACCGCCTGCGACGGCCGTAAAAACAACCGGCTTTTTTGGTGTGATGGTATAAACCGTGTCTCCTTTATGCAGGTAGGCGTCGGGTAAATCAACAGTATAGCTGCCTGCCGGTACACTTGTATGGTAATGCCCCAGGCTGTCTGCCAAAGCAGTAAACCAGCGTTCGGGATGTTGAGATTGAACCAACCGCACCCGGCCAGGTAAAGGCACATTTATTTGTTTATCCCAGGTAATGTTGCCCGCTATGGCAGCCAGTTTTTCTTTTGCCGGCATCAGCATTACGTCAGATAAGCTGCGCGGGTTTATATATTTGCTCTCGCCCCGGCCCCAGGCTGCTACCGAAAAACTTTTGTCGCTATCCATATCAAACACCTGAAAATCGATACCAATGGTTTTACCCATTGCAAATTCATTGGCCAAATCAAGCCGCCATTCGTAATACCGAGTGTTACCCTTTTGAATAAGCGCTATTTCTGTAATATTCCATTTGGCATCTTTTGCAAAAGCATCGTAATACGCATTGTTGGTATGCTTTAATTTTTTACTGTAGTAAAACGAAGCCACACCGGAGCCCATTGGCAGATGGCGTGCATCAAGGTACAGTTCCACTGCATCCTGCGTGTTCCAGCTTGCACGGGCAGAAGTATCGTCAACAAAATCATCATCCGTTATTCGCAAGGCTATGTAAATGGAACGGCTGGTAACATTGTACCCGATACGAAAAGAACTGCTGAGATCTGCTTCGCCTGGCTGTTTGCCTTTTGAGCTAAGGAAACCTATTTTATAAACGGTCATATCGTTGGGCCAATCCGAAAACTGTCCATCGATGGTAATATTTCCTAAAGGGTAAGCATAACCGATGTTTCCATTGTGGGCAAGCAGCTGTTGACTGAAAAAGAAAGAAAGAACAATAAAGCCAAGGCTTCTCCTTTTTAAGCTGGTAATAAACATAACTTACAATTGTGTAATGAATAAAACCGCATGTTGTTTTGCGCTGATACGAACGGATTACGATAAATGTTACGATGTTTGCGAAATTATTTTTTGCTACTATGCGCTGCTTAAAAAAAGAAAAGCGGAGGTTTGCTCCGCTTTAATTGAAAATGAATGGTTTGTTTAATTTTCGATAGGCAAATGCGTGCTTATGGCAATCCTGTTCCAGCCATTAATAACCACCACTGCCATAATGAGTTGGGCAATTTGCTCTGCATTAAAAAATTGAGCTGCCTGTTGGTAAGTAGCATCGCTCAGCCCATGCTCACTGATAAGGGTAACTTCTTCCGTTAGTGCTAAAATGGCTTTTTCTTCGGCGGTGAAAAGGTCGGTTTCGCGCCATGCGTTTAACAGGAAAATGCGCTGTGGCGTTTCTCCATATTTCAATGCATCGCGAGTGTGCATGTTGATGCAAAATGCACATCCGTTAATTTGAGAAGCCCTTATTTTAATAAGTTCCTTTTGAGTGTTGGATAAACCCGATTTGTTTAAAACAGCGGCTAGGTTAAACATCGCCTTATACCCGTCGGGGTAGGCTGTGGCGATGTTGGTTCTTTGTTCCATATTCTATTTTTTTTGTTGAAACAAAGCTAGCAACGCCTGTTGCGGCACAACTTAAACTGGTTTAAGAAATTGCTTGCGCCGCAGTTCACTTAAATATTCAGGCGTAAAGCCTAAAAAGGAAGCCAGTAAATATTGGGGAACGCGTTGAACAAATTCGGGGTATAAGTTGTTGAACTGATAGTACAATTCTTCCCTTGAAAGCTGGTATAAATTTCTGATGCGGAATTGCGATGCGGCATGGGCGCGCTGGTGCAGCAACCTGAAGTAACGTTCCATTTGCGGGTACTCACGCAACATTTTTTCCTGTTCCTGAAAATGCAAGGCCAGAACATCGCTCTTTTCAACCGCCTGTATGTAAAAACCGGATGGTTGTTGCTTTTCAAACGAAGTATAGTCAGATAACCACCAGTTTTCCAAAGCAAATTCGGTTGTTTGCTCAATTCCCTTTTCGTTGATAAAGAACATCCTTAAGCAACCCTTTGCTACAAAGTAGTTATGATGGCAAATGCTTCCTTCCGTAAGGAGATTTTGCTTTTTCTTTAACTGCATCGGTTTAAGAAAGCCTGTTATAGCATCAAGATCTTCTTTACTGAAGCCTACATATTTTTTTATATGTTGTAATAATGCCGCGTGCATACTGTTGCTGCAAAATTATTGCATACAACGGCGTAAATGCTATATTTTCTTGTGTCGCAAACTACCCCCATAAATGTCATCTTCAGCCATTCTTTCGTTTTTAAAGACGATATACATTTGTTATGTGTCAATTACGGCACTATCAAACATAAACTTACAACTATGGCAAGCGTTAGCACTTATCTTAATTTCGCCCGTAATACAGAAGAAGCATTCAACTTTTACAAATCGGTGTTTGGCGGTGAATTTTTTGGAGAAGGCATTATGCGTTTTGGTGATATTCCTTCCTCGCCCGACGCACCCCCGATGGCTGAAGAAGACAAAAATCTTGTAATGCATGTAGAACTGAGAATATTAGGCGTTCATTCATTAATGGGCACCGATGCGCCGGAATCGATGGGCTTTAATGTGAAATTTGGAAACAACAGTTATATCAATCTTTCGCCGGATACAAGAAAAGAAACGGAGGATTTGTTTAAAAAACTTTCTGCCGGCGGTAAGGTTACCATGGAACTGCAGGATATGTTCTGGGGTGATTATTTTGGCTCGTGCACAGATAAATTCGGAGTTCAGTGGATGTTTAACTGCAGTGAAAAAAAGAACTAGCTGCCGGCTTGTTCTGATTGAATATTACTTACTTCAATAGCACTTAATGACTACAGAAGCAATTGCATGGCGTTTGGTAGAAATGTGCCGCGCGGGAAAAGTGGAAGAAGCAAAAGAGGCTTTGTTTGCGCCAGATATTATCAGCATCGAACCCGTTGAGGGCTTGTTGCCAAAGGAGACGCGTGGCATGGAAGCCATCAGGAAAAAAGCACAGCTTTTCATATCGCATGTGGAGCAATTTTATGGAGATACGATTTCTGATCCTGTTATAGCAGGCGGGTATTTTTCTGTTGCCTGGCATACAGATATTCAAATGAAAGGTGAGCAACGCAAAACCAACAGCGAATTGTGTGTGTATAAAACCCGGGATGGCAAAATAATATCGGAACAGTTTTTTTATTAAGTAACGCTTCAATCCTGCCCCTTTGAAAGCATTTTAAACTATAAACTTGTATGGGTATGCGTCAGTTGATTTTCCAGGAATTTTTATCGTTAGATGGTTATGCGGCAGACCGTAATCACAGCACTTCCTTTTTTGAAGGTCCCGAATTTGCCGCTACATCCGATGCAGATTTGTTGGCTGAAATGGATCGTTTCGATACAATCCTGTTGGGTGCCAACACCTATAAAATGTTTGTTGACTTTTGGCCAACGGCCAGCAATGATGAACAAATTGTTGCAGATAAGCTGAACAGCATTCCTAAAGTTGTTTTTTCAAAAACCTTACAATCGGCACCCTGGGGTAAATGGCAGCCGGCAAGGATAATAGCGGGCGACGCCGTTGAAGCTGTTAAAGAAATGAAATCGCAACCTGGTAAAGATATGGTGTTGTGGGGCAGCATATCATTGGCGCAGGATTTAATGAAGGCAAATGTAATTGACGAATACCAGTTTCGCATTGTGCCTGTATTATTGGGCGCGGGTACCCCGTTGTTTTCAAAAGCCGGCGAAGCTAACCTTGAGCTGACCGGTTCAAAAACATACCCGTCGGGATTGTTATACGCAAGCTATAGGAGAAGGTAAGCAAAAGTGAAAGGTGAAAAATTAAAGCGCGCCCAGCCTGCCCGGATAAATTCATTTAAGCAGGCTACCGCCAATAGAACGGAGTGAAAGGTGAAACATCTTTGACTTTTTGCCTTTCACTTTTCACCTTCAAAACAGCGAGATTTGTTCGGGTTTCTTTTTCAGATCGTCGTCGAAAAAATAAATTTTGCCATACTCGCCGTCATACCCGGCAACAAAACGCTTTTCGTCTTTCCGAAGCCGTTCTATGGCAATTGCCAGCACAGGGTGAAAGCGGCGAATGTCTTCCAGCGGTGCTTTTAACAGCAGGTCGAATTCATTTCCGAAATAAGAGATAGCCTGCGCATATTTTTTTTCCACGGCTTTGCTCGCTTCGCTAAAGCCCATTATTTCAGCCAGTATATTCGGCAACGGCAAAATGTACTGAAAAGACTGGTAGCTGTTAGCCACTTCATTTTCACCACGGTTGGCAAGCTGCTCTACCCGGTGTGCTACACCAATGGTTAAAGGTCGGTAGCATACAGGACAAATATTTTTACCGGCAACTTCAGCAGGACTTAGCGATAGTTTGCAATTCCGATGACCGTCATTGTAGTATTTGCCCAACTGGGGATAATATTCCAGCGTGCCGAGGAATCCGTCTTTCGATTTAACAGCGTCGAACATTGCGTAATAGCTTAGTTCGGTGTTGAACCGGTTTACCTCACGTCCCAGCTTAAACGCAGAATGGGCATCGGAGCTGGACATGAGCGCAAGATGATCGAGCTCTTTGTACCGACGACACATGCGCGGGTCGGCAGACAAACTGGTTTCAACCGCAAACAATTCATTGGTAACATCTTTAAAACAATCCTGCAAAGAATCGTGACCATTCATGCCGCCCAGCGTTGAGTACCAGGGCGTCCACACATGCGCCGGAACAAAATAGGCGAGCGGTGAAACGTCTAACACTATTTTAAATAGCTCATGTGCCTGCAAATGCAGCGTAGGTCTGCCGTCTAACGACAGGTCGCTATACCGGCTCAGCGCTTTGTTAACCAGATGCGCAGTATCGAAGTCGGGAGCATAAATGAGGTGATGATTTTTATACTGTTTGCCTTTTACAACATATTCGCAGCTCACCTCTGTAGACAAACAGAAATATACTGTTCTGCCCGAAGGACTGGCAGCCGGTAATTCGCTGGTTTGGGGCAATTGCTTCAATGTGTAAAATCCATTGCCAACAGGTTGCAGTTTTTCCTTCAGTTCGTTTATCCATACAGGATGGGTAAAGTCGCCGGTGCTTACCACATCAATTCCTTTTATTAAAGCCCATTGATACATGGTTTCCAGGCAAAGAAATTTACTGGTAGCAGCAGCATAATGCGAATGCGTATGAAGATCGGCGGTGAAATGCATGGGGTAAATGTACTAAAAATGTTAGTATTCCATGTAGGCAGTTGAACCGTTTTGTTTCCAATTGATAGCTAAGACAGGCTTTCCAATGATTATTAATTAACAGAAATGAAAGCTTCGTAATATTTTTTTCATGTATTGAATCCATAAATCAAATTGATCTTTAAAAAGAGCAATTTATTGTTATTTTTGCTCTTTAAAAAGAGCAATGGATAGGCTGTTTGAAAAATCATATAAGAAGCTAGACCGTGTAACTACTCGTTTTCGGCGCCACCTGCTCGAAGAGATCGACTTCACAAGTCGCATGATTGGCATAAAGGGAGCAAGAGGCGCAGGCAAAACGACCTTACTCCTCCAATATGCACACAAGGAATTGCCATTGGACAGGCGTGTGCTGTATGCAAGTTTAGACGATTTATGGTTTACTGAAAATAAACTCGTTGAGCTGGCAGATGCTTTTGTAAAACAGGGAGGGCGTTATCTTCTGTTAGATGAAGTCCACAGGTACCCCGGTTGGTCGCAGGAGTTGAAGAACATTTATGATGATGAGCCTGACCTTTCAGTAATCTTCACCGGCTCTTCTATCATGCATTTGGATAAGGCAAGAGCCGACCTAAGCCGGCGTGCTGTAATGTATGAATTGCGAGGATTGTCTTTCCGCGAGTACCTTTCTCTTACAACAGATGTTCTACATAAAAAATTGAATTGGGAAGACTTGTTGAAGGATCACGTCATGATAGCGCGAAGCATTGTCCAAACGGTCAGGCCACTAGAGCATTTCACCGCTTATCTGCAACATGGTTATTACCCATATTTTCTGGAAAATATAAACTTATATCCGCAAAAGTTAGAAGAGACAATTTCTCTTGCACTCAGTACAGATCTTCCGGCTTTACATGACCTCACTCCAGGAAGTATCGAAAAGATCCGCCAGCTTTTATATATCATTGCTGAATCAGCTCCATTCAAGCCAAACATTTCAAAATTAAGTGAAAGGATAGGCGTAACACGCAATACCCTGATCAGCTTTTTGCATCATCTTGAAGATCTTCGTATTATCAACAATTTATATCATTCCGCCTCCGGCATTGGCGCTTTGCAAAAGCCTGAAAAGATTTTTTTACATCATCCTAATCTTCAATACGCACTCGCCTACTCGGGAACCAATATCGGAAATATCAGAGAGAGTTTTTTCGTAAACCAGGTGGCTGCAATAAAAACAGTTACTTATACCAGCGAGGGAGATTTTGCTGTAGACCGAGACATGTTTGAAGTAGGCGGTAAAGACAAGCAACAGCAGCAGGTTAAAAATTTTAAACAGTCATTTGTTGCGGCAGATGGCATTGAGATCGGACACGAACATAAAATTCCTTTATGGATGTTTGGCTTACTGTATTGAAAGATAAATAGACTGTGTAATCAGAATCTTTGGATGACATTTCTACACAGATTACTTATCGAATTTCGTCATGCCTGGGAATCGTCGAGCAAACACGGTATGATCAGAACATTTTAAGGAGTTAAAATTGGTGCAAAAGAAAACCCACTGAATTACAGCGGGTTTGTCATACTTGTAGTCCCGACAAGAATCGAACTTGTATCTAAAGTTTAGGAAACTTCTATTCTATCCATTGAACTACGGGACCAAAGATTTCAGGTATTCCTTTCCAATCCCTGATTTTAAGTACTTTTCTCTTTTCCTTGCAGATTCCCAATCGGTCTGCAATTCTCTATAAATAATTCGCCAGGGTTTATGCCCTTTTGTAAATTTACTTTTTCCAGCATTGTGCTCCACCAGCCGTTTATCTGCATCTTTCGCTATTCCTACATATATACATCCGTTAATTCCACTTGCAATAGCATAGACCGTTATCATCGAAAATGCCTTTTTCAGTTAGCAGGTCCTACAAGTTTAGGAAACTTCCCTGTCTGCCGACAGGCAGGTATTCTATCCATTGAACTACGGGACCATTAAAAGTAATGGGCTGCAAAAATAATAGTTTCCACAGATTTTCAATGTCCTAATTTCTGTACTTTCATCGCCTTAAACCTCTGAAATGAAAATAATATTCCCGCTCTTATTCATTGTGCCTGTGTTCGTTTGCACCAAAACCTTTGCCCAGGCGCCTAAAGCCCGCATCAACCATGTTGCCATATATGTAATGGATGTAAAAAAATCCGGCGATTTTTATATGAACATCATTGGGCTGGACAGTATTCCCGAGCCTTTTCACGATGGTAAACACATCTGGCTTCGCATCGGACCGGGCGCCAGCATGCATATTATAGAAGGAGCGAGCGCAAAAAAAGAGTATTATAAAAACAATCATACCTGTTTTACCGTGGCTTCGGTGCAGGCTTTTACCGAAATATTAAAAAAACATGCTATTCCGTGGGAAGATGTAAACGGCAAAAAAATGGGCATTACCAACAGGGTTGATGGCGTGAAGCAAATATGGCTGCAAGACCCCGACGGATACTGGCTGGAAATCAATGATGCCAAAGATTAAATCCCGCTTCTTAACGAGGCTCATGCAATTAAATGAGCCGCGGAAAAGGTTTCCAACCTTTGGAAGGTTGGAAACCTTTCACAACCCGAATGAATTCTCATTAAACTTGCCCCTCACCAATACAGCGGGGTTTCCTATCTTTGCAGCCCTAAAAACAGTACATGAAGTTTTATCTCTTCCTTATAAAGTACAGGTTGCCACTGGGCTTTTTGGCGCTGGCGCTGGCCATAGTGGTTAATATTTATTCCGGTTTTTGGCCCGCTTTCGCATTGTACCTGGTAGCCGCAATAGCCATTGTGAGTCATTTTTTGCTGGGTCCCATGCGCTTAATACAGGGTTATATGGAAGATGGCGATATTGAAGGAGCACAAAAAATACTTGATTCTATCCGCTTCCCTGGATTGCTCATAAAACCGGTTCGCAGTGTTTACTACTTCCTGAAGTCGAACCTCGCAATGTTTAGGCAGGATTTTGATGGTGCAGAAACCATGATGAAAAAAAGCCTGAGCCTGGGTATGCCTATGAAGGAAACCGAAGGCGCCGCCTATTTTCAACTGGGCACCATTGCCATGCAAAAAAGCAATTTAAGGCAGGCAGAAGAATACATTCGGAAAGCCATACGCGCAGGGCTGCCCGACAAAGAAAATACGGCTGCCGCTTACCTGCAAATGTGCCAGATATTCATCAACAAGCGCGAATTCCGTGCAGCAAAAGATTACTTTCGCCGCGCCAAGGAACAAAAACCTACAACCCCGCAGGTGGTAGACCAGATAAAACAAATAGAAAAATACATTACCCGCATGCCGGGATAGTGGTTAAATAATTTGAGAAAATAAGCCGCACACATACAATGTTGCGGCTTTTTTTAGAACCAATCTGCGCTGAGTAACAAAAAAATGCAGGAATATAATGACGCCTGCTGTACAGGTTAACTGTGCTGTTCCAATGGTTTCAACGGCTGTGGGTTTAACACACAGGTTTCAACGTTGTAAAAGTATTATAGCGTAACTTACCGGTCAATACTACAAAGCGGTTATAAAAATCGCGCACTTAATAATAAATACTGTTAGCAGCTATAGGTTTTCATTGCATAAACTGGCATAATGTCCTTACTAAAAGAAAAATTCAATATAAAATTTACCGAAGAATACAACCGGCTGAACAACGAGCAAAAGCAGGCTGTTGATACTATTGAAGGCCCCGTGATGGTGAACGCTGGCCCGGGTACCGGCAAAACACAAATATTGGCGCTTCGCATTGGCAATATTTTAAAGCAAACAGACACTAACCCCAACAACATCCTTTGCTTAACTTATACCGATAACGGGGCAGTAGAAATGCGCAACCGCCTGCTGCGTATTATTGGCAGCGCTGCATACAATGTACACATCCACACTTTCCACTCGTTTTGCAACGAAGTAATACAAGACAATATAGCCTACTTTGGCAAGCTCAACCTTGCACCTATCGGCGACCTGGAAGAAATCGATCTTTTTTACCGACTGATAGATTCGATAGAAAAAGACAACCCGCTTAAACGCTTCAGGGGAGATGTGTATTATGAAAAGGACAGGCTGAAATCGTTGTTCAGCTTAATGAAAAAAGAAGCGTGGACGCCTGAATACCTGAACGAAAAAATAGATGCCTATATAGAGGAGCTGCCGTTTAAAGAAGGGTTTTATTACAAAAGAAAATTCAGGGAATTTAACGCCGGCGATCCTAAACCAGCAGCCATAGCCGACGAAAAGGAAAGAATGGAAATGTTGCGTGCTGCTGTAAACCTGTATCCGCGCTATAATGCAATGATGGCCGAAGTGAGCAGGTATAATTTTGACGATATGATACTGTGGGTGCTGGACGCTTTTGAAAAAAACAAAAACCTGCTGCTCGATTACCAGGAACGTTTTTTATATTTTTTGGTAGATGAGTTTCAGGACACCAGTCGCTCGCAAAATTTATTGCTGCAATACCTTACCGGGTATTGGGATGTGCCTAATCTTTTTGTGGTAGGCGATGCTGATCAAAGCATTTTTTCCTTCCAGGACGCGAATGTTGAAAATATCAGGGAGGTAGAAAGAAGATATGCAGGTTCGTTAACCAAGGTTGATCTCATCAACAACTATCGCTCCACCACTCCCATTTTAAAATCGGCACATTCGCTTATTACCAATAACCTGGTACGCAATGTAAGTGTTGAAAACGACCAGCCGCTTACTGCGGCAAACACCCAGTTGCAACACCATACGGCAGAACCGGTAATTGTGGAATATGCAAATCCTGCACAGGAGGCAATGGACGTGGCACTGAGTATTGAACAATTGTTGCAGCAGGGGGTGCCGGGCAATGAAATTGCGGTCATTTATCGCAATCATGCGCAGGTAGCAACCCTCACGTCTATCTTCGAAGCAAAAGGTATAGCGATAAATACCAGAAGAAAAGTAGACATTCTGCAATTGCCATTTGTGCAAAACCTGCTTTCAATGCTCACCTGGATCAGCCGGGAAAAATACATTCCTTACAGCGCCGACGACATACTGTTCCTGTTGCTGCACAGCGACTTTTTTAATGTAGCTCCGCTGGAGATTGCGAAACTTACCATTGCCGTAAATGCAAAGAAATTAAGTAAGGAAGATGCTTTTTCGCTGCGGCGTGGAATAGCTGAAACTGTTTTGCCTAAAGCCGATCTTTTTAACCAGCCCAACGGGCAATCAATAAAAGAGATCAGCGATACGCTGGAAGGATTGTTGAAAGCTTCGGTTAACAACACCGTTCAGCAGTTGGTGGAAATGGTGATTCAAAAAGCAGGTGTGCTTTCTTACATCATGCAAAGCGCCGAAAAACCCTGGTTGATGCAGGTGTTAAATTCCCTGTTCGATCATCTCAAAGAAGAGTGCCACCGCAATCCCGATCTTACATTAGATGAATGGCTGGCAAATATTGAAACCATGAAAGCCAACGGATTGCCCATATCGCTTTACAAAATTACAGCCAGCAACAGCGGCATAAACATGGTAACCGCCCACGGTGCAAAAGGATCGGAATATATGCATGTGTTTGTAATTGGCTGCACTCAAAGAATATGGGACGATAATAATAAAGGAGGCAACCGCTCTTACAAGCTGCCCGATAACCTCATTAAAAGCAGCATGCAGGCCAGCGATTTTGAGGAAAGCCGTCGTTTGTTTTATGTGGCCATCACCCGCGCCAAAGTGCATTTGCAGGTGTCTTACCCGCTGAAAGACGAAAAAGATAAAGATCAAACCAAAAGCACTTTTATTACCGAACTGCTCGAAGGAGGTTCCCTGTCGCTTACCAGCAAACAAGTGCCGGAAAATTTGCTGGGCGATTACCTGATGCTCCAGTTCCGCGAAAAAGCAAAACCTGAAATAGAACTGGTGGAAGCAGGGTATATAGACCAGATTTTAAAAAAGTATACCCTAAGTGTTACGCATCTTAACAATTACCTCAATTGCCCGTTAAAGTTCTATTATCAAAACCTTATTCGCGTGCCCGCGGCCAAAAACGAAAGCATGGCTTTTGGCAGCGCCATACATTGGGCTATCGAACGGCTGTTTATTAAAATGAAGGAAAGAGCGAACGTTTTTCCTCCGCGTGAAGAATTGCTGGATGATTTTAACTGGCATATGAAAAACAACCGCGAAGCATTTACGCCCGAGGCCTTCAGGCGCAAAACAGAATATGGCGAGAAAATATTGCCGGCCTACTACGACTATTACATAAACAAGTGGAACAAGATCATCATTGCTGAAAAAGCAATACGAAATGTAACCGTTCAGAATGTGCCTATTAATGGCAAGCTGGACAAGTTGGAATTTGATGGTAAGCTGGTGAATGTTGTGGACTATAAGACGGGCAGGTACGAAAATGCCAGGAAGAAACTGGTGCGACCAAATGAGAGGGAGCCTAACGGTGGCGACTACTGGCGCCAGGCTGTTTTTTATAAAATTTTGCTGGACAACGACAGAACCAATGACTGGAAAGTAGTGAGTACCGAGTTTGATTTTATTGAACCGGTGGGCGATGAATACAAAACGGAGACGATAGAAATAAATGATGCAGACATCACTACCGTAACCCAACAAATTATTACTACCTGGCAAAAAATACAGAACCGGGAATTTAAAACCGGCTGCGGCAAACCCGATTGCGAATGGTGCAACTTTGCAAAAAACAGTCATCTTGCCGTGGCCTTGCATGCGCCGGACGAGGAGGCTGCCATTTGATATTTATAAGATTATTGACACTTGAAAACCGGCTAATTAGGCGGAAAGCCTTTAAGTTTGCCGCTTATTGAGCGGAATGAAAAGAATTTTTTACTTACTTATATTATCCATACTGGCATATAAATTCCTGGTATTTACTACTGGCTGTGCGCAAATCATTCCGCCCACCGGCGGACCGAGAGATTCGCTTCCTCCGGTATTGCTGGGAGCTGTACCCAAAGATTCCACTACAGGATTTACAGGCAAAAGAATTATCCTGGCTTTTGATGAATACATTCAGCTAGACAAAGCCCAGGAAGAAGTAATTGTTTCGCCTGTGCCTAAAACAAATCCTGTAATTGAGGCCCGGCTGCGCGAAGTATCGATTTTAATAAAAGATACGCTGGAAGAAAATACCACTTACAGCATTGATTTCGGCAGGTCGCTGAAAGACCTGAATGAAGGCAACCCCTTTAAAAACTTCACCTATGTATTTTCTACGGGCAGCTATATAGACAGTGGCAGGCTTTCCGGCAAAGTTGTGTTGGCAGAAACCGGTAAGATAGATTCTACATTAATTGCCATGCTGTACCGTACCAGTGGCTTTGAAGATTCTGCTGTATCAAAAGAAAAACCCCGTTATTATACGCGATTAGACAGTTCAGGCAGGTTTTCCTTTAAAAACATTGCGCCTGGTCAATATCATCTTTTTGCCTTAAAAGATGCAGGAGGGCAAAAAATGTACATGCGTGAAAGCGATGTTTTTGCTTTTTATGACAGTGTAATAACTGTTGCCGCCGACAGTGCTGCCCGTCCGGTATTATTTGCCTTTTCCGAACAGCCGGAAGAAAAAACTGCGCGCGGAGGTGGAGGAAGAGCTGCGCCCGCACCAACAGGCAGAGCAAACGCCCGCAAAAAGGAAAAGGCGCTTAGCTATAGCACCAATCTCGAATCCAATCAGCAGGATCTTTTAGCTGATCTTGTATTTACCTTCAACGATTCGCTGGTGGAGTTTAATGAAAACAAATTCCATTTCACCGATACGCTTTTTAACCCTGTTACCGGTTACTCATTATCGGGCGATACAACGGGCAAGGTTATACGCCTGCAATACCCCTGGCAGGAGGGACAGGAATTTAAAATAGTGCTGGAGAAAGACCTGGCTAAAGATTCTTCGGGACTGGAATTAGCAAAAGCCGATACCATTCGTTTTAAAACAAAAAAGAAAGCGGATTACGGTACCTTGAAAATAAGAACCGTAAACCTTGATACTTCACAACATATTGTATTTCTTTTCCTCAAGGCCGAGAAATTAGAAAAGGCACAGCCGGTTACCAGCAAGGAAATAAATTTTGAACTGTTTCATACAGGCGAATACGAGATCCGGATTTTATACGACCGCAATCAAAATGGTAAATGGGATACCGGCAACTACTGGCAAAAGCTGCAGCCCGAAAAGATCATTTCTACCACAAAAAAACATACTATCCGCGCAAACTGGGACAATGAAATTACGATAGAAATGCCCAAATCGCCTCCGGGAGATACAATGTAACAGCAATGGTTAAATAAAAAACATACACAAACCTAGGCCCGCCGCACCGAAAAATTTTGATGAAACCTGGCGTTCCTCAACAGTTCCTCCTGCAGATTGACGGCTATTTATTCGTCATACGAACCACTGGAACAATCATTTCTTCGATGCTCACACCTCCGTGCTGAAAAGTGTTTTTGTAATAGTTAGAATAATAATTGTAATTGTTGGGATAACACAGGTAGCCATCCTCCCTGGCGAAAATGAAAGAAGAGTTTACATTAGGTACGGGCAATCCCACTTCTTTAGGATCGCGGTAGGCAAGCACCTCTTTAGGCTCATAATTCAGGTTACGTCCGTGTTTATAGCGCAGGTTGGTGGTTGTTTGCTTATCGCCCACTACTTTGCAGGGCGTTTTAACCCGAACGCTGCCATGATCGGTAGCCACTATCAAAGTAAGTTGCTTATCTGCAATTTTTTTCAGCGCCTGGTGCAGTGGCGAATGTTCAAACCAACTGGTAGTAATACTGCGGTAACTCGATTCATCGCTGGCAAGCTCTTTCAGCACTTCCATTTCCGTGCGTGCATGACTGAGCATGTCAACAAAATTGTACACAATAATGTTCAGGTCGTTTTGCAACAGGTTATGAATATTGTCAACCAGCTTTTGCCCGTCCTGGTGGTTTACCACTTTGGTATAAGAATACCGTATATCACCTTTACCCAATCGCTTCAGCTGGGCTTTTAAAAACTCTTCTTCATACAAGTTCTTGCCGCCCTCTTCGTCATCATTTTTCCATTGCGATGGAAAGTTCTTTTCAATCTCCAGCGGCATCAATCCCGCAAAAATAGCATTGCGACTGTATTGCGTTGCCGTTGGCAATATGGAATAAAAGGTCTCTTCTTCGTGTATCCTGAAGCTTTCTGAAAAAATAGGCTGAATACTTTTCCATTGGTCGTAGCGCAGGTTGTCTATCAGCGCCACAAAAAGCGGTTTGCCTTTTTCCAGGTGCGGCAGCACTTTATACCGGAGCAGCGTATGGCTCATAATCGGCGCATCAATATTTTTAGGATTTACCCACGATGCATAGTTCCTGCTGATAAACTTAAAAAACTCTGTATTCGCTTCATTTTTCTGCGTTTGAAAAACTTCACGCATTTCGGGGCTGTCGCTTTTTTCCATTTCCAGTTCCCAATACACAAGCTTCTTGTACAGGTCCATCCATTCATTATAGTTGGGATTACTGTTTAAAGCCATAAACAGGTTACGAAATTCCTGCTGATAAGCGCTGGTGGTTTTTTCGGCTACAAGTCTCCTGTTATCAATAATTTTTTTCAGGCTCAGCAATACCTGGTTGGGGTTTACAGGCTTTATAAGGTAATCACTTATCTGCGACCCAATGGCGTCGTCCATCAGGTTTTCCGTTTCATTTTTGGTGATCAGCACCACGGGAAGTTGCTGGTTGATCTCTTTTATTTTCGACAAGGTTTCCAGCCCTGTAATGCCGGGCATGGTTTCATCCAGCAGCACTACGTCTATGATGTTTTCCTTTACAAAGTCAAGCGCATCGTATCCATTGGTAAGCGTATGCACCTCATAGCCTTTGTTTTCGAGAAATAATTTCTGCGATTGCAGGCTTTCCATCTCATCATCTACCCAAAGTATTTTTGCAAGAGACATTGATTTTTATTTTTATGTTTAACAAGTCAAATGTAGGTATTCATTTCCCGCTTTTTACCTTTGCACCTGTTCCATTATTTTTTTAACATTTTGTGCATGCCTTTCAGAAAAATCATCAACGACCCCGTATATGGTTTTATCACCATAGACGATCCGTTGATTTTCGAAATCATTTCGCATCCCTGGTACCAACGTTTACGACGCATCAAGCAAATGGCGTTGGCGCACCTGGTATACCCGGGGGCTGTGCATACCAGGCTGCATCATTCATTGGGGGCCTATCATTTAATGTGCAACGCACTGAATGAATTAAAGAGCAAAGGCTTTGAAATAACGGATGAAGAAAACAGGGGCGCCAGGATAGCTATTCTTTTACACGACATTGGGCATGGGCCTTTTTCGCATGCGCTGGAAAGTGTGTTAATGGAAAATGTGCATCACGAAGAATTGTCGCTGCTGTTAATGGAAGAGCTTAACCGGCAATTCGGCAACCAGTTGCAAACTGCCATTCATATTTTTAAGGGCGATTATCCTAAACCATTCCTGCACCAATTGGTAAGCGGACAACTGGACGTGGACCGGATGGACTATCTTACACGAGACAGTTTTTTTACGGGGGTAAACGAAGGAGTGATTGGTTACGACCGCATTATAAAAATGCTTACCGTACACCAGGGTGCACTGATGGTGGAAGAAAAAGCAATTTATTCAATAGAAAAATTTTTGGTAGCCCGAAGGCTGATGTACTGGCAGGTATATTTGCACAAAACCGTATTGGGAGCCGAAATGCTGCTGGTAAAAATATTGGAGCGCGCCCGCGAAGTAGGGCTTGAACGCCCGGAAACGATACAGGATGGCATTTTGAAAATGTTCCTTTTAAAGCAATATAAAGGACGAATAGCTGATAACCTGGAGGCATTTTGCGCACTGGACGACACAGATATTGTGGCAGCTATCAAAAATTGGTGCCATCACCCCGATAAAGCTTTATCGCTTTTATGCAACGGGGTAATGAACAGGCACCTGCTGAAAGTAAGGCTGCAAAGCGAACCAATACCGAAAGACGAACTGGAAAACGTTAAGCAGGCAACGATGCGGGCATTTCAACTGGATGAAAAAGCAGCTTCTTACCTTGTTTTTACCGGTATTGCCGAAAACCGTACCTACAATCCCTACGACGAAAAGATCAACATTCTTTTTAAAAACGGAACGGTAAAAGATATATCGCAGGTAGACAATGCATTGATACAACATAACCTATCGAGCCCGGTTAAAAAATTTTACATTTGTTATTTTAAACAACCTTTATGACGTTTACAGCAGCCCAGATAGCAATGCTCATCAATGCTAAAATTGAAGGCGATCCCGAATCGGCAGTGGGTTCGTTCAGTAAAATTGAAGAAGCGAAGGAAGGGCAGCTTGCTTTTTTGGCAAATCCCAAATACGAAGAATACCTGTATACCACGGGTGCCTCCATCATAATTGTTAATGATTCGCTTGAATTAAAGGAAAAGATAAAAGGCACATTGCTGCGCGTGCCCGATGCCTATACAGCTTTTGCCGGTTTGCTGGCAAAATACCAGCAAATGGTGTCGCAGCAGCTTGTGGGCATTCAGCAGCCCTCTTACATCAGCAGTTCTGCTAAACTGGGTGAGCAGGTTTTTGTAGGCGCCTTTGCTTATATTGGCGAAAATGTGGTAATTGGCAATGGCGTAAAAATTTATCCCAATGCATTTATAGGTAACGATGTGGTGATAGGCGACAACACCGTTATACATCCGTCGGTAAGCATTTACCATGGCTGCAGGCTAGGAAAGAACATTACCATACATGCTGGCTCTGTAATTGGCGGCGACGGGTTTGGCTTTGCGCCCCAGGCAGATGGCAGCTTTACCAAGGTGCCGCAAATTGGCAATGTGGTGATAGAAGACAATGTGGAAGTGGGTTCCAATGCCTCTATAGACCGGGCAACCATTGGATCAACCATTATAAAAGCGGGCGCCAAGCTCGATAACCTGATACAGATAGCACACAATGTGGAAGTGGGGAACAACACAGTAATAGCAGCCCAGGCAGGTGTAAGCGGCAGCACAAAAGTGGGCAGCAATGTAATGATAGGGGGGCAGGCAGGCATTGTTGGGCATATTACCATTGCCGACGGCGCAAAAATTAATGCACAAAGCGGCGTAAGTAAATCTATTAAACAAGCCAATGCCGCCGTAACCGGCAGTCCCGCATTCGACTATACCAGCGCCTTGCGCAGCCAGGCTTTATCGCGCAAACTTCCTGAACTGGAAAAGAGGATACAGGAGCTGGAAGCATTTATTAAACAACTTGTGGCTGAGAAAGTTGATTGAGTTAAGTAAGTCAATTGAGTTAAATCGGGCATCAACTAACACCCAATTAACTTATTCACTCAATTAACTTATATCTTTGGCACCTAATTAAAATGATGGACGTGAATTTTAATCCAGATAAACAGCATACTTTAAAATCGGCTACAGGCATTTCCGGAACAGGTTTACATACAGGCATTAAGGTGGATATGACTTTGAACCCTGCCAATGCAGGCTTTGGCATTCAGTTTCAACGTGTTGACCTTCCGGGGCAACCTGTCATCAAAGCCGATTGCGACCTGGTTACCGACACTTCGCGCGGAACGACCCTGGAAGACAAAGGTGCGAAAGTAAGCACGGTGGAACATATTCTTGCAGCGCTGGTGGGCATGGGAATAGACAATTGCCTGGTAGAGATTAACGGACCGGAAATTCCGATTATTGATGGCAGCTCTGCCCCTTTTGTAGAAATTATTGAAGAAGCGGGTGTGCTGGAGCAGGAAGCGGCGAAAATATGGTATACAATAGATAGTAATATAACCTATTACGATGAAGAGAAGCGGGTGGAAATGGTAGCGGTTCCCGCCATTGATTATAAGATCACTACGCTGATTGATTTTAACAGCCCGGTTTTAGGCACGCAGCACGCCAGCCTTAAAGAAATGAACGATTTTAAGGAAGAGATTGCGCCCTGCCGTACTTTCTGTTTTTTGCACGAGCTTGAAATGCTGCTCGACAACAACCTTATTAAAGGCGGAGACATTAACAATGCCATAGTAGTGGTTGACAAACCGGTTACGGAAGCGGAAATGGACAGGCTTGCCAAAGCATTCGGGCGCAACAAGATGGAAGTAAAAAGCAGCGGTTATCTCAACAACCTGGAACTGAGGTTTCCGAATGAACCTGCAAGGCACAAATTACTGGATATAGTGGGCGATCTTGCATTAATAGGCACGCCTGTAAAAGCGCATATCATCGCCAACCGACCGGGGCATTCTTCTAACGTAAACTTCGCTAAAAAGATCAAACAATATATAAAGAAGAATAAACAAATGCTGGATGTTCCGGTATACGACCCCAACCAGGTTCCGGTATATACCACCCAGCAAATTGAAAAAACGCTGCCGCACCGCTACCCTTTTTTATTGGTAGACAAGATTATTGAGTTAACCGATACAAGGATAGTGGGCATAAAGAATGTAACTTTCAATGAGCCTTTTTTTGTAGGTCATTTTCCCGGTAACCCCGTAATGCCGGGGGTGTTGCAGATTGAGGCACTGGCGCAAACGGGCGGCATATTGGCCATCAATGCACTGCCTCCGGGAGATTATGACACCTATTTTGTAAAAATGGACGATGCGCGTTTCAGGCAAAAAGTGGTGCCGGGCGATACCATGATATTAAAAATGGAATTAATGGCGCCCATCAGGCGGGGCATGTGCGAAATGCGCGGAACAGTGTATATAGGTAATAAAATTGCCACAGAAGCAACCTTAATGGCCCAATTGGTAAAGCGGTAGTGATGGATATTATCTTTTCCTTATTTTTGCGGGCTGTCAGGTAACATGCCTGACGTTTTTGTATATCCACAATGCTCAATGCCACAACCAGCACTCCTAATAAGTCACAATCAATGATTCATCCCCATACGTATATTCATCCAAACGCAAAGATTGCTACCAACGTAAAAGTAGACCCGTTTACAGTGATACATCACAATGTAGAAGTGGGCGAGGGAACATGGATTGGCAGCAATGTAACCATTATGGAAGGAGCCCGCATTGGTAAAAACTGCCGCATTTTTCCGGGGGCGGTTATTTCGGCCATTCCGCAAGACTTGAAATTTGAGGGGGAAGATTCGCTGGTGGAAGTGGGCAACAATACTACCATCCGCGAATTTGTGACCATTAACCGGGGTACAAAAGACAGGGGTAAAACATCGGTAGGCAATAATTGTTTGATACAGGCATACAGCCATATTGCACACGACTGCATTATTGGCAACAACTGCATTATTACCAATAACACCCAAATGGCGGGGCATGTAATGATGGGCGATTGGGCCATATTAGGTGGTATGTGCGCAGTGCACCAGTTTGTAAAAATAGGTTCGCATGCCTATGTGGGCGGAGGTTCGCTGGTTGGAAAAGATGTGCCTCCCTATATTAAAGCGGCCAGGCAGCCGCTTAGTTATGCCGGGGTGAATTCGATAGGGTTAAAACGAAGAGGTTTTACAGTAGATAAGATCAATCATATACTCGACATTTACAGAACCATTTACAATAAGGGACTGAATACATCGCAGGCAGTGGAGTTTTTGGAAGAAGAATTTCCTGCTACCGACGAACGCGATGAAATTGTGACATTTATTCGCGAAAGCGGCAGAGGTATCATTAAACGCTACACAAAAAACAGTGTGGATGACGATATCGCTGACTAATACCGGCAAGCGCTTCAACCGCGAATGGATATTCCGTCACCTGGATTTTCAATTTGTTACAGGCACACATTACGCTATTACGGGTCCTAACGGGTCGGGCAAATCAACACTGCTGCAGGTAATTGCCGGCGCGCTTTCGCCCAGCGAAGGCAAAGTAAACTTTCAATTAAAGGATCAAAAAACTGAAGTCAATAATCACGGAGGCGATAACCTGTTCAGCTTCGTTTCCATTGCCGCTCCCTACCTGGAACTGATAGAAGAAATGACCTTGACCGAATTTCTTCGTTTTCACGCTCAATTCAAATCTTACCTCCCTTCACTCTCAATAAACAGTATTATTGCAACCATTGGGCTGGAAAAAGCCGCGCACAAGCAAATACGGTTTTTTAGCAGTGGCATGAAACAAAGAGTAAAACTCGCCCAGTCTGTATTATGCAATACCCCGGTTTTGCTGCTGGATGAGCCCTGCACCAATCTTGATGCAGAAGGCATTGCGTTGTATCATAAATTAATAACCGATTATTCAACCGGCAAACTCATCATTGTAAGCAGCAACGATGAAGTTGAATACAGTTTTTGCAAAGAGAAGATCAGCATTATGGAGTATAAGTAACAAGGTTAATAAGCCGTTCGATAGTCAGCGGTCAGCTATCAGCAATGAAGTAAAGGCAGGAGTGAGCAGGCAGGTGTTTTACCCTTCACCTCTTTCCTTTCGCCTTTGTTCTTTCACCTTTCGCTACCTCCGGCTCGCAATGAGCAAATTAAGGTCGGTATATTTTAAGTTGAATCTCTGGCTGAGGTATATATTAGTAAGCGCACCTTTGAACAGGTAAATGCCGCTACGAATATTGAATTTATGCCAAACCAGTTTTTCTAATCCTCCTTCATCGCCAATTTCAAGCAGCAAAGGCATCAGTACATGTCTGATAGCCTGCGAAGCTGTTCGGGCAAAACCCGATGGAATATTGGGAACGCAATAATGAATAACGCCATGTTTAATAAATACCGGGCTTTCGTGCGAAGTGATTTCTGAGGTTTCAAAACATCCGCCCCTGTCTATACAAACATCGAGTATAACACTGCCTGGCCGCATAATAGACACCATTTCTTCTGTTGCCACAATAGGCGTTCTGCCGCCGGTAGAAGACAGGGCACCCACAGCAACATCGCAGGTTTTAAGCTGCTTTGCCAGGATTTTAGGCTCAATAACGGAAGTCCACATACGAACACCGATATTTCCCTGCATTCGCTTCAGCTTATAAATATTGTTGTCAAACACCTTTACGCTGCTGCCCATAGCCAACGCCGTTCGGGCGGCATATTCTGCCACAATTCCGGCTCCGATAATTACAACTTTGGTGGGTGGAATACCCGAAATGCCGCCCAGCAACATTCCTTTGCCGTTATTGGCATTGCTGAGATAGTTGCCCGCCAGCAGCATAACAGCGCTGCCCGCAATTTCGCTCATGCTTCGTACAATAGGATTGTGCCCCGAATCGTCTTTGAAGTTTTCAAACGACAATGCAGTAATGCGTTTTTCCATCATACATTGCAAAATGCCCGTTTTCATTACCGGCAGGTGAATGGGCGAGATGATCGTTTGATCATGTTTCAGGAACGGCAATTCTTCCTCGTTTACCGGCGCCGACTTCATAATGAGGTCGCACTGAAACACCTCTTTTTTCTGATGAGCTATTTTAGCGCCAGCATCGCTGTAGTCCTTATCCGAAAAATGAGCGCCTTCACCGGCCCCGTGTTCTACCACTACCCTGTGCCCGTTATTTACCAGCACGCTGATGGCATCAGGCGTAAGAGCAATCCTGTTTTCCTGGAATGTGTTTTCGCTCGGAATTCCGATAAGCAACTGTGCTTCGCGTGGTTTAACGTCTAATGTTTCTTCTAATGTTTCGTAACTGAACGATGCACCAACAAATGGCTTCTCTGCCGGCATAAGCGCGATTAGATTTGAGCGGACAATTTACAAAAAATTTACCTGCCAACCTCAATTTTAAGGCGACGTATCTGATCGCTTACCGGATACACATAAACATGTATCGCATCGCGTGGCAATAACGAAGGCGCCTTTTCGGGCCATTCCACAAAACAAACGCTGCCAGAATACAAGCAGTCTTCCACCCCTGCATTCATCGCTTCTTCTTCATCCTTCAGCCGGTATAGGTCAATGTGAAAAATAGATTTTTGAACATTCCCCTCCTTGTATGTGTATTCGTTGATCAAAGAAAAAGTGGGGCTGCCAATATGATCGGAAGTTCCTTTTGCCCGGCAAAGTGCAGCAATAAATGTGGTTTTGCCTGCGCCCATTTGTCCGTGAAAGGCAAATACTTCCCCCTTCACCTGCTGCCAGAACATTTGGGCCGCCTCCCCTATCTTTTCCAGAGATACTTCAACTTCCATCAGTTTCAAATCTGAAATTTCAATTTTAAATGTTATGATACAAGGTTGCAAAGATATATCGGCTTTTGAGCCCTTACTGATACAAGGTTGCAAAGATAATTGTGCCGGCAGTTTATCAGTAAATACAAGCTGAGGTAATTTTGCCCTATGGAAAATATACACTGGAAAGTTGAAGGAATGGATTGCACCAATTGTGCGCTCACAGTAAGGAGATTCCTGGAGAAAGAAGGGGCACAGAACATTAAGGTGAATTTTGTAGATGGTGATGTTGCTTTCAGCATCAATGGCAATCATTCAACCAATCAAATTCAAAAAGGCATTGAAGGATTGGGCTACAAGGTAGCAGGCACGCTGGAAGACACAGCAAAAACCACAGCCGACAAACCCATCAACCTGCATTTAAAATATACACTCATTTGTCTGCCTTTTACACTGGTATTACTGCTGCATATGTTTCATGGTGTGCTTGGCTGGCACTGGCTGATGAACCCCTGGGTGCAACTGGCATTGTGCACGCCTGTTTATTTAGTGGGCATGAGTTATTTTGGTAAAAGCGCGCTGAAAAGCATTCGCAACGGCATTCCTAATATGAATGTATTAATTGCCGTGGGCGCAACCGCAGCGTTTGTATACAGCCTTATCGGAACCCTTCGTAACATGGGAGAAGAGTATCTTTTTTATGAAACGGCAGCCACCATCATTACGTTGGTATTCTTTGGCAATTATCTTGAAAGCGCTTCGGTGCAGTCTACGCAAAAGGCATTAAACAAACTTGCCAGGTCACAGAAGGTAGTAGCAAATATGATCGCATTCGATGAGCATCACCAGGAAGTGATTATGCCTGTTGACAATGCCGATCTGCGTTCCGGAGATCTGATATTGATCAAAAGCGGTGAGCAGGTGCCTGCAGATTGCAAAATATTATGGGGCGATGCCAGCGTAAGCGAAGCTATTATTACCGGCGAAAGTCTGCCTGTTGAAAAACATGCAAAAGACAAACTGATAGGCGGAAGCCTGCTGGTAAACGGTACAGTAAAGGCGCAGGTTACCGCGGCGGCGGCAGATTCTGCTTTGGCAAATATTGTGAACCTGGTTAAGCAGGCACAGGGCGAAAAACCTCCGGTACAGCAGATGACAGATAAAATAAGCGCCATCTTTGTTCCATTGGTTATTGGTATAGCGGTGCTCACTTTTATCATCAATTACATCGTGTTACACGACTTTACGGCAGCGCTTATGCGCAGTATAGCAGTATTGGTCATCGCTTGTCCTTGTGCGTTAGGACTGGCCACTCCGGCAGCCATTGCCGTTGGTTTAGGGCGCGCCGCGAGGAATGGTGTATTGTTTAGGAATGCGTCGAGCCTTGAGTTGTTCAAGAACATTCAGCAGGTTGTGTTTGACAAAACCGGGACGCTTACTACCGGCGAGCTCACCATCAGCCAAATAAAAATCATATCTCCAACGGTGCAGGAAGATGCATTTAAATCAATTGTTTATTCGCTCGAAAAATATTCTAACCACCCACTGGCAAAACCTGTTGTAGCCGAATGGAAAACAAAGAGTGAAATACGTTGGCAAAAAATAGAAGAAATAAAAGGACTGGGCATGCGTGGCATAAGCAGGGAAGGAGACGAATATATTGCCGGCTCGTATAAAGTAGCTGCCAATCTTACAACAGACAATTCGCATAATATATACCTTGTTCGCAATGGCGAATTATTGGGCTGGATAGATTTGAAAGATGATATCCGTCCCGAATCCAAAACAGTTATAGATTATCTACACAGCAGAGGCATTACTACTATTCTTTTAAGCGGCGACGCTGAAGTTAAAAGCAAGCAACTGGCCAACGCTTTGGGTATTGATATGGTATTGGCGGAACAAAGCCCCGAACAAAAATTAGCTACAATAGAGAGCTTGTCTGCACAAAAGCCCACAGCTATGGTAGGAGATGGCATTAACGATGCTCCTGCTTTGGCAAAGGCCACCATAGGCATTTCTATGAGCGATGCATCGCAAATAGCCATGCAAACCGCCGACGTGGTGCTTATGAACAAAGGTTTAAAAAATCTTCCGCTTTCATTGGGATTGGGCAGACATACTTTTTTAACTATTAAACAAAACCTTTTTTGGGCATTTTGCTACAATATTGTTGCCATACCGCTGGCTGCCCTGGGTTTTTTAAGTCCCATGTTTGGTGCGCTGGTAATGGGATTAAGCGATGTGGTGCTGGCAATTAATTCGGGAAGGTTGTTTGTGAAGAAGGTGGTGTGAGGCGAGTAGTCCAACTGAACTGTTAAGTATTTTGCAACCTTTGCTATTTTTCAGTTCTTTTCATCCCTTGTTTAAGTTTATTATAATATTCTTTATTTAACTTTAAGCTAGTTTAGTTAATTAAGGAACTTTATATTTAACTTTACGGCTTTAAAATTAAATAAGGCGTTTTGTATTAAACTATGGACTTAAAACACTTTAAAGCCGGCAATTGGATATTGCAACCCACTGGCTACAAAAGTTTTATACCAGAACCGGTAAATCAAACCTTTACATGGCAAGATGCTGGCATTAATATACTCTTGGAAAAAGCGACCTTGCAACTAGGCGCACTGAACAGCTTCTCGCATTTTGTTCCAGACATTGATTTGTTCATTCGCATGCACGTAGTAAAGGAAGCTACAGAAAGTAGTCGAATTGAAGGCACCCAAACTAATATCGAAGAGGCTTTAGTAAAACAATCGGATATCAACCCCGAAAAACGAAACGACTGGCAGGAAGTAAATAATTACATTAATGCCATGAATCAGGCAATTGTTCGTTTGCAAACTCTGCCTCTATCAAGTAGACTTCTCAGGGAAACTCATGCAATTTTATTAGACGGTGTAAGAGGTGAACATAAATTGCCAGGGCAATTTCGCAGTTCTCAAAATTGGATAGGAGGAGCATCTTTAAATGACGCTGTATTTATTCCTCCCCATCATCAGGAGATAAGTAGACTAATGGGAGATCTTGAGAATTTTTTGCATAACGATCAGATTTCTGTGCCACATCTTATTAAAATTGCCATAGCGCATTATCAATTCGAAACCATCCATCCATTTCTAGATGGCAATGGCCGTATCGGACGATTACTGATCACGTTGTATCTGATGGAAAATAAAATAATCAACAAACCAGTTCTTTACCTATCTGAGTTTTTTGAAAAGTACAAAAATTTGTACTATGATAATCTTACAAATGTTAGACGACATAATGACTTAATACAATGGATACGTTTCTTTTTGGAGGCTGTTATTCAAACTTGTGGAAAGGCTACACGAAGTCTGCAACAAATTATGCAACTAAAGCAGGACTGTGAAGGTGGAAAAATTATTCATTTTGGGAAAAGAGCACCCAATGCAAAACGGTTGTTGGATTATCTATTTACACAACCTATAGTAACATCACAACAAGTAGCCGAAGCGCTGGATATTTCACTTGTATCGTCTTACAAAATTATAGACGATTTTATGAAAGCCGGTATACTACAAGAAACAACAGGATTTAAAAGAAACCGTTTTTTCTTGTTTAAAGAATATCTCGACATCTTCCATTCATAGTACAAATCTTTGGAACCTGTTCCAAAACGGAACAGGTTCCCTATTGCTTTACCTGCCGCTAGCAGAGAGATCAACCCAAAATTCACACCTATCTAATTTTTCCCAATTTCCCTGATATTTGCCTTTTTGGCACCTTGACCAACATTCATTCCATATTACAATCCAACTGGGGATATGCTGCTTTCAGGCCAATGCAGGAAGATATTATTCGCTCCGTTTTGAACGGGAACGACACGTTGGCCATTATGCCTACCGGTGGGGGAAAATCCATTTGCTTCCAGGTGCCGGCATTGGCTACGCCGGGCATTTGCCTTGTAATTACGCCGCTGATTGCATTGATGAAAGACCAGGTGGAAAATCTTTCGCAAAGAGATATTCCGGCGCTTGCCATTCACTCAGGAATGAATTTTACCGAAGTAAAAAAAGCACTTGAAACGGCGTTACATAGCAATATCAAATTCCTGTATGTTTCTCCCGAACGGCTAACCACAAGACTGTTCAGGGAATACCTTTCTGCTTTGCCGCTGAATTTAATAGCGGTAGACGAAGCGCATTGCATTTCGCAATGGGGATACGATTTTCGTCCCGCCTATCTTACAATCGCGGCTATACGAAGCGAAAAGAAAAAAACACCGGTGTTGGCATTAACGGCTTCTGCAACAAAACAGGTGCAGGAAGACATCTGCGATAAACTGCAGTTTCAAAACAAACGATTTTTTCAGCAGTCTTATGAGCGTCCCAATCTTTCTTACAGTGTTCTGGAAGTAGATGTAAAAATCAATAAGCTGATAGACATCATACAAAAAGTTCCGGGCTGCGGTATTGTATATTGCCGCAGCCGGAAGCGGACCAAAGAAATGTCGGAGTTGTTGCAGTTACATGGTATCAACGCCGATTATTATCATGCAGGACTTACCAATGAGGAGCGAGGTGATAAGCAGGAAAAATGGCTGAAAAATCACACCCGCATCATGGTTTGTACCAACGCCTTTGGCATGGGGATTGACAAACCGGATGTGCGCCTGGTTGTTCATGTAGACATACCTGAATGCATTGAAAGTTATTACCAGGAAGCAGGACGGGCAGGGCGCGATGGTAAAAAATCTTACGCAGTATTACTGTATCGCTCACCCGATATTGACGAATTGAAAAAAATACCCGACCTAAAATTTCCCACGCTCAACGAAATTAAAACAGTATACCAGGCGCTGGTGAACTTTTTGCAGTTACCTGCCGGTGCGGGCGACGATGTATTCTTTGACCTGGACATGAACGAGTTTGCCAGAATATTTAAACTATCGCCATTATTGGTTACTTACGCCATACGTGCAATGGAGCAGGAAAATATACTGGCTTATAACGATCAGTTCTTTCAACCTTCAACGGTAATGTTTGTATGCGGCAAAGAAAAAATTGAGCAAACCGAAAAAGAAAATCCAGCACTCGATCCCTATATCAAATTCCTGCTCAGGTCGTATGGCGGTATATTGGATGTGCCGGTGCCGGTGAACGAAAAATTCATGGCAAAGAAACTGCGCAAGGAAGTGAAAGAAGTACAATCCGTACTTTCTACATTACACCAAATGAGGGTAATTCAATATCAACAACAAAAAGAAAATCCACAGATACGGTTTTTAGGACCGCGTGTAGTAACTGAAAATCTTACCATCAATGCGACAAATTATGCAACGCGAAAAAAAGTGTTGCAAGATCAGATAGCAGCGATGGCAAGTTATGTTGAAAACAAAAAGGATTGCCGCGCTCAGCTAATAGCAATCTATTTTAATGATCACAACACACCACGGTGTGGTATATGCGACAATTGCCTGCAACAGAAAAAAGAAAGCATTTCTATACATGAATTTGCTCCCCTCCAACTTGATATTATTGCCGCCCTTAGCAAACAGTCTTTAACAATGAAAGAACTTATCAGGTTGCTGCCGCAATTTACACAGCAACAAATATGGGCCGTAGTGCAACATTTGATGGAAGAGCAGGTAATTGAGTTAGGCGGGGAAATCGATTTGGGAAAACTACAGGTAAAAAAAAAGGGCCAGGATAAAAATCCAGCCCGTTTTTAAAATCCAATATCCTATGAAAAACCGAGTCAAAGATATGGAGGATATGTGTCCCGCCAATACCCTTTTAGTGGTATTCACTTAAATTTTTCTATACGCTAACCGGCAATACTTTTATTGATGAAGTAAAATCTTCCGCTTTTTTTTGTCGAAGATTTAATTAACTCACTCAAAACCAGGTAGTTTTCTTTTTTGTCCGGCTGCTTCTGCCGCCCAACCCCAGGGCGCCTAAAAGACTCCTGGTAATAATTGATGCTGCAGTGCGCTGAACCTGCCTCGACACCGGATTATCAAGCATTTTTTCTATCACCGAAGGTTCGGGCTTCGAAGATCTTTGCTTTTTTTCTTCCGCTGTTTTTTCTTCTGCTTCTTCTAATTTAGCAGTCAAAATTTCGTAAGCGCTTTCATTATCAATGGTTTGCCCGTATTTTTTTACCAGCTTCGAACGTTGTGTGAGCGCATCAATTTCTATATCGCTCAAAACATCCATTCGCGATCTGGGTGAGCCCAGCATGGTGTGCACCAAAGGAGTGGGGATGCCTTTTTCGTTTAACAGCGTTACCAGTGCCTCACCTATACCAAGTTGAGTAATCAGCTCATTTACAGTGTAATATTCAGATTCAGGATAATTTTCTGCCGCCTGCTTTATGGTTTTGCGGTCGGCAGCGGTAAAAGCCCTGAGCGCATGTTGCACTTTTAATCCCAACTGACTTAAAACCGACGCGGGGATATCCTGGGGGTTTTGGGTACAGAAAAAAATACCCACTCCTTTCGAACGTATCAGCTTTATTACTGTTTCTATTTGCTGCATCAGTGCGTCTGTAGCTTCCTGGAAAACAAGGTGCGCTTCATCAATAAACAACACCAGCTTAGGCTTATCCAAATCGCCTTCCTCGGGTAATATGGCATATAACTCCGCCAGCAGTTGCAGCATAAAAGTGGAAAACAGTTTCGGGCGGTTCTGCATATCCGTTACCCTCAGCACATTTACCACGCCCCTTCCGTCGTCGGCAATTTTCATCAGGTCTTCCACTTCAAACGAGGGCTCGCCAAAAAACACATCGGCGCCCTGTTGTTGCAGTTCAATCACCTTCCTCAATATTGTGCCCGTGCTGGTGGTGGCTATTTTACCATATTCCTTTTCAATTTCTGCCTTTCCCTCGTTGCTTACAAACTGCAACATTTTAGTAAAGTCTTTCAGATCAAGCAAAGGTATTTTGTGATCATCGCTGTACTTAAAAATCATGGCAACCAACCCTTGCTGCGTATCGTTCAATCCCAAAATCTTAGAGATGAGCACAGGTCCAAATTCGCTTACTGTTGCACGTAGCCTCACCCCTTTTTCATTGCTGAGCGTTAGCAGTTCAACAGGATAGGCGGCAGGAGTGTAAGTCAACCCCATCTTACCATACCTGTCTTCTATAATTGCATTCATTTTGCCCTCAGCCGCAATGCCGCTTAAATCGCCTTTAATATCCATCATCAATACAGGAACGCTTGCATCACTCAAACCTTCGGCAATTACCTGCAATGTTTTTGTTTTTCCGGTACCGGTTGCTCCCGCTATCAGGCCATGACGGTTCATTGTTTTAAGCGGCAGCTTTACCAGCGCGTCTTTCAATACCTCACCATTAAGCATAGCCGCACCAAGGGTATAATATTCCCCTTTGAATGTATATCCATTCTTTACGAGTTCCGTAAAAGTGTTCTTGTCAGGCATGATTTATTTTTAAGGAAAGTTAAGCATATCCGGTGCAGAAAAACAATACCAGGGTATGTCAAAGATCTTCTTCTCTTTCCAGCATCAAGATGGCACTTTGCGGCACAATAAAATATTTTTCGTTTTCATACATTACTTCAGTAGCCCCACTCAGTAAAAAAATAGCCAGATCTCCTTCCCTTGCCTGTAATGGTATATACTTCACCTGCTCTTCCTCTGCCTTCCAGCTTTCACTTTCCACAGGCATTGGTATAGCGTAACCAGGTCCATGTTTAATAACATATCCTTGTTGCACTTTTTCTCTTTCCTGCACGCCAGGCGGGAGATATAGGCCACTGGCGGTTCTTTCGTTTCCCTGCAACGGCTTAATCAAAAGTCTGTCGCCTATTACTATCAGCTTTTTAAACCTGTTGTCCGGAGTAAGCCTCATTTCCATTTTTTTAAAGGCAAAAATAAACATTCAGTCATTTTGTTGCTCTAAGCAGCATCGAATAAAAGAGGATGGAATGGTTTATGCTTTAACAAAAATTTATTGGCATTATCGCATAATCGGGAAATGAATTATATTTATTTGTTTTTAAATGAATTTATATGGAGGCACAAAAACACAAAATATTGCTTTGCGAAGATGATCAGAACCTGGGGCTGGTATTGAAAAACTATCTTGAGCTGAACGATTATGATGTTACCCTGGAGCGCGACGGGCGTTTAGGGCTGGCAGCCTTTCAACGCGAAAAATTTGAACTGTGCCTGCTGGATGTAATGATGCCGAATATGGATGGCTTTAAACTGGCAGAAGAAATACGTGATATCAATCCCGATATTCCCCTGTTTTTTCTCTCGGCAAAAACAATGAAGGAAGACATCATCCAGGGATATAAGCTGGGCGCCGACGATTATATCACTAAACCGTTCGACAGCGAAGTGCTGCTGCTTAAAATAAAAGCCATTCTTAAACGCAACGACGATTTGAGCAAAGATTCGTCGAACATTGAATTTGATCTCGGTTCTTACCATTTCAATCCCAAATTGCGCGAGTTGAGCATTAACGGTAAAACACAAACGCTTTCTCCCAAAGAAAATGAGCTGCTGAAAATGCTGGCTGAGTATAAGAATGATTTGTTGCCGCGGGAAATAGCATTGAAACGCATTTGGGGCAGCGATACTTATTTTAATGGCAGAAGCATGGATGTGTATATTGCCAAGCTTCGCAAATATTTAAAGGAAGATTCAACCATCGAAATAGTGAATATTCATGGCAACGGTTTCAGGCTTGTGGTAGGATCGTAAAAATATTTCTTGCAAGCAAAAAGGCGGTTCCTTTCTGGGAACCGCCTTTTTATTTTCAATAATTTCAATTCATCAGTAATCAATTACCTGTTCTTCTATCAGCTCCGGCACCTGCCTCCATTCGTATTGCTGGTTACGTAACTGCGGCTCAAAACCAGCTTCCTTAATAGCATCCTGCATGGTTTTGTAGGTAAACCGGTGGGGGGCTCCGGCAGCGCTTACCACATTCTCTTCAATCATAATACTTCCAAAATCGTTAGCGCCCGCATGCAGGCATATTTGCGCAGTTTTTTTACCTACTGTTAGCCACGACGCCTGGATGTTTTTAATATTGGGAAGCATGATTCTTGAAAGCGCGATCATGCGGATGTATTCGTCGGCAGTAGTAAGATTGTGTACACCACGAATACGGGTAAGCAAGGTATCTACATCCTGGAAGGTCCAGGGTATAAAAGCCAGGAAACCTTTCGCATCTGCCGGTTTGCGGCTTTGCACTTCCCGTATTTTCACCAGGTGTTCAAACCGTTCCTGCAATGTTTCAACGTGCCCAAACATCATGGTAGCGCTGGTGGTAATATGCAACTTGTGCGCTTCATGCATAATATCCAGCCATTCCTGTGCGCCACATTTTCCCTTGCTTATCAAACGGCGCACCCTGTCTATCAGGATTTCAGCACCAGCCCCCGGCAGCGAATCCAGCCCCGCTTCTTTCAGCGCCTTTAGCACATCGTGATGACTCATTTTTTCCAGCTTACATATATGCGCCACTTCCGGTGGTCCCAAAGCATGCAGTTTAATATCGGGAAACTCCTCTTTTATTTGCCGGAAAGTACTGGTGTAAAATTCAAGCCCCAACTCCGGGTGATGCCCGCCTTGCAGCAGCAACTGGTCGCCACCATATTTAACGGTTTCCCGTATTTTCTTCCGGTAGGTATCCATATCCGTTATGTATGCCTCTGCATGGCCCGGTATGCGGTAAAAATTACAAAACTTGCAATTGGCTATGCATACATTGGTTGTATTTACATTGCGGTCTATTTGCCAGGTAACTTTTCCGTGAGGCACCTGCACTTTACGCATTTCGTCGGCCACATACATCAGCTCCGATAAAGCCGCCTTCTCAAACAAAAACATTCCCTCTTCTACCGACAAAAATTCAAATTGCAGCCCCTTATGTAAAATATCAGCAGTATTCATTTGTTTGCAAAAGTACTGAGAATATGGTTTGATGACGTTTGGCTATCAGCTTTCAGCTATCAGGTATCAGCTTTGAGGTTTTGCGGCAGGTAAAAATCGGTAATAGCAATCTTTGTTATGTGATAAGAAGAAAAACGACAAAAACCGTGAAGCAAAAAACAAACCAGCTACTTTACCCCAAGACGATAGCTCTGCTGACAGCTGATTGCTGACAGCTGACAGCCCACCAATTACCTAATAACCTGTAAGTGAAGCCATTCAAATTGACAGACGGGCAATTTTTATATACAAAATGGTTTAAATTTATGGAGCACATATGAAACGTAACGTTACCTGCTTATTATCTTGTCTCTTGCTTGTCTGCGGCCCTTGTTTTGCCTGGCAGGAAAAGTTACCTGATCCGCCATCCCGTTTAATTACCCAATTTACGTTTCACCAGTTTAGCGGCGGCGTTGTTATTATCAAAGCTTTATTGAACGAATATCCCGATTCCCTGAATTTTATCCTGGACACGGGCAGCGGGGGTATATCGCTTGATTCACTCACCGTAGTGGCTTTATCCATTCCAACCAAACCGTCTGAAAGAACCATTCGCGGCATTGCAGGCATACGCAAGGTTAATTTTTTATACAATGCCAAACTTCATTTACCAGGGCTTACTGTAGACAGCCTGAATTTTCATGTGAACGACTATGAAATTCTTTCCAGCGTATACGGAGTTAAAATCGACGGCATTATAGGCCTGAGTTTTTTCAGCAGGTACATCGTGCATTTCGATTACGACAAGTACCTGATATCTGTGTACAGCAAAGGAGAATTCAGATATAAGCGTGGGGGATATATCCTGAAACCATTGCTAACGTCTATCCCTATTATGTCATCTGATTTCAGAGACAGAAAAAAATTCAACGCCCGGTTTTATTTTGATTCGGGAGCGGGCCTGTGTTTTTTATTATCGGAAGAATACGCGCAGGACAGCATGGTCATCAAACCCAATAAAAAGCCTTTTCTTACCCAGGCTGAAGGATTGGGCGGTAAAACATCTATGCGGCTTACCACGGTAAAGGAAGTGAAGATTGGGCCATACCGTTTCCGCAATGTGCCTACCTATCTTTTTGATGATACTTACAACATCACCGCTTATCCCTACCTGGCGGGCTTAATTGGCAACGATTTGCTGCGGAGGTTTAACGTTACCCTTAACTACGCCAAAAGGGAGATCCATATTATTCCTAACACGCATTATTACAGCCCTTTCGACTATGCGTATACGGGACTGAGCATATACGATATTGACGGCAAAATAATAGTGGAAGACATTGTTGACGGATCGCCAGCAGCTACAGCTGGTTTGCAAACAGGTGATATATTGATAAGCGTTGCGGGAAATTTCAGCAATAATATACAAACGTACAAAAACCTGTTGCAGGCGCCGGGGCAAAAACTAAAGCTCATTGTAAGCCGCGATAATAACCTTGTAATGCTTACCCTTAAGCCGGATAGTATTCTTTAGCAGCGCCTTTTCAATTTATTTCTCATATTTGCAAATTGGCTTAGCCTAAAAAAGCCTGGAATTATGATACAATTTGAACAGTTTGAACTTTCGAATGGGTTAAAAGTGGTTGTGCACGAAGATCATTCTACTCCAATGGCGGTTGTAAATGTGCTGTATGATGTGGGAGCGAGAGATGAAGATCCGGCAAAAACGGGATTTGCGCATTTGTTTGAACACCTCATGTTTGGCGGATCCATCAACATACCTTCTTACGATGAACCGCTTCAATTGGCCGGTGGCGAAAACAATGCATTTACCACCAACGATCTTACCAATTATTACTGCCAGTTACCTGCCGAAAATATTGAAACCGCTTTTTGGTTAGAAAGCGACCGCATGCTGAGCCTTGCTTTCGGCGAAAAAAGCCTGGATGTACAACGGAAGGTAGTGAGCGAAGAGTTTAAAGAACATTATTTAAACAAGCCTTATGGCGATGTGTGGCATAAAATGCGCAACCTTGCTTTTAAGCGCCATCCCTATCGCTGGATGACTATAGGGGCGGAGCTGAGCCATATTGAAAATGCTACGCTCGACGATGTTAAAAAATTCTTTTTCAAGCATTATACGCCCGTCAACGCCATTCTTACGGTAGCCGGGCACGTTAACCTGGCACAGGTAAAAGAACTGGCGGAAAAATGGTTTGGCAATATTCCCTCCGGCGAAAAATACAATCGCAATTTGCCGGCAGAAGAAAAACAAACAGAAGCAAGAAAGCTGGAAGTAACTGCCAATGTTCCGTTAGATGCTTTTTACAAATGCTGGCACATCTATCCACGCCTCGACAGGCGATATTATATTACTGATTTAATCACAGAAATCTTAAGCGGCGGTGGCTCATCGCGATTGTTTCAATCGCTTGTTAAAGAGCAACAGCTTTTCAGCAATATTGAATGCTATCATTTTGGCACTTTAGACGCCGGGTTGTTAACCATTGAAGGAAAGCTGGTGAAAGGTGTTAAAATGGAAGTGGCAGAAGCGGCAGTAGAAGCGGAGCTCAGCAAAATAAAATCGGCATTGGTAGAAGAAAAGGAATTGCAGAAGGTGAAAAACAAAACAGAAAGTTTGATTGCTTTTGAAGATATGAGCCTGATGAACAGGGCAAACAGCCTGGCATTTTATACATTGCTGGGCGATACCAATATGATTAACCAGGAACTGGAAAAATACCAGGCGGTTACAGCCGCAGATATTCAGCACGAAGCGAATACAATTTTTAACCCGGCCAACAGTAATACCATGTATTATTATTCGGGGAATAATTAAACAGACGACAATATGTTGGACAGACGAACAGCTCCATCAATAAAAGATGCTATTGACTACAGCCTTGAACTAAAGCCTTATACAAAATATGTGTTGGACAATGGGGTAAATGTATACAGTGTTGATGCGGGAGCGGAAGAGGTAATACAGGTTGAACTGGTTTTTAAAGCAGGCAACTGGTACGAAAATCAAAATCTTTTAGCCACAGCTACCAATCATCTTTTAAAAAACGGAACAACCCAAAAAACAGCGTTTGATATAAACGAACATTTTGAATACTACGGCGCTTACCTTAACCGTAACTGTTATAACGAAACTGCCGTGGTTAGCCTGCACAGCCTCTCCAGGCACCTTCCGCACCTGCTGCCGGTAATGCGCGAAATGGTTTCGGAATCTGTTTTTCCGCAACAGGAGCTTGACATTTACAAACAAAACTCCAAACAGCGGCTGGAAGTAAACCTTAAAAAGTGCGATTTTGTAGCAAACCGGTTGATAGATGAATATCTTTTCGGAGCCAATCATCCGTATGGCAGATACAGTTCAGCGGCGGCTTACGACGCACTGCAGCGGGAGCAGTTGCTGGCGTTTTACAACAGTTATTATGTAAATGGACATTTGGATATTTTTGTAGCCGGCAAATTGCCTGCCGACCTGTTTTTGTTGCTGAATGAAAACTTTGGTAAGCTGCCTTTAAACCGCAATCAGTCGGGCGAAGCAACACATATCATTCAACCGGCCACGCAAAAAAAATACAGAATTACCAACGACAGCAAAGGGGTACAGGGTGCTATTCGCATAGCCAGTCATTTTCCCAACAGGCACCACCCCGATTTTACGAAGGCACAGGTTTTAAATACTTTATTTGGAGGTTATTTCGGATCGAGGCTGATGAGCAATATACGCGAAGACAAAGGGTACACTTATGGCATTCACAGCTACATGCAAAACCACATTAACGAAAGTGCCTGGATGATTAGCACCGAAGCCGGCACAGAGGTATGTGAAGCCACTATTGCTGAAGTGTATAAAGAAATGGAAATACTTCGCAACGAACCTGTACCGGAAGAAGAGTTGCTGCTGGTTAAGAATTATCTTATCGGAACGATACTGGGCGATCTGGATGGGCCTTTTCACATTATAGCCAGGTGGAAGAATATTATACTGAATAACCTGGGCGATAATTATTTCTATGAATCGATCCGGGCCATCAAAACCATCGGTGTAAAAGAAGTGCAGGAACTGGCGAACAAATACCTTTTGCCTGAAAAATTTTATGAGCTGGTAGTAGTGTAAGAATGTTGCAGGTTGCAGGGAGGGGAGAGGTGATTACCACACTGTTTAATTATCAGAACCGGAGATGTTGCCTTTGGCGGATAAGGCTACATGCATTATACCTGTAAAAGCTTATCTTCAGGATATAAAATTCTGCTTCAGGACATGAAGAAACTATTCTCTGCATTTTTAGCTCTTTGTTTTACTGTCACGGCGCTCTATTCACAGGTTTTAAAACCAGATGTGCCGGCATCGGCTCAGTTCGATGAAAAAAGACTGACACGAATTGATGCACTTATCCAGCAGTATATCGACAGTGGCTGGATCAACGGCGCCACAGCCATTGTAGCCCGCAGTGGAAAAATAATCTATCACAAAGGAATTGGCTACAACGATGTAGACAAAAAAACAGCCCTGTCTAAAGATGCCATTATGCGCATTGCGTCGCAAACAAAAGCTGTTACCAGCGTAGCTGTAATGATGTTGTATGAAGAAGGAAAATTTTTGCTGGACGATCCTATCAGCAGATATATCCCCGAATTTAAAAACCCTGTTGTATTAAATACTTTCAATAAGGCCGATACTACTTATACCACGGTGCCGGCCAAAAGCGAAATCACCATCCGTCAGTTGCTTACCCATACTTCCGGCCTGCACTATGCGCAAATTGGCAATGAAACCTTCAATGCTATTTATGCCAAAGCCGGCGTTGTAGCAGGCATAGGAGTTGGCAGGCTAACACTGGCCGATGTGATTAAGAAACTGGGTGCCCTTCCATTGGCTCATCAGCCGGGCGAAAAATATACTTACGGTTTGAACACAGATGTATTGGGCTACCTGGTAGAAGTGGTATCCGGCATGAGCCTGGCAGCGTTTTTCCAGAAAAGAATTTTTGAGCCGCTGGGCATGAAGGATACCTATTTTTACTTACCTGCGGCCAAAAAGAACCGGCTGGTTACTTTGTACAGCGAAGATGAAGCTAAACACCTAAAAAAAGCATCTGCCCACTTCCGGATCAACGGCGATTTTACTGCTGATTATCCCAACTCAGAGGGAACTTATTATTCGGGTGGCGGCGGATTATCATCTACCGCCTACGACTACGCGATATTTATGCAAATGCTGCTGAATGGCGGAGTATACAATGGCAAACGCATTCTTGCCAAAAATACCGTCCGCATGATGACCTCTAACCAGATAGGCGATCTCACGCTTGGCCATGGCAATGTTTTTGGGTTAGGCTTCGAGGTAGTTACGCCCAAAGGAAGTTATTTTTCGCCATTGTCTGAAGGAACTTTCAGCTGGGGAGGCATGTTCAGTTCATCGTACTGGATAGATCCGAAGGAAAAAATTGTTGGCCAGTTGTTCTTAAATATATTCCCTTTTAGCCGCGGTAACATTCACGAAAAATTCAAAGTAATGGTATACCAGGCTTTGAGCGACTAAAGAGCTTTCAGCCATCAGCGGTCAGCTTTCAGCAGATCTGGTGATGACAGGCTGGTCAAAAATTATGATCAAACACTGTTTAATATGTGGCGAAAACAAACAATACACATTGCCCGAATCTGAATTCACAGTTCTCGGATGGCTGATGGCTGACGGCTCATTAAATTACAAACCATGAAAAGAATTTTCGTAACCTTATCGATCTTTACAGCGCTTTCCGCCTGCGCTCAAAAGTCAATGGATTTTGAAAAGTACGAGCCCACCTCCACATTGGTGGTGCCTGAGCACAAACTTACCCGCGCCAAATATCCTTTTATCGATGTACACAACCATCAATGGAACCTGTCGGAACAAGCCATTCCATCCTTGCTGTCTTCGATGGATAAAATGAATATGGCAGTAATGGTAAACCTGAGCGGCGGCAATGGCAGTAAGTTAAAAGGTATGACCTCTAGCGTAAGGAATGCAGCACCTAAAAGATTCATCGTTTTTGCCAATATTGATTTTGACGGAATAGGAAGTACCGACTGGACGGCAAAAGCTGTAAAACAATTGGAAGAAGACGTGCGGAATGGGGCCAATGGCTTAAAGATTTTCAAGAATCTCGGTTTTTCAGTAAAAGACAACAACGGTAAACGGGTAGCAGTGGACGATCCCCGGTTGGATGCCATTTGGGCCAAATGTGGTGAGCTCAAAATTCCGGTATTGATACATACTGCCGACCCCAAGCCTTTCTGGGACCCGCTGGATGAGCACAACGAACGTTGGCTGGAACTGGTAACTCATCCCGGCAGAAAGCGTGATTCAGACAATCCAGAACCCTGGGAACAACTGATAGAAGAACAGCACCGCATGTTCAAAAAACATCCCAAAACAACTTTCATAGCCGCTCATTTTGGCTGGTATCCGAACGATCTTCAAAAGCTCGGCAGCCTGATGGACGACATGCCTAATATAGTGGTAGAATTTGGAGCAGTAATTGCCGAACTGGGACGTCAACCCCGCACTGCCGCCCAGTTTTTTAACAAGTACCAGGACAGGATACTTTTTGGAAAGGATAGCTGGGTGCCAGAGGAATACAATACTTATTTCAGGGTACTGGAGACGCAAGACGAATATTTTCCCTACCACAAAAAATACCACGCCTTCTGGCGGATGTATGGTATGGGGTTAAGCGATGCAGTGCTGAAAAAGGTATATTACAAAAACGCGTTGCGTATTATTCCTAATATTGATAAAACGCTCTTTCCGGACTGAATTTTCCGAATTTACCTTTATCTTGCACGTCCTTTAAAAGTTTTGACGATTATGGAATACAGCAAAATCATATCTGTAACTGGCTTACCAGGGTTATTTGAATTGTTAAGTTCCAAAGGTGACGGCGCCATTGTGCGGTCACTCGACGACAAATCTACCCGGTTCGTTTCGTCGCGGGTACACAACTTTTCGCATCTTGAAAGCATCGAGATATTTACCATTCGTGAGAATGTAAACCTTGCCGATGTTTTTCTCGCCATGCAGGCTAGCAAAAAGGCATTACCCGACGGTAAAGACAATGCTGCTGTAAAAGCGTATTTTGAAGCCGTATATCCCGATATGGATTTTGAACGTGTGTATACCAGCGATATGAAAAAGATAGTTAAATGGCTGGATATACTCACCAGGAATGAGATTGAAATAAAAGCGCCTGTAATGGAAGCAGAGGAAGAAGGAACCGATGCTGTAGAAGCCGAGGCAGATCAAAAAGAAGCGGCTGAAGAAGAAAAGCCTAAAAAAGCGCCTGCTAAAAAGAAAGAAACCGCTAAAAAAGGAGAGGAACCGGTAGAGGAGGAAGCTCCGAAGAAAAAGGCAGCACCTAAAAAAGCAGCGCCTAAAAAAGCGGCATCCGATAAAAAAGAAGACAAACAAGAAGCTCCTAAAAAGAAAGCGGCGCCTAAAAAAAAGGCTAAGGAATAGTTGCTACTTCTTATTACTTACCACTTATCACCTACCACTTTTATTAAAGTGTATCAGTTATGATAAACGCGAGCGCGGATATACACAAACCGGCAAGACATTTTTTGCCGAAAGATTTCCAGGTAACGACATGGGATAAACTGGAACCTTATTTTAAAGAGCTGGCAGAGCGACCGGTCAACTCTAAGGCGGAACTGGAAAAATGGCTGAAAGACAGCAGTGAACTGGAAGCCGTGATATCCGAAGATGCCTGCTGGCGCCAGGTGCGCATGACCTGCGACACAGAAAACAAAGCACTCACAGATGCCTTCAATTATTTTTATACCGATATACAGCCGCATATTCAACCCTATGTAGATGCGCTGAACAAAAAATTTGTAAACAATCCTTTTACTAAAGATTTAGATCAGCAAAAATATTTCACCTACCTGCGCACCGTAAAAAAGAACATTGAACTGTTTCGCGAAGAAAACATTCCATTGTTTTCTGAGTTGAGTGTAATGCAGCAGCAATACGGGGCCGTGGCCGGCAAAATGACCATTGAGGTAGACGGCAAAGAGTATACGTTGCAGCAGGCTTCTAAATTTCTTGAAAATCCGGACAGGGCGCTGAGAGAATTGGTGTACCGGAAGATTAATGAAAGAAGACTGCAGGATAAGGATACATTGCACGACCTGTTTACAAAGCTGGTACACAAACGCCACCAGGTTGCGTTAAATGCTGGATTCAGCAATTACCGCGACTATATTTTTGTTGACAAGGGCAGGTTCGATTACAACAAGCAGGATTGCTTCGACTTTCACGAAGGAGTAAAAAAATATGTGCTGCCGCTTGTTGATATCCTCAACAGGAAAAAGAAAAAAAAGCTGGCACTCGATCCGTTAAAGCCCTGGGATACAGAGGCTGAACCAGAAGGAGTAAAACCATTGAATCCATTTACGGATGGTAATGAGCTCCTGCAAAAATCAATCGAATGTTTTAACAGGCTTCGTCCATTTTTTGCAGATTGTTTGCGCAAAATGAATGAGCTTAAACACCTTGATCTCGACAGCCGGAAAGGAAAGGCGCCCGGCGGGTATAATATGCCGTTAGCCGAAAGTGGTGCGCCGTTTATTTTTATGAATGCCGCCGGTCAAATGCACGATGTTACTACGATGGTGCACGAGGGCGGACATGCAATCCATTCATTTTTATCGCATCCGCTTGAATTAAGTGCCTTTAAAGAATATCCCATAGAAATGGCGGAAGTAGCCAGCATGTCTATGGAACTGTTCAGCATGAATTATTGGGATACTTTTTTTGACAAGGCGGATGACCTTGCAAGGGCAAAAGAGCACCAGTTAGAAAGAGTGATAACCGTAATGCCCTGGATTGCCACGATCGATAAATTTCAGCATTGGATATACGAAAATCCATTTCACTCAATAGAAGAAAGAACGGCAAAATGGATGGAGATATTGAATGAATTCTCCTCTACTGAAATAGATTTCAACGGATTAGAAAAATACCGGGAAACCGCCTGGCAGCGCCAGTTGCACCTGTTTGAAGTGCCCTTTTATTACATTGAATATGGCATTGCGCAGCTAGGTGCCATAGGGATGTGGAAGCAGTTTAAAGAAAATAAAGAAAATGCTTTGGATAATTATATGAAAGCACTAAGTTTGGGGGGTACAAAAACACTGCCTGAGTTGTATAAAGCGGCAGGATTATCGTTTAATTTTTCACCAGCCTATATAAAAGAACTTATGGAATTTGTTCATACCGAAATGCCGGAATAGAGCAAATTTCAAATTAGCTACTAATCAGAGCCTTAACCAAAAGTCCCGCTGTTTCCACACCGGGGCTTTTGCTTTTACAACTAACCTTACCCGTTATGCACGCTGAAAATAAAAATTTGACAATGTGTAACGGGCGTTTAACAAAAGATGATTAGTTTCCTTTTTATTATAACAGCAAATACCGTAGCTTCATGACTCTTTTTATTACTAACTTTTTAATTTGTATGCAAAAGTCATTACTGTTTACCACTGTTGTCATCTGCATTTTATCTTGCAAAACGCCTGTAAATGCACAGCCGGATGGTTGGATATCTATTTTCGACGGAACGATGACGAACTGGAAAGTGGGAAACAATGCATCCAGCTTTAGCATTGAAAATGGTGCAATAAAAGTAAACGGACCGGTAGCACATCTGTATTATGACGGACCGGTAAATAAACACCTTTTCAGAAATTTTGAATTCAAGGCGCTGGTGATGACAAAGCCTGGATCTAACTCAGGAATTTATTTTCATACCAGTTACCAGGAAGGCGGATGGCCTGAAAGAGGATATGAAGTGCAGGTAAACAATTCGCATACCGACTGGCGCAGAACCGGCAGCTTATACGACATTGTTGACATTAAAGAAAATTATGCTAAAGACGGAGAGTGGTATACAGAATATATAAAGGTAGAAGGCAAACACGTGATCATTAAAATAAACGATAAGGTGGTGGTAGATTATACCGAACCTTGCGACGTAAAACGCGAAGACAACCATCCTTTGCGTTTAATAACAGGCGGAACTTTTGCCTTGCAGGCGCACGATCCCAAAAGCATTGTATATTATAAAGATATTATGGTGAAACCTTTGGCAGACTAACGCCTTAACGATTTGTGAAAAGCCCGGCATTGTGCCGGGCTTTTCTTTTTATATTTCTGTAGTATCCTTAATGTCGTTTATGTTGATGTTAAAATTTTTGAACGACTCTTTTGTCAACAATCTCGTATTGGTGCAAAAGTCATCGAGCGTACAACTGATCAGCTTTAAATTAACCGGCAAGCCGTTTCTTATCTCCACAAAATCAATATGCAAAACGTGATTGTCGCTTATCTCCTTATTGCATTTTAGCTGCTGAAAAACATTATAGGCAAACTGTTTGTCGCTGCCCAAAAAGAACTGGCAGAAAGTTTTATATCCTTCTGCCGTTTTAATTTTTGCCTGCACGTAAAATGTGTTCTCCATACCAATGTTTAATTGTTCATCTAACACAACCTCAATGCCAGATCAAAAAAATCTGAAATTTTGACAAAAAATTTTTATGCCCTGAAAATCTTTCACTATGTTATGTTAAATGAAACACTGCCGGCATTTCCCTTTTCAGATAAAATGCCTATTTTTCGAACAATGACAAACCCTGTCTATTATAATCCCGAACACCTGAGTGCGGAACAACTGGATGCCTTACTGGCTATGGGATGGTACCGCATGCACCAAAGCGTTTTTACAACCAACTACATTTTTATAGACGATAAAACGCTGAGAGTATTCTGGCTACGCTACCCTGTGCAGGCAATAGAGTTTAGCAAAAAGCATGAAAAGCTCCTCAAGCAAAATGTACGGTTCGAAGTAATAAACAAACAGTTAAGCATAACTGCAGAACTGGAAAATTTATACAGCTTGTACAGAACAGCTATCTCCTTTGAGCCGTCGCCCACTGTAGCCTCGTGGCTGTATGGTGAGGAGCCGGACAAAGCAATATACGATACTCACCTTTTTGAAATACGGGACGATGGCAGGCTGATTGCTGCAGGTATATACGACAACGGGAAAAACAGCATAGCCGGTATTATGAATTTCTACCACCCGGAATACAAAAAGTTCAGTCTCGGGAAATACCTTGTTCTTTTAAAAGCGCAATACGCCAAAGCTTCCCAGCGTAAATGGTACTATCCCGGCTATATTACCATTGGATACCCGGCCTTTGATTACAAACTATTTTTAGGCGAGCAAAATACAGAAGTGCTTTTGCCGGAACTGAATGCCTGGTACCGGTATAATAAAAACCTGGTTAATACGCTTGGCAGCAGTCGCAATGATGGTTAAACCGGTTGCTTTTACCAACCCAGCAACCAGGCAAATATCAATGGCGCCACAATGGTAGCATCGCTTTCCACAATAAACTTGGGCGTGTTAATGTCCAGTTTTCCCCAGGTGATTTTTTCGTTGGGAACAGCGCCGGAGTAAGAACCATAAGAGGTTGTTGAGTCGCTTATCTGGCAAAAATAGCTCCAGAAAGGAACGTCGTGCCATTCAAGATCCTGGTACATCATTGGCACTACGCAAATGGGGAAGTCACCCGCAATACCACCGCCAATCTGGAAAAAGCCAATGCCCTTTCCGCTGCTGTTATTGCGGTACCAGTCTGCAAGCCATACCATGTATTCAATACCGCTCTTCATGGTAGTAGCTTTTATTTCGTTCTTAATAACGTAAGATGCAAAAATATTTCCCATGGTACTGTCTTCCCAACCGGGTACAACAATAGGAATGTTTTTTTCTGCTGCAGCCAGCATCCAGCTGTTCTTAGGATCTATTTCGTAGTACTGTTCCAGCACACCACTCAGCAACATTTTGTACATGAACTCGTGGGGAAAGTAACGCTCTCCCTTAGCATCAGCATCCTTCCATATTTTGGCAATATGCTGCTGTATTCTCCTGAAGGCTTCTTCTTCGGGAATACAGGTATCGGTAACACGGTTGTAATGATTTTCGAGCAGGTCCCATTCATCCTGCGGGCTCAGATCTCTGTAATTAGGCACTCGTTTATAATGGCTATGCGCCACAAGGTTCATGATGTCTTCTTCCAGGTTGGCACCTGTGCAGCTAATGATATGTACTTTGTCCTGCCTTATTATTTCAGCCAACGATAAGCCAAGCTCGGCAGTACTCATGGCGCCGGCCAGTGTAATCATCATTTTACCACCTTCCAGCAAATGTGTTTCATACCCTTTTGCAGCATCCATTAAAGCTGCTGCGTTAAAATGACGATAATGATGCTGAATGTATTGAGACACCGGACCTTTGCTCATAAAATATGTTTTGTATGGTAAGAGGCGGCAAAAATAGTATAATTCATTGTGAACTGGTAAAGCTCCCTGCCGGAGTTTGTGAGACACAAACCCGGCGAGTAATAGCCACAGATCCCCAGGTAAAAGAAGACTATCTGCGAATCTGCGGCTAAATTTATTTTTTGATTAAAATACCACGGTTTTATTTCCGCTCAGCATTACCTTGTCTTCCAACACCAGTTTGAGCGACTGGGCCAGCACTATTTTTTCAATGTCTTTTCCCGCGCGGGCCATATCGGCTGCATTTTGTGAGTGATCTACCGGTATTACATTCTGGCAAATAATGGGTCCCTCGTCGAGATTATTATTCACAAAATGGGCAGTGGCTCCAATAATTTTTACGCCCCGCAGGTAGGCTTGCCGGTAAGGATGCCCGCCGATAAATGCAGGCAAAAATGAATGGTGAATATTGATGATCCGTTCTTCGTAATTTTTTACAAACTCGGGCGTGAGTACCCGCATATATTTGGCCAATACCAGGTAATCGGGCGCATAGTTATTAATTATTTTCATCAGCGCCTGTTCGTGTGCATCCCTCGAAATACCAGCTGCATCAACAAAATGAAAAGGGATATCAAACTTTTCAGTAAAGTCTTTCAATACTTCATAATTACCTATTACAGCTAAAATATCGGCATTCCATTCGTTGAAATGATTGCGCACCAGCAGATCGCCCAGGCAATGGCTTTCTTTGGTAACGAGTATTACCAGCTTTTTACGCCGGTCGGATACGAGTTTGATCTTGCTTTGTGGTGGCAATACATTCAGTAATTCACTTTCCAATGCCAGCTCGTCTACCACACCCTCTACTTCAGTGCGCATAAAAAAGCGATTGATGTCGCGATCCACAAACTCGCGATTTTTAATAATGTTTAGTTCCCGGTTATACAGTATGCCGGTGATTTTGTAAATCAGTCCCTTTTCATCGGGGCAATCAATCAGTATAGTCAAAAATTTAGTCATGAAAATAATTATTGCTGCAACTAAAATAGTTCGCAAAGCCAAATTTAAGGGTTGAAGAAAGAGCAAAGCCTAAAAAAATTTTTCGGCGAAAAAAAATGAACACAGCAAAAATGTTTTACTGTTTTATTTAACTTTCGTTACAACGCTAACCGCCGTAAAATACCCGCCATGAACACCAGGTTGCACCTATTGCTGCTTTATTGCTGTTTGATCAGCGTCCACTCCTATTGCCAACACTACTTTTACAATAACCGCTATTACGACAAAGACTTTTTAATTGAAATTAATGCTTCATCCGGAGCGATCAATTGCCTTACAGACGTTGGCGGAAATAGCGGAAAAGGGAAAGGTTTTCTTAAAGATCTGAATATTGGCAACACAAAGTTTTCGGGCGGCATCGGTGTTGGTTTTGTATACCGCTATGCAGTTGGTTTAAGAGTAGAAGCCAATACAGGCAACATCCAGGCATACGACAGTGTTTTAAAGAACGACCACTCGAAGGGTAAATACCGGTATATCCGTAACCTGAGTTTCAGAAGTCCTATTGCCGAACTGCTGTTACTGGCAGAACTATACCCGCTGAAATTGTTTTTTCCGGCAGAAAAGGAAAAGTCGCCGGTTTTTGCACCTTATATAACGGGCGGTATAGGCATTTTCAGGTTCCGCCCCCAAACCAATTTAAAAGGGATATGGATAGACCTTGCTCCCCTGCATACAGAAGGGCAGGGCTTTGCAGAATATCCCGAAAGAAGACCTTATGCGCTCACACAACTCAACTTTCCTTTTGGCATAGGTTGCAAATACGAGGCATCTGCCCTCTTCAGTTTTCGGTTAGAAATATTGCACCGCTTTACCCGAACCGACTACCTGGATGATGTGAGTACCCGATATATTGATCCCTCTTTATTCGATAAATACCTTTCTCCCAAGCAGGCTTTGATCGCCCGCACCCTTTATGACAGGCAAATTAACAGGCAACATATTACGGTACCCGGCACCGTGAGGGGAAATGATGGAAAAAAAGATGCTTACTTCACCGTTCAACTAAAAGCCGGATTTGTTATTGGCCGGGATAGGAGATAGAGCGCCCCTGCAACACGACATCTCAAATCAGAAACCATACTTCAGAAATCAAAATTCCCAATCCTATCTTCGTTGTTTGTTTTATGGTGCATGCAACAAAGGGAATAGTACTAAGAGCGGTTGCCTACGGCGAAACGTCGGTAATTGCTTCTGTGTATACAGAATTGTTTGGCTTGCAGTCGTACCTGGTAAACGGAGTAAGAAGCAGCAAAAAGTCGAACAATAAAGGCAACCTGTTTCAGCCCGCTTCTATTATTGAAATAGAAGTTTACCACAACGAACTTAAAAACCTGCAACGCATCAAAGAAGCCCGCTGGCATTACCTGTTTCGTGAAATATTGTTCGACGTACACAAAAATGCGGTTGCCTTATTTATGACCGAGCTGTTGCAAAAAGTAATCCGCCAGCCTGAGCATAATCCCGACCTGTACAATTTTATTGAAGATGCGTATATAGAATTGGATAAGGCAGATAAGCAGATTGTGCTGAATTACCCGCTTTTCTTTTTACTGCACCTTACCGCATTTTTTGGGTTCAACCTGCAAGACAACTATTCGGCACACAACCAGGTGCTAGATTTAAAGGAAGGCAATTTTGTAAAGGAAAACCCGCTACACCCTTATTATATCGATTCATCAAAAGGTGGATTCGTTTCTCAATTGCTAAAAGTGATGCACCCGGAGGAATTGCATCACATACCACTAAACAATAATATAAGAAGGCAGCTTACGGATTCGCTGCTTGTATTTTACGCATTGCATGTGCAGGATTTCGGGACCATTAAATCACTACCGGTACTGCAGGAAGTTTTGAGCTAACCTGGCCTGTTTTCCTGATGAGGTTATCTAATTGTAAACATATTTCGCTATTTTTGGAGACAATTGTCCTGCAAAGGATTCTAAATATATATTGTTACGGAATTGTGAGTGTGCTTGTAAGTATTGAATACGTCTATCATATTTCAATATAAGTTATTCTGATTTAACCGGTTATATACTTTTCCAGTAAACCGGGTTGTTTGATACGACATCCTTATGTACTCGGGGTGTTCATCATCAGGGTAAAAGTGTGTTTATTCCTTCCTTAACAGTATTCCTTTGCCAGGCTATTTTTAACTATTTAATGTTTGAGCATATATGGGTTGCAGTAGCTGCGGCACTAACACGGGTGGAAAACCAAACGGGTGCAAAAGCAATGGAGGTTGTAGCACGGGTGGTTGTAACAGGATGAATGTTCACGATTGGCTTACAAACTTGCCGATAGCCGATGCTGACACTACCTGTCGCATTGTAGAAGTATCCTTTAACAAGGGAAGTCGCAAAGACTTTTTCAGAAATACTACCATGCACTGGTACGAAAAGGGGGATATGGTGACGGTTGAGGGCGTAAGCGGCTTTGATACCGGCGAGGTAAGCCTGAGCGGTGAGCTGGTGCGGCTGCAAATGAAGAAGAAGGGAGTAGAGGAGAATAACCCCGATATTAAAAAAATCCTGCGCAGAGCCGGCGACCGTGACCTGGAATTAATGAAGCAGAACAAAAGCCGGGAACCGCAGGCGCTGATGAGGGCCAGATCCATAGCCAGGCAATTGAAGCTGGAAATGAAATTGTCGGAAGTAGAATTTCAGGCCGATGGCAGGAAAGCTACTTTTTTTTATACCGCAGATGGACGTGTAGACTTCAGGGAGCTGATTAAAGCTTATGCATCGGAGTTTAAGGTAAAGGTGGAAATGAAGCAGATTGGCACCCGCCAGGAAGCCGCCAAAGTAGGAGGCATAGGCAGTTGTGGGCGCGAACTGTGCTGCAGCACCTGGCTTACCAACTTTAAAAGCGTTACTACCATTGCCGCTCGCTATCAAAACCTCAGCATTAACCAAACCAAATTAAGCGGCCAGTGCGGGCGCCTGAAATGCTGCCTGAACTACGAACTGGATACTTACCTGGATGCGCTGCAGGGATTTCCCGACAATGCCGATATGCTGGAAACGGTGAAGGGCAATGCGCTGCTGATAAAAAAAGATATCTTCCGGAGCATGATGTGGTATACCCTGCCCGACAGCAACAAGCAATATGCTTTGACTATTGCCACCGTTCGCAAAATAAAGGGCATGAACATGAAGGGAGTGAAGGCCGAAACGCTGGAAACCGAAGAGATTGTAAGCAATAAGCCAAAAGAAATTGAACCTGAATTTGTGGATGTGGTGGGACAGATCAGCCTTCGCAGCCTGGAAAAGAATGACAAAAAGCGCAAATTCAATAAAAGCAGAGACCAGCAAAAGCCAGAGCAAAGAGATAACAGGGATAAGCCGCAAGGTGGGGGGCCCAAACAACCCAATGCACAGGGAAATCGCCCGCCGCAACAGCAACGTGGTAACGATCCTCGCAGAGACAGCAGGAACAGGGGAGGCGGTAACCGGGACAACCGTGGAGGTGGCAATCAGCCCCGCGACAACAAGCCTAAAAGCAACCAATAGCGATCAGCTATCAGCAGTCAGCTTCAGTTAAATGAGCTAATGAGCTGCTGCTAATGACTTCGACCTATACATCTACTGGTAATGGTAACCTTGCTGACAGCTGATAGCCGACGGCTGACAGCTCTTACGCTTTACCCGGTTTTATTTTATAACCTTTCCAGCCATACCAGGCCACTACAATAAAGCAAAGCAGGGGAACAATGTAAGATTGCGCGGTTCCCTTTTCAGAAAGCAATCCCATAATGTAAGGCATCAGGGCTCCGCCTACAATTGACATTATCTGGAACGATGATCCTTTTTTTGTATGATGCCCCAGGTCTTTTACACCCAATGCAAAAATGGTTGGAAACATAATGGATTCAAAAAAGAAAACGGCCATCAGTGAGTAAACAGAAAGCCAATCACTGCCCCACACCACCACTACGCAAAGCGCAATATTAATCAGTGCAAAAACCATCAATAATATATTGGGAGCAACCTTTCTCATTAATGCAGTACCTACAAACCGCCCTGCTGTAAAAAGTGCCAGGCTAATAGAAAGCAGGTAAGCAGCTCTTGCATTATCGATTTCCTGTTTTGCTTCGGTACAATAATTAATAAAAAGTGCGGCTATCCCTACCTGGGCAGCAACATAAAAAAATTGTGCTATTACTCCATATACAAAATGACTGTGCTGAAAGAGCGGTTTGGTATCCTGAATTTTGTCTGACACCATTTCGCTTTCTTTTATTTCAGGTAAATAAGTTCTCCAAAATAAAAATGCTATGAACAAAACAACGATGGCAATAATGATGTAAACCATCTTTACAGAATCAAGATTGCTGGGATCATTGGCAGATGATTCACCAAAAAATACTTCTGCCGCTATTATTGGGCCAACGAACGATCCAACCCCATTGAAGCATTGAGATAAATTAAGCCGGAATTCAGAAGTTTCCGGTTTGCCTAAAACAGTTACGTATGGATTGGCGGCGGTTTCAAGACATGTTAATCCTGATGCTAAAATAAAAAGCGCAATCAGGAAAAAGTCAAAACTCCCGGCTTGCGCTGAGGGAAAGAACAGGAAGGCTCCGAATGCATACAGCAAAAGCCCCAATATAATGCCCTTTTTGTACCCATACTTGTTCATAAATAAACCTGCCGGAAGCGCAACCAAAAAGTAGGCGCCAAAATACGCTGCCTGGAGCAGGGTTGATCTTGCCTTTGTTACGTTCAACGCTTCCTGGAAATGCTTGTTCAGCACATCAAGCAGGCCATAAGCTAAACCCCATAAAAAAAAGAGGCTTGTAACAAGGATAAAAGGAAACAGGTAGCTTTTTGATCCATCGGGAGCTACAGTGGTTTTGGCGGCGGTTGATTGTAGTGCCATGCAATCTGTTTGTTAGTTTGGTAATGTATCTATTATAATGATCTGTCTAAATGTGTATAGCCACCATCAACATAAATAATCTGCCCCGTGGTATGGCTGGAACGGCTGCTTAGCAGGAATACGGTCATGTCTGCAATCTCTTCCGAAGTGGTCATTCTTTTTTCCAGGGGAATTTTAGATACGATCTGGTCTAGCTTTTCCTTGGGATTGGGTAAACTGTTGATCCAGTTTTCGTACAGCGGCGTCCACACTTCGGCTGGTAACACGGTATTAACCCTGATGGAATAGGGCAGCAATTCAACCGCCCACTCTCTTGTTAATGCGTTGATGGCGCCTTTCGATGCTGCATAACCCGATGTATTGCCTTGGCCCGTAGTTGCTACTTTTGACCCGATATTTACAATTGTGCCTTTTACTTTTTTAAGATGCGGCAATGCATAATGAGCCAGGTTGTAATAATGGCTCAGGTTTTTATGCAGCGATTGAAAAAACTGTTCAGGCGAACCGTGTTCCAGCCCCACACCGTCGTTAATGCCGGCGTTGTTTACCAGCCCGTCGATTCTGCCATATTTTTCTACCGTAAAATTTATTACATCCTGGCATACCTGTGCAACAGATAGTTCTGCCGTAAAGTAGCTTGCCTTTCCGCCAGCTATTACAATTTCGTCGATAATTTTAATATTGTCGTCTTTGCCTCTGCCCACTACCACTACAATACCGCCTTCTGCAGCAATGGTTTTGCTAATTGCCGCACCTATCCCTTTTGCGCCACCCGTTACTATAAATACCTTATTTGCCAAATTGAGATTCATAATTGTTTGTTTTAACCGATTGTAAGTTTGGGGTTTGTCGTTTATGGTTCGATGTTAGTTGCTAAACTGTAAACGCTAAACCATAAGCTCAAAACTATAAATTGTACAAACCAATGGCATTGCCGACAAATACTTTTTCTCTTTCTTCTTCAGGATAATTTTCCATGTACTTTTCCAACAGGCTTTTCCATTGCACGTACATGCCCGAAACAAGTATTACCGGCCAGTCGCTGCCAAACATCAAGCGGTCTGTTCCAAATGCTTCAAACACCACATCCAGATAGGGATAAAAATCTCCCGCGCTCCATTCTTTCCAGGCTGCTTCGGTAAACAAACCAGAAAGTTTGCAATAAATATTGGGTTGAGCCGCTATCTCTTTCATCAGCTTCGCCCATTCGGTTATTTCCTTATTCTTTATATCTGGCTTGGCGCAATGATCAATTACCAGCTTTTGATCGGGGTACAGAGAAACAAATTTGAGCGCCGGCTTTAACTGATGATGGTATATCAAAACATCATACGTATAGTTGAACTGTTTTAAAGCAGCCACGCCCCGCTGAAAATCTTCGCGTAAAAAAAACTCCGGCGCCTCTGCTTGTAATATGTGCCGGTATCCTTTTATGATAGTATGCGGTGCAAAATGCTGCAATCTTTCTTCCACGTCGGGCGCTTTAAGGTCTACCCAGCCCACCACACCTTTTATAATTGGATGTGTATTAGCCAGCTCCACCAAAAACCTGGTTTCCACTTCCGATTGATCTGCCTGCACAGCCACACACCCGTCCACTCCGTTACGCTTAAGCGTTGACGCTATTGTTTCGGGAACATAATCTTGTTGCAGCACTTTCATGCCGTCCATCCACGCATCGCGCTTGCGATCGTATTTCCAAAAGTGAACGTGAGTGTCTATAATAGTCATAAGTGATAGGTGGTAAGTGATAAGTAGTTGAATGTTTAAGCACTTAATTGTTTTTCAACTGAGCGCGATAAACCTACAATAATTTTTGTTACTTGGCCGCAAAGAAGAACCAGTTCATTCATTTTTTCCTTGTTTACATACAGTAGGCGTTCCGCCAGATAACACATCGATTTCACCTCATTACAAGAATTTCTAGAAATGTTTAGAAATCGGATGAACTCCTTTTTACTTCTCGAATCGAACCCTTCAGCTATATTATTTGATACTGAAACAACGGCGGAGCATATTTGGCCTTTAAAACTATAATCGTTGATCTGTTTAAACGAACTATAAATTTCTACCGCCAAATCCTGAGCCTTTTGCCAGGCTATCAAACTTCAAATTTTATTACTGGTGCATTCATATTAACAGTTAGCTTTCTTCCGTACCACTTATCACATACCACTTACTACTTTATAAACCCCAGAAACTGCTCCGCCAAAAACTTATTTCCTTCTTCGTTCATGTGCACCCCGTCTGATGTTAACACCCCTGAGTATTTGTTTTCCGGGTTGTGTTGACTGATATAATCTACAATATTCTTATGCAGATCCAGCAAATCAACTTTTTTATTTTTGGCAATTCCCCTGATAATCTCAGCATATTTATTCAGGTCTCCGTCCAGTTCATTCACATTGTCTTTTTTCTCCCCAATTACGGTGGGCGTACATATTACCACTTTTGCACCGGCAGCCTGAATTTTATCGATCAGTTTATTATAGAATTTTTCAAACTTGTCGGCATCCGTACCCGTACCATGCGTTCTTTTATGCCATACATCGTTAATACCTATGTAAACAAACACCAGGTCAGGCTTTTTGGATAGCACATCATCTTCTAACCTAAGGTAGAGGTCGTATACTTTATTACCGCCAATACCTGCGCCAATCAGATCGAATTGATTGGCTTTGCCGGATTTAGCAAGTGTTTGCTGCAACACGGTAATATATCCTGTTGGGCCAACACCCGCCTGGGTAATAGAATCACCAAAAAAAATCACTTTCTTTTTTTGCATAACAGAAAAGGCTGATAAAAGTACCAGGAGGGAACCGGTAAAAATCAGAAGTAATCGTTTCATTGTAGATGTCAAGGTTTAATCGAGCTCAAAAATCTTGTCCATTATCACCCATTTTTCGCCGGCTTTTGCCCAGGGCAATTGCTGCTGAAAAGTCCACATAAAGTTTTCCCATTCCTGCACACGCGGATCAGCGGCATCGGAAGCAGCTTTCTTTTCAAAGGAAAAATCGTCTCTCACTTCCATGATCATGAACAGCCGGTTACCGGTATTGTAAATATCCATTACCGTTATACCATCCGCCTTAATTCTTTGCAGGATATCGGGCCATACATTTTTATGGATCTTTTTATATTCTTCTATCACTGTGGGATCATCTTTCAGGTCGAGCGTAAGGCAGTATCGTTTCATGTAACAGTATTTGTGCTATTATCCCTTCCAGGCCACCAGGGTTTGTTTTGCCTGCCCTAAACCATCAATACCCAATTCTACCACGTCGCCCGCTTTAAGGTAAACCGGTTCGGGCTTTTGACCCAGTCCCACACCTGCGGGCGTTCCGGTAGTAATAATATCGCCCGGTAGCAGGCTCATAAACTGGCTCAGATAAGCAACCAGGAAAGGAATTTTAAAAATGAGATTTTTACTGTTGCCATCCTGCATGGTTTTGCCGTTTACGGTAAGCCATAACCGAAGATTATCAACATCTTTTATCTCGTCTTTGGTTGCCAGCCAGGGACCGAGCGGCGCAAAAGTATCGCAGCTTTTGCCTTTCACCCATTGCCCGCTTCTTTCCAGTTGAAAAGCACGTTCGCTGTAATCATTATGCAACATATAACCAGCAACATAGTTCATTGCATCTTTTTCCTCTATGTACGATGCCTTCTTGCCTATTACTACCGCCAATTCTACTTCCCAATCGGTTTTTATACTATTTTTCGGAATCACAATAGCATCTTCAGGGCCAACAATAGCGCTGGTTGCTTTAAAGAATATGATAGGTTCTGTTGGAAGTTGCATATTGCTTTCGGCAGCATGGTCAGAATAATTCAATCCAATGCATATCAGCTTGGAAGGACGAACAACAGGGGCTCCCAACCTTTCCGTATTACTCACCACGGGGGCTTTGGCGGCATTGTCTGTTAGCCATTTGGAAAGACGTTCCAATCCGTCGGTTTCAAAAAACTGCTCGGTATAATCTTCACCAAATGCAGATACATCAATGCGTTTGCCATCTTGCAAAACAACGCCCGGCTTTTCTTTTCCAGCCTGTCCAAAGCGAATCAATTTCATATTAAATCTTTCTTTTTTGAGTGGACTAAACTACTTCCATTTTTTTGGTACGCCAAACCAATTTTTGCAATCGTTTGTGAGGCTAACGTGCATTAGTGTTAATTTTAAGGTACAAGAACCTTTCATGAATAAACGAGACGCTTCGCCAATAAGAATTGTAACCGCCGCCAGCCTTTTCGACGGGCATGATGCAGCCATTAATATTATGCGACGCCTGTTGCAGCAAAAAGGCGCCGAAGTAATACACCTGGGGCATGACCGGTCTGTGCAGGATATTGTTGAATGTGCTATTGAAGAAGACGCTCATGCCATCGCCATTACCAGCTACCAGGGCGGGCACATAGAGTTTTTTAAATACATGAAAGATTTGCTTCGCCAAAGCGGTTGCCAGCATATTAAAATATTTGGTGGCGGTGGCGGCACTATTCTTCCCCATGAAGCAGAAGCGCTTCATGCTTATGGTATCAACCGCATTTACAGCCCCGACGATGGCAGGAAAATGGGACTGGAAGGAATGATACAGGACTTGTTAGCCCAATGCAGCAATTCTGATGAATATTACAACGCCCACCAACAATGGAACCATACGCCGCCGCTTGCAGAGGCAAAAGACATACGCAGGGTAGCCAGAGGCATTTCTTTGGCAGAAAATAATGAAGCTTACGACGCTGTTTTGAAAAGCCTGGTTGCCCCGGATGAGAACACAGGCACACCTGTTATTGGCATTACCGGAACGGGGGGCGCGGGAAAATCTTCTGTTACAGATGAATTGGTAAGAAGGTATCTTCACTTTTTCCCTGAAAAAACAATCGCTGTTATTTCTGTCGATCCCAGTAAACGAAAAACGGGCGGTGCGTTGCTGGGCGACAGGATAAGGATGAACGCCGTTAGTAACCCAAGGGTATATATGCGGTCGCTGGCAACAAGAGAAGACAACGCATCTGTTAGCCGGTCTGCCAAAGCAGCCATTGATATTTGCAAAAAGGCTGGATACCACTGCATTGTACTTGAAACAGCCGGCACGGGTCAAAGTGATGTGAGCATTACCGGCTACAGCGACATCAGTATATATGTAATGACGCCGGAATACGGAGCAGCCTCTCAACTGGAAAAAATAAACATGCTTGACTATGCAGCTATCATCGCCATTAACAAAGCAGATAAAGCGGGAGCCGAGGATGCTTTGAACGATGTAAGAAAACAGTATAAACGCAATCATCAATTATTTTCGGCAGCAACAAATGAATTGCCGGTTCTAAGCATGTGCGCAAATAAATTTAATGATGCTGGTGTTAACCGCTTATTCCATTTGCTGTTGCAAACATTAAAGAACAAATTGCAACTGCCGTGGATAGAGGAAGCTGACGGACTTTCAGCATTGCAAACGGAACGAACAAACGACGTTATTATACCACCAAATCGTGTGAGATATTTAAGCGAAATAAGCAAAAGCGTGCGTGACTATAATGGTTGGGTAGAAGATCAAAGCAACATCGCATCGCAATTGTACCAGCTGAATGGAGCAATGGAAATTTTGAAAAGCAGATAGTACGGCATTTACGCAGCAAGCTGCCGCGTAAATAGAAAAACAACCGCCGTATTAAAAAACGACAACAATGCCTTACTTAGAACTGGAAGAAAAATATACAACACTGAAAAAAAAGCTTGCGCCTGAGCTGCTATCACTTTTGCAGGAGTGGAAACAGTTACAGGAAAAGTACAACAGCGAAGTATTTGAATACAAGGTGCGCGGTAAAGTCATTCGCCAGGAAATGACAACCACATCATTAAGCGGTACCGCTGTTAAAAAAGTGCTGCTGCCAAAATATAAAGATTGGGGAGACATTTTGCGATGGCAGTTGCAGGAAAATATACCCGGCGCTTTTCCATATACCGCGGGTGTTTTTGAATTGAAGCGCCAGGGCGAAGATCCAACCAGAATGTTTGCTGGCGAAGGCGGACCGGAACGAACCAATAAACGCTTTCATTATGTTTCTGCCGGGCAAACTGCTAAAAGATTATCTACAGCGTTTGACAGTGTTACATTGTACGGGCAAGACCCCGCGCATCGTCCCGACATTTATGGAAAGATCGGTAACGCGGGTGTAAGTATTGCCACAGTTAACGATGCCAAAAAATTATATAGCGGATTTGACCTTTGCGATCCTGCTACTTCTGTAAGCATGACGATTAATGGCCCCGCACCCATTATCCTGGCGTTTTATATGAATGCAGCTATTGACCAGCTGTGTGAAAAATGGATTGCCGAAAACAATCAACAAGATAAGGTGTCGCAATATATTCGTGAAAAGTTTGCCCCGGATGAAATACCTGTTTACAATGATCCGTCGACGCCCGGGAAAATTCCCGAAGGAAACAACCAGCTGGGGCTTACACTACTGGGTATTTGCGGCGACGAAATTGTTCCACCGGATGTATACGAACAATTGAAAGCAACTGCGTTGCAACAGGTGCGTGGCACCGTGCAGGCAGATATTTTAAAAGAAGACCAGGCACAGAATACCTGCATCTTTTCAACCGAGTTTGCTTTAAAGCTAATGGGTGATGTGCAGGAATATTTTATTGAAAACAAGGTCAGGAATTTTTATAGTGTAAGCATCAGCGGTTATCATATAGCCGAAGCGGGTGCTAACCCTGTTACGCAGTTGGCTTTTACGTTGGCCAATGGTTTTACTTACGTGGAGTATTACCTGAGCAGGGGCATGCAAATAGATGATTTTGCGCCTAATCTTTCTTTTTTCTTCAGCAACGGAATGGACGCAGAATACAGCGTAATTGTCAGGTTTGCCCGCCGTATATGGGCAAAGGCAATGAAATATGTATATAACGGCAACGAACGATCGCAAAAGCTGAAATATCACATTCAAACCAGCGGGCGCAGCCTCCACGCACAGGAAATTGATTTCAATGATATACGAACAACACTTCAGGCCTTATATGCTATTTACGATAACTGCAATTCGCTGCACACCAATGCATACGACGAAGCCATTACTACGCCCACGGAAGAAAGCGTGCGAAGGGCAATGGCAATACAACTGATCATTAACCGTGAATTGGGTTCTGCTAAAACCGAAAACTTCCTGCAGGGATCGTTTGCGTTAGAGGAACTGACCGACCTGGTGGAAGAAGCTGTGTTAAAAGAATTTGACCGCATTTCGGACCGGGGCGGCGTTTTAGGAGCCATGGAAAGAATGTATCAACGCAATAAGATACAGGAAGAAAGCCTGCATTACGAACATTTGAAACATACAGGCGAGTTGCCGGTAATTGGTGTAAATACTTTTTTAAGCAGTGAGGGAAGCCCCGTTATTATTCCCAACCAGGTAATACGAAGCACTGAAGCTGAAAAAGAACAGCAAATAAAAAACGTGCTGTTGTTTAAAAAAACAAATGAAGCTAAAAGTGTACAGGCCTTAAACTCATTAAAGGCAACTGCGGCGCAAAACGGGAACATTTTTGCAGAACTGATGAATACCGTTAAATATTGCACACTGGGGCAGATAACGCATTCCTTATACGAAGCCGGAGGTCAGTACCGGCGCAACATGTAGCAAGGTAGCGGTCAGCTATCAGCTATCAGTGAGCGTTGTCTGTGGCAAACAAAACCAAGAGCTCCAAACCTTATCACATATAACTTACCACCTACCACTTATTAATGTTATTAATGATCGGTGACAGCTTTTTAGTATTTAAGAAAGGCATTGTATACCATTTGCATATACGCTTTGCCGGTAGTAAGCTTAGGTTGCACCTCATTTACCGGGCGGGTATGGAGGAGTTTTTGAGCGCGGTTGTCAAAAATAATAGTATCGCCCGGAGTAAGCCAGCCAAAACCATCATCAAATGTATAAAAGGCAAACTGGTGCCGTTGTGATGCCAGCAAATTATTGCTCCACGGAAATAAAGACGTATTAAGCTGCAACTGGGCGGCAATCGTATTAACTACATCTGTTTGCGAACCGAGCGTGTTTATTCTTTTTCCTTTAACCTCCTGTTTCAACACCTCACCAAAAAACAACAACGGAATATGGTAACGCGCCGGCTCATCGAACTTCCGGTATCGGGGCAATAAATGTCCGTGATCTGCCACCAGCACAAATAAAGTATGCTTGTACCAGTCTCTGTTTTTAACTGCATCTATAAACTCCCCTAACGATTTGTCGGTGAAGTAACAGGCATTCCGGAATTTTTGTTCTGTGCCACTGCCCGTAAATACAGGCGGCATAGGCACGTTAAACGGTTCATGACTGCTGGAGGTTATTACATAGGAAAAAAATGGTTGTTTTGGAGCAGCAAGTTCTTTGTCAACTTTTTGAAAAAGCGACCGATCATCCGCCCCCCATTTGCCAAAGTTTCCGGAATCGGCAAAATCGTCTTCCCCAATAATTTTATCAAATCCCGCGTGGTAAGCAATGGTGTTGAACCTTCCAAAGCTTAATTCTCCTCCATAAAAAAAATAGTTCTGGTAATTTTTCTTTTTTAATTCCAGAGAAATAAAGGGAAGATGTTCAATTTTATCGGGCTGATAAATAATGCTTGTTTGGGGTTGTGCAGGAAAACCGCTCAGCAGGGCAACAATTCCCTGGTCGGTTCTTACACCGCTCGAATAAATATCGGTAAACAATAACCCTTCTTTTATCAATTCGCTCAATCTTGGTGTTACACTGCTATCGCCGCCCAGTTCCTTTACAACATCTGCCGTAAAGCTCTCCAACTGTATAAACATAATATTGGGGCTGGGCTCGGTTAAAATAAGCTTTGTAGAATCCCCAACAGGTGTTGTGTAAAGCTGCTGCACTATTTCGGCAGCTTCCTTTTCGGGCAGGTAGTTATAAATATTGGTTAAGCCGTGGCTGCTGTTTTTTAAAAAGCTTTTTACAAGATGCCAGGTAGTGTTTACCGCCGCATGATTGGCTGCCGGCACAGAGCAAAAATAGGCAGTGCTTTCGTTTACCGGTATTTGCTGCACGCCACCGCGAATAGTTATGGCAATAACGCCACCCATCAGCAGCATGAACAATGAAAATTTTAGTCGCTTTAGCGAATAAATGCCGCGTACGTTTATGCGGGCAATCAAAAATTTATACAGCAACCAGCAAACCATGCATTGGGTAAGCATTGCCAGCGCCAGCCAAAGCAGGGGTGCAGACTTAAGGGTTTCAAATGCTTCTGCCGGGTGCGCCAACATGGTAATAGCGCGGTAATTGAGTTTAACACCCCAGTTTTCATATATACCCAGGTCGCCACCCGAAATAAGAATGGTGATAATGATCAGTATCCAGGTATACCACTTCATAAACGTTTCGAAAAAGGAGCGATGTACCAGGTATTGCACAATAAGCAATACAAAGGGTATGATGGCAAAATATCCGCTGAGTGAAATATCCAGTTGCAGCCCATGCCAAAAACTTTCTATTCCCCTGTTAAATCCGGCTTCCGAAAATGCTTTCGAATAATATAGTATGAAGGTAAGCCGTTGAATAAAAAAGACGAGTAGCCAAAAAAGATAGTGGCGTATAAAAACCTGCAATACAGGCAGTTTGGCCCTAACTGAACCAAGGGTTATCATGAATCGTTTGTTGTTTATCGCGGCTTATAGCTGCGCAAGGTACATGAAATATACATTTTCATAGCAGAATTAACTATTCACTGAGATGTGCGTAACTGCTATGCCAGCATTTTAAAGATGTGTAATTTTATAAAATATACCCCTTTATGGAAACCTACGGGAAAATATTGCTGATTGCCATGCCCGTTTTCCTTGCTTTCGTGCTGTTTGAAAAATGGTACGAATGGCGAATACAAAAGGAAGCTGTGCGAAACATGGATATGATCAGCAGCCTTAGCAGCGGTATTACCAATGTTACCAAAGATGTTCTTGGATTAAGCTTTTCCATCATTTCCTATGGCTGGCTGGTACAGCATTTAGCAATAACACATATTACAGCCACCATCCCCGTATATATCATTGCCTTCCTGGCCCTTGATTTTGCGGGTTACTGGACGCACAGGGCAACCCACGAGGTAAATGTGTTATGGAATGCTCATATTATTCACCACAGCAGCGAAGAGTTTAACCTGGCCTGCGCCTTACGGCAAAGCGTATCCGTTTTTGTAAGAATTTTTGTAATACTCCTCATTCCCGCCGCTCTGCTGGGCATCCCCGAAAAAGTAATTGCCGTGGTAGCCCCGCTTCACCTGTTTGCACAATTCTGGTATCACACAACCCACATTGGCAAAATGAGCTTTCTTGAAAAAATCATTGTAACACCGTCTCATCATCGGGTACATCACGCCATTAACAAGGAATACCTTGACAAAAATTATGGGCAGATATTCATTTTTTGGGATAAATGGTTTGGCACCTACCAGGAGGAATTAGCCGGCGTAAAACCGGTATATGGCATTACCCGCCCCGCACATACATGGAATCCGCTTAAAATTAATTTTCAACATATAGTATTGTTGGTAAAAGACGCCTGGCGAACCAAACGCGTGAGAGACAAGTTCCGCATCTGGCTGATGCCAACCGGCTGGCGTCCGGAAGATATGACCGAAAAATACCCCGTGTACAAAATCGAGGACGTTTACAACTTCACGAAGTACAACCCTACCTGCTCAAAAGCCCTGCTGGTATGGAGTTGGGTTCAACTCGGGCTCCTGCTGTTTTTCATTTCCGGTTTGTTTGCGAACATCGCAGTAATTGGCAGCCCAGCCATGTTTGTATATGGCCTCTACATATTTCTACAGGTATATGCATTAACTGACCTTGCAGACAGAAACTTTTCGGCCCTGTTTTGCGAAATAGCAAAAAATATATTGGGAGTTGCTGTCATTTACAAGTATGGAAACTGGTTTGGGCTTTATCCCCACCAATCGTGGATAAATATCTTACTGATTACTTACTTTATACTTTCCACGGCTATAGTGGCACTGCTTGTGTACAGAAACAGGCAGGAAGATCGCCAGCTTTCGTTGCAGGCTCACTGAATGCACTATGCCTCAAATTTCACAACCGCGCGGGCTTTGCCTATCTTTGCAGCTTCATGCAGGCAACAAACAGGCAAAATATCAGGCATTTGAGCCTTGAGGCGTTACAGGACTATTTTGAGCAGTCGGGCGATAAAAAGTTCAGAGCCAAACAGGTATATGAATGGATATGGCAAAAACATGCCCATAGCTTTGAGGCGATGACCAACCTGAGCAAAGAGCTTCGCGGCAAACTTGCCAACGATTTTGATTTGCCTGCTCTTACCATTGATACATCGCAGTATTCAGCAGACGGGACTATTAAAAGCAGGTTCAGAACGGTGGATGGGCACCTGGTGGAGGGTGTGTTGATTCCGACAGAGTCGAGGCAAACAGCCTGCGTTTCGTCGCAGATCGGATGCAGTCTTAGCTGCAAATTTTGTGCTACCGGCTATATGGACCGGAAGCGCAACCTGAACTACGATGAAATTTACGATGAGGTAGTGCATATAAACCAGCAGGCAGAACAAACTTATCAAAAGAAGCTGAGCAATATTGTATTTATGGGCATGGGCGAACCTTTGCTCAATTACAAAAATGTGCTCAAAGCGATCGAGCGCATTTCTTCACCCGACGGGTTGGGTATGAGCCCTCGCCGGATTACTGTTTCTACCGCGGGCGTAGCAAAAATGATCAGGCAGTTGGGCGATGATGGCGTAAAGTTTAAACTGGCTTTATCGCTGCATGCAGCTAACGATGAAAAACGCCACGAGATCATGCCCATCAATGATACTAACAATATCAAGTCGCTTATAGAAGCACTCAATTATTTTTATCAGAAAACAGGCAATGAAATAACGCTGGAATACATTCTGTTTAAAGATTTTAATGATTCCATCGGTGACGCTGATGAACTGATAAAAATCTACAGGCAAATTCCTGCAGACCTGGTAAATATTATTGAATACAACCCTATTGATTTAGCCTCGTTTTTGAAACCCGATGAAAGCACAACGGAACAGTTTATGCAGCATCTTGAAAAAAACAGGGTAAATGCCCGATTGAGAAGAAGCAGGGGTAAGGATATTGATGCAGCCTGCGGGCAATTGGCAAATAAGGATACACAGTAACGTTTTTTATACGTAAATTCCATCTGGACAAAATCAATAAAAACACATGAAAGGTGATCTGATCAAAAAGATTGAATCGCTTCCGGAGGATTTTCAGAAAGAGGTAGAGCATTTTGTAGATTTTTTGAAAATAAAAGCAAGCGAAGAAACTGTACCGCTCAAAACACGAAAAGCTGGTTTTGCAAAAGGAATGTTTGTTATGAAGGATGGCTTTGATGATCCGCTTGAAGATTTTAAAGATTATCAATAATGAACCTTCTCTTAGACACCCATTCATTTTTATGGTTTGCTGAAAACTCTTCAGAACTGAGCAAACTTGCCAAAAGTGAAATAGAAAACATGAACAACAGATGCTTTCTGAGCATCGCTTCTCTATGGGAGCTAACTATTAAATTGTCATTGAATAAACTTGAACTCAATCAACCTTTTGACGGTATTCCGGCACTTTTAAATATCAACAATATTGAAATACTTCCTCTTGAGTTCAGGCATTTGAAACAACTTCTTCTTCTACCTTTTCATCACCGTGATCCTTTTGACAGGCTTATTCTTTCGCAAGCAATCAGCCAGGACCTGGTGATCGTTACAAAAGACGGAGTATTTGAAAAATATACATCAAATATTATTTGGTAATCGCAGAAAGTGATTTCTAATTTTTTTTATGAGTAAAAAAGGCTTCGATAAATTCATCAATAAAGAAAGCGGCGCTAAAAAGAAAGAGCGTATCCGCCAGGAAAAGAAACAAATAAGGGCAGAAAAAAATGCCTACTTCGAGGAGCAAAAGCGTTTGAAGTGGGAGAGTAAAAAAGCGGCAGCCGGTGGTCAGCGGTCAGCAGTCAGCAGTCAGCGGTCAGCAGTCAGCGATCAGCGATCAGCAATCAGCAGTCAGCGATCAGCGGTCAGCAATCAGCGGTCAGCGGTCAGCAATCAGCAGAGAGCATCGGGCAATCAGAAAGCAGTAACCGGCAATCAACGATCAGCAAACGGCAGCAGTCAGAAATCGCAAATCACGAATCAGAAATCAGAAATCTCCGAAATGCCACTCAATAAATTTATTGCCTGGAGTGGCGTATGTGGCAGAAGAGAAGCCGCCGACCTGATAAAAGCCGGTAAAGTTTTGGTAAACGGACAGGTCATTACCGAACCGCCACACCGCGTAAGTCAGCAGGATAATATCCGGGTGAATGGCAAAAAGATCGCACTTCAAAAAAACCTGGTATACATCCTGTTAAACAAGCCTAAAGATTATATTACAACCACCGACGATCCGGAGGGAAGGAAGACGGTAATGGATCTTGTTAAAAATGCTACAACTGAGCGCGTGTTTCCGGTTGGAAGACTTGACAGGAATACTACGGGCGTAATGCTGCTAACCAACGACGGAGAGCTGGCTCAACGTCTTACTCATCCCAAATATGAAGTGAAGAAGATATATGAAGTGCGGGTAGACCAGCCCGTTACCAAGCAGCAGTTGGATACAATTGCCACCGGAATAACATTAGAAGATGGATTCATTCAACCCGATGCGGTAGCTTATGCCGATACCAAAGATAAAAGTGTAATAGGCATAGAAATACATAGCGGCCGCAACCGCATTGTGCGACGCATTTTTGAACATCTTGGTTTTAAAGTAAAAAATCTGGATCGTGTGATGTACGGCATTTTTACCAAAAAAAATGTAGACCGTGGCAAGTGGCGTTTTCTTTCTGAAAAAGAAATACGCCTGCTTAAACATTTGAATACCTCATTTGCTAACAAAAAATCTCCGCCACAAGGTGCAAAAAAATAAAACAGAAATCCTGGAAGAGGATGAACATTTTGTTGCCGTTAATAAACCATCCGGATTATTATCTGTTCCTGCAAGGGAAGGTGATGAAATATCTCTTAAAAATATCCTGGCAGACAAATACGGACAGATATGGACCGTACACCGGTTGGATAAAGATACCAGCGGGGTGATTGTGTTTGCCAAAAATGAGCAAACGCATAAATACCTGTCGGGGCTGTTTGAAGGGAGAGACGTTGAAAAATATTATACAGGAATCGTGCACGGAGTTCCACCTGCTGAAAACGGCAGCATTGACGCTCCTATTGCAGAACACCCTGTAAAAAAAGGGATGATGGTTACCAATAAAAAGGGTAAGCCTGCCTTAACAGATTATGAAGTAGTAGAAACATTCGGAACCTTCTCGCTAATGCGATTCCGCATTTATACCGGACGAACCCACCAGATACGGGTGCATATGAAACACATCGGACATCCGATTGTGTGCGATACTGTTTATGGTAACGGCGAACCCGTGTTGCTTTCGTCTATCAAAAAAAAGTTCAACCTTTCCAAAAACGAAGAGGAGGAGCGCCCTTTGTTCAACCGCCTGGCTTTGCATGCTGAAAAATTAATCTTCAGAGATCAGCAAAAAAATCTTCATACAGTCGAAGCCCCGGTTCCCAAAGACATAAGGGCATTTTTGCAGCAATTGAGGAAATGGAAGGGTGAATAGAGTTCCGAACCTTGCAAACAGATTAAGAAAATCTCAACCACGAACAGTGGTTCGGAACCTTTTCGTGGTATCTTCATTTATTTACCCACCGGCAAGGCATATCTCAAGTTTATCGAGATAACACGATTTTTAAATCCGCCGCCATTGAGGTTTCCGGCTTGTACCATATTGGTTAAACCATAATAAAACCGCAGGCTGGCAGTAACGCCTTTTACAAACTCGGATAAATCGTATCCCGCCCCTACATTCAAGCCAGCATCTACTTTTTTATAGCCGTCCTCAATTTTTTCCGAATGACCATTCCATTTTTCCTTACCTCCTACAAAAAAGCCAATATTAGGTCCTGCCTCAACATGCAAATTGCTGATAACATAGTATTGAACCAATACCGGCAATCGTACGAAATTAAACTTTATATAACCCGATCCTCCAAACGCTGTATTTTTCTCACGCGTACCTTCTACAGAATATAAGAGCTCTGCATGTGCTCCTATTTTTTCATTGGCCTTGTAATTTGCAAATATCCCTGCCTGGAAACCGATCAATGGCGTCAGCCGATAGTTGTCTGCATAATTACCGTTCCAATGTTGCGTGGCAATATTTAAAGATGCGGACGGACCAAAAGTAGTTTGTGCACGAGCTTTAAAACCAGACAATACAATTGTAATACATGTGATAAGAAATAACTGTTTCATACCTTTCATTTGTCCTTTTAATTTTGTTCTATAAGTATTTAAGATCCGCCTCTTCGCTCCAAACAAAATGCTTTGCCGGCCGAGCCAGACAAAGCATTTAAAATTAATCAATAATACCTAGTCCTGCCCAACCGGGCTTTTCAGCATTTTCCTTGCCAGTTTTGCTGCCTGCACCATATTTATCATGGCAGCTTTTGTTTCTGCCCATTTTCGGGTCTTCAAACCACAATCGGGGTTTACCCATAAATTTTTAACAGGAATATGAACTGCTGCTTTTTCCAGTAAAGCATACATTTCTTCAACTGAAGGTATGCGGGGCGAATGTATATCGTATACTCCCGGTCCTATTTCATTAGGGTACCTGAAATCAACAAACGCATTCAGCAACTCCATTTGAGACCTGCTGGTCTCGATGGTAATTACATCTGCATCCATTGCTGCAATGTGCGGCATAATATCATTGAACTCGCTGTAGCACATGTGAGTATGTATCTGTGTTTCGTCTTTTACACCGCTGGCCGAAATGCGAAATGCTTTCACTGCCCATTCAAGATAATTTTTACGGTCTGCCTTACGAAGCGGCAATCCTTCGCGAATAGCCGGCTCGTCAATCTGTATGATTTGTATTCCGGCGTGTTCAAGCGCCACCACTTCGTCGCGTATAGCCAAGGCTATCTGGTATGCAGTTTCGGAACGCGGCTGATCATCGCGCACAAAAGACCATTGTAAAATGGTAACCGGGCCTGTAAGCATGCCTTTCATTATATTTTTTGTGTTGGCTTGAGCAAAGGCGCTCCACTGTACCGTCATGTTATGCGGTCGAAATACATCTCCATAAATCACCGGTGGCTTTACACACCTGCTGCCATAACTCTGCACCCAACCGTTTTGAGTAAACAAAAATCCATTGAGTTGTTCTCCAAAATATTCAACCATATCATTGCGCTCGAATTCACCATGTACCAGCACATCCAGCCCTATCTCCTCCTGCCAGCGTATCGCGTCTATGGTTGCCTTTTCAATAGCTTCGTCATACTGCTGACGGGTTAACTCGCCTTTTTTTAGCTTCGTTCTTAAACGCCTGATGTCGTCTGTTTGGGGAAAAGATCCGATAGAGGTGGTTGGGAAAACAGGAAGCTTAAATTTCGCCCGTTGTATTTGCTGTCGTGAGCTGAATATAGATTGCCTGCGATCATCCTTTTCCGTTAGTGCGCCTACTCTTTGTTTTACAGAGGAATGATGAATGCGGTTTGACTTCTTCCTGCCTTCAATTGCCAGTTTATTGTTTTCCAACAGCGATGTATCGCCGCTTGCAATTTTATACAGCTCTTCTACCTCACTCAATTTTTGTTTGGCAAAAGCCATCCAGTTTTTTATTTCGGGATCGATGCCTGTTTCAGGCTCAAGATCGAAAGGAGTATGTAATAAAGAACAGGATGGTGAAATCATTACGCGATCGCTGCCGATAGTCGCAAGGGCTTTCTGTATATACTGCAACGATTTTTGATAATCGTTCTTCCAAATATTCCTGCCGTCTACAACACCTAACGACAGGCTCGTTTTCGCAGAAAGCTTAGGTAGTATTTCTTCCAACTGTTGTGGCGACCTTACAAGATCTATATGCAGTGCGCATACAGGTAAACTGGTTGCCAGCATTGCATTATCACGCAACCCGTCAAAATAGGTAGCCAGCATAAGCTTTAAAGCCGGACATCTATCCCGAATGGTATTATAAGCGTATTCAAACGCTTTTTTTTCTTTTTCCGAAAGATCCATTGCTAAAAAAGGCTCGTCCAGTTGCACCCATGCTGCACCTTGCTCTTCCAGCTTTTTAAGTATTTGAATATATACAGGAACAAGCTTTTTGATGAGATCAATCCTGTGAAATTTACCTGCACTTGCTTCTTTCAGCTTTTCTTTACCTAATAATAAGTAAGTAACCGGTCCAATCAATACCACTTTTGGCGGTTTGTTCAACACATATTTTGCCGCACCAAATTCTTTAAAAACTTTATCAGAAAAAATTCTGAACTCCTGGTCTTCTGAAAATTCGGGTACGATGTAATGATAGTTTGTGTCGAACCACTTGGTCATTTCCATAGCAGGAATATCCAATCCATTTTTTTGGTAACCTCTTGCCATAGCAAAATACAGATCAATTTCACTGTTCTCTTTCACATCGGTTACTACCGGTGCATAGCGTTGCGGAATAGCGCCTAATAAAAGCGACATATCCAGCACATGGTCGTACAAACTGAAGTCGTTACAAGGAATAAGATCTATTCCGGCATCGGCTTGTAACAACCAGTTTTGTTCCTGGATTTTTTTGGCAGCCAGCCAAAGCTCCTGTTTTGAAATGTTGCCTGCCCAATATAGTTCGCAGGCTTTTTTAAGTTCACGTTTGGCGCCCATTCGTGGGTAGCCGAGATTGTTTTTGAGCATACGCATAAACTTTTTGATGAAACAATAAATAATTATTGCCCTTTACATGTTTAATGAGTATGCTTTCGGAAAAGGAGGAGTGTAAGATCCAGGCATAATACTTTCTGTAGCAAATGAAAAATTTGCTTTTGCATATCAATGCCTGTACCAGACTACTGCTTCAGCTTGCGAAAGCATTTGTCTTCGTTCCTGGGTAAGTATCTGGCTTGCCTGCCGAAGCAGGATTACAGTTGCGCAACAGCTCATGATTTACACATGATTCCTTTTTACTATCAGGTATTACCCTGCCAACCAAGAAACGATATATAAGTAAAGAACGAAACGCAAATATACATGAAACACGTTATCAATGCCCCTACTCACGGTGTTGGCACGATGTTTTTATTCATACTTCTTTATTCATTAAATGAAAGGTTATGAAAAATACAGTGAATACCAGGGTTGATGCCAAAAAAGGATTTACCAATTCGAAGCCGCCGGCAAGAGATAAGCTGGATGACAGGGGCGATCTGGAGATCAACGAACAACCAAGCGGTAATAATAAAAAGCCATTGAAGATAGGCGAAAAGAACGAACACAACGATCCGCAGGGTACCCGAAGAAACAAGTAGGAAAATGTTTCCCACACCCTTACAAAAAAGCCGAACCAATATTTGTGGTCCGGCTTTTTAACTTAATAACGTTCATAACTACGCGCTGCAGGTAACGCAACCATCCTGCATACTGCAACTTGGTCCGGATATCTCGCCGTCGTTATTAACAGCATTCTCTGTGCTTACCAGGGGTTCTACCATTTTGCCGCCTTGTTTTTCAACAGTAAACTGAACAGCTTGTGTAGCAGCTTTGGTGCGCAGGTAATACATGCCTGTTTTCAATCCCTTTTTCCATGCATAAAAATGCATAGATGTTAACTTACCGCTGTTAGGACTGTCTACAAATAAATTCAACGATTGAGACTGGCAAATAAATGCGCCGCGATCAGCTGCCATATCGATGATTGTTCTTTGCTTGATCTCCCAAACAGTTTTGTATATTTCTTTGATCTGATCGGGTATGGAATCAATTTTTTGAATAGAGCCATTGTTTGCAATAATCCTGTTCTTCATGTCGTCGCTCCACAGGTTCAGCTCAACAAGGTCTTTTAACAGATGTTTGTTTACCACTACAAATTCGCCGCTTAATACCCGGCGTACATAAATGTTAGATGTATACGGCTCAAAGCACTCATTGTTGCCTAGTATTTGCGACGTAGATGCAGTAGGCATGGGCGCCAGCAACAAAGAATTGCGCACACCATGTTTTATCACTTCATCTTTTAAACGATACCAGTCCCAACGCAAAGAAGGTTCCACACCCCACATATCAAACTGGAAAATACCTTTCGATACAGGAGAATCTTTAAACGTTTCGTAAGCGCCATGTTGTTTAGCCAGGTCTTTACTTGCGGTCATTGCTGCAAAGTAGATGGTTTCGAATATCTCGCTGTTCAGCTTTTTAGCTTCGTCGCTTTCAAAAGGAAATCGTAATAAAATGAACACGTCTGCTAGCCCTTGTACGCCCAAACCAATAGGGCGGTGACGCAGGTTTGAATTCTTCGCTTCTTCTACCGGGTAATAATTGTAGTCGATGATTTTGTTAAGATTCTTTGTTACCTCGTAGGTAATTTCATACAATTTTTCGTGATCGAATTGTCCGTTCGTTACAAAGCGAGGCAGCGCCAAAGAAGCGAGGTTACAAACAGCTACTTCATCAGGCGAAGTATATTCCAGTATTTCGGTACAGAGGTTTGAACTTTTGATAGTGCCCAGGTTCTGCTGGTTCGATTTTCGGTTGGCCGAATCCTTGTACAATAAGTAAGGCGTTCCTGTTTCGATCTGCGCATCTAAAATGGCAAACCAAAGATCCTGCGCCTTCACTTTTTTTCTTGCACGACCTTCCGCTTCATATTGCGCATATAGTTTTTCAAACTCTTCTCCCCAGCATTCGTGCAGGCCTGGTGCTTCGTGCGGACAAAACAAGCTCCATTCTTCGTTTGCTTCCACACGTTTCATAAATAAATCGGGCACCCACAATGCATAAAACAGATCTCTCGCCCGCATTTCTTCCTTACCATGATTTTTTCGCAGGTCTAAAAATTCAAACACGTCTGCATGCCAGGGCTCTAAATAAATAGCAAAAGCTCCTTTTCGCTTACCCCCGCCCTGGTCTACATACCGGGCTGTATCGTTAAACACGCGTAACATGGGTATAATACCATTGCTTGTTCCGTTGGTACCGCCTATATAACTACCGGTTGCGCGTATACCATGAATAGAAAGCCCTATTCCGCCCGCGCTCTGCGAAATTTTTGCTGTTTGTTTTAATGTATCGTAAATACCGTCAATACTATCTTCTTTCATTGTTAACAAAAAGCAGGAAGACATTTGTGGCTTGGGCGTACCTGCATTAAACAAGGTGGGTGTGGCATGCGTAAACCAACGTTCACTCATCATGTGGTATGTTTTGATGGCGCTGTCGATATCGTCTTTATGAATACCGATGGCAACACGCATATACATGTGCTGGGGACGCTCTGCTATTTTACCGTCTATTTTCAGCAGGTAAGACTTCTCTAAAGTTTTGAAACCAAAATAGTCGAAGCTGTAATCGCGGTCGTAAATAATGGTTGAATCCAGCAGTTCTGCATTGTCGTGTATTACACGCCATACATCGTCTGCCAGCAACGGGGCAGACTTCCCTGTTTTGGAATCTTTGCATTTATGCAATAGCTGCATAGTGTGCGAAAAACTCTTGGTAGTGTTTTTATGCAAATTGCTTACTGCAATGCGGCTTGCCAGTAATGCATAGTCCGGATGTTTTACAGTAAGAGAAGCAGCCGTTTCGGCCGCAAGATTGTCCAGCTCTGTTGTAGTAACGCCATCATACAATCCTTCAATCACTTTTTTAGCCACGTCGATGGAATTTACAAAACGCCTGTCTAACCCGTAACTCAGTTTTTCAATACGGGCAGTTATCTTATCAAATTTTACGGATTCCTTTTTTCCGTTTCGTTTAATTACCTGCATGATTTTAATTTGATGGTTCCCGCCGATAGCGCAGATATACGCTGAGAAGCAAGAATAGTTTTAAATAAAATTTCTTAAGTTTATATATGACTGAAAACGAGCTATCCTATATCATCAGAGGCGCAATATTTAAAGTATACAACCAATTAGGTCCCGGTCTGCTAGAGTCGGTTTATGAACTTGCCATGGCTCATGAACTAAGAAAAGCAGGATTACATATTAAAACACAACTATCACTACCTGTGATATATGGAACGGAGCGCCTCGATGGTGGATTCAGAATAGACATTCTCGTTAACGATCTGGTTGTCGTTGAAATCAAGTCCGTAGAAAACCTAATAGAAGTGCACCACAAACAGTTGATTACATACCTGAAATTATCGGGGTTGAAACTGGGTTTACTGGTAAATTTTAATACCTCAAACATTTCGAACTCAATATTTAGGAAAGTGAATAACTTATAATATTTATGAGTCTGCGCACATATGCGTTATCCGCGGGAAATGATTAAAAGTCTTCTTCCAAACTAAACGCCTGCGATTCTTTATTTCCCGAAATCACTCCCGACTTTTGATAATCTCCCACACGTTTTTCAAAAAAGTTGGTTTTGCCTTCGAGTGATATCATTTCCATAAAATCAAATGGATTGGTAGCGTTGAACATTTTAGGATACCCTAGCTCACTCAACCATCTGTCTGCTACAAATTCAATATACTGCTGCATGAGTTTGGCATTCATGCCAATAAGGGCAACGGGCAATGCTTCGGTAATAAATTCTTTTTCAATTTCTACCGCGTTACCAATAATGCTGTATACCTGCTCCTGCGATAATTTATTGCTCAACATACTGTATAACAAGCAAGCAAACTCGCAATGCAAACCTTCGTCGCGGCTTATTAATTCGTTGCTGAAAGTAAGTCCCGGCATTAAGCCACGTTTCTTCAGCCAGAAAATTGAGCAAAAACTTCCACTGAAAAATATTCCCTCCACCGCTGCAAAGGCTACCAGGCGTTCTGCAAAATTTCCGTTCTCTATCCAACGCAATGCCCATTCCGCTTTTCGCTTTACAGCGGGCACTGTTTCTATAGCGTGAAACAAGCGATCTTTTTCAACAGGATCTTTGATATAGGTGTCGATGAGCAATGCATATGTTTCTGAGTGAATGTTTTCCATCATGATCTGGAAACCGTAAAAACATCTTGCTTCGGGCAATTGTACCTCGCTCATAAAGTTTACCGCCAGGTTTTCATTTACTATTCCATCGCTGGCTGCAAAAAATGCCAATACGTGCGAAATGAAATGACGCTCACCGTCGTTCATATTTGCCCAATGCTGCAAATCGCCGCTAAGGTCAATTTCTTCTGCGGTCCAAAAGCTGGCTTCATGTTTTTTATACATTTCCCAAACTTTGGGATAATTGATAGGCAGAATAACAAAGCGGTCTTTTTTTTCCTTTAATAATACTTCTGTTTCCATGTACAAATGTTTTTTAGATGAACAAAAAATAAAACATGGCTAACGAAGACAAGGCGAGACGACACGTTTACATATAGAGATAACAATGCCTGACCCACCTTTGCTTTTCCTCCGAAAGCAAATAGTGATCAATCCACACTGGCAGGTCTTCTGGCTTAATTTTAACTGAATACCTTCCCGCCCCTTCTCAATTACATCCGGGACAGTGGTAGAAGATTCAGCAAGCGCGCGACAGGTGCAACACCAGTCACTCACAAGTTTTTTACAGCTACGGGGATAGCACCGGATTTACACCGGTTTCCCTTTTAATCCCTACAAATATTTTGTAATAGAACCAGAGTGGACATCAAATATAGAAATCATCTCCGCCGCAAAAACAAAGACTTATCAACAGGTGTGCAAAAACAAAGTGGCTACAAGCCAAACGCGCTGCTGTAGCCACTTTCAGTGTTTTGTATTAAATATTAAAATGCCAGCATAACTAAAACCACAAACGTTCAAACCTCAAACCCTTAAGCTAATACCCTCTTTGTTTCGTACATGCTTTCCCGTAGTTGTTTAACGCGCTCATCTTCGAGGTATTCGTCGAAAGTAGTGAGGCGATCTATGATGCCTTTAGGCGTAAGTTCAATTACCCTGTTGGCAACTGTTTGCATAAAGGTGTGGTCGTGCGAAGTAAGCAACACAACTCCCTTAAAGTTTACCATGCTTTCGTTGAAGGACTGAATGCTTTCAAGATCGAGATGGTTGGTAGGCTCATCGAGGATGACGAGGTTGGGGTTCTGGATCATCATGCGACTGATCATACACCTAACTTTTTCTCCCCCACTGAGCACACTCGTTTTTTTAAGAATTTCATCGCCGCTGAACAACATCTTACCCAAAAATCCTCTTAAAAATGGCTCGTCTACATCGGTTACGGTGGGTGGCACGTATTGACGCAGCCAATCCATCAAATTCAGCGTTGAGTTTTGAAAATACTGGCTATTGTCATTGGGCAGGTATGCTTTGGTGATAGTAGTACCCCATTCGTATTTACCGGAATCGGCTTGTTGTTCGCCATTGATTATTTCAAAGAAAGAGGTCAATGCCAGGTGATCTTTTGATACAAAAGCAATTTTATCGCCTTTGCTTACCGAAAAATTCACATCGCTGAACAGCAACCGTCCATCTTCCGCCTTTTTGGAAAGCTTTTCAATGTTCAACACCTGGTTACCAACTTCTCTATCCTGCTTAAAAATGATACCGGGATAGCGACGGTTAGAAGGCTCGATGTCTTCAATAACCAGTTTTTCCAACGCTTTTTTACGCGAAGTAGCCTGTTTGCTTTTAGAGGCATTGGCACTGAATCGCGCAATGAACTCCAGGAGGTCCTTACGCTTTTCTTCCATCTTTTTGTTCTTATCGCTCTGCTGGCGCGCGGCTAACTGGCTGCTTTCGTACCAAAAGGTATAGTTACCAGTGTATATTTTGATCTTCTGCCGGTCAACGTCTGCCACATGGGTACAAACCGCATCCAAAAAGTGACGGTCGTGACTTACTACAATCACAATGTTTTCGTATTCAGCCAAAAAGTTTTCCAGCCAGCCAATGGTTTCTACATCCAGGTCGTTGGTAGGCTCATCGAGGATAAGAATATCGGGGTTTCCGAATAATGCCTGTGCAAGCAATACTCTCACTTTCACGCTGCCGGGCAGTTCTTTCATGAAGGTATTATGATATTCTTCCTGCACCCCCAGTTCGCCCAACAAAGTGCCGGCATCGCTTTCGGCTGTATAACCGCCCATCTCGCCAAACTCTCCTTCTAACTCACCCGCACGCATACCGTCTTCCTCCGAAAAATCTTCTTTGGCATAAATGGCGTCCCGTTCGTGCATTACGTCCCACAGCTTTTTGTGGCCCATCATCACCGTTTGCAAGGCTGTCTGGTTGTCGAAGGCAAAGTGGTTCTGGTTCAATACCGCCATCCTTTCGCCCGGGGTGATATCAATCGTTCCTTTACTGGGGTCAATTTCTCCCGACAATATCTTAAGAAAAGTAGATTTTCCTGCTCCGTTGGCGCCAATTACGCCATAACAGTTTCCTTTGCTGAAGCTCAGGTTCACTTCGTCGAACAATACCCTTTTGCCAAAGGATAAAGACACATTATTCACTGTAATCATGTATACTCCTGTTTTAATGCCGCATCTTTTTGCAGCAAGGCGCAAAGGTAACTCATAATTTTCAAGCGGCAGAGCCTGAAACAGCCCTATATGAAAAAACCCCGGTAGAAACCGGGGTCGCTGCGATTCAAACGATTGATTTACCCATTTACTTAACAAACATGAGAATACGAATTAATTCATTCGTATATTTTATTGTTCACCAGAGGTGAACCTTTTTATTGTTGAATGGAACTCCACATATTCATCTTCAATAGGAAAGAATTATGGTGCTCCGTTTCATTGTTCTTCTACCACACAAAAGAACAACGGGCGCATTACCTGAATGTTAAGGAGATATGATGAAAATATGATGTGGACAATTTATTAAGGCAGGTAGTCGCGGTTCAATTGTTTACATTTACGATATGATGAGTTATTTGTTCCGGTTTGCGGTCATTCTTTGCACAGCTTTGCTGGGAGCCTGCGGCAATAACCAGGCTCAAAAGAATACAAAAAAAGAGCAGCAAAAAATATATGAATACAAAACCGGTAGCCGCGACGGAATAGGGAAATTTTATCATGGAAGGGAGATTGCGCATATGATGGGAGCCGCGGGCATTGACTGGCTGAATCGACCGGAAAGAAATAAAGAAGAGAATACCGAACTGGCTATACAGAAGATAGAGATTGCCCCAAACGGGGTGATAGCCGATATTGGTGCGGGCAGCGGGTATTACAGCTTCGGGCTGGCTAAGAAAGTTCCTAACGGAAAGGTGTATGCGGTGGAAGTGCAGGACGAAATGATTGCGGCGCTTGTAGACGAAAAAGAAAAGCAAAAAGATTCGGTGCTAGAAGTAGTAAAAGGCACAGCAACATCGCCCGATCTGCCCGCAGGAGCTATTGATCTTGCTATTATGGTAGATGTGTACCACGAACTGGAATACCCCCGGGAAATGATACAGGCTATTAAAAAAGCTTTAAAGCCAGGCGGTAAAATCCTGTTTATCGAATACCGGGGCGAAGATCCCTCCATTCCTATAAAGGCGTTGCATAAAATGACCGTTGCGCAACTGAACAAGGAAATGGAAGCGAACGGATTCAGGTTATTTTATAAAGGTGACTTTTTACCGATACAGCATTTCCTGTTATATGAAGTGAAAGGCCAGAAATGAAAAGTGAAAGATAGTGAACATTTTCATGGTAATTTGGCTACCAGTTTTTCAGGCAGCAGGCGCAGTACGTGGTAAATGATCTTCCACTTAAAACCTGGCACAATCACAAACCTGCTGCCCGCATTTACCACCGCCCTGGCAATAAACGAAGGCTTAAGCATCAACGATTCTGTAAGGTTTAATCCAGCCGTCATTATACTCCTGATATAGCCAGCTACAATAACATTTACACGTATGTTCCTGTTGAAAAGATATTGCCTCAGCCCGGCAAGGTATTGGGTGAACGCCGCCTTTGTACTCCCGTAAATAAAATTACTCTTTCTGCCACGTACACCGGAAAGTGACGACAAGCCAATAATTTGTTGCAAGTGGGGATTCGCATCATCCATTGCAATGATATTAAGTATAGAAACCGCCCCGCAGTAATGTACTTTCATCATCTGGAAACTACCATTCCAATCTCTGAGTGCTTCCTCATTGTTTTTTAGAAAACCGGCCGCGTAAACAACGATGGCAGGTTTACGGGAGATATTTTTATAAAAATCTTCATGGGTTTCAAATGCGGTAGCGTCAAAGTGAACAATCTCCAACTTACCTGGCTCAATTTTATGTTGTGCTGCAAAAGCTGTTAGCGCTCCAATGTTTCTTGAAGCGGCTATAACGTAATATCCCTTTTGGATATAGATTGGTATGGCAGCTTTTGCAACGTCTGAATTAGCACCGAGGATTAAAACTGTTGAAGACATAGTAGCGATAATATTCTAAAAAGGATTTAAACCGGCTAGTTTTGGACAAATATAAAAACCTATATTCAGCCAAAAGTATAGTCAGTCAACAGAAAAACTTGTTTTAAGAGAAAGTTGTTTAACTAATCACATCAAAATCGCGGTTTACGGGCGATTGTGTAATTTCTCCAAACTCAAATTGCATTTCATTGAGCTTTTTATACAGCCCGTTTTTCGCCATTAGCTGGGTGTGCGTGCCGGCTTCCACTACAATTCCTTTATCAATTACCACAATTTTATCGGCATTGCGAATGGTGGATAAGCGATGAGCGATTACAAAAGAGGTTCTTCCCTGCATCAGGTTTTCCAGGGCTTCCTGCACCAGTTGTTCACTTTCGCTGTCGAGCGAAGAAGTAGCCTCATCGAGAATGAGAATGGCAGGATCTTTTAAGATTGCTCTTGCAATGGCAACCCGTTGCCGTTGTCCACCGCTGAGTTTAATACCGCGTTCACCTACAATGGTATTGTATTGTTCAGGAAAGCCGGATATAAAGTCGTGTGCATTTGCCTTGGTAGCAGCCGCAATAATTTCTTCGTCGCTGGCGCCTGGCTTGCCATATGCTATATTTTCCTTAATGCTGCCGCCAAACAACATTACTTCCTGTGGAACCAACGCCATTTGTAACCGAAGTTGTGATAATGGAAACGAAGATGCGATTCGTTCATCAAAATAAATAGCTCCGTTTTCAGGCGTATAAAATTGCAGCAGCAATGCTGCTATTGTACTCTTTCCTGCCCCGCTGGGTCCCACTATCGCTATTTGCTGCCCGTTGGTAGCCGTCATCGACACATCTTTCAACACCTGCACATCTTTACGCGATGGATAGCTGAATGCAACATGGTCAAATTTCACATTACCACTCAGCTTAAAATTATCATCTGCCACCGGTTGCGTTAATTGCACCGCTTCGCTATCACCTTTCAGAATTTCCCTGATGCTTTGGGTTGCGCCTAATGTTTTTTGCAACTGGCTGAACATATCGGCAAAGCCGGCAAACGTTCCACCTACAAAACCAGAAAACACCACGAACATTACGAGCGAACCAAAAGTAAGGTCACCGGTTTTGATCATATTGGCGCCATACCATATTACAAATGCAACGGCGCCGAATACACTAAAAATCATAAAGGCGATAAATGCTCCCCTGTATCTTGCATTTGCTATCGATGTATTTACAGAAGCGTAGATGCTTTTAACATACCGCCCAATTTCGAAAAATTCGCTGGTAAAGGCTTTCACTACCGTTATGCCCTGGAACGTTTCGTTTACGATGGTGCCGCTTTCTGCCAACTGGTCCTGGGCTTTGGCCGACATTTTGCGAATGCGCTTTCCAAATACAACAGCAAGTATGGCAATGACGGGCACTATGCTCAGCATTACCAAAGCCAGTTTGGCTTTGATCCAGAAAATGAATACCAATCCTATCAGCATGGTAAATATGCCACGCAGAAATTCTGCCAAAGTAAACGAAACTGCATCCTGTATTTGCGACAGATCGGATGAGATCCGGTTACTCAATTCACCTACTCTTTTTTCGGCAAAAAAAGTCATGGGCATTGAAATGAGCTTGCTGTATACATCTTTGCGCATGTTTGCCAGCGAATGTTCGCCTACATAGGTGAGTAAGTATACGCGCATGTAAGAAAAAAATGTTTGGGCGGCCAGCTGCAGGAAAATAAGCAGCAAAGTTGTATTGAGACTCCAGTGAATATCGTTCAGGTTAATACCCAAACCAGCCGTGGCCGTTGAATTAGTTGTTGCGCTTGCTCCTGCTGGTGCAGCGGCATCTATCATTTTGCCAAGAAAAAGCGGAAAGAGGCTGGTGGTAAATGCAGAAAGGGCGATGAATATAAGACTTCCAAAAAATTGGACCCTGTAGGGTTTGATGTAAGAAAACAGCACTAAAGCCTGCTTCAGATTCTCCCTGGATATTTTTGCTTTAGGCGATTCTTCGCCTCTTTCTTTGCCGGTGTATCGCCCTTTGCGTTCTGCCATAAAAGCCAAATATCCTGCGAAGATAAGCGGAACAAGAAGCAAATGAAAAGAAGCAAGAAAATAATAACAAGATCCAAATAGCAAGATCCAAGAACAAGATCCAACAGCAACAATCGTTACTATTCTTTTTTAATCCAGTTTACATTTCTTGCAGCAAGATATTGCAGCATGTGATCGAAACAGGCTTTATCGTTTCCCACTTTTTCCGGAGGAAAAACACCTTTGCGGGTGAATAATTTATTGGCAATTAAATGAACGGCGGCCGAGCAGGTGTAACCCGTAGACCGCGCCATGGAAGTGGTTTGCGTATGCACATCATAACGGTCAAGCAGGTTATACTCAACAGTTTTTTTCACGCCATTCTTTTCTCCCTGCACAATAATTCTCATTACAGTAAACTCTTCTTCGCCGGGTTGTAACTTCCATTCTTTAAAAAGAATTTGAGACGAAAATGCAAGTGGAGATATTTCAGTTTCGTTTACAGTTACAGGATCGGCGCTGAAAAAGCCGCTCCGCTGCAAGGCGATAATCAACTCGCAGTGCCCGGGATAACGAAGGGTTTTTTCTTTCATGTTCGGAATATGATCCATTGTGTACAATATGGAACGTAATCCATCTGTGTTAAACGATTCAAGCGTGCCTATTTCGTCGAACTCCATTAATTCTATTTCTGTCAATGCAGGCTTTGTAACGATTTGTCCGTTCTCTTTTAACCGCGCAGGACGTGTGTATTCTTCTATCACATCTATAGGCGAAAAAGGCGCTTTGTATTCAAAGGGCTTCCTGCGTTGTTTAGGCAATCCACCTACGTAACATTCAAAGTTATGGATGGTCATTTCCTCGTTATACCTGCCGAGCACCAGGTTGCTCATACCGGGCGCTACGCCACAGTCAACGATAGCCGTAACGTTGTGTTGCTTTGCCAATTCATCCAGTTGCAGCATATCCTCCGGAGAAAACGAAATATCTACCACATCTTTCCCTGCCGCAATTACATGCCGGAGCGTTTCAAATCCCATAAAGCCGGGTACAGCAGTTACTACCAGATCAAAACCTGCTAACAGTGCTTCGTACCCGCGAGTATCTGCAAGGTCATATTGCCGGATGTCAATCTTCTTATTAGCAGCAGCAAGCCTATTTAAAGACTCCTGGCTTCTGTCAATCGATGTAACTTCAAACGCTCCTGCAAGATCTGCAGCAATCGCCCCACCTACCATTCCCGCACCTAAAACAGCAATTTTCATTTTAACGATTTTAAAGGTGGCAAAGATATTAATAAGGCGTAAGGTAACAGGTGTAAGGCCAAAAGTTTATCGCTTTTGTAAGTAAATAAGCAATAAGCAGCCTACGCGGGTAATAATTATCGGCGAAAGCTAATAAATTTCTACCTTGGCAATTTGCCATAAGTATGACGTCATTGAAAAAAATAGTCATTATCGGACCTGAGTCAACCGGGAAAAGTACCTTATGTGAGCAGTTGGCCCAACACTATCAAACTATCTGGTGTCGCGAGTACGCCAGGGAATATTTATTGCAGCACGGCACCAATTATAGCTTTGACGACCTGTTAACCATTGCAAAAGGGCAGCTTGCGCTGGAAAAAAGCACCAGCAGAACGGCCATTAAAAACAATCATTCTTTGCTGTTTATTGACACAGACATGTATGTGATGAAAGTTTGGTGCGAATTTGTTTTTGAGAAGTGCCACACCTGGATACTGGAGCAGGTAGTAAAGCAACGATACGATCTTTACCTGTTGTGTAATACCGATCTTCCCTGGGTAAAAGACGAATTGAGAGAATACCCCGATCTTGTTTCTCGTCAAAAGCTTTACAATATCTACAAAGACATTATGATCAACCAGTCTACTCCGTGGGTTGACATCAGCGGCGACTATCAGCAAAGATTTGAGATTGCCAGGCAGGCGGTCGATCAGCTTTCGGCGGTCAGCCATCAGCAATGAGCCATCAGCTATCCAGTTCCTTTCCTTACACCCTATACCTTCCACCCTACACCTCATTCCTTTTTTGTTTTTTCCATTTGCTACCACCATCTTTGCAGCGTATTTGGTTGACGCCACGGCGTCATTAAAAGGGAAGTCCGGTGCAAATCCGGCGCTATCCCCGTAGCTGTAAGGTGGTGAATGTGTGAGCGGCAACATTGCAGTGCTCATCTTCACTTTACTGAATCTTCGTACCACTGTCACGCCTTGGCGTGATGGGAAGGTATTCAGTCATCACCAAGCCAGAAGACCTGCCATAATACAGTTATTTATCAAGAGGCTTTCGGGTGAAAGGCCGGAGATGAAAATGCCTTGTGCACAGGTATCTTAATTTCCCGCTCACTCTACTGCTTATTTTCTACATTAAACATCCTTCGGGAAAAAAAATGAACATCAGAAATTTCGCATGTGCAACCTTGTTAGCATTGTTTAGTGGCGCAGCCATAGCGCAGGAAGACACTGCCAGAACTACCTCATTAAATGAAATTGTAATTACTGCTACAAGATTCCCCAAAAAAGTAAGTGAAACGGGGAAAGTAGTGAATGTAATCGGGAAAAAAGACATAGAACATAGCGCAGGTAAAGACCTGGCACAAGTGCTGAACGAGCAGGCTGGTCTTCTTATCAACAGTGCGTACAGCAATCCCGGAAAAGATAAAAGTATTTTTTTAAGGGGCGCAAAAGCCGATTACACCGTTATACTTCTCAACGGTATACCCGTTAGCGATCCATCCGGCGCGGGCGGTGCTTTCGATATCAGGTTGTTCCCGGTGGACCAGATAGAAAGAATAGAAATACTGAAAGGCGCGCAGTCTACATTGTATGGTTCAGATGCCATTGCGGGAATCATAAACATTATTACGAAAAAGAGTGCAGATAAGCCAGCCAACGTATATGGGGGCTTATCGCTGGGTAGCTTTAGTACATTAAAAGCAAATGCCGGCATCAGTGGCTCTGCCGAAGGTGCATCGTATAACATTGGATTTACACATTTCAAAACAAATGGCTTTTCGGAAGCGGAAGATACCACCAGCGCCAAAAGTTTTGACAAAGACGGGTTTACACAAAATGCATTCAACAGCGATTTTGATGTGCGTGTTGCAAAGGGGCTGCACATCAAACCGTATTTCCGCTACTCATATTTTAAGGGAGATTACGATGGTGGCTCTTTTACAGATGGCGATGGCAAATACACTGCACAACTGCTTACTACCGGTTCGCAGGTGCAGTACAGTTTTTCAAAGGGCTCGGTTACTGCTTTTTATGATTATGATGAAATAAACCGGCGTTTTTCAGATGCTTATGGCGTGTATCCGTATGCAGGAACAAAGCATACGCTCGAAGCATACGGCAATTATTCTATCGGAAATTATATCCAGTTGCTGGGGGGCATACATTATAACAAGCAAAAAATGAACGACACCACTGCTTCTCCTAAAAATCCAACAGCGGAGCTTACCAGCCCCTATCTTGCCTTTTTCCTGCGCAACCTGGGTGGATTTAATCTCGAATTGGGAGGACGTTACAACAAACATTCCAAATACGGCGACAATTTTACATACAGCATCAACCCTTCCTACACCATTAGCAAAACCGTAAAAATATTTGCGAATTATGCAACGGCTTTCAAAGCGCCGTCGCTTACTTCGCTATATGGCATGTATGGCTCCAATCCCGATCTTAAGCCCGAAGAATCTTCAACCCTTGAAGGAGGCATACAGGCAAGCCTTGGCAAACTACTGGACATAAGGGCAGTGTATTTTACAAGAGAAATTGAAAATGTAATTATATATGGCCCCAATTATCAGCAGGTCAATCTTGACAGGCAAAAAGATCATGGCTTTGAAATTGAGCCCACCTTGTATATCAATAAATCCCTCACTGTCAAACTGTTTTATGCTTATGTAGACGGCGAAGTAACCACACAGAACAATGGCAAAGATTCTACTTACTCTAACCTCATACGCCGTCCCAAACATAGTTTTGGCGCTAACATTGGCTACCAGGTTACACCACAATTTTTTGTGAGCACACAAATCAGCAATTATTCAAAACGAGGCGATCTTTTTTACGACATAAACACTTTTTCGCAACAACCGGTTACACTCTCTTCTTACACCTTGTGGAATGCGTATGCTGAATATGCGTTTATTGGTAACCGTATTAAGCTATTCGTCGACGTGAAGAATATTTCCAATAGCAGGTTTAATGAAATATACGGCTATAGTGGCATGCGCTTTAATATTACCGGAGGTTTCCGATTATCGCTTTAAAACAAATCTTTCATCTTTTTTATTGGGGGGACTGGTTGATGATTCACAATCAATCAGCCCCTTTTTGATTTACTACATTTTGTTAAAAACTGTCCTGGACAGATAAATAATTTTTTAAAATATACCGATTGGTATATTTTTGTGTTCTATTTAGCTTACAGAATGAAAAAGGCTGAACAAACAAGAGAGTATATTATTGAAAGAACTGCGCCGGTATTTAATACCAAGGGATATGCTGGCACATCGTTAACAGACATGACAGAGGCTACCGGCTTAACCAAGGGCAGCATCTATGGAAACTTCGATAATAAAGACGAGGTGGCACTGGCAGCTTTCGATTTCAATCTCAGGAAAGTGAACAATGTTGTGCGGGCAGCGTTAGAAAAACATTCAACAGCCAGGGAACAGCTATTAGCATATGTAAAGGTGTACCAGGATTTTGCCAGCCATCCGTTTCCGAACGGAGGTTGCCCGGTACTGAACACCTCTACGGAGTGCGATGATACGCACCCGGCATTGAAGAAAAAAGCCGCAGCAGCTATTGAATCATGGAAAAAGATGCTGACAGACCTGATACAACAAGGCATAGCCGAAAAATCGTTTAGAAAAAACATTCATGTTGAACAAACCGCACTCACCATTATTGCTATGATTGAGGGAGCTACCATGATCAGCCGCGTTACAGGAAAAAATCAATATCGTTCACTTATTATGGATTCAGTAAAAACCTTGCTGGAATCCCTCGAATAATTTTTTTCACAAAAAATATACCGATTGGTATATTTTATAACTTTTAAAAACCTACAAAATGCAAACAACCAACAATACCATCCTGATCACCGGAGGCAGTGCAGGCATTGGTTTTGAAGCAGCAAAATTATTGTCACACCTGGGCAATAAAGTCATTATAACCGGACGAGACGCTAACCGACTGGAGGAAGCGTTAAAAAAACTGGATGGAGTAACGGGCATACAAAGCGACGTATCGGACGAGCAGCAGGTGAATATCCTGGTAGACAAGTTAGCTTCTGATTTTCCAACACTCAACATGATAGTTAATAATGCAGGACTTGCTTTTGTACATGACTTGTCGGAGCCGGTAAATGGCTTTTTAAAAGCACAGGAGGAAATGTTGACCAATTATCTATCTATCATCCGTTTGAATGAAAAGCTGCTCCCGCTTTTGAAAAGGCAGCAACAGTCGGCAATCGTTAATGTTTCTTCAATCGTTGCGTTCGCGCCTAACCGGAACCTTGCGACCTATGGCGCCAGTAAAGCTGCGCTGCACTCCTATACGCAATCGCTTAGGTTATCGTTGCGCGGTACCCCGGTAAAAGTATTTGAACTAATGCCCCCGCTGGTGAATACAGATTTTTCTCAGGCTATTGGCGGCAGCAAAGGCATACCGCCCGCCAATGTAGCTCAAACACTGGTACAGGCGCTTGCGCAGAATGAATACGAAATACATGTAGGCAACACTGCAGATTTTTATAAGCTCTATCTATCGTCGCCTGCAGATGCTTTAGAAGCAATCAACAACCGTTAAAGCAACTACATGAAAAAGAAAATTATTTTCTCGGCAATCATGGGGGCTTTTACAACCGGCATTATTTCGTTTATCCTGATCGTTATCAATATGGGGTTCACCAGCCAGTTTGTAAGTGCATGGCTACGCTCATGGCTGGTTGCATATCTGGTGGCAGTTCCTGCCATTTTGTTGATAGCACCAAAAGTGCAAATGTTGGTAGATAACATTTTTAAAGATATTATTGCAGATCAAGAATGAAATGAAATATGAAAAGAGTAGCTATAACCGGAATGGGAGTAATTAGTCCTTTAGGCAATACCGTAAGTGAATTTTGGGAAAACGTTGTAAATGGAAAAAGCGGGGCTGGTCCGATCACCAAATTTGATGCTTCAAAGTTTAAGACAAGATTTGCCTGCGAAGTAAAGAATTTTAATCCCGAAGCATATATCGACAAAAAAGAACTTAAAAAATTTGACCTCTTTACTCAATATGCCATTGCTGCAAGCGACCAGGCTATTAAAGATGCAGGGCTTGATTTTACAGCAATGAATGATGAGCAGCTTGCGGAAGTAGGTGTAATATGGGCATCGGGCAACGGCGGCATCGGCACTTTTGAAGAACAGTTGAGGGAATACCACACCGGCGATGGCACACCGCGCTTTAATCCATATTTCATTCCTAAAATGATTGTTGACATTGCAGCAGGCGTTATATCAATAAGGCATAAACTGCAGGGGCCTAACTATTGCACTGTATCGGCATGCGCTTCATCCAACACAGCGGTTATCAGCGCTTTCGATACCATCAGGCTTGGCAAGGCTACCATTATGGTAGCAGGTGGCTCTGAAGCGGCTATCACGCCTTCATCTGTTGGTGGATTTGGAGCAGCGCAGGCATTATCCAAACACAACGATGACCCGCAAAAAGCTTCCCGTCCGTTCGATAAAGACCGGGATGGCTTTGTAGTAGGCGAAGGCGGAGGTGCACTAATTTTGGAGGAATGGGAGCATGCAATAAAAAGGGGCGCCACCATTCATGCAGAACTGGTAGGTGGCGGTATGGCTGCCGATGCCTATCATTTAACTGGCACGCCTCCCGATGGTTCGGGTGCAGCATTAGGGGTTGCCAAAGCATTGAAAGAAGCTCAGGTAGCGCTCGAAAAAATAGGGTACGTTAATGCGCATGCGACATCAACCGGACTCGGCGACATGAGCGAGCTGCAAGGCATCAAAAAAGTATTTGGAGAGGTACCCGTTACCGTGAGTGCTACCAAATCAATGACAGGGCATTTACTGGGAGCAGCCGGCGCTGTGGAAAGCATCATCAGCATTCTTTCGCTTAAGCATGGCATTATACCCGCTACCATTAACACGCAAACGCTTGATGCCAAAGTACCCGAAGGCGTTGAGATCATCACAGGAAAGGCAGTAAAACGCCCGATTGAATATGTGATCAACAATACATTCGGGTTCGGCGGACATACAGCAACGTCTATTTTTAAGAAGGCATAAATAGTTTTATAGCGGCAGATTCACAAATGAATTCATCTGCGAATCTGCCGCTAAAATCCTACACCGCCTCATACAATTCAATAGGCAAGCCATCAGGGTCGGCAAAAAAGGTAAACTTCTTTTGGGTGAACTCGTCTATCCGTATAGGTTCTACTACCACTCCTTTTTGTTCAAAGAATTTTTTAGCTGCATTCACATCTTCAACCATAAACGCAAGGTGCCGCAGTCCACAGGCTTCGGGCGTGGAAGGGCGCGGCGGTGGCTCAGGAAACGAAAAAAGTTCTATGATATAATTGCCATTCAATGCAAGATCCAGCTTAAAAGATTTCCTGCTTTCTCTATACACTTCCCTCACAATGCCAAATCCTAAAATTTCAGTATAAAATCGTTTCGATTGTTCATAATCAGAACAGATGATGGCGATGTGATGTATGCCTTTCAAAATAGTCATGCCTAAATGTACCACATTGTCGCAAACAACCCCCATATTGTCTCGATCGCCCATTAAAAAATGCTTTGCAACACAATAAGTTTGTACCATAAAATACAGCCATATGGAACAGATACTGATTGAAGACGACATTCCCGTGTACCGCGTTAAAGCCAGTTCGTTCCCGGCGGGAATAAAGGCGGCTCACGAAAAAGTACACACGCTGTTTCCTCCCGACAAAGCAAGAAAGTATTATGGCATATCACAAGGCGCAGGAGGAGGACAAATCGTTTACTGGGCTGCAGTTTCGAAGTTGCCAGGAGAACCGGGGCAAAAAGATACCGCCGAAAGTTTTGTTATTCGTAAAGGCAAATACATCAGCATCTATATTAAAAACTGGATGCTGAAAGAAAGCAGCGTGGCAGAAGCCTTTCACCAGTTACTGCAACACCAGGAAATAGATATGAATGGCTATTGCCTGGAGGAGTATCCCAACGAAACGGACATCCGTTGCAGCGTTCCTTTGTCATAATTAATTTTCAATCAAAATCTATATACATGTTGCTTCAAAATAAAAACGCGATTATATATGGCGGAGGCGGTTCACTGGGCGGAGCGGTAGCAAAAGCTTTTGCCGCTGCCGGTGCCGCTGTTTTTGTAACCGGCATCCATATACAATCTGTACAAAAAACGGTAGATGCCATCACTGCTTCCGGCGGCAAAGCACGGGCGAATGTTGTAGACGCGCTGAACGAACTGGCAGTAAAAAACCATATAGAAGCGGTAATAGCCGAAGCGGGATCGGTAGACATTGTATTTAATGCTATCGGGTTAAAAGACACACAGAATATTCCTTTGGTAGACATGGCGCTCGACGATTTTGTACGTCCTATAGACATAGCCATGCGCACGCAATTCATCACCAGTACTGCAGCCGGCAGAATCATGCAGCAGCAGCAATCCGGCGTTATATTGTCGCTTACGGCTACTCCCGGTGGCATAGGCTATCCCAACGTGGGAGGTTTTGGACCCGCATGCTGCGCAATAGAAAGTTTTTCGAGAGATCTTGCCAGCGAACTAGGCGTTTACGGGGTAAGGGTGGTCAACATCCGGTCGGGCGGATCGCCTGATTCAAGGCCGTTTGTAGAGGCGATAGAACAAGATAAGGAGCTGGCTGATTATTTCCTGAAAAAGCTAGCCAACGATACCATGCTGAAAAGAATGCCGGTAATGAAATACATTGCAGATACCGCTGTTTTCCTTGCATCTGAAATGGCCGGCGCTATTACAGGTGTAACCATTGATGTTACCTCCGGAACCACAACAGGACTGAATTACGATACGGTGGTTATTCCGTTTAAGCAAGATCGTTAGATTACTGATTCCGTCACCGCAGTCGGGCCTTACATGGCAGTTAACATTGGAAACAGGTTTCGCGAGGCACAAAGCCGGCATGGTATTTAAGCCGGGGTGCGTCTAAGCCGCGGGGCGTGAGACACGGCCCGCCATATGAACCAGGTTTTGTAAACATTAGTCTCATCTTCACAACATTCGCTAACTTGCATTCAAATCGAGACGCACGCTCGTGACTACTGCTTTGCCATATGATGAGTCTGTTTTGCTGCAGGAAATTGCTGATGGAAATCAGGCTGCTTTCAAAACACTGTTCGATGCCTATCGTTCCCGCCTCTATACTTATATTTCCGGGTTGGTAAAATCTCAACAGGTTGCTGAAGAACTGGTAATGGATGTATTTACCAAACTCTGGGTTGGAAGAGAACTGCTCACAGAAATTAAAAACTTCGACGCCTTTTTGTTCAGGGTAGCGCACAATAAAACAATCGATTTTTTCCGAAGCGCTGCCCGCGATCAAAAGTTCACAGAATTATTATGGGAGGGAATACAGGCTGCCTCGGATATACGCGCCGACGCCACCCTTTATTTGCACGAATACGAGGAAAAGCTGAGAGAAGCCATCGACCTCTTGTCTCCTCAACGTAAAAAAGTTTACCAGTTGAGCCGTGAGCTCGACCTTACGCACGACCAGATTGCCGCGAGGCTTCAGCTTTCAAAAGCAACCGTTAACAATCATTTGGTAGAAGCCAAGCAATTCATCCGTAGTTATCTTGTAAGCAGGCTCGATCTTGCTACTGTTTTTGTTTTCTTCCTGCGCAACTAAAAAAAAATTTCAGGTCCGATAGTTATAGCCCTTTTTTATTACGTCTACCCGTATATGGGGCGTACCTTGTCATATCTGTTAGACAAATACCTGGCCAATACCATTTCCAAAAACGAATTGGTGCAACTGTTACGCATGGCCGAGGATGAAAAAGAATATCCTGCATTAAAAGAAGCCCTCAGTGAACACTGGAAAAAAAGCGCCATCGCTCCGCAAAAAGGGTCGCCGCATTGGGATGCCCGGTTTTATGCAATGATGGAAAGGGAAGCGACAGAAATCTCCGGCAGCCCTTCGCCGGCACAGTTTCCCAAAAGATGGATATACCGGTTAAGCGCAGCCGCTGCGGTATTGCTTGTTTTGTTGCCTGTTTACTATTTCTTCTTCTTACCAAAACAAAAAGATACAACCCCTGCCAATATTCCTGTAGCCATTGTAAAAGATATAGCGGCTCCGGCTTCCAGTAATGCTGTACTTGTATTGTCTAACGGGCAACAAATCGTATTAGATACTGCTACTATGGGCTCGTTGGCCATGCAGGGAAATGTTAGCATACAAAAGGGACAAAACGGGGAAATAGTTTATACTGGCGAAGAAAATGGCTCGCTGCAATACAACACGCTTACAGTACCAAGAGGAAGCAAAATTGCCGACATAATCCTTTCGGATGGGACCAGGGTATGGCTGAACGCAGGATCATCGTTACGTTACCCTGTCTCATTTGGAAAGGACAAACGCCGGGTGGAGATGATTGGCGAGGCTTATTTTGAAGTTCAGTCTTTGAAAAACGGTGCGCGCAAAACGCCGTTTATAGTTGCTACTACTTTACCGTCGGGTAACAACGGCGAGGTAGAAGTGTTAGGCACCCATTTTAATGTGAATGCTTATGAAGATGAAAAAGATATAAAAGTTACGCTGCTGGAAGGCGCTGTAAAAGTAAATAACGGAGCAGCCTCCATTATGTTGAAACCGGGCGAGCAGGCTGCGCTGAAAACGGGCATACAGGTAGCCGACGAAATTGATGTGGACGAAGTGATGGCCTGGAAAAACGGCAAATTTCAATTTGGCGAAGCAGCGGATATCAATATAATCATGCGCCAAGTTGCGCGGTGGTACGACGTGGACATAGAATACCGGGATCAGGTGAGCGGACATATAGGTGGCACTATATCGCGAAACCAGAATGTTTCAAAAGTGCTGCAAATGCTGGAGATGACGGGTGCGGTAAAGTTTACCATTGAAGGGCGCAAAGTAACTGTGATGTCGGAAGAGCATTAACTGATTGGCAAAAATGAAAGCCAGAAGTGTTTGAGCCACTCCTGGCCGGAATTGAGTCAATATTATGATACAATCTGTCACGACTGTATTCCTCACTAAAAGCGAGGAACGAATCATTGTTTAACTCAAACAAACCAAAGGTATGTATTTAACGAATTGCTTGTTCCGCCTGCGGCGGATCTGCACCAAAACCTGCCCCGTAAGGTTACGCCGGGCGCTGTTAATCATGAACTTTACAGCAATTTTACTCCTATCCGTTAGTCTTACTGTAAGTGCAGGCAGTTATTCGCAAATAACACTGCACGAAAAAAACGCATCCCTTTCAAAAGTATTCAGGCAAATACAAAAGCAAACTGGCTACGAATTTCTGTACAGCTATGAGTTGCTGCAGCAAGCCGGCAAAGTAAGTATAACGGTAACCAATGCCAGCCTGCAGCAGGTGTTGGACCTGTGTTTAAAGAACAAGCCGCTTTCTTATTCCATCATCGACCGCACTATTGTTCTTAAACCAAAGATCATAGAGCCGGTAATGGGGCAAACAGTACAGCAACTACCCCCGGTTACTGTAAAAGGGCGGGTAACCGACGAAAGCGGTAATCCGCTCGAAGGTGTTTCTGTCCAGGTAAAAGGAGGTGCTTCAGGTACCAATACCAATGCCAACGGAGAATACTCGATAGACATTCCCGAAAGCGCAGCAAAGGTGCTGGTATTTTCTTTTGTTGGAATGGAATCGCAGGAAGTGAATGTGAGCGGACGAACACAGATCAATGTATCGCTCCGTTCTAAAGACGTACAGCAGGAAGAAATTACAATCGTTGCCTACGGCACACAACGCAAATCGCAGGTTACGGCCGCCATGTCGTCGGTAAAAGGTGCCGATCTTGTAAAAACACAGGCTGTTGACCTAGGAAGCGCGATGCAGGGCATGGCCGCGGGTGTTACCGTAACAACACCTACCGGCGCCCCGGGAGCGGATGCAGTGGTACGCATCAGGGGCATTGGCACGCTTAACA
>JBQCFW010000117.1:0-82272 GCA_051958655.1 Agriterribacter sp. | reverse complement strand
GTAACACATTTTTTGAAGAAACCGCTCCTTTCTTCATAAGAGGCTTCTTATTGCCTGTTCTTTCCTCCTGTTGCTTTGATAATATCAGAGCACTATGCACGATTTTATTGTAAATGATGCACGTTTTACACACTCCAAAACTCAAATCAAAAAATGATGCAAAATTATTTGTTCAGAAAGGCGACTGTTGCGTTTGCCTTAACCGGTTTATTGCTGCTGGTTACAGGCAACCTTTTCGCCCAATCAATTACGGTAAAGGGTAAGGTAACCAACGATAAGGTTGAACCGCTGCCCAATGCCACAGTTCTTGTAAAAGGAACCAACAATGGTTCTACCACAAACGAAGCCGGAGAGTTTACCATTAATGTTCCGAATTCCAAAGCAATACTGGTTATTTCTGCTGTGGGTCACCAAAGCAAGGAGGTTGTAGTAGGCGACCAGACAACTATTGATGTGATATTGTCTACAGGCGAAGCATCGCAGTTAGATGCAGTAGTGGTGGTTGGATATGCCACTCAAAAAAAGGTAACGGTAACGGGTGCTGTTGCTTCGGTGCAGGGCAAAGACCTGGAAAAATCTCCTAACGTAAACCTTTCCAATTCTTTGGCCGGACGCCTGCCTGGCATTACAGCGATCAATTCAAGTGGCGAACCGGGATATGATGGTTCCACTATACGCGTGCGTGGTACCAATACCTTAGGCAACAGCTCGGCGTTGATTGTAATAGATGGTGTGCCCGAGCGCGCAGGTGGTTTAGATCGTTTAAACCCCGCAGACATTGAGAGCATGTCTGTGTTGAAAGATGCATCGGCTGCTATTTATGGAGCAAGAGCAGCCAACGGTGTAATTCTTATCACTACAAAACATGGTAAAAGCGGTAAGCCCCGTTTGTCGTACGATTTCAACCAGGGCTGGGCACAGCCTACCGTAATACCCAAAATGTCGGACGTGTTGCAGTATGGCGAAATTCGCAACGAAAACCAGGTGTTTGAAAAAACGCTGCCGTCTCAATGGGCAGATGCCTGGGCTGCGATCAACTCGCAGGGTTATTACATTCGTCCCGATAACAATGAAAAGGTAGACGCTGCACTGGGCTTTACTCCCGAAGAAATGGAGAAGTACAAAGCAGGAACCGATCCCTGGGGCTATCCTAACACAGACTGGTTTGGTACGGTATTAAAAAAATGGTCGCCGCAACAACGGCACAATCTGCAGGTGAATGGCGGATCTGAAAACGTAAGATACCTGGCATCGTTAGGTTATCAAAACCAGGACGGTTACTATAAAAATTCTGCTACAGGTTATAAGCAGTACGACCTGCGTTTTAACCTCGATGCGAACATCAATAAATATGTAAAAGCAAGCCTCGGACTTACGGCACGCGAAGAGTTTCGCTTTTTCCCCACTAAAGGTGCAGGCGCTATTTTCAGGATGCTGATGCGCGGCAAACCCCAGGAAAATGCCATTTGGCCAAACGGGTTGCCGGGCAGGGATATTGAAAATGGTGAAAACCCTGTGGTGATCACCACCAATCAAACCGGTTACGACAGAGACAAGAGAGATTATTTTCAAACCAACGGAAAAGTTGAAATTGATATTCCCGGTGTGCCAGGCCTTAAAGTTACAGGCATGGCTGCACTTGATAAATCGTACAGGACCACCAAAAGATGGGAAACGCCGTGGTACCTGTATTCGTGGGACAGGGTATCGTACGAGCCCGACGGTGTAACGCCATTACTTACCAAGCAAATGCGTTCAACGTTTACCGATCCCAGGTTGAACCAGTTTAACGAAACGGTGTTGAACACTTTGCTTGGCGGTTTCATTAATTACGATAAAACTTTTGGTAATCACACCATCAACCTGTTGGCTGCAGTAAACCAGGAATATGTGCGTGCCGATAATTTCAGTGCCTTCAGAAGATACTTCATTTCTGATGCGATTGATGAAATGTTTGCCGGCGGCGACAAAGAAAAGAACAACGGCGGTGGTGCATACGAAAGAGCCAGGTTAAGCTACTTTGGTCGTGTAGGATACAATTACAAAGAAAAATACCTGGCAGAATTCCTGTGGAGATACGACGGTTCTTACATGTTCCCTCCCGATGGACGCTGGGGCTTTTTCCCCGGTATATTGGTGGGCTGGAGAATTTCGGAAGAAGAATTCTTCAGGAACAATGTGCCCTTCTTCAATAATTTAAAACTGAGGGCTTCTTACGGACAAATGGGTAACGACCAGGTGTTTTACAACGGTTCGTTGCAGGAGTTCCAATACCTTTCAACGTATGGTTTCGACAGGAGCTACATTGTTGATGACCAGTTGGCGAAAGCGATTTACGAAAGACGTGTTCCCAATCCCAATTTTACCTGGGAAGTTGCCAACAATATGGACATAGGGATAGAAGGAACCTTGTGGAACAACAGCATCAGCTTTGAGTTTGATTATTTTATCAATAAGAGAGAAAATATCCTGATCCAGCGATTGGGTTCCACTCCGTCAAGCTCGGGTATACGAAGCCTGCTGCCCCCTGTTAACGAAGGAAAACTGGAAAACAAAGGTTGGGATTTTAAAGTTGGCTATAGTGGTCAATCGGGCAATTTTACTTATAGCATAGGAGTAAATGGAGGATATGCCAAAAACAAGATCACTTTCTGGGACGAGAACCCGGGAACCAAATCGTGGCAGCGTTCAGAAGGAGCACCTTTTGGTACCAACGGTGCTGCCTTCCTGGTATATGAATATGCAGGCGTGTTCCGCGATCAGAAAGAAATTGATGCCAATACGATCGACTATGGTGAAGTAGGAGGTGGAACTTTAAAACCGGGCGACATGAAATTTCGGGATGTGGATGGCGATGGAAAGATCACCGGATTTGACAGGGTGCGCCTGGAGAAAACGAGAGATCCCCGTTTTACAGGAGGACTTACTGCGAATGTGTCTTATAAAGACTTCGATCTTTCCATACTCTTCCAGGGTGCTACAGGAGGCCTGTTGTTTATTGGTACTGAATCTGGCGATATAGGAAACTATCTCGAGTATTCATACCTCAATCGTTGGTCTGTTGATAATCCAAGCAGCGAACACCCACGTTTGGCCAACAGGAACAATACCTACTATTCTAACACCGGCCAGGCGGGTATGAACACTTACTGGTTGAGAAGCAGCAATTACCTGCGCCTGAAAAATGTAGAAATAGGATATACGTTACCGGCAGCAGTTGGCAAAAAACTGGGCATCAGCAATTTTAGGGTGTATGCAAATGCATTGAACCTGCTTACCTGGGATAAGATGAAAATTTATGATCCGGAATCAACCAGCAGCAGCGGTCAGTATTACCCCCAAGCCAGAATTATCAATTTAGGAGCCCGCGTAACCTTTTAAATTTTTTACCATGACGATAAAAAAATATTTATATACAGCATTGTGCGTTTTAGCAGTGCTGCAATTTTCCTGCAACAAAGATTTCCTTGACCGAAAACCGTTGGGCGATGTAAACGCCAGTGATACCTGGGGCGATGCAGCGCTTTCCGAAGCATTCGTTACCAATACATACGGTGGTTTGGGATTAGGAGGCTTTAATGAGCAAATGCTGGCTTCTCTTACCGACGAAGCCACGTTTACGCATACCGGCAGGAACATCAACACCGTTAACGAAGGCAGTGCAAGCGCCACCAACCCTGGTTGGGTAAATGGCACTTACGAATGGGAGTCGATGTACAACTGGATACGGCCTTGCAATGTGGCTTTAAAAGAATTGGAAACTGCTACGTTTGAAGATGCCGATCTGAAAGATCGTTTAAAAGGCGAGTCGTTGTTTTTAAGAGCATACTACTATCAGCAATTGATGAGGCATTACGGCGGCGTTCCTTTAATAGACCGTGCGTATGAGCTGAATGAAGATTACACGGCTGCAAGAAATACATTTGAAGAAACCATCAACTTCATAGTTAAAGATTGCGATGATGCCTATGCGTTGCTAAATGGAAAAAGCATTCCTAAAGGAAGGGCTACACCCAATGCTGCGCTTGCATTAAAAGCACGTGTGCTGTTATATGCAGCCAGCGATCTGCACGATCTTCCCACAGCCAAATCAAAATCAACAGTAATCAGCGGCTACGCCAATGGCAACCTGATAGCTTATGAGAGCGGCGACCGGATGGCAAGATGGACCGCTGCAAAAAATGCAGCAAAGGCGGTAATGGATGCAGCCGGCACCGGATACAAGCTCGATTTAACAGCACCCGCCAGTGCCGAAGATGCAAAGATGAACTATATGTCGATTGCTATGGGTGGAGGAAGCACGGCGCCGGGTATTGATGCCAGCGCGGAATCAGAACTGATATTTGCACGCTATTTCATTGGAGATAAGGATGAAGGAGGTAGCTGGCAAGGCTTGTACAATGGCCCGAACGGATACAACAACTGGGCTGGTAATTCGCCTATAGGATTGCTGGTGGATGATTATGAAATGATGGATGGTGAACCCTTTGAATGGAGCAATCCCGCGCACAAAGCCGCTCCGTACAAAAATAGAGAGCCACGTTTTTACGCTACCATTTTGTACGATGGTGCAGATTGGAAACCACGTCCCGGTACAATAGACCCCGCTAACCAGATACAAACGGGATCGTACGACCTTGTACAGGATGGAGCCACTGCTATTTGGAGAGGACTGGATACCAGGCAAAGCCCGATCGAAGACTGGAATGGCAGCCGCTCTGGCTATTATGTAAGAAAATTCATCGATCCCAATCCGTCAATTGTAGATAACAACACACGCCAGTTTTTGCCGTGGCCATTCTTTCGTTATACCGAAATGGTATTTAATTACATTGAGGCATGCATAGAGCTGGGAGAAGAAGGAGAAGCGGTTAACTGGTTGAACAAAATCCGCTACCGCGCAGGAATGCCCGCAGTTACCGAAACAGGCGCAGCATTGAAGGAAAGGTATCAACACGAACGCAGGCTGGAACTGGCGTATGAAGAACACAGGTACTACGATGCACGGCGGTGGATGATTGCACCTGCTACGCTGGGAAGAAAGCTCACTTTCATCAGCGTTACGGGTAAATTTAAGCCCGGCAAAACTGCCACTACCTACAAGCACGATGAAACTATTTGGGATTATACCTATAATCCTGTAACAGACCAATCGCATGAAAACAGGAAATGGGACGATAAAATGTATTTCGTTCCCATTCACCAGGATGAGATTAACAGGAACGACAAGCTGGAGCAAAATCCGGGATATTGAGTGTCACGAATAGAGAGCAATCTCGAATTAGTTCTTTGAGTTTGTTATTTAATGCTATGTAGATGATGATGGCAGGTCCATCGGTAACGACTTGCAGGAGTTGTTATCAAACCACCTTTTGCTGTTGCAATTAAGAGTTGTGGTAGTGAGCAACAAAGGAAAAGGCATCGATAAAGGTGTCAGGTGAGTGTTAATGAAGGCGAACATATTATTGAACTGTCGTCAGAGGCGTCGAAAGGATTAAACGATGTCAGAACCAACATGCAGTATCAATGTTGGGATAAGCAATAAGGTTACCTGTTTACTGGTGTTGCGGCATCCGGCGTATAGACAGCGTGAGCTTAACACAGGCGTTTACATGGAACGTGAGAACCAGTCGTTGCAATGCTAAGAGAAAACTTCAAGCAAGAGACACTGCAAGAAGGAAAGTATCGATGAGCAGCACTGGGGCAGAAACTTCCGTAGTAGTGATAATAGCTATCGAAAGATAGCAGTAGCGAAGGGAAGTTGTTTTCCAGTTTTTATTCATTAACGAAAACTGACTTCGAGACGTTGAGGTCAGGAGTAACGAAGATGAGCAAAACAAAACCGTTTAGTATCAGTAAGCGACTTGTGATGGCAGCCTATCAAAAGGTGAGATCAAACAGAGGTAGCGCAGGAGTGGATGAAGTAAGCATGAATGAATTTGACAAAGACTACAGAAACAATCTGTACAAGCTTTGGAATCGAATGAGTTCAGGCAGCTACATGCCACCAGCGGTGAAACTGATTGAGATACCCAAGAAAGGAGGTGGACTAAGACCTCTGGGCATACCAACTATCGCTGACCGGATTGCCCAAACTGTAGTAAGAGGGCTATTGGAGCCAACGCTGGAACCGCTGTTTATTAAAGACTCGTATGGTTACCGCCCGGGAAAGTCAGCCAGGCAAGCTGTTGAAAGAGTAAGACAGTTATGCTGGAAGCAATCGTGGGTGATAGACCTTGATATCAAAGGGTTCTTTGACAACATTCCGCATGATCTGTTGATGAAAGCGGTAAGAAAGCATTGCGAAACAAGGTGGATACTACTATACATCGAAAGATGGCTGGCCGCACCACTACAGTTACAAGATGGAACACGAATAGCAAGAACCAAAGGAGTTCCTCAAGGTTCTGTTATTGGGCCACTGCTTGCAAACCTTTACCTCCATTACACAATGGATAAATGGTTAAGCATAGAGTTCCCGCAGTGTTCACTCGTTCGCTATGCTGATGATGCTATCATCGTCTGCAAATCGCAGAATGAAAGTCAAACAGTGATGAAAGCGATGGCGAAAAGGTTAACGGATTGTGGTCTCGAAATGCATGGATCGAAAACAAAGTTGGTGTACTGCAAAGACAGCAACAGAAGGTATGACAAACACTATCCGATTGTATCGTTCGACTTCCTTGGATTTACGTTTAAACCAAGGCTTGCGCAGAACAGCATACGTGGAGAATGGTTTACCAACTTTTTGCCTGCTGTAAGTACAAAGGCGATGAAAGCGATGAACGAGAAGATGAGAAAGTGGCAAGCATTAAAGCAGACAACAAACACGTTGCAGGAAATAGCTAAAGAGATCAACCCCGTAATCCGGGGATGGATCAATTACTATGGAACATTTTACAAAACAAAAATGAAAGAGTTTATGCACATTTTAAATGTCAAGCTCGAAGCATGGGCAAGACGCAAATACAAAAGACTTCGAACAGGAGGGATGAAGACAGTTAAATGGCTTCACCAGATCAGTATGCGCAGAGCCAATCTGTTTGCACATTGGTCACTCCTTAACTCGAAACCAACGGTCGGAAAATCGGAGCGGCATAAGTCGAGAGACTTACGTGCCGTTCTAACAGAATCTCAGGTTGTGATACCTGGGTTTACTTACTAGGGAATTTCTGATTTCTGATGTCTGATTTGAGATTGCTGAAAGCTGATCGCTGATTGCTGAAAGCTGACGTCTAAAAGCTGACGCGATTTTGTTTCTTGTAATTTGATATTGGGGCTTTTATTTTTTATCTTTAAAAATCTATGCGGGTACTCCGCATAGATTTTTTCTTTACAACGATCATCTCATCCAAAACAACTACTGCAATCAAGATCCATGACGCACCTAACACACCTAACGCTTCGATTTGCTGCATACAGCTTCTTTTTAACGATACTCTTTTGTTGCTGTAATACTGACAATAAAAAAAATGAGCCAGGATCGAAACAGGAAGAAGTTACCGATCCCTTGTTTGTTTTGCTGCCGCCTGAACGAACCGGTATTTCATTCAACAACGTTTCGCAGGAAGGGTTAAATACCAACATTCTTATGTACGAATATTTTTACAACGGGGGGGGAGTGGCTGCCGGTGATGTTAATGGCGATGGACTGATAGACCTATATTTTTCGGGAAATACGGTGGATAATAAATTGTACCTCAATAAAGGCAATTTGCGTTTTGAAGATATAACAGCTGCTGCCGGAGTAGCCGGCAGGCCGGGCCCGTGGAAAACCGGGGTAACAATGGCAGACGTGAACGGAGACGGGTTGCTGGACATATACGTTTGTTATTCGGGCAAGCTGCGTGCAGAAAAACGAACCAACCAGCTTTTTATCAACCAGGGAAAAGGCAAAGACAGCCTTCCCGTTTTTGCAGAGCAGGCGGCACAATACGGGCTCGCAGACTCAGCATACAGCACACAAGGATATTTTTTCGATTACGACAAAGACGGCGATCTGGACATGCTGCTGCTCAATCATAATCCCAGCTCGCTGCCCGTGCTCGACGAGGTAAGTACAAAAGACATTCTTGCAAAAACAGATCCCGAAATAGGAATCAAGTTATACAGGAACGATAACAATACATTTCGCAACATAACAGCAGTGTCGGGCATCAACAGTTCTTCGCTCACTTACGGATTGGGCGCGGGCATTGCCGATGTAAACGGAGATGGCTGGCAGGATGTATATATATGCAACGATTACACTGTGCCCGATTACCTGTACATCAATAATAAAAACGGAACCTTCACCGATGTTAAGCAGCAGGCTTTAGGACACACTACCCATTTTGGAATGGGCAACGATGTAAGTGATATCAACAACGACGGATTGCCAGACATCGTTACACTCGATATGTTGCCGGAAGACAACCGCCGTCAGAAAATGCTGATGGCGCCCGATAACTATGAAAAGTTCGACCTGATGTTGCGCAGTGGCTTTTATTATCAATACATGCGCAACATGCTCCAGCTCAACAACGGCAATGGCACTTTCAGCGAAACCGGGCAGTTGTCTGGCATTTCCAATACAGACTGGAGCTGGGCACCGCTCGTTACTGATTATGATAACGATGGCTGGAAAGACCTGTTTATAACCAATGGCTTTACCCGCGACTATACAAACATGGACTTTATAAAGTACATGAACGATTATATTCAGAACAATAACAGCGATATAAGGAGAGAAAATGTATTGAAGCTGGTGCAGCAAATACCATCATCACAGGTAAAAAATTACATGTTCAGGAATAGCGATGGCGTTACCTTTAAAGATGTAAGCAGGTTGTGGGGATTTAATATGGCGGCAAACAGTAACGGTGCCGTATATGCCGACCTTAACAACGACGGGGCTATAGAACTGGTGGTCAACAATATCAATAGTCCTGCAACGATTTACCTCAACGAATGTGCAAAAAAGAACAAGAACCATCATTTCACTGTTAAACTGATCGGGGCTGGAAAAAATACCCAGGGGCTTGGCGCCAAGGTGTGGATATACCACAACGGCAAACAACAATACCTGGAGCAAATGCCATCAAGAGGATACCAGTCTTCTGTATCGCCCATGTTGCACTTTGGCACCGGTGCAGACACTTTGATGGACTCGGTAAGAGTGGTTTGGTTAAGCGGCAAAACACAATTAATTACAGCGGTAAAAGCCGACCAGAAAATAATACTGGAAGAAAAAAATGCGGTTAACAAATACATGCTTTCTTCATCAGCGGCAACATTGTTTGCCGAAGTAAAATCGCCGGTTGGTTTTCAGCATGCGCCCAACAGCATCAACGATTTTAAACGACAACCGTTGATGGTAAATCCCATGTCTTTTTTTGGTCCCTGCCTGGCAAAAGCAGATGTTAACAATGATGGACTGGAAGATGTATTTGCTGGCGGCGCCACAGGACAGGCGGGTGCTATATTTGTACAGCAAAAAAACGGGAGCTTCACCCAGCTGCCGCAGCCGACGTTCGACGCAGATATGATCAGTGAAGATGCGGATGCTGCTTTTTTTGATGCCAACAGAGACGGGTTCATCGATCTGTATGTAGCCAGCGGCGGTTACCACAGCTTTACAGTAAATGATACCAGGCTGCAGGACAGGTTGTACTACAACGACGGTAAGGGCAATTTTACGAAAGCCGGTAACGCGTTGCCCTCTATGCTGGTGAGCAAAAGTTGTGTAACCATAGCCGATGCAAACGGCGACGGGTATCCGGATATTTTTGTGGGAGGGAGGGTACAACCTGGTCGCTATCCAGAAACGCCTGAAAGTTATTTACTGATCAACGATGGAAAAGGCGTATTTACAGACCAGACGGACAAGCTGGCACCGGGGCTCAAAAAAGCGGGAATGGTTACTGATGCATCGTGGGCAGACATTAACAACGACCAGCAGCCCGACCTGCTGTTAACAGGAGAGTGGATGCCGCTCACCATTTATATCAACCAAAATGGAAAATTGGCTGATAAAACAACTGAATATTTTGATCAGCCTTATTCCGGCTGGTGGAATACACTGCTGGTGCAGGATGTAACAGGCGATGGCAGGCCCGATATTGTTGCCGGTAATATGGGATTGAACACGCAATGCAGGGTAAGTGAAAAAGAACCAGCGGAAATGTTTTACAAAGATTTTGACGATAACGGCTCGGTTGATCCGATGCTTACGTTTTATATACAGGGCAAGAGTTATCCCTATGTAACGCGCGATGAACTGCTCGACCAAATGACAGTGATGCGTACCCGTTATACAAGCTATAAAGATTATGCAGAGCAATCGCTCAGCGATATCTTTAACAACGGAGAACTGCAGGACGCCGGTCGCCTGAAAGCCGATTTTTTAGCAACTGCTTTTTTTGAGATGGGAGCAGATAAAAAGTTTCACCTGAAAACACTTCCCGTAGAAGCGCAGTTTTCACCGGTGTTTACCATAACTTCCCTTGATTATAACAGCGATGGCAAACAGGATCTGCTGCTGTGCGGCAACATCAACAAAGCACGGCTGAGGTTTGGAAAATATGATGCGAACTATGGCGTATTGCTCAAAGGCGATGGCAAAGGCGGGTTTCAATACATTCCGCAATGGCAATCGGGCTTTAAACTAAAGGGAGATGTAAGGTCAGTGATACAACTGAATAATCGGCTCCTGTTTGGTATTAACCAGGGTGCCATCAAAACCTATCAGCTGCAATAAGCGGCATGTAACCGGCTACTGCATAAACCTGTAACAATGTATATATCTGTTGCGGCAAGCCGTTTTGCCATGCCGCTAGAATACATTCAATAAAAAGACCGCCCGATTAAAGGCGGTCTCTTTTATAGTGAACCTGAATGCTGCAAAACAAACTGCGGATGTATTTACATTAGTCCTGCGCTACTAAAGTAAATTTCTGGTTTCTCACATTGTCATGGCTCCTGTATAATATTACCGGATTTCCATCGGTATTGTCCGACGATTTTACGGCAAACAGAGAGTAGTAAGGATAGTAGTAAGGCTTAACAGAAATGGTTTTATCTTCATTTGTTTTTACTGTAAACAATTGAAGCATTGATCCTCTGTAACCATCCGCCACAAGCCTGTAATAGCCAAAGTATGTATTGTACGATATTGAGAGTACGACGTTGTCTTGCGAAGCAGACTCAAATGCCCAAATACCTTCTGATACTTCAACGGCTCTCCATTGCTGGGTATTCTTTCCGGTTTTAGGACTGTTCATCACCAGGGTATTATCTTCCGTGTTTATATCAATCGCCCTGTTGTCCATGTTTGAAACAAACGCGTATTTTTTACCAGACTGCAATGTTGCAGATTCTGTTACAGTAGGCGGTGTAGGCGGCGTGGGCGGGGTAGGGGGTGGCGTTGGCGGGTTGGTAGTACCGCCATACAAATGCTTTAATCCCATAATATCGCCCTCGCTTAAATGCCTTCCACCCGTAAAGGTAGATCCGTCAAGCTTTGTTATTGTAGGTCTTCCGTTTGCCGAAAAAGCATAGGAATCGTACAGCATTATAGAATTAAAATCGAACTTGCCAATGCCTTTGCTATTAGGGCTGATCTGGAAGTTATAATCCATGCCATGCTGTATATTTTGAAAATGCAGCTTAACATACTTATCCCGTTCAGGAAATGTTTGTTCATGATGAACGCCCAATGCATGCATTATTTCATGCTGTATGATGTATTTATCGCTGTTGTACAAATTGATAATTTGTCTGCCTCCAGCCATGCCAATATAAGAACTGTTTGAGTTAGATGGCACAAAGTCGCAATAGTTGCGCTGGCTGGTGCGCTCAATAAATTTAAGCGCAGGAACAGCATCCGATAATCCTTTCATGGCTTCAAGAATAGCTGTTCTTTTTGCTGCATCCGATATTTTATAATATACTACTCCGTCGGGCCAAATGCGGCTGAGGTTGGTAGTTACTGTGCTGCGTTCATCGGTGCTTAAGTCTTTGTTAGCGAACGATTTTAGAATATTAAATTGTTTTTCAGTCATCATCTCATCTTCCGACAAGTAGAAAATGCCATCTTTTTTCTGCACAGAAACAATGTAACCATCAATTACAAACGATTCTTCTGCATTGTCGCCTTGCGATAATTCATCCGCCGAAGGGACCTGGGTTGCCGAATTTTCTTTTTTACACGATGCCAGTAATAGTGCCAACCCGCTTAACACTACAATAACTGGGGTTGCAATTTTGAATGTTTTCATCAGATAGAATTTTAGAATTTTGTGTAATGGATATACGTAGCCCATTATAAATTCTCATTGCTGAAAATTTACTGTTTACATTTTGATCTAATTAATGGACTTTTAGCGCAGAGTGCAGTTGAGATTGCAGCACTTTTTTACCTGTGACTCACTATAATTTTTTCTGAAAGAACCTGCTTGCAATAAACCAGGTATAATTTTCTTAATAAATGAAGGATTGGTTTTTTCATAAGTAGATATCGGATTTTAATGTTTAAACGCAAATCGTTGTTGATGCAAATGTATCCGGTTTTTTAGTTTTTCAGCCATTTGCGGCGGCTAACTTATCATATGGTAATTCAACTGTCCATTATCTAAAAAATAATTACCTCAAGCTAATTAAACAGGCGTTGAAATTACTTTAAAGAATGTTTCACGGTAATCTGTTTTTTCAATTATACTTTTGCGCCAATCCAATTTCAATAAAAAATTTGCTATGAAACACCCTCGGAAAAAATTATGTTTCTCTCTCATTATTATGGCCTTGCTGCAAATTAATGTATGTTTTTCCCAACATCAGAGCAGCATAAACATAAGCGCCGAAGCGGCAGGATATGTATCATCAATGCGGTTTTCGATAGCTGGTAATTTACAAGGAAACTCGCCCAATATTTTGTCGGAGTTAACATGGAGCAACCTGCAATACTTTGGCGGCGGCATAAAAGCAAGCTATCGTATTGCCCACCGTTGGCAAATGTATACAGGGCTGATGTACGGCAGCGCTATAAAGGGAGATGTTTCTGATATTGATTATGTAGATGACAATCGCAAAGGCATTACCAGTGAGCTTTACCACAGCAGCCACAACAGCAGGTTATTGACGGCAAATGCCGGGTGGGCGTTTACTGTTTGGCAAAATAATAACTGGGCAATAAAGGCAGGGCTTGATTATACCTTTCAAAAGCAAAAGCTGTACATTCTCAATTATCCCGGCAGCAATTATTCTAACGATGAATCGTATGCCGAAGGATTATACTCTTATTATTCAACAGCGTGGAACCAATACGGCATTTCCACCTCGGCAGCATTCCGGAAACTGAAAAATACAGACATTGAAGTAACAGGTATTGCAGCGTATTGCCATCAGCAGGCATATGGCAACTGGAACCTGAAGCAACAATACCAGCATCCTAAAAGCTTTACCCATAATAGCAAAGGCATAGCCATTCAAAACCGGTTAACTGCCCGTTTTAATAAAACAAAAAGAGTGCGGCCTTACCTGGCATACGGGTTTGTTTTTTTGCACACTAAAAACGGCATCGATAAATTGTATTTGCAAACCGGGCGCATTGCGTACACCAAATTAAACGAAACACGCGCTGCAAATCACTCGTTAGCTGCAGGCATTCAAATTGGGTTGTAAGCAAACTTGTCTGCGGTAAAAAGTTGTAAAATAAATTGTCAAAAAAACACTTTTAATTTAAAATTTATTTACTTTTAGTTAAGTGTTTGTGTTTGCACAGCACAAGCTTCTATGTACCCTGTATTCTTAAGTTAGTTAATACCGGTAACGATTCGGTAGAGCAATCAATTTTATTCATCCAAAACTTAGCTACCAAATGAAAAAGATCCTTCTGCTACATTTTTCCACATAGCCCGAACATTACATCCTGTTTTTTTTTCGATCTGCCACCCAGGTTAGGGGAGATGCATTGACTGCACGGCCCGTTATTGTTTTGCAAGGGGTAACATCACTTTTTTAAACGAGGTTGTATGCAAAAATTTCTTCTACACTTCCGGATTTCGGAAAGCTGCAGGATGTGAATCGCTATGTCTTTATGTAACTAACCAACTATCAAAATCAAATCAAAACACACATGCAAAACCATTTTGTAAGGAAGGTTGCGCTTGCCTTAACCGGTATATTATTATTGGTTACAGGCAGTCTTTTTGCCCAGTCCATTACGGTAAAAGGAACTGTAACCAACCATCAGTCGGAGCCTATACCCAACGCCAGTATATTGGTAAAGGGTTCCTCCAACGGCACCACCACCAGCGAAGATGGAACCTTTACCATCAGTGTTCCCAACGGCAAGGCAATACTCGTTGTATCTGCTGTTGGGCATCAAAGCCAGGAAGTAACTGTAGGCACACAAACTTTTATTACTGTTATGCTTACAGGCGGCAAAGGTTCGGAGCTTGAGTCGGTGGTGGTAGTGGGGTATGCCACTCAAAAAAAGGTAACAGTTACTGGTGCCGTGGCGCAGGTAAAAGGCACTGAATTGCAGAAGTCGCCTGCTGTTAACCTCTCCAATTCACTCGCGGGCCGGTTACCCGGGGTGGTGGCCACCAACGTTAGCGGCGAGCCCGGCAACGATGGTTCAACCATTCGTATCAGAGGAGTAAATTCTTTGGGAAATAATGGCGCACTCATTGTAATTGACGGTGTGCCCGCCAGAACAGGTGGTTTAGACAGGCTCAATCCTGCAGATATAGAAACCATGTCGGTATTAAAAGATGCATCGGCTGCTATTTACGGAGCACGCGCGGCCAATGGCGTTATTCTTATTACCACCAGGCGCGGCAAAACAGGAAAACCGCAATTGTCTTACAATTTTAACCAGGGCTGGGCGCAGCCAACCACGCTGCCTAAAATGCTGAATGCAGTGGAGTATGCTGCTATGGCCAATGAAATTGAAGTATACAAACTGCCGGCCGAAGAATGGGCAGCAGCAACACAAGCATTTAAAACAACAGGCCAGTATACCGATGCAACCGGTGCGGTAAAAACGGCGCCTTTTCAACCGGAAGACATTGCAAAGTATGCCGATGGTTCTGACCCCTGGAAGTATCCCAGCACCGACTGGTTTGGAGCAACTTTAAGAAACTGGGCACCGCAATCGCGCCATAATGTGCAGCTAACCGGCGGTTCTGAAAATGTAAAATACCTCGCTTCTGTTGGATATCAGAATCAGCAGGGGCAATACAAAAACTCCGCTACCAATTACAAGCAATACGATTTTCGCATCAACCTCGATGCCAAAGTAAATAAATACGTTACTGCTACGCTGGGTGTAACCGGGCGGCAGGAAGACAGACTTTTCCCCACCAAAAGTGCAGGCGCCATCTTTCGCATGCTCATGCGCGGTTATCCGCACCGGCCGGCTTATTGGCCCAACGGTTTGCCCGGTCCCGATATTGAGAACGGCGAACAACCTGTAGTCATTACTACCAATCAAACAGGATATGACCGCGATATAAGGTATTACGTTCAATCCAATGCCAGGGTAGAAGTCAAAATTCCTGGGGTAGAAGGGCTAAAGCTTACCGGCAATGTTGCGGTTGACAAATTCATTCGTCAACGCAAAAAGTGGGTAAAACCCTGGTTCATCTATGCATGGGATTATACTTCTTACGAGCCCGATGGCGTAACACCTGTATTGACCAAAGTTCAAAAAGGTCCGGCTCCCAAGCCTACACTCGAACAACTTTCAGAAGATCAGTTCTATTCCATGCTCGAAGGTATTTTATCGTACGACAAGAAGTTGGGCGAACACCAGGTTACTGTTTTGGCTGGTGTAACCAAAGAAACATCCAACTCTAAATTTTTCAGTGCTTTTCGTCAATACTTTCCTTCGGCCGCTATTGATGAATTGAACGCCGGTGGTCCCGCCGACCAGCGCGCCAATGGCAGTGGTTGGGAACGTGCCCGTTTGAATTATTTTGGTCGCGTAGGATATAATTTTTCTGAAAAATACATCGCCGAATTTTTGTGGCGCTACGACGGTTCCTACAATTTTCCCGGCGCCAAACGTTTTGGCTTTTTCCCCGGCGTAAGCGCCGGATGGAGGATTTCGGAAGAAGCATTTTTCAGAGACAATGTTGAGTTTGTGAATTCTTTAAAACTCCGTGGTTCATGGGGGCAGTTAGGTAATGATGCAGTATATGTAGGCGAAGATCTTGTAGAATACAGTTATTTACCAACATACGCTATCAGCCCAACGGGCTATGTAATCAACAACCAGGTGGCTCCTACCTATATCGAAAACGGCATTCCTAATCCCAATATCACCTGGGAAGTGGCCAACAACTATGGCATAGGGTTAGATGCAACCTTGTGGAACAACAAAATAAACATTGAGCTGGATTATTTTCAGAATCGCCGTTCCAGCATTTTATGGTTCAGGAATGCTTCCATTCCACAGTCTGCCGGTTTGCGTTTGCCCGCAGAAAATATAGGAAAGGTTGCCAATAAAGGGTATGAGTTTAAAGTAGCATACAACGACCGCATTGGAGAAGTGAGTTTTAATGTAAGCGTTAACGGAGGGTATGCCAAAAATAAAATCCTGTTCTGGGACGAAACACCGGGAAGACCCCCTTACCAATTGTCTACCGGCAAACCCATTCCCAACAATGTATTTGCATCCGACGACATGCTGCTGTACCAGTACGATGGCGTGTTTAAAGATCAGAAGGAAGTGGACGAGAACACGCTCGATTATTCCGGCGTGGGTGGCGCAGGCAAGCTTTTTCCAGGCAGCATGAAGTTTAAAGATGTGAATGGCGATGGAAAAATAAATGACTTTGACAGGGTACGTTCCGATAAAACAGTAACGCCCAGGTTCCAGGGTGGCTTAAATATCGGAATGCAATATAAAAATTTCGACCTGTCGATCTTATTCCAGAACGCAAGTGGCGGAGAAGTGTTCATACAAACAGAATCGGGTACCATTGGTAACTATTTAAAGTATACCTACGACAACAGGTGGACGGTAGAAAACCCAAGCGGTGTTGATCCCCGCACGGTAGACAGGAACGACCAGTACTTCTCTAAACGGAATACTTATTACATGATGAACACCAACTATGTTCGGCTGAAGAACGTGGAGATCGGGTATAACCTGCCCGGGAACATTGGCAAGAAAGCCGGCATCAGCAGCCTGCGGATATACGTTAGCGGACTGAATCTGGTTACCTGGGCAAACCAGGATATTTTCGATCCCGAGGCAGTAAACAGCAGTCTCCAATATTATCCTCAGTCGCGCATTATTAACACAGGCGTATCTGTAACGTTTTAAAACTGCAGCTTATGAAAAAAACAATGATAAACAGCGTAACAGCTATTATAGGCGCAGGCATTTTATTATCTGCCTGTAATAAAGATTTTTTGGATACCGTTCCGTTAGATAAACCAGAAGCGTCGGTTGTTTGGTCGCAACCCGCTTTAGCCGAAGCCTTTGTAACAGACATTTACAACGTGTACCGCGATGGTATATTGAATGGACAAAATATGGATTGCATTACCGACAATGCAAAGTACAATTTCGGCAGAAACGATATTATGGAGGCCAATATCAGCCCATCGTCAACCGGCTGGGTAAACAACACCTACGAGTGGGGCGAAATGTATCTCCGAATCCGCGCAACCAATTTAGCGTTAGAAAACCTCGATACCGTATCATTCGATACTGAATTGACAGACCGGCTGAAAGGAGAAACTTATTTCCTTCGCGCACACTGCTACAACCAGTTGCTGAGGTACTATGGCGGTGTGCCGCTTATTAAATCCACCTATGCCTTTCAAACCCCTGATTTCACCATTGCCAGGAATACTTACGAAGAGTGCGTCAACTCCATCGTAAACGATCTTGACTCTGCTGCCATATTGTTAGCAGGAAAAAATCTTGCACTGGGCAGAGCCACAAAAGGCGCGGCCTTGGCGCTCAAAGCAAGGGTGTTAACCTATGCCGCCAGCGACTTGCACGATATGGCAAAAGCAAAAGCAAAATCGGCATTGCTTAGCGGTTACAGTAATTATGAACTGCTCGGCTATACCAGCGGCGATCGGATGAAGCGTTGGGAAAAGGCGCGCGACGCAGCCAAAGCTGTAATTGATATGGGCTTATACGGCTATAAGCTCGACCTGGCGGCACCGTCTACAAGAGAGCAGGCTATTGCAGACTACACAGATATTTCTTTGTCGAGGAATGGAGGAGAAAAAGAAACCATACTTGCCAAATATTATATCAATGCTTCTACCGATGAGGGCGGTGCGTGGTATCCGCGCAACAATACCTCCAACGGGTATCACGGATGGACGGCCAGTCAGCCCACTCAAAACCTGGTAGATGATTATGAAATGATGGATGGTACAAAGTTTGACTGGAACGACGCTGAAATGGCCGCCGCTCCTTACGATAACAGGGAGCCCCGCTTTTATGCCTCTATTTTTTACGATGGCGCCAAATGGAAGCCACGTACTTCCGATGCGATAGGCACCGATCCGTATGGTGAAATGCAGTTTGGTACATATGAAGTGGGCACAGCAGGATCGGCAACTACCTATTTTGGACTGGATACCCGCAACAGTTCGATAGAAAACTGGAACGGAACCCGCACAGGCTACTCCATCAGGAGGTTTACGAACGACGATCCCAACATCATCGACTTTACCCAAAAGCAGGAAATACCCGCTATACAAATAAGATATACCGAAGTTGTGTTCAACTACATTGAAGCTTTGCTGGAGCTAGGCGACGAAGCCACCGCGAAAGAGTGGTTGAAAAAAATAAGATACAGGGCGGGATTGCCGGCCATTACCGAAACCGGTGATGCATTGATAGAACGATACCGCAATGAAAGGAATATAGAAATGTTGTTTGAAGAGCAGCGGTTTTACGATACGCGCCGTTGGATGACAGCATCGGAAACACAGGGTGAAAAAGTGAAAATTATGATCATTACCGGAAAGCTCAAACCAGGCAAAACCGTAACCACCTACAGGTATAGTAAAGAAAATTACGATTATACCTATAAGGTGCAGAACATAGAATCGGGCGTGGAAAACCGTGCGTGGCACGACAAGCTATATTTTCCTCCCATTAAGCTTGACGAAATGAATAAAAACAGTAAGCTTATTCAAAACCCGGGATACCAGTAGGTTGATTTCTGATTTGAGATTTTTGATTTCTGATTTTCGGTCGGCACGCCCTCGCGGAGGAGTGTGCGGAGCAGGGCGGTCTGACCGGTTAAAGAGATGTAAGGTTTTGGCTTCGCAATTCGCGCCTTGATTCTTGGATTTTGGCTCTTAGGATTTTGGTTCTTGGGATTTGCAGTTTGGATCTTGACATTTTGTTTTCAAATCATTGGTTCATTAGCATACAACAGCGTGGGATTTTTATCCCGCGCTCTCTTTTTTTTTAGGTCTCCCGTTTATTAAAGTTCTCATAAAAATTACTTTGTTAAAAGCAATACAGATGTTACATTCACTGAAAAAGCAGCTCTTCTGCATTCATATAAAACCAGAACTGGCCAAACTCTACAAACGACATGCGAACCATTACAAGAAATTGCATTTACGTATTAGCTTTCATCAGCAGTCTTCATTGCGCTGGCAAAAAAGACAAGCTTCCTGAACTTACCAATGCCGACATTATGGGCGTAGTAGGTAAGATGACGGAATTGATGGTGCATGATATTACCAATCCACCGCTTGCTGCCCGGTTTTTTAGTTACGCATGCCTTTCGGGTTATGAAATAATAGCGCAAAACGACAGCACTTTCCCTTCTATGCAGGGAGTATTGAATGGATATCCTTCCCTGTCAGTTCCCGATTCTGTAAGCGGTTATTCTTACCAGTTAGCTGCTATATTAGCCATGCTCGAAACGGCAAAAAAAATGCAACCCTCCGGCAGCCGCTTGCAGGCATACCAGTCGGCGTTTGCAGATTCCTGTCGCAAAATCGGGTTTAATGAAAGCATCATTCAACAGTCGTTGAAGTATGCACAAGCGGTAAGCAAAAGCATATTAGCATACGCAAAGAAAGACAGCTATGCAAAAATCAGCAGCCTTACACGATATACTCCTTTACAAGGCGATGCATACTGGTATCCAACACCACCGGCCTATATTGCGGCAATAGAACCTTATTTTAATACAGTACGCCCCTTCCTGCTCGATTCTGCGGCTCAGTTTAAACCCGCCCCCCCGGTTGAATATTCCGACAATAAGAATTCAGCTTTCTTTAAAATGCTGGAAGCAAATGCCAAAGAAAGCGAAACCAGTCTTTCGGACGAGCACCGTTTGATAGCAGCTTATTGGGATTGCAACCCGTTTGCTGTGCAGGATGGTGGTCATTTGCTGGTGGGATTGAAAAAAATTTCACCAGGTGCTCACTGGCTGGGTATAACCGGTATTGCCTGCCGCGACGCAAAAAAATCTTTTAACGAATCCATATTTCTTCATACCGTCGTATCAATAGGATTGATGGACAGTTTTCTTGCCTGCTGGGATGAAAAGTTCCGCAGCAACCGCGTACGCCCCGAAACTGCTATCAGGCGGCAGATTGATCCGCATTGGAAACCCCTGTTGCAAACACCTCCCTTCCCGGAATATCTCAGCGGTCACTCCTGCATTTCCGCCACTTCCGCTACGTTGCTTACACATTTTATTGGCGACAATATTTCCTTTACCGATACGGTAGAAGTGCGGTTCGGGTTACCCGAAAGAAAATTTTCATCTTTCAGGCAGGCGGCAAACGAAGCGGCTATGTCCAGGTTTTATGGCGGCATACATTTTATGGACGCTATCGAAAACGGTTTAATCCAGGGCAGGCAGGTAGGTGAGCACATTATTCGCAAGCTTGCTTTCAGCGGTCAGTGATCAGCTATCAGCCATCAGCTATCAGCCATCAGCTATCAGCTATGAGCTATCAGCTATGAGCCATCAGCATCATCAAAACTAACTAATACGAGTCGTCTGTCTTACCGAACCGTCGTTGCGATCCCGCCACCAGTAACTTAAACATAAATGAATCTCGCGGCGGGAGAAGCAACTTTCGTGCGCGTTCTCCTCCATAAGATTCTTTACATTCTTAAACAGTATACAAATCGCAATCCCCTTCGCGCCGTCGTTGCGATCCCGCCACCAGTAACTCAAACATAAAAGAATCTCGCGGCGGGAGAAGCAACCTTCGTGCGTGTTCTCCTCCACAAGATTCTTTACATTCTTAAACAGTATACAAATCGCAATGCCCTTCGCGCCGTCGTTGCGATCCCGCCACCAGTAACTTAAACATAAATGAATCTCGCGCGGGAGAAGCAACCTTCGTGCGTGTTCTCCTCCATAAGATTCTTTACATCCTCAAACACCCCAAACATTATACAATCCACAATGTCCTTCGCGCCGTCGTTGCGATCCCGCCACCAGTAACTCAAACATAAATGAATCTCGCGCGGGAGAAGCAACCTTCGTGCGTATTCTCCTCCACAAGATTCTTTACATCCTCAAACATTATACAAACCACAATCCCATTCGCGCCGTCGTTGCGATCCCGCCACCAGTAACTTAAACATAAAAGAATCTCGCGGCGGGAGAAGCAACCTTCGTGCGTGTTCTCCTCTATAAGATTATTTACATCCTCAAACATTATACAAACCACAATGACTTTCGCGCCGTCGTTGCGATCCCGCCACCAGTAACTTAAACATAAAATGAATCTCGCGCGGGAGAAGCAACCTTTGTGCGAGTTCTCCTCCATAAGATTCTTTATATCCTCAAATACCTCAAACATTATACAATCCATACATAGATCACCGCCCCGAAATATCTTTTTCTATAAATTGTTTTCCTCATTTCGTAACACTTGCAGTACATCTTGTCTTCAAATTTGCCGCCTATTATTTAAAAGTACTGCTATGAGAAAACTCCTTTTTTGTATTTTTTTGTTAGGTTGTTTTGCTACATCATTTTCCCAACAGTCAGATGACAATATTTTGAAAGGCACTGTTCATACTGTTTCAGATAACGCTGTTGGATTTGCTACTGTAAAAATCAGGGAATTGGGAAGAACAACAAGTTGCGACACCGAGGGCAAATTTTCGTTCAGTAATATTCCTGCTGGAACCTTTACAATAGAAGTCTCCGGTGTAGGCTACGCAACTGTTGTGCAGCAGGTTCACATAAAAGAGGGCATTACTGAAATGACTATTCAATTAACTGACGACGAAAGTCAATTAAAAGAAGTGATTATTTCTGCCGGGCGCACCCGCGAAACCATTGACCAGGTGCCCTCGTCTGTAACTGTGCTGAGTTTAAAAACCTTGCAGCAAAATCTAAACATCACTACCAATATTGCCGATATACTGGAAAACCGGGTACCGGGACTAGCGCCCAGCACGGGTTTGAGTAGCAATTTTGGTCAAACACTCAGGGGCAGAAGCCTCCTGATAATGGTGGATGGTATACCGCAGTCCACACCATTGCGGAATGGAGCCATGGATTTACGTGCTTTAGACCCTGCTGTTATTGAAAGGGTTGAAGTGGTAAAAGGTGCTACTGCTATATATGGGAACGGTGCTGCAGGCGGGTTGATCAATTATTTTACACGCAGTGCAAAAACAGATAAAATAATAAACAGTCATACTTCGGTAGGAAGCACAGGATCGCTGACTAAAATGGCGAATAGCATGGGTGGACGTATCAGCCAGCTATTATATGGCGACAAGGGAAAGTTCAGCTATGTGCTAAGCGGTGTGTATGAGCAAACCGGTGAACACAAAGATGCCGACGGCGATGTGCTGCCTCCCGTTTATGGTCTCGGCGAAACCGACTCCTATAACGCTTTTGCAAAAATCGGCTATGCATTTAATGCCCGCCACAAAGTGCAGGCAGCATATAATTTTTACGCCAGCAGGCAAACTACCAATTATATTACGGTAGATGGAAATTATAAGAATGGAATGAAAACAACGGCCGTGCAGGGCCAATCCAAAGGCGTTCCGCAAGGCGTAAAAGGCAATCACAATCTTAGTTTGTTGTTTTCCGGAGAAACCGGGCTCGTTAAAACGCATTACGATCTGGACTTTTACTATCAGAATGTAGACAATATATTTTTCTATTCTGAAGTCTTTGTCGATGGGGGAGTATCGCGCATACTTTCAAAAAAACATGGCGCAAGATTGGTGCTGACCACGCCATTCGCATTTTCAGCCGTTGATGCAAATATAACTTACGGTGTGGACGTGCAGCGGGACGTCACCTCGCAGCCGCTTGTTGATGGCAGAATTTGGGTGCCTGAAATGAAGATGTTGAACGCGGCTCCCTTTCTACAAACACGTTTCACGTTTTTCGATAAACTGATTCTTAAAGGAGGATTGAGATATGAAATTGTAGACATTACTGTAGATGACTATAAAACACTGCCTTCCAGGAATACTACCACTGGTGCTGTAACCGAGTCGATAGACGTTAAAGGTGGTAAGTTGCGTTATAACCCCGTGGTGTTTAACGTGGGACTGCGCTACAATGCCTCCGATTATTTTTCGCCTTATATAAGTTTTTCTCAAGGCTTCAGTGTTTCTGATTTGGGAAGCGTAATACGTTCTGCAAAAGTGAATGATATTGACAAGATCAATACCGAAGCCGTAATTGTAAACAGTTATGAAACCGGCTTTGTTACCAAAATAAAACAGTTCCGCTTTGAGGCTACCGGTTACATCAGTAAGTCGAGCCTTGGCGCCAGCAGCGTTTTCAACAACGGTGCGTTTGATGTGGTAAGGGCCCCCGAACGTATTTACGGATTTGAGCTTTCGGCAGATATGCAGGTAACCAAAAAACTGGAAGCCGGGTTGAATTATAGTTATGTGGAAGGCAAGCTCGACGCCGACGATGATGGAAAATACAACGGAGAAAAAGATGAGTATTTGCCCGGTCAGCGCATAGCCCCGCCTATGCTTACAGGACATATCGGCTATACGGTGCTTCCCGGAAAGCTGAATTTTTTGTTGCAATATACCGGCATTATGAGCAGGAACCGGTTCCCTAAAAATGCAGAAGGGTCTTACTCGCCCTTTAAAGCACCGGTTAAACCATACAACATTTTCAGTTCATCTGTTAATTACCAGGTTTCTCAAAGTACATCGCTTAACCTCGGTATCGAAAATATGTTCAACCAGAACTATTTTCCTGCACGCCCTCAATGGACAGCGCAGAATAGCAGCTACGCCAAAGGTAAAGGTGCGTCCTATCGTCTTACACTGCATGTAAAGCTATAGCCCGTGCATGCGTAGCAGCCTGGGATTGTAACCCACACAGGAGTATAGGGAGCTTTTATGTTACCTATGCTCCTGTACTGCAAAAAAGGGTGTTGAAGAATAGCTATGCTGTTACAATAAAGCGCAATACATTTGCCTGAATGAAGAACAGGTATTTACGGATAATGGCTGCTGTAATAATGCTGTTTGTTGCAGGCTGCACTGCTCCTATTAACAGCGATAATGTGGTGGTCATTCAAACCAAGTTCGGTGATATAAAAGTAGAGTTGTATCCTGAAAAAGCTCCTGCTACTGTTGCTGCTTTTCTTAATAATATCGATTCGGGGTATTTTAAGAACAGTTCTTTTTACCGCGTGCTGCGATACGATAACCAGGTAACCGGTTCTCCACATTCATATCTTATACAGGGAGGACTCTGGCAATCGAATCCTGAGTTGAAAGACAGGCTGAAACGCATACCCCACGAGCCTACCAGCAAAACAGGCATCCTGCACAAACGCGGGGTAATATCAATGGCACGGAACGAACCCGGAACTGCCACCGCCGAATTTTTTATTTGTGTGGAAGATGAGCCTGGTTTTGATTTTGGCGGCGACAATAACGTAGACGGGCAGGGATATGCGACCTTCGGGCGTGTGGTAGACGGAATGGAAACAGTAGAAAAAATATATCGACAACCCGAACACCAGCAACGATTTTTTCCTCCTGTTACCATATTGAATATTCAAAAACAGCCGCGGGAAGTTGAAAACCGCTGAAGTGCCTGGCGGCAGTAATAAAACAACTTCTAACAAATTCCTTTTTTATTCTGCATTAATGCTTGCAACAGGATTGGCGTTGGCCGCTTTGATTGTTTGAATGCAGATAGTAAATATGCCTAGTAAAAGCGCTGCCAGTCCTGCGCCTGCAAACAGTTGCCAGTTGAGGCTTACCCTGAACGAAAAGTCCTGTAGCCACTGTTGCAGGAAATACCATGAAGCAGGAACAGAAACCAATAGCGCCAGCAATACCGGCTTGAGAAAATCTTTAAAAAGCAGCGTCATTATTTTCCCCGTGCCGGCTCCCAATACCTTTCGGACGGCAATTTCTTTAACCCGCAGCCGTATAAAAAATGAGGTCATTCCATACAGTCCCATACATGAAATAAAAATGGCCAACGCCATGGCTATATGCAGCAGGCGTTTGGTTTTTTGCTCTGCCTGGTAAAACGATGCAACGTGTTCGTCAAAAAAGCGATACTCAAAGGATTGTGTTGGGTAATACGTGCGAAAGATTTGCTGAATGCCGGCCAAAGCCTGGTCGAAGTCGCGCGTGTGTTTGCCAGCGCTGGAGAGCTTAATACTAACGGTACGGAACCTGTTTGACTGTGTGGTAATGAAAAAAGGTTTTATTCCTTCGTGGAGCGACATTGCGTGAAAGTTATTTACCACTCCAACAACTGTTCCCGTTTTTCCCGCTATGCCGATCTCTACCGTCTTACCTATTGCATCCCGCGGATTGGTAAATCCAAGTGCCTTTGCGCAAAAATCGTTTATCAGGAATTCTTTAATGGTATCTGAGGGGTGCAGGTTGCGGCCGCTGAGCAGGTCGATTCCATAGAGCGATATGAAATCTTCATCTGCAAACTCAAAAGAAGCATTCACCTCGGCAGCGGCGGCAGAAGCAAGCCGGATGGTTGTATTGCCATGCCTTGCCGCAAGCGGCGTTTCCCTGTGCAGGCTTACGTTTGCTACAGATGGTAGCTGTTTTAACTTTTGTGCAAATGGTTTGTTGTCTGTTAACGGATCGGTGATGGGCACAGGTATATTAAGAATTGCATCTTTCCGGAAGCCAAGATCTTTGTTGAGTAAATAATGAATCTGTTTGTTTACACCCAGCACCCCGGTAATGAAGCCAATACAAATGGTGAACTGGAAAACAATGAGTCCTTTGCGGAGGTAAGATGTTTTGGGTGTTGCGCCGTAAGCCCTTCCTTTTAACATGTGAACAGGTTTATACGACGACAGCATGCTGGCGGGATAAAAACCTGCAAACAACGACACGAAAAAAAAGATGCCTGTAAGAAACAGCCAGGTACCCGGTTGAAACGGTTCCAGCACAATGCCTGCCGGCAAAAAGGAACGGAAGAGCAACAAGGCGGGTTTTATCAAAGCAACAGACAGCAACACTGCAAAAAAAGTAATGATGACGGTTTCGCCGAAAAACCGCAGTACCAATGTTGCACGGGTGCTGCCTAACACTTTTCGTACCCCTATTTCCCTGGCGCGCTCCATCGAAAGTGCGGTAGAAAGGTTGATATAATTGACGGATGCGATCAGTAGTATAAAAAATGCAATCCCCATGAGTGCATATAAAGTAGGCAAATGTGCTTTCCGTGAAAAAGCGTCGGGATAGTCGGCATTAAAATGAATGTCTGACAAAGGTTGCAATTTCAATTCTATGCTGGATGCGTCTTCCTTCGGAAAATATCGTTTAATGAATGCCGGTAGTTGAGCGGTTACATTTTCAACGCTTGCATGATTGCCCAGTTTCACAAAAGCCTGCGAATAACTGTTCCATGTTCTCCAGTTATCAATTTCTAAGGCTTGTTTTAAAAAGCTGTGTTCAATACTGGCAAAAGAAATAAAATGAGTAAAATTCAGATCTGTTCGTTGCCTTGGAGTTTTTATGATACCCGAAACAGTTGCCTGCAATGAATCGTTGTAGATGATCTGTTTTCCCAATACTTCCGCTGGAGACAGCTTGCCGAAAAGTCGCAACAATTCCAGGTCTGTAATCACTACTTTGAAAGGATCGTTAAGCGCCGCCGAGGAATTGCCCGCCAGCCACTCGTAAGTAAAAATGGAAAAATAGGCTGGTTGAGCGATGATGACTTCTGCAGACGGTGTATTAAATACAACGTTGGTGCCATTGGATTGCGGAACGGCTATTGTTGCAGGATAATTATAAAAACCAGCCACCTCCGCCACGCCACTGATTTGGTTGGGCAGGTGAACCGGTAAAGGTGATGGTGTGTACCCGTAATTATTTTGGGTACCATTGATCGTCATGCTGCCAGCAATGCGATATATTTTTTCACGCTCTTTGTGGAATCGATCGTAGCTGAGTTCCAGGCTTACCAAAAGGAAGATCAGCAGGCAGGCGGTAGCGCCCAATGCGATTCCGGAAATGTTGATGGCTGCATACCATTTATGTTTGATAAGATTTCTCCAGGCCGTTTTAAAATAATTGGTAAGCATAACAGTAGTTTTTGTGGCAGCTTTGGCTAACGGCAACCAATATAATGCCACACAAACAGGTGTTTGAAAATCAATTGTTTTAGAGAACAGACGTTAGAAGATTGTCCGTTTTTGATACAGGCACTGTACAGTTTTGGAATATGAGATTTAAAATCTCAAATTCCAAATTGTCTTACCAAAACAACGTATACAGTGCTACCAATACACCGGCAACAAGGAGAGCGCCTGCTGCAAAGCCGGGCGATAATTTGAACATTTTTGCATCCACTTCCAGTCCCTGCGGGCGTATTCCCTTTTTGTTTTCGTATACGCTTATCAGGTACATGCCAATAACAGATATCGCAAATACAAATCCCATCCTGTCGATAAATGGAATTTCGTACAACGCGGTTCCGTCTTTTTGATCTACAAGTTTAGAAAATCCACATGGGCTCAGCCATTCAAGGTTTACCCATTTGGGAAGCAATTTGAAAATGATGGATAATGCAAACCCGCCTACCGTTGCAAACAGTGCGGCGTTGGAGGTGGTTTTTTTCCAGAAGAAGCCAAGCAGGAACATCGCCAATATACCCGGCGATACAAAACCGGTATATTCCTGTATATATTCAAAGCCACCTTTTTTATCGATGCCCAAAAAGGGAGCGATCAGCACCGCCAGCAACATCGATACAATCACGGCTAAACGACCTGTCCAAACCAGTTTCTTTTCGTCGGCAACCGGGTTAATCTTCTTTTTATAAATATCCAGCGTAAAAATGGTTGAAATGCTGTTGGCCTTTCCTGCCAGCGATGCTACCACCGCGGCGGTTAATGCTGCAAAGGCAAGTCCTTTTAAGCCGGCAGGCAGCAGGTTCAGTAATACCGGGTATGCTTTGTCCTTCACCAGTTCGCCGTTCACCAGCATTTCCTGTTGAAAATAACCGTTCTGGTGCAATACGTAAGCAGCAATGCCTGGCAATACTACTATAACGGGCATCAGTAACTTTAAAAATGCTGCAAACAAAATTCCGTTGCGAGCCGTTTTAAGATCGGCGCCCAGTGCACGTTGAGTAATGTATTGGTTGCAACCCCAATAGTTCAGGTTAACGATCCACATACCGCCAATGAGCACACTAAGTCCCGGCAGGCTCAGGTAAAAAGGACTGTCTTTTTTAAAGATCATATGGAAATGATCGTCGGCATTTTTTGTGAGCTGCGAAAAACCTTCCACCACACCGCTTCCGCCAAAATGTTTAGCCACCAGGTCTAACGCCAGGTAAGTGGTAACCAATCCCCCCAATATAAGAAAGAACACTTGTATCACGTCGGTATAACCAATTACCTTCATGCCTCCCAACGTAATAATAATGGCGAAGGTGGCAAGAAATATCATGCAAGCTGTAAGGCTGATGCCCGATATGCTGCTGATAGCCAACGCGCCGAGAAAGAGGATAGAAGTAAGGTTAACCACTACATACAGCAATAGCCAGAACACAGCCATGATCATCGCTACCGTGCTATTGTAGCGCTGACTGAGAAACTGGGGCATGGTGTATATTTTGTTTTTTAAATATACAGGTATGAAAAAGATAGCTACGATGATCAGTGTTGCGGCTGCCATCCATTCGTAGGTAGAAATGGCAAGCCCCATAGCAAAGCCATCACCACTCATGCCAATAAACTGCTCTGCCGATATGTTGGAGGCGATGAGCGAAGCTCCAATGGCCCACCAGGTAAGTGAACCCTCTGCCAGGAAGAAATCTTTGCTGTCGATGGTTGCTTTTTTCTTGCGCCGGTATATCCAGTATCCATAGATTGCAACGATGAGGAAATAAATGATGAAAACAATGTAATCTTTAATAGCCAGGGAATTGTTCATAACAAGTCAATCCGGTTTTAATGTGGTCTGATAATCACGCTTTATTGATCTGGTAATATATATCACTCCAGCGCAGTTCTTTTTTGAATTGATAAAGATTAGTGTTTTTGTCGATAAGAACAAATTCAATTCCTGCCATATCTGCAAAATTTTCCAAATGTTCGGCACCCAGGTTCTGGCTATAGCAGGTATGATGTGCGCCTCCTGCATATATCCATGCAGTGCAACCGGTTTTCATATCAGGCTGCGGTTTCCAAAGCACCCTGGCCACGGGTAATTTTGGAAGTTCATGCCGGGGTGCAACTGCTTCTACTTCGTTTACCAGCAGGCGAAAGCGGTTGCCCAGGTCTACAATGGATGCGTTGATGGCATTTCCCGCGGCAACGTTAAACACCAGGCGCACGGGATCAGCTTTTCCTCCAATTGACAATGGACGTATTTCGCACGACGGCTTTGCCACTGCTATCGACTCGCATATTTCAAGCATGTGCGAGCCCAATACCAACGGGTTTTCGGGATCGAAATGATAAGTGTAATCTTCCATAAAAGAATTGCCGCCTTTCAAACCGCTTCCCATCACTTTCATCGCTCTCACCAGCGCCGCGGTTTTCCAGTCGCCCTCCCCGGCAAAGCCATAGCCTTCAGCCATCAGTCGCTGCACGGCAATACCCGGCAACTGCGCCATACCATGCAGGTCTTCAAACGTATCTGAAAAACCTTTGAAACCACCCGTTGTTAAAAAATTCCTGAGCCCTATCTCAATCTTGGCAGCCTCTCTAAGGCTTTCGTGCCGGTTATTGCCCTTTTGCAAAGGTTGGGCAACAGCGTATTGTTGCTGGTATATATTTACCAGTTCGTCAATATCACTGTTGCTAACGGTATCGATTACCTGCACCAGATCGCCAATACCATGGGTATTTACCGAATACCCGAATTGGTATTCCGCTTCTACTTTATCGCCATCGGTTACCGCCACATAGCGCATGTTGTCACCAAACCTCACAAACTTCGCTCCCTGCCAGTCGTGCCAGCCCGCGGCTGCACGGCTCCAGGCTTCTATAGAAGTTATGACCGAAGGGTCTTGCCAATGCCCGGCCACCACCTTCCTGTTCAGCCGCATGCGGCTTACCATAAAGCCAAATTCCCTGTCGCCATGTGCGCTTTGGTTCAGGTTCATAAAATCCATGTCAATATCCTTCCAGGGAATATCGCGGTTGAATTGCGTATGTAAATGCAACAGCGGTTTTTGCAGGATCTTCAAACCGTTGATCCACATTTTGGCAGGAGAAAAGGTATGCATCCACGTTATTACACCAATACAGTGGCTGTCTGCATTAGCTGCCTGGCAAATGTTGTATATTTCTTCGGTAGTGGTTACTGTGGGCTTCCAAACAATGTCAACCGGTATGTTTTTGCTGTTGTGCAAAGCTTCTGCAATAGTGCGCGCATTGTCGGCTACCTGGCGCAAGGCTTCATCGCCATACAAATGCTGACTTCCTGTTATAAACCATACCTGCAATGCTTTTCCTTGCGACGATTGAATGATATATTTCATGTTGTATTTATTAGCGATCAGCGGTCAGCAATCGGCGATCAGCCGTTAGCGATCAGCAATCAGCGTCAGCTATCAGTGAACAGCTCAATTATAAATTACAAGAACCAAATCACAAGAACCAAATCACAAGAACCAAATTACAAGAACCAAATTACAAGAACCAAATTACAAGAGCCAAACTGCAAACTCAAACGCCCAATCTCAAACCTGCCGGCAGGCAGGCAGGTCTCAAATCTCAAATTCATTGTCCATAATAACTATCCGGGCCGTGTTTTCTTTCAAAATGCTTTTTTATCAATGTGTCTTTTAACCGCGGGGCATTGGCATTCAACTGTTCTGTGAGGTAGGCCATGTGTGCCACGTTTTCCAGCACTGCACTGTTGTATACAGCTTTTCCCGGTGTTTTGCCCCAGGTAAAGGGTGCATGATTTCCTATCAATATCATTTCCACTTCTTCGTAGTGTAGTTGCTTTTTTTCAAAATAATTCACGATCTGTAAACCTGTTTCATATTCGTAATTGCCTTGAATGCAGTCATCGTCCATCGGCAACGTGCAGGGTATATCAACTGTATTGTGATCGGCATGCGTGGTACCAAAAACAGGAATGTTTCTTTGTGCCTGCGCCCATGCCGTTGCATAAACGGAATGGGTGTGAACAATTCCTCCTATATTTTCCCAATGCTTGTATAGTACTGCGTGTGTTAATGTGTCGGACGAAGGACGGAGCGCGCCTTCAACTTTTTTACCATCCAGGCCAACCACCACCATTTTGTCTGGCGAGAGTTCGGCATAGGGAACACCGCTTGGTTTGATGGCAAATACGCCCAACGCCCTGTCTATTGCGCTGGCATTGCCAAAAGTAAAAAGCACCAATCCAAGCGCAGGCAATTGCATATTGGCCTGGAAGGCTGCTTGTTTTATGTGATCATACTTCATGGCGATAAGATAAGTGGCAGGTAGTAAGTTAAAGTTGTTGTTGTATAAAATCTCCCAGCTTTTGATAAGCCAGGTAGCGTTTGTTATAAATATTCACTTTTGAAGCGTCGGGCGTATATATCCTGTCAAATCCTTTGCCCATTGCTTTCATGGCATCTTCCACCCTGGGATATATGCCTGCAACTGTGGCTGCAAACATAGCAGCGCCTATGGCACAGGTTTGCTCCGACCGGTGAATGCGTATAGGCATATTGGTTACATCTGCCAGCGTTTGCATGGTAAACGGAGCTTTTCTTGCAACCCCTCCTAATCCTATCAAACCTTTTACGGGCACACCTTGTTGTATGAAGCATTCAATAATAGCACGCGCGCCAAAGCAGATGCTTTCATTCAAAGCTTTAAACAATCGGGGCGCATCGGTGCCCAGGTTTAGCCGGGTAAGCGCGGCTTTGAGCAGTTGATTGGCATCGGGTGTTCTCCGTCCGTTTAGCCAGTCTATTGCCAGTTCATCTTTTTCGGTGAGCGGAATAGCCGCAGCTTCTTCGCTTAATGCTTCCATGAGCTGATCGCTGATTTGCTGTTTTAGCACAGTATCCCCAACAAAGCGGTTAACCGGCCAGGTGAGTATATTTTTAAACCAGGCAAACACATCGCCGAAGGCACTCTGCCCGGCTTCAAGGCCCATCATGCCGGGTATAACGGAGCCGGGTACCTGCCCGCATATGCCTTTTACGAGTGTGTCTTTTATTTCCTGCATAGGCGCTACCAGCATGTCGCAGGTGGAGGTTCCCATTACGCGGCTGAGATGATAGGGTTCTATTTCACCACCAACGGCACCCATGTGCGCATCAAAAGCGCCTACACCAACCACTACTTTGGTGTCTAACCCCAGGCGTTGAGCCCATTCAGGACATAAATATCCGGCAGGTTGGTCTGCTGTATACGCCTGAGCAAAAAGACGTTTGGTAAATCCATCCAGCAAAGGATCGAGTGATGCAAAAAAATCGTTTGGTGGTAAACCTCTGTACTCGGTCGCCCATAAAGCTTTATGACCTGCGGCGCACACGCTTCGTTTCATTTGCTGCACCTCACTACCGCCGGTGAGTAAAAAAGGTAACCAGTCGCAATGCTCTACCCATGAATAGCAGGATTGTCTAACCTTGTCGTCTACACGAAGAATATGCAGCAGCTTCGACCAAAACCATTCCGAAGAATAGATGCCGCCGGCATATTTCAGATAATTAACCGGAAAATCAGCAGCATGTGCGTTAATGGCTGCTGCTTCTGCGGTGGCAGTATGATCCTTCCATAACACGAACATGGCGTTGGGATTGCTTTCAAATCCAGGTAACAACGCGAGGGGGATACCTGCTTTGTTTACTGCTACGGGCGTTGACCCTGTGGTGTCAACCGATATGGCTTTGATGTTGGCACGTACCGGCTTGCCTGCTTTTTGAAGACAATCTTTTATGGTAAACTCCAATCCTTCAATATAATCGAGGGGATGTTGCCTGAACTGGTTGGCGGCGGCATGGCAGAACAGGTTATCACGCCAGCGGGGATAATAAAAAACGGAAGAGCTGACCTCGTCTCCGTTAGCAGCATTTACAATAACCGAGCGAACGGAATCCGTTCCGTAATCAACTCCGATGACAAAGCAATTCTGAGGCATAACGTTTAAATCAGTGTCAAATTAACACTTATCATTTCAAATATGGTAAAAAGAGAAAAGTATTTTTTGCAGATCAGCTAAAATTATCGGGATTGGGAATAAAATTGAGGAAAGAGTTGAATTGCGCCTCGTATTTTTTCTTGTTGAGCTTATAGTAAAAGGCGCCTCTTTTAGAACTTTCTTTTTCTTTGTCTTTTTGTTTGATCAGCAACCCGGTAGATAAAACCTTCCTGCTGAAATTCCTCTTATCCAGCACCTGGTCGTAAATCAGTTCATAAAGGTTCTGAAGCTGGGGAAGTGTAAATTTATCGGGCAGCAGTTCAAAAACGATGGGGTGGAAGGCAGCTTTGTAACGGAGTTCCTGCAAAGCAAGAGCAATCATTTCTTTGTGGTCGAATATAAGACCGGGAATTTTATCGAGCGGAAACCATTGCGCATGGTAATCATCGTTCATTTGCTGACGGTACTCCTGTATATTGATGAGGCTGGAAAAAACCATCGAAACAGTGCGCTCCGTGGGATCGCGGTTAATGGCACTGAAAGCATGCAGTTGCTCCATGTATACATCTTCCAACCCGGTCAATTCTTTGAGCACCCGGGCCGCTGCCTCTTCTATGGTTTCGTCTTTTTGCACAAAGCCTCCCATCAGGCTCCACCTCCCTTTTTCCGGTTCAAAACCACGCTTGATAAGCAGTAAATTCAACTGATTTCCGTCGAAGCCGAAGATGATACAATCAACCGCAACGAGCATTTTGTTTTTTGAGCTGTAGTGACTTAACCTCATTCTTTTGATTCTTTGCTGTTGGCAGGAGTGTTAAAATAGAATGTTTTTGTCATTTTAAAAAATAAAGCTTGAGATATTCTTATCCATTATCTTGCGTGCCGCAATGAACTTATCAAGCTTGTAAAAACAGAATTATGCCTGAATTTCTGCCCGCTGAAAAATGGGGCGTTGTCGACGGAAAAGACGTATACCAATACACGCTATCCAATGCTGCCGGAATGATAGTGAAGATCATTAATTACGGTGGAACCATTACCGACCTTTGGGTGCCGGACCGGAATGGAGCGACAGATAATGTTGTACTTGCTTTTGATTCGCTGCCCGGCTATCTCCAGGGTGGTAATCCATGCTTTGGCTGCCTGGTAGGGAGGTTTGCCAACCGCATTGCCAATGCTTCGTTTGTGCTTGACGGAAAGCGTTACCCATTAGCACCTAACAATAACGGTAATACGCTGCATGGCGGTATTAAAGGTTTTGATAAAGTGGTGTGGGATGCAAAGCCGCTGCCGGAGCAAAACAGCCTGCAGCTTACCTATGTGAGCAAGGATGGCGAAGAAGGATACCCCGGCACACTGAAGGTGCAGGTTACATATACGCTTACAGATGACAACGGGCTTGCTATTAAATACAACGCTGTAACCAACGCTGCCACGCCCGTGAACCTTACCAACCATGCGTATTTTAATTTATCGGGCGGAGCAGATGCTACTATTCTCGAACATGAGCTAACGCTTACGGCTACTCACTACACCGTGGCAAATGAAAAGCTGATACCTACCGGCGAAATAGCACCGGTAAAGGGTACTGCGCTTGATTTTACTGCTGTAAAGAAAGTGGGCAAAGATATTGAAAATGTGGCGCCGGGCTACGATCACAATTTTGTGTTGAACAATCCCGATGGAAAGCTGCAACATATTGGCTACCTGTACCATGCAGGCACTGGCAGGAAGATGGAGGTGCTTACCACGCAGCCGGGTGTGCAGTTATATACCGGTAATTTTTTAAACGGTGCTCTGCAACATACTTTCCGGGAAAGAATATATGATCAGTATGCCGGGCTTTGCCTGGAAACGCAGCACTATCCCGATTCTCCCAACCAACCTTCGTTTCCATCTACTATATTAAGGCCGGGAGAGGAGTTCTGGCAGGAAACGGTGTACCGGTTTTCAGTGAAATAGGTGCAGGTTACGTGTTACAGGTTTCAGGTTACAAGGATGCTGGTGCAGTTTTGATTGCTCGGTTCTTTTTCTGAGTCAACCTTGTTTGCAGACGCCTCGTACCTGCCAATGACATGTTTTTCAGTATGTTGTTTATCATTTGGTTATAAACTTAATTTTCGTTTGTATAAACGCGGTTTTACTTTCCGCTATAAACCCTCTGCTTTTTGTTACTTTTTTGCGGAAAAAAGTAACGCAAAAAGCCGCCCGAAATCGATTACGGCCGATTTCGTGAACGCCCTGATTAAGCTTTAGTACTACTGTGAACTCAACAACAGAATCTTGAGAAGTTCCTGCTAAATCATTACTGGCTTAATGGGTACCCACGCGAAGGTTATGGCAATATATACAGCTTGTCATTTTCAAAGAGCTTTATTGTGCTAATTGTTTACTCGGCGTGATAAGCCGTAGGGGAATGCTGAGCAATTGTACTACAATTCAGCTTAGTATTGCCGCCTGTCACGCCGGGGGACGAAGCGTCTGCCTTCGCGACTACCAGTTGCTGCAGGCAGCTTGTTCATTCGCACTGATGCCTGGGTTACTATTGCTGTTTGTTATGCCGAAGTATGAGGCATTCGCCACCACTGTGCCGTTGTTAAGGCCCAGTTTTAACTGCACGCTTAAAATTAATAATGCCAGGAGAGTTTTTTAATTTCGTCGCTATTAAGCACCCTGTTGTATATTCTTACTTCATCCATTTTGCCGTTTAATCCATATGCTTCTCCGGAAAGATAGTTTCCAATCACCAATTGCGATTGGGTACAAAATGGAACAGTAGCGTTGGGAACCTGGAAAGTTTTATCAAGCATCCCGTTCACATATAAATTCACTTTTTGCTTGCTAAAAGTAACGATCAAATGATACCAGCTTTCGGTTAACTGATATTGTGAAAGTGAATGCAAATATTGATCGCTATCATTTTCATTGCTAGTATTTGAGCAGAAGTTAGTTTCTTTATTTACGAATAATACCCAGTTTTTGCCGTCGCCAAATATATTGTTGCCAATTGAAAAGCTTTGCCCTTCTCCATTTGAGTAATTAATAAAATTAAAAATGGAATTTGGCAGATAATCTCTCACCATTACATCAAGGCTTACGCTGAAAGCCGTATCAAATTGAATTGTTCCGTTATTGTTTACAAGCAAACCCTGATTGTGATTGTAACAATCCAATGCACTTTTGTAATTACCATGCTCGTCATACCCAAGTTGTCCTCCATTTAATAATTGTCCGTGATTATTGTTTCCGCTGGAGTCGGCAGTGTTTCCGTCGAACTTGTAATATGCCAGCAAACCTTTTTTGAGGTCGATGTTTGTTTTGGGAGTGTTCTCTTCACGATCTTTTTTGCAACTGTTCAAAACAACGATAGAAAAGCAAAGGATAACGAGGTTTAGGTAGTGTTTCATTGACAATAAGTTTATTTTCAAATATAGGTTAAAATGTATTTTGCCAGGCCAGGATGTTTATTTTTTCGGTAAATGAATTTTTAATAAGGCAGTGAGTTAAGGCTATGTTATAAGTATCCCGCCAAATTATTAGCGTGATTTTTATCAAAAATGCCTCAAATAGAATTCCGGGTTGTCAAGAAACGTTTTTGTAATGCGGTAATGGTCTGTGTCTTTGTAGTCTGTTTTTCGCATTCCGTCTTCTTGTATTTCATACAGGCAAGCGCCGGGTATGCCCATCAGCATGGGAGAATGCGTGGCAATGATGAACTGGCTGTTGTTTGCTTTCAGTACTTCCATTATAAATGCCATTAACGCCAATTGTTTTAGAGGCGAAAGGGCTGCTTCAGGTTCGTCGAGCAGGTAAATGCCCTTATCGGCTATTCGTGTTTGCAAGATGGTAAGATAGGCTTCTCCGTGAGAGAACGCCTGCATATTGTCGCCGTAGGTTTTGCGCATTTCCCTGAGCGTGTAATTGGCGCTATCGCTCATCTGCCTGATAATGGAATCGTCCACTACTCCTTCCAGGTCACTCAGGCTGGAGGTTATTTTATTTCTTTCATTTTCAACACTGTTTACAAAATCACTGAAATCTTCTGCCCTGAAAAAAAATCCTTTCCGTGTTTCTCTTTTCCATTCCAGTTGCAAATACGGTTGTAACAATCCAGCTGCTTCAAAGCCATCGGTAAGGCGGATATGCCCGCCAATTAATGGGAGTTGCAGACGCATTGCCAGACCTTCCAGCAATGTTGATTTTCCCGAGCCGTTATCTCCTACAAAGATTGTTACCGCATCGAGCAATACATTTTTTGCAGCCCGCACCGCCGGAATATTAAATGGAAAAGGGGCGGTTTTGCTGGTATTTATAGAAAATGATCGAAGAAAAGGCATTGGGATATTTCTGACTTCTGATTTTGAGATTGGGAGATAGCTGTTAGCCGTGAGCTATCAGCTGCCAGCTTGAGTTTGTTATTGTTTCTTGGTTTTTAGTGCTTTGGAACTTGTTCTAATACAAAACAACTTCCTCCTTATCCCATTCCACCGTTACTTTTTGCGAGTTGATAGAATCGATTGCTTTGCCGCAATAATCAGGTTGTATAGGCAGTTCGCGGCTGAAGCGCCTGTCAATCAGTACGCACAGCTCCACCTGGTCGGGTCTGCCGTAAGCCATCAATGCATCGAGGGCAGCACGGGTAGTTCTCCCTTTATACAATACATCATCTACCAATATCACATTCTTACCTTCAATAGAAAAAGGGATGTCGGTTTTATTGGCAGTGTGCAATTCATTCCGTACGTCGTCGCGATAAAAAGTAATGTCCAGCTTGCCATAATTCAATGGCAGTTGCGGGTAAACCTTACGTATATGCGCAGCTATCTTATCGCTCAGGAATACGCCCCTGGGTTGTATGCCAATCAATGCCACTTTATCCAGGTTGGTATGCCTTTCTATTATCTCGTATCCCAGGCGTTGTATGGTTAGGTTTAGCTGGTATGTATCCAGAATCGTCTTCAAAGTGTTATCGTTTTAGAGAGCGAATATAACTCATTTTTCACCCAGGAAAGGGTAACCATAATCAACCGGGGGATTGAACGTTTCCTTAATCGTTCTGGCACTTAGCCACCGGTAAAGGTTCAGCATGCTGCCTGCCTTGTCGTTGGTGCCACTGGCACGGGCACCGCCAAAAGGCTGTTGCCCAACCACGGCGCCGGTTGGCTTGTCGTTAATATAAAAATTACCTGCAGCGTGGCGCAGTATCCGTGTGGCAGTGTCCACCGCTTCCCGGTCGCGCGACAAAACGGAACCCGTTAAAGCATAGGGAGAAGTTTTGTTTACCAGTTCCAGCGTCTCTTCAAACTTTTTGGCTTTGTATATATAAATGGTGAGCACAGGACCAAATATCTCTTCGCACATGGTTACATAGTCCGGCTCTTTCGCTTCAATAATAGTGGGCTGAATAAAATAGCCTTCGCTTTTATCGCATTTGCCGCCGGCAATAATTGCTGCTTTTTTATCCTTACGGGCGTTATCGATGTACTTTTTTATTTTGTCGAAAGCACGTTCATCAATCACCGCGTTAATGAAATTGGTAAAATCCTCTACGCAGCCCATTTTAAAACTCTTTACACCGGCTACCAGTTTTTTCTTTACTTCCTCCGCAATATTATCGGGTATATATGCCCGTGAGGCAGCGGAACATTTTTGTCCCTGGAACTCAAACGCGCCACGCAGCAATGCCGTTGCTACCACGTCGGGATCGGCGCTTTTGTGTGCAATCACAAAATCCTTTCCGCCTGTTTCTCCCACAATGCGCGGGTAGCTTTTATATATTGAAACGTTTTCGCCAATCGTCTTCCACATACTGTTAAACACACCAGTGGAACCTGTAAAATGCACGCCGGCAAAATCGCGATGAGCAAAACATACCTGTCCCAGCACCGGTCCGTCCACGTATACCAGGTTGATAACACCATCCGGTAATCCTGCCTCCTTTAAAATGCGCATAAACATTTGAGCCGAATATACCTGTGTGTAGGCTGGTTTCCATATCACCACATTGCCGCACATAGCTGCCGACGTGGGCAGGTTGCCACCAATGGCAGTAAAGTTGAATGGAGTAACAGCCAGCACAAATCCCTCGAGCGGACGCCACTCCATACGGTTATGAATACCCGCAGAACTGATGGGCTGCTGCTTATAGATTTCGCTGAGATAATGCACATTGAATTTGAGGAAATCTATGATTTCGCAGGCCGAGTCTATTTCTGCCTGGTAAGCGTTTTTGCTTTGACCAAGCATGGTGGTACCATTCATATACGAACGGTATTTGGTAGCAATGAGGTCTGCCGCTTTTAAAAAAATATTTGCCCTGTTTTCCCAGGTGGTCGCTTCCCAGCCGGCTTTTGCTTCCAGGGCTGCATCAATTGCCTGCCGTACATGTTTTTCAGTGCCTTCGTGAAAATAGCCGAGCACATGCGCTTTTTCATGAGGTGGATGTATGGCTATTTTCTTACCGGTTCTTATCTCTTTTCCGCCAATGTACATAGGTATATCTGCTTCCTCTTTTTTAAGCGCTGCCAGCGTTTTTTTGAGGATCTCTTTCTCTTTGCTGCCTGGGGCGTAATTCAGTACCGGTTCATTAACCGGCAGGGGGTAGCTGAAATAACCAAGACTCATATACAACAGGTTTAATAATTAAGATGAATAAGTGTGGCAAAGATACGAAGCGGGGGGCGGTGAGCAATCAGCGATCAGCCTTGAGCTTTGTTGCCATTGTTGCTTGCTGCGTGGATCTTGTTTTTTCTTTTTTTTCTGCCTTTCACCTTCCACCTTCTGCCTTCTCCCTTCTTCCTATATTTGCGCATGCGTAAACTAAGCATGGATGAATTGAACCGCAAGTCGGTTGATGAGTTCAGAGAGGCACAGAAAATACCGGTGGTTGTGGTGCTGGATAATATACGGAGCATGCACAATGTGGGCAGTGTGTTTCGCACGGCCGATGCTTTTTTAATTGAACGTATTTACCTGTGTGGCTACACGCCGCAGCCTCCGCACCGGGATATTAATAAAACTGCGTTGGGCGCTACTGAAACGGTGGAATGGCAATATGCTGCTACAACCGAACAAGCGGTTACACAGCTCCGTGAGCAGCACTACAATGTATGGGCAATTGAACAAACGGAGGGCAGCTTGTTGCTCAATGATATTACCGCAGGCGAACTGGTACAACCCACTGGTGCACATAAAATTGCAGTGGTGTTTGGAAACGAGGTGAACGGGGTAGACGATGCTGTTTTGAAACAGTGTAATGGCAGTATAGAAATACCACAGTCGGGTATGAAACATTCTTTGAACATTTCGGTAGCTGCGGGTATTGTATTGTGGGAGCTTTGGCAAAAAACAACTGTTACGCCGCAGTAAAATGGTGTTATCTTTGTCGTTATGTCAACCGCAAAACGCTACCTGAGCCTGATCAAGTTTTCCCATACCATATTCGCAATGCCCTTTGCGATGATTGGATTTTTCCTGGCTATATTTAGTTTCCCGGCTAATAAAAATCAATGGAGCCTTGGGAAAGCAATTGGATGGCATAAGGACATTTATTGGCAAAAATTGTATTGGTTAGACGATGGATCACCTACGATTATACGTTTTGCGCTGATTATCCTCTGCATGATCTTCGCCCGCAGCGCCGCTATGGCATTCAACCGCTATCTCGATCGCGAGTTTGACGCAAAAAACCCCCGTACTGCCATCAGGGAAATCCCCGCGGGTATCATTAAGGCCAACAGCGCCTTGTGGTTTACAATTTTGTGCAGTGTGTTGTTTGTGGTGTGCGCATTTTTCATCAACCCCTTATGCTTTTATTTATCGCCCGTTGCGCTGTTGGTGGTGTTGGGGTATAGTTATACCAAGCGCTTTACCATGTTGTGTCATTTGGTGCTGGGGTTGGGATTGAGTCTCGCCCCTATCGGAGCCTATCTCGCAGTAACCGGCAGGTTCGACTGGCTGCCTGTACTATTTTCTCTAACGGTATTGTTTTGGGTGAGTGGTTTCGATATCATTTATTCTTTGCAGGATGAGGAATTTGACAAGTCGCAGGATCTTTATTCCATACCCGCTGCGTTGGGTAAGAAAAAAGCATTGCGTGTATCGGAGATACTGCATGTGTTTTCGGCATTGATTGTGATAGCCGCTGGTTTGTATGGAAGATTTGGCGTGTGGTACTGGCTGGGAGTAGCTGTATTTACAGGCATGCTGATCTACCAGCATTCTATTGTTAAGCCCAACGACCTGCGCAGGGTAAACATTGCCTTTATGACGGCAAATGGTATTGCCAGCGTTGTATTTGCTGTGTTTGTAATAGGCGATTTGTTTGTTAGCCTGTAAGCAGTCAGTTGGAGCTTTCAGCAGTCAGCTTTCAGCAATCAAAAATCAAAAATCAGCAATCAAAAATCAAAACATGCCCCGCATACTCGCAATAGATTACGGATTAAAAAGAACCGGCATTGCTGTAACCGATCCGCTTCAGATCATTGCTACCGGCTTAACGACCATTGAGTCTCCCAAGTTGATTGAATTTCTTAAAAATTATTTTGCAAAGGAGGAAGTTGAAAAGATCGTTATAGGCGAACCAAAGAACCTCGACGATTCTGATACACATGCTACGGAGCCGGTAAGGAAGATCGTTGAAAAAATAAAAAAGGAATTTCCTGCCATACCTGTTATTCTGGTAGACGAGCGGTTCACTTCCAAACTTGCCAAACAAGCCATGCTGGATATGGGCATGAAAAAAAAGCAACGGCGGGATAAAGCCGCGGTAGACGAAATTGCCGCCACTATCATGCTGCAGGAATATATGGGAATTTCTGATTTCTGATTGGCTGATTTAGGATCTGAACCGACAACTATCAACGTTCAGCCGGCATTGGCAAATCAAAAATCAAAAATCAACACATCAGCAATTACTGTATGGCTTATACCTTCCACCCTATACCCTACACCTTTTCACTATATTTGCGCTATGTTGAAAGAAAAGATACAACAGCTCGCATCTACCTACGCAAACGATCTCATAAACATACGGCATCATCTGCATGCCAATCCTGAACTCAGCTATAAAGAATTTGAAACTTCTGCCTTTGTACAACAAAAGCTGAAGGAATATGGCATTCCATACGAAACAAAAGCTGTAACCGGCGTTGTGGGACTAATTAAGGGAAAAAATCCCGGTAAAAGAGTGATTGCCTTGCGTGCAGATATGGACGCATTGCCCATTAAGGAAGAGAATGATGTTCCCTATAAATCAAAAAATGAAGGGGTGATGCATGCCTGCGGTCATGATGTACATACAACCTGCCTGCTGGGCGCGTCGCGTATTTTAAATGAACTGAAAGACGAGTGGGAGGGAACAGTAAAGCTGATCTTTCAGCCCGGCGAAGAAAAAAATCCGGGCGGCGCAAGCATCATGATAAAAGAAGGGGTGCTTGAAAACCCACGTCCTGCTGCTATATTGGGTCTGCATGTGCATCCGCAACTGGAAGTAGGAAAATTTCGCTTCAGAGGAGGTAAAATAATGGCCAGTGCCGACGAATTGTACATTACCATTCGCAGCAAGGGCGGACATGCGGCAGCCCCGCAACAAACAGCCGATACTATTCTTATTGCATCACAACTGGTTGTTGCACTGCAACAGATCATCAGCCGGAATAAAAATCCTTTTTCGCCTTCGGTATTGTCTGTTACTTCTTTCCAGGGCGGTTTTACCACCAATGTTATACCCAGCGAAGTAAAACTGATGGGAACCTTCAGAGCAATGGATGAACAATGGCGGTTTGAAGCGCATACCCTTATCCGTAAGCTGGCAACCGAACTGGTGCATAGCATGGGCGCTGAACTAGACCTGCACATTGATGTGGGGTATCCTACCGTTTATAACAACGAACAGTTGAATGCAATGGCAGAAGCTGCTGCTGCAGAATATGCCGGCTCTGAAAATGTAGAAGAATCGGAATTGCGCATGGGGGCCGAAGACTTTGGTTACTATTCGCAGGTAATACCCGGTTGCTTTTACCGGTTGGGTGCTGGTAATGAAGCTAAAGGAATTAACTCGGGTGTGCATACTCCTACTTTTAATATCGACGAAGACGCTATCAGGCTCGGCGCAGGTATGATGGCCTGGCTGGGAGCAAGTGTAAAGTATTAGCTGAGTGATAAGTGGTAGGTGATAGGTGATAAGTGGCAAATGCATTCTGTTTTTCTTTTTTATCTCTCAACTGATATGCAAGGTTCATCACAGGCTATCTTTAATTTATAGTTGATGGTTTGTGGTTTTGAGCAACAAACGCAAAACTACAAACACAAAACCTATTCCTCCGTGCACCTCCGTGTCTTCGTGGCTCCGTGGTTCAAATTTCAAATCTCCAATCTTCAGGATACTTATCTAGTGCTTCCTGCGCTGTCCTGTATCGTTACAGTACAGTTTTTGTTCGCTAATGATACATTGCATTTTCTTAACAAATCTGCATATGCATTGATTTTCATTTAACTGTACACTGGCATTCTTTTCGGAAACAGAGTTGGCATGCACGCGGATAAAATCACGGCACTAAAAAATAAAAATTTTGTTCACATGCATCATGCAACAATTATAAAAAAATAAAGACACTCAATAGTAGTTGCATGAAATAATATCCTAAAAAATAAAACTCAAAAGCTATGTAACCTTATAGGAAAGAAGATCGTTATCATCATCACAATTGTTCACTATTCAACCAATCAATAATTCATTCATTATAAACAACATTTCGTTATGAAACTTTACAGTAAAACTTTAGCAATTGCCCTTATAGCGGGTACAACACTGCTGGCAAATTCAATTCAGGCCGCGCCTCAGACAAAAACAGCTACTCATGCAGCTTTCCGTTACGATAACAAGGAAGGTGATAAGCAGCGCGACGATAAAAAACGCGGAAAAGAAAACACAGATGAGAAAGACATCAAATCATTCCGCGTATTGTTGCAACCCACCAAAAATGCCGAAGCTATCCGCATGTTTGTTGAAAAAGAAAGTGGAAAGAGATTAACTATCAGATTAAAAACACCAGACGGATACCCGCTTGTTCATTTCCTTACTGATAAAAAACCAGAAAGCATTTACCGTAAGTTCAATTTTATTGATGCAGAAGAAGGCACTTATACTTTTGAGATTTCCGACGGTAAACAAACCATCACCAAGAAAATTGTACTACAGCGTACCAAACCTGAAGTACAAACAAAGCTGGCAGTTGAATAGTTGCAGATAACACGCCACGGCCTCGTGATGATAAGGGGCTGTGGCATTTTTTATTAGCGGTCAGCGGTCAGCATTCAGCGATCAGCATTCAGAGGTAAGGCACAGTTCATCTTGTCGTTTTGTAACGGCAAGCAACAATGAACAACAAACGCCAAACGATAAACGCCAAACACCAAACAACTTACAACCCCGACCGTTCGAACCTTTTTCCAAACACTATAGCGGCAAGCTTATCCGTTTCAATAAAGCCGCTGTTGCTGTTACTTAACAATATTATGCAAACATCGTCATCGGGAAAGAACTGCATGTTGGCATAAAAGCTTGGTACGCCGCCTGCATGCGAAATACATCTCTTACCATAAAGCGTATACGAAAACCAGCCATAACCATATTTCCAGTGTCTTGCCAAAAAGGCATTTTCGCGCATAGCATTGCTTATTACGGTACCGTTGTTTAACGCTGCATAAAATTTATATAGGTCGGACGCACAGGTGTACATAGAACCACAACCTGGTGCATAGCTTGAATCAAAATCTTCGATGGCTGCCGGCTGTTTGTAAATATTGGCATAGCCGGTGGCTTTGTTGGTATCCGGCAGGTTTTTAAATGCAAAGCCGGAATGATCCATCTGCAGTGGTTGAAAAAAGTATCGCCGCATGGCATGTTCAAATTTCTGCCCGGTAGCTTTTTCAATAATATAAGCCAGCAGAATGTAATTTGAATTGGAGTATGTGAATTTCTCATTGCCTTTTATATTCGAAGGCTCATTTTTAAAATAAGCGATCAGCTTTTCCATTGTAATCGGCGGCGCCGAATCGGGCAGTTCCTGTATTGCTTTTACATTCAGATAGTCGATGATGCGCGTGCGATGAGTTAACAGCTGCTCAATGGTAATGGTGTCTCCATCGGGATAATCGGGAATATATTTTGACAGTTTATCCGCGATATCAAGCTTTTTTTCTTCGTGTAACCGCAGCACCAGCATTGCTGTAAACGGTTTGGAAAGCGAGCCAATCCTGTAAATGGTTGCGGTATCGTTCAAGGTTTTTTGTTCAGCATTTTTATACCCCATTCCTTTATACAACAATGGTTTACCTTGCTGCATTACCAACACTGTTCCGTTGAAATGGCGGCCTTTGCTGGCTTTGCCAATGTATTTTTCCAGTTTTTCCGGTATCGTTTGTGCGCTGATGCCAGTAACAAAAACTGTTGAAAGAAGTACGAGTAGAATTTTCTTCACAGGCATTTTTAGCTCAAGATCAGCATTCTGATTGCAGAAAGAAACATCCGGGCGGAAATTAGGGAAGGTTTAACGGAGTGGATAAAAGGTTGGGGCTGATTTTTTTACTGATAGCTGACGGCTGATGGCTAATCGCTGATAGCTCATTGCTCATCGCTTCTTCGCCGTTGATTTCCTTACCACCAGTGGTGCGTCGATGTATATCGTCTTTTTTTCCTGTTGCGGCTGATCTATATTTTCAATTAAAAGTTTTACGGCTTCGTGTCCCATATCTTCCGCAGATTGACGGACATAGCTGAGTGGAGCGTAAAAGAAATCAAATGCGATGTTTTCGTCAAAGGCAATGATGCCCAGTTCTTCCGGCACTTTTATGGTATGATGTGTAAGCGCTTTTAAGCCGGTTAGCGCCAGCGTGTTGGTAGCAAAAAAAATGGCATCGGCTTTTTGCCGGAGCGTGAGTACCGACTGAATGAATTGCTCTATGTCCTTGTTAATTTCTTCAAATCGTATCCTGCCCGATAACGCAGCGTTGGTTTTAATCTTTCTTTTCTTTAAAGCGTCAGTATACCCTCTGCGTCGGTCTTCCATGTGCTGCAAGCCTGTATCGTACGATGCCATGGCAATCCTTTTGTAGCCGGCATCTATCAAATGGGTTACTGCTTTAAAGGCTGCCTGGTAATTATCTGTCTGTATGCTATTGGCGGTAATGCCGGTAAAATAGCGGTCAATTAATACGAAAGGAATATTTTGTTTCTCTAAAGATTGCAATTGTTCTTCGGTATTTTCAGCCGCAGCAATAATAAAACCATCCACCTGCCTGTTGGAAAGAATATTGATAAGGTTGCCAGACTTATCCCTGTTTTCGTCAGAGCTGCCGAATAACACAGTGTAATTGTATTTCTGCGCTTCATCTTCTATAATACGGGCAATAGCCGAAAAGAACGGGTTGGAGATGTCGGCAACAATCAATCCAATCGTATGTGTTTTCCCGCTTTTGAGTGAACGGGCAATCATGTTGGGCTGGTAATTCATTTCCGCAGCCGTTTTCCTAATTTTCTCTGCAATTTCTTCGCCTACTCTCGCCTGCTTTTCCTTTCCATTCAATACATACGACACCAGCGCTGTTGAAACGCTCAGCTTACGAGCAATGTCTTTAATGGATGTTTTGCGCATGGTAAAGTATTTTACTCAGGTGGTGCCAGGCACTAAGCAGTGCCGGCTTCAGAGCGTTGAAAACAGGAAAGTTTCCATCGCCCTTTTTTAGTGCATACAAAGCTGGTGTTGTCCTGTATGGCTTGCATCTCACCATTCATTTACAATAAATGCCTTTAAGGGCATTTATTGTAAATGAATAGTGGCTGTTAACGATTCGCCGGCACGAATGTCAATTGCTTCAAACGAAAGCTGCAACATATTGCCTCTCCTTTCAGTGGCAACGGGCAACTCTTTTCCATTGACTGAGGCTGTCACACGGGACGGATTTCCTGGAACTTCTATAACCATTGACCGGAGTGAAATTTTTCCATACGTTAAATCAAGTGTATTGGTTTGTACCTGGGCCGTTCTTTTTTGCTGAATATTTCCCCAACCTTCTGCTGCTGTAAAGAAACTTTGAAAATTGTTTTGCTGAACCTTTGGGGCGAATGAAATCGATTTTGCCGGACCATCGTATTTAAAGTCCTGCAGCGCCAGCAATACACCCCACGATGCCATGGCTCTTGCATAGTGATCGCCGCACTCAATTTCGTTCCAGGGATTGTGCTTTTCGGGGCTGTATCTTTGGTGTACTGCTTTTACAAGCGATAAGCCTTCTTCTGTCATTCCTTCGTAGATCATGTTGGTGGCAACATGGTATTCGATGCCTGTCCAAACTTCATCACGGTAACGAACACCTGCTTCACCCATGTGTTTGCTTTTAGGCCAGGTGGCAATAAACAGTCCCGGTTCTCCTGCATCGGCGTATATTCTTTCAGGTTTGTGTACCTTATTTTGTACGCTTACATCGGGTGCCCAATTGTATTTCCATATTGATTGCAATGTGGTTTTTACATTTTTTTCCGGATAGATATACCCCAGGTTATCAAGATGCGCCCAGGTTTGTCCGAATAGCTGGTCGCTGAGGCAACCGTTGCCATATTGCGCCAGCGGATGTTTGTCCAGGTCAACATCCTGTATAAAATATTCTCCGTTCCATAGTTTGGTTACGCTGTTGCTAGTGCCGTTGGTAAAAATGCTGTCGCAATACAACGCAAAAGCGGTATCCTTCATGATCAATGCCATCTTTGAAGCCGCTTTCAGCGATGCGAGGTATAAACCGCCTACATAAGTGTTGGCACCAAAGAAAGCGATATCATATGTATTGGCTTGTTCTTTTTCAATGAGGCCATCGGCGTTGCCGTCTTCCTTCATTATAAACTGTGTTGCTTTTTTTATTTTGTCCCAGTTGCGCGAAAGAAAAAAAACATTTTTGGACATCAGGTGCTCGCGGTACGCTTTTAGTATAGCACCCGCGTGTCCGTCTATCAATATTCCACCCCAGCCATTACGGGCAAGCACACCTCCGTCTTCCTGGAACGAAGTACCAAAATCTGTTTTTTCGCGGATGTTCCGTTCCAGCTCGGGGAAGAGGCGAGACAGTGCATGCTCATAATTCCATACATGCGTGCAGGTGCCTACACAGGAGCCAACACCTTCCCATGCCCAAAACTTATCGGTAGACCACCATTGGCAGGTTTCCGTGGCAAGTGTTGATGCGGGCATCATTAGGCGCTGGTTAAGCCAATAGGGCAGGGTTGAGTTGTTATAATAAGCATTGTGAAATAACATTGTTTCGTTTGTAAGGCGATCTAAATTTTGGTTCAGCCACGAAGCCACATCCAGCGAGTGATCGTACCAGTTAGCATACATATTGCCAATAGCCGGACCGCCTGTGGGTATGGGCAGGTTCCAGTTACCACCTTCACCGTATTGCAACGGACGATTGGGAAAATACCAGGTTAATAAAAAAGTGATCTCCTTCGCTTCTCCGGGTGCAAGTTCAACGGTGGAACCGGCAGCGCCCGTTAGCTTTTCGTCAAACGGTTTTATAGCTTCAGTGTTGTTGGCTGTCAGTACGTTTTGCCCGGTATAACCGGCAACCGCTACACCGTTTTCGCCTAATACACTCAGTGATATGTTTCCGAAATAGGGATGGTTACCGGGAAAAAATTTATCTTTTAGCGGAAGGTTGTCAAACGAAATTTCGTCTACATTAATATGCCCCCAGCTTCCCATTTCATCGTCTACAATTTCCAGGTAAGCTTTTTTGCCTTTTGAATCTCTTACATCCCAGCTTACGGGTTCCAGCTTTTCATCGCTGGCGCCGGTAGCAGTTTTTACCAGTTTGTTATTTATATACAGGTTGATGCAGGTTTTACCGCGGTAAGGTCCTCCGCCTAATTTAAAGTTGATATAATTTTCTTTGATGACAAATACGGGAGAAGTAAGCTTGCCCGTGCCACTGTCGCCAAAGCTGGTAAGTTTTGAATTGACGAGAAACTTTCCTTCCTGTCCGCTTACAAAATCTGCTTCGGCTGCTGTATTTGTTACAGGCGTTTTTCCAAATGCGTTGCCTTCGGTTTTCCACTTGCCATAATTTCCCAATTCAAAATCCTGGAAAGGAATGGTTTTGCGAGCTACCGTTTGCTGTTTTTCCGACCGGATGAGATCCATGGTAACCGAACTCATATTATTTGCGGTAATTACCCTGTTGCGCAAATTGCCGGTTGCCTGTCCTTTAAGATCAATACATACCAGGTTTTGCAACCAACCGGTAATGGCTACCTGCATTTTTTGCTGAGACGTATTGGTAAGTTTATATTTTAATATCGTTCCCGGCGTAGCAGATTCTTTTGCATTCAGGGGAATAAATGGAGAGAAAATGGTAGCGTCTACCTGCAATGGTAACGGATTAGATGCAGAAGCATAATGGATGCTGGCAATAGGATATTCGCCGGTAAAGGAAATTTTGTCGAAGCCCTTTTTGTTGAGTTGCCGGGTAACGGTTTTATTGTCTTGTTTAACCGTTACAGAAAATCCCTGGTCTATATAACTGAGGGGTTCAAAGGTTTGATAACATACTTTCCACGGGCCGAGTGGTGTTTCAAAGTTCAGCAGCCAGTCTATGCCATAGCCTGTGTTGTAACCGTTATTGGCTATCCACCAATTAGCCAAAGTGCCATCGCCTCTCACATACAATTGTCCGGCTGCTATGCCGCCGCAGGGCATGCCAATCGTTTCCAGTTCGTTGCCGGTGTATGCTTTGCGTTCACTGCTCCACAACGATTTTTTCCACTCTTCGGAAAGATTTTTTTCAACCGGAACCTTGTGGGTCGGATCGAGTGTTTGAGCTGTAGCAATATGAAACAAAAACAGCGTGGCAGTAATGCAGAACAATCTCACCATAAGGGGCATTTTAGTTGAACTTGTAATGGATGCTTAAACGTTTAAAGGATAAATGTACATAAACTTCGCTTACTCTCGCTTTTTATAACCGTGCAAATTGAACTTTTTTAAGGCGGCGAAGTGTGGGTTTAATCGAAGAAATATTTATCAAATTCCGAGTCTAGCTGAAAATGGGTTAAGCCCGTTTCTTTGAGGCGTTCTGCATCTTTGGCTGCGTCTGTTTCTGGTGTTTGAGAGCGCCTGTATCTCCAGGCATTAATCACTCCAACCGCCAATATTTTGTTTTTACGCGCCCAATCTATATCCTCTTTGGTGAGTTCACCTCCAAACAAATAATAGTCAGAAGGATTGTAGCCCGGCTGCCGCATGTTTTCTTCCAGTTGTTTGCGGGTACAGCTTAATTTTATTTTTCCCGTAAACCAGGGTGTCGATTCATCGGTGCCTATCATTAGCGCTTCTTTATTGAGCCTGTATTTTTTTAAGAGGGAAATTACTTTGGAAAAAAGAACCGTGTCGTTGCCACTGATCTTGTTATCAAGCATTACCTGCATTTTTCCGCTGCAATATGCAAGCGCTTCTTCCAGCAGCAGCACTTTACTTCCTGTATTGCTGGTGAGCTGTTGAATTTCCGGCCACGTCATATCCGTTACTTTCTTATCTACATTAAAATATCGTTTAAAATTCTGATCGTGGTGAATGATCAGTACTCCGTCTTTGGTTACGCGCATATCAATCTCTACCATTTTATAGCCTCGTTTAAACGCCGCTTCTAAGGCTGGCAGGCTGTTTTCGGCGCGGTTGCTGTCTACCACGCCACCGCGATGTGCAATGAGATAATACCGGGTTTGCGAGGTTGCCTGCAGTGTAATGATGCAGGTGAGGAAGAACGCAAGAAGTAGTTTTGGAGACACGTTATCGTTTTTGGTAAAGATAAACGCTTTAATGTAACGGTAACGGTTAGCGTAATGTTTGCGAGCATTAAGTTTGTGTGACGCATTATGCGCTACCGTTATATTTCAACGGCTTGTTAATAAAAAAGGAACATGATGGTTTATTAATGCGCAATCCTTAATTTTGTTGCTCCAATTCACCAAATAAAAAGGAGGTATTCATGCAATCTACAGATAAATCATGGACGCCTTCGGTTATTATCGCGTAACCGGGCCACTCCATAAAAATAATCTGCGACAGCAATGTCGGAAGCCGTCGGATAAAACCGGTGGCTTTTTTATTTGCGATTTAAAATGTAAGATTTGATATCCGCTGCCGGCTGGCAGGTTGAATTTATGCTACAGGTATCTTTATCCTTTCACCTTTCACTTTTCGTGTACTCCCGGGTTGCTCCTTTGTGTCATCGTGTCTCCGTGGTTCAAAGCCTCACCTGACCTCTCCAGAGGAGAGGAACCGCGCACAAAGTCCCGCTTGCCCGGTCCTTATAAATATTTCTGTAGATTAAAAGATTTTCATCTGGAATGCCATCCAAATAATAAACCGAAAACACAAAACCCCAAACTCTCTTCCCATAACTCCATGCACCTTTGTGTCATCGTGTCGCCATGGTTCAAAGCCTCACCTGACCTCTCCAGAGGAGAGGAACCGCGCACAAAGTCCCGCTTGCTCGGTCCTTATAAATATTCCTGTAGATTAAAGATTTTGATCTGGAATGCCATCCAAATAATAAACCGAAAACACAAAACCCCAAACTCTCTTCCCATAACTCCGTGCCCCTTTGTGCCATCGTGTCCCCGTGGTTCAAAGCCTCACCTGACCTCTCCAAGGAGAGGAACCGCGCACAAAGTCCCGCTTGCTCGGTCCTTACAAATATTTCTGTAGATTAAAGATTTTGATCTGGAATACCATCCAAATAATAAACCGAAAACACAAAACCCCAAACGCTTCTCATCACTCCGTGCACCTTTGTGCCATGGTGTCTCCGTGGTTCCCTTTTCAAATTACCTGGAAGCCGTACGCATACGGATCGTCTTCCGGATCAATGGAGATCGTATTGTAACCGTATATGCGCGCCCAGCCTTCAATGCTGGGACGGATAGCCGGCTTACCATTCACTGCCAATTCTTCTTCAATTCTGCCTGTAAATGTGGAGCCGATAATACTTTCATGAATGAATTCATCGCCCATCTTTAATTTTCCTTTGGCATACCATTGCGCCATACGGGCGGAAGTGCCTGTACCGCAGGGACTGCGATCTATTGCTTTGTCGCCGTAAAATACTGCATTGCGGGCTGTGGAGCTGCTGTTGAGTACAGCGCCCGTCCATAAAATATGCGAGCAGCCGTTGATGGTAGGATCATGCGGATGAACAAACTGGTATTTTTCGTTGATGCGTTTCCGTGTTTCTCTTGCCCAGGCAATCAGTTTATCGGCAGGATAATGTTCCAGCCCTTTAAAATTTTTTTGAACGTCTACGATGGCATAAAAATTCCCGCCATAAGAAACATCTATTACCAGTTCGCCCAGTTCGGGGCAATCCACAGTAATTGCTTCTGCCGCCAGGAATGCGGGTACGTTGGTAAGCTTCACACTTGTTACTTTTTTGCCCTCTTGCCGGTAGCTGATCATAACCAGCCCTGCCGGTGCTTCCATGCGTACAACGCCTGGTGTTTTGGGTACTATCAAACCTTCTTCAATAGCAATGGTAATTGTGCCAATGGTGCCATGACCGCACATGGGCAGGCATCCGCTTGTTTCAATGAACAGTACTGCTACATCGTTTGCCGGATCGTGCGCCGGATACAAAATGCTGCCGCTCATCATGTCGTGACCGCGCGGTTCAAACATCAACCCTTTGCGTATCCAGTCATATTCCCGTAAAAAATGCTGCCGCTTTTCGCTCATATTGGCACCTTGCAAAACCGGTCCGCCGCCTGCCACCAATCTTACAGGATTGCCGCATGTATGCGCATCAATGCAAAAAAATGTCTTTTTCATGTGTGTGAGGGGTGAGGTGTAAGGCTTAAGGTGTGGGGTGTAAGGTATAGATGGCTGATCGCTGACGGCTTACCTTACTTCACCCATTCATTGTTTACAATTCTCCATATCTTCAACAGATTGCTGTCTTTCAAAGCATCGGGTAACATACCGTCTTTAAATCCCTGGAAACATACAGGACGTACCCAGCGCTTGATAGCAGTGGTGCCTACGGAAGTAAACCTTGCATCGGTAGTAGACGGGAAAGGTCCTCCATGTACCATGCTCGCACATACTTCCACACCTGTTGGTACATCATTCAAAATAATACGTCCCGCCAGGGTGGTTTGTAATTCAATAATATCTGCATTCGCCTCTATGTCTGCATCGGTTGCCATAACGGTGGTGGTTAGCTGGCCTTTCAGCGATTCCAATACTTTTTTCAGCTCGGTTTTGTCGCTGCATATCACGGCTAAAGAATATGGTCCAAAAACCTCTTCCCTGAAGTGCGGATTTTGCATGAACACCGCTGCTTCTACTTTTGCAACGGTAGGGTAGGCTTCTATATTGACGGGTGCAGTGGCTGATTGCGCTATTGTTTGAATGCCTTTTTGCGACAATGCTTCGGTTAACCCTTTATTAAAAGACTGATGTATGCCGCTGTGCAGCATTTTTTGCGGGGCTACCTGTTCTATTTCTTTTCCGAGCAGTAACAAAAAATGGTCGAGCGCTTCGCTTTTTACTGCAAGCAATAACCCGGGGTTGGTGCAAAATTGTCCCATGCCCAAAGAGATGGATGCCGCATATGTTTTGGCAAGCGATGCTGCATTCTGTTGCAAAGTATCCTGCAAAAAAACTACGGGGTTAATGCTGCTCATTTCTGCAAAAACCGGGATGGGTCTTTCTCTCTGATTGGCCAACTCCCACAAAGCCTTGCCGCCGCTGAACGAGCCGGTAAATCCAACGCCTGTGGTATTGGGGTGTTGCACCAGCGCTTTACCTACGGTACTTCCAGAACCGAGCACATGCTGCACAGTGTAGGGGTGTACTCCTGTTTTGGCAATCGCTTTTTTTATTGCTTCAAACACCTGTTGCGAAGTAGTTGCATGGGCTGAATGTCCTTTAATTACCACGCTTGAGCCCGAGGCCAGTGCGCTGGCGGTATCGCCTCCCGCGGTTGAAAAAGCAAACGGAAAATTGCTGGCGCCGAATACAACAATGGGTCCAACGGGCAACAACATTTTTCGTGTATCTGGTTTAGCGGGTGTCCGGTCTTTATCGGCGGTATCTATCGCGGCTTCTACCCAGCTTCCTTCTTCAATAACGCGCGCAAATAGTTTAAGCTGATTGGTTGTTCTGGTTAACTCGCCGTTTAAACGGGGCAGTGGGAGATTGGTTTCTTCATGCGCAGTTTGCACGAGGGTTTCGCGCGCAGCTTCAATCTGTGCAGCGACTTCCTGTAAAAATGCGGATCTGTCGGAAGGCGAAAGTAGTTTGAAACTATCGAACGCCTGCTGGGCATTCTGCATTATCATATCAATATCATTCATTGCTTGCTTTTTTTAGACCGGGCAAGATACGACAGAAATGGTGAAAGGGGTAAGGAGGAAGGTATAGGGCGCAAAGGGGAAAGGTGAAAAGTGAAGGGTGAAAAGGGAAAAACCCGTTACCCTATCTCCCGCTCAACTTACTGCACTCATTTAACCAACTTACTCTACTCAACTACTCAAACTCAACCAACTCCGGTCTGTTGGCGAGAGCAGTGTTGATGATCTCCAAAATGTTTTCTCTCTCTTTGCCTTCAAGGGGTAACCTCGGCGCTCTTACATATTCACTGCCCAGTCCTGTTTGCGCTTCGGCCAGCTTTATATACTGTACCAGTTTGGGATGGATGTCAAGTTCCAGCAATGGCATAAACCACCTGTATAAAACAATGGCTTCGGCAAAGCGGCCGGCTTTAATGAGGTTATACAACGCCACTGTTTCTGTGGGAAAAGCACATACCAGGCCTGCCACCAACCCGTCGGCGCCTAATGAAAGCTCTTCAAACGTGAGTGTGTCAACACCGCAGAGAATTTTAAAACGATCACCAAAGCGGTTGATCATACGCGTTACATTGGTAACATCGCGGGTGGACTCTTTTACAGCTTCAATATTTTTTACTGTTGCCAGTTCATCGAACATATCGAGGGTTACCTCAATCTTATAATCAACCGGATTATTATACAGCATAATTGGCAGGTTGGTAGACCGGGCAACAGCGGTAAAATAAGTTACCGTTTCTCTTTCGTCGCTCCTGTATCGCATGGGTGGCAACAGCATCAGTCCGTCTGCTCCCCACGATTTGGCCAGTTGAGCCTGCCGAATGGCTTCACGTGTAGACCCTTCGGCAATGTTTACAATAACAGGTATGGCGCCTTTTAACTGGTTGATAGCAAAGCTTACGAGTTGTTCCTTTTCATTTTCGGTAATAGTGCTTGCTTCTCCCAGCGATCCCCCTAAAATAATTCCGCTTACTCCCGCTTCCAGCTGGGCGTTGAGATTTTTTCCAAACAGGTCAAGATCAAGTGTATCGTTGGCAGTAAATTTTGTTGTAAGTGCAGGAAATACGCCTTGCCATTGTACAGCCATAGTATATTTTTTTCAAAAATAGCACGCGGGCTTATTTAAAACAGGACCGTTTTTAATAAGAAATGCTTAAATCTTAACATGAGCTGTCAGCAATCAGCAGCCAGCTTCCAACGGTCGTCAGAAATCGGTTACCAGCATACATTAATGATTCTGACCTGAATGCTGATAGCTCACTATAATGGCTTGGTAAGATGCGAAAGCAGGATGCCTGTAGCCACTGCTGCATTGAGCGATTCTGCCTCACCAATGCGCGGAATGGTAATTTGGGTAGTGCAATGACTGAGCAGCGATTGTTTTATTCCTTTAGATTCATTTCCTATCAGCAATAGGCCGTTTGTTGCGGGCGGCAAAGTATACAGCGATTGCCCGTGCAGGGTGGCGGCATATATTTCAACGCCGGCCAGGTTGCTGCATGTTTGTTCAAGATCCTGGTATATGGTATTCACTCTTAAAATGCTGCCCATAGTAGATTGAATGACTTTGGGATTGTAAATATCCACGCAGTCTTGGCTGCACACGATTGTGTTAACACCAAACCAGTCGGCAATGCGCACAATGGTTCCCATATTGCCGGGGTCCTGGATGTTATCGAGCATCAGGGTAATGCCATTTGTTGCCAAAAAAGATTTCAACGGATTTTTAACAACAACGGCCAGTACCTGGTTGGGCGTGGAAAGTGCGGAAATTCTTTGAAGCTCATGTTCTTCAACAACAGTAATGCTTTCGGGCTTAATGGTATTGAGTATTGGCTGGTTGTTGTTTAGCCAGGTTTTAAGGCAATACAGTTCCTGTATGTTGGCTGGTGCTGTATGCAGAAATTCGGCCAATACCTTAGGTCCTTCCACTATATATACTCCAGCTTCATCCCTGAATTTTTTATGGTATAAACTTTGAATATATTTGACCCTGGATTTGCTGAGCATTCCTGTATATTTTAATATGTTTGTTTCACCAACGAAAATACATTCTTCCTTATTTACCTACGCCGTTTTTATCCTCACCCTTATTTGTGTGGCTTCGTCGTGTACTGTTGTAAGAAAATACCAGCCCTATAAACCTTTTGTATTTGAAAATGAAGTACACGTTGAAGGACCCGTGAGTTCGGGCGAAAAATCCGATCTGAAGGCAAGACTGGAAGGGCAGATAGAGGACAGCGTGAAACCCAGGGTACGAAGTGTGCTGTTTCTAAGGCATGTAATGACTGCACCGCCGGTTTTTGACAGTGGTTACGTAAAACAAACGGTGCAGAACATGAATAACCTGTTGCACAACACGGGTTATTACCGCAGCAATGTGGTTGCCGACTGGTCGCATGTAGACACATTTTTCAAAAACAATAAGCCAGACCAGTACCGGCTAACGGTGGAGTATACCGTTCAAACGGGTAAGCCTTTTAAAATTGATTCCATCAGCTATGTTTTTAAAGACAGTACGCTGCAGCGGCTTGCTATGGAAAACATGGATAAAACGCTGCTAAAAAAATCGGAACCATTCAACCGGCAAAAGATAGACGAGGAACTGAACCGGTTAATTGACATATTCAAGGATAATGGTTATTTCAAGATCAATCGCGAAATGATCAAAGCGCAGTTGGATACGGTGGATGTTTCACTGATTGATCCTTCTGCCGATCCTTTTGAACAAATTCGTTTGCAGCTGGAAGCGCAGAAAAGGAATGAGAATCCTACCATTAATATAGCCATATTGCAGGTACCGGTGCGCGATACCACTATTGTAATGCCTTATACCATTGGGCGGGTGAATGTTTTCCCGGATGAGCCTGCCGATCTGCTGGTGGGCAACAGAAGCAATATAAAACCTACACCCTATGGCGGATACAATTTTTTCAACAGGTATAACCTGTTCAGACCTTCTTTCCTGGCTAAAAGAATTTCGTTAAAGCCCGGAGCATTGTATCGCATATCGGATTACAATCGCACTTTGCTGAACTTTAACCGCATAGAAGCATGGCAGAACGTGAGCATTAACAGCAGACCACGGGATTCTGCGGGAACCGTTGATTTTTTTATTCGCATGGTGCCGGCAAAAAAGTTTTTCTTTAGTGTGGATTTTGAAGGGTCGAGCATTTTAACGGCACAAAACCAGATATTCAATGCCGGCAACAAGGGGCTGGCGTTGAGCTTTCATTTAAAGAACCGGAACGTTGCCAAACAGGCTTTGCAACTGGAGAATATTTTACGTACAGGCGTTGAGTTTACTGATTTCAGGAAAATACTTTCAACAGAGGTGAGCCTTATTAACAGGCTGATTTTTCCACGACTGCTTACACCTTTCTTTAAATTAAAGAATGAACATAATTTTCTAAATGCCAAAACTTATATCAGTCTCGATGGTTCGTATATTGACCGGTACCTGTATTATAAGATCAATACGCTTAACGCCTACCTGGGATATGAGTTTCAGAAAAAGGCCAATGTAAGCTGGCAACTGCGCTTTCCGAATATAGAGTTTACAAGGATATATAACGTTGATTCGGGCTTTAACAAACTGATAAGGGATTATCCACTATTGCGCTACTCTTACAATGATGGATTGATTGTAGGTACCAATGCCACGTATACACGAAGATTCAATTGGTCGAGCCCAAGATCGTTCAGTTTGATAAGGGTATTTGGCGAAGAATCGGGTTTGTTAATGGGTGAATTGTTTAGGAAACAAACTGATACCGGCAGAGCCTTGGAACAATTGTACCGGTTTCTTAAACTAAGCGCAGATTTCAGGCATTATGTAGCCCGACCAAAAACGATGTGGGCTTTTCGTTTTTTTGCCGGCTATGGTATTGCCTTCGATACAGAAAGCCGGAAGGGGGATGTATCGCTGCCCTTTTTCCGCCAGTTTTTCGCCGGAGGCCCCAACAGTATGCGCGGGTGGCAATTGCGCAAGCTGGGGCCAGGCTCCAGTATTTTTTATGATTCAATAAGGGTGGGAGACAAAAGATTTGATGACCGTTATGCGGATATTCAGTTAGAGGCGAATGTGGAATACCGGTTCGATATTTTTCCTGTATATGGCTATTGGTTAAAAGGCGCATTGTTTACCGATATGGGGAACGTATGGATAAGAAGATCGGAAATTCCTGAATTTAAATATGGCGTATTTGACGTAAGCAGGCTGTATAAAGATCTCGCTGTAGCAGGCGGCGCAGGACTGAGGCTCGATTTCAAATTCTTCCTCCTGCGGTTCGACCTGGGCTGGCGACTCAAAGACCCACTCTATGCATCCGATGAAACTTATCTGCCTAAAAATGATGGCTGGTTGATACGAAGCAATATGCGAAGACCCACTTTTCAGTTCGGTATAGGGTATCCGTTCTAAGGGAAGGTATAAGGTATAGGGTATAGGGTGTAGGGTATAGGGTAATCATTCTCCGTGCAACTTTGTGTCTCCGTGTCTTCGTGGTTCCCTGGTTCCGCAGTTCATACCACTTACTACATACCACTTATCACCTTCTCCACCATGTCTGCTACTCTTTCGCCGTCCATGGCGGCGCTTACAATACCACCGGCGTAGCCTGCTCCTTCGGCACAGGGATACAAATTATTTAATTGAGGGTGTGATAACAATTCCGGGTGGCGCGGTATGCGAACGGGTGATGAGGTGCGGCTTTCTGTAGCCACCACAATAGCGTTGTTAGTATAATAGCCGTTGCTGCCATAGCGCGCGGGCATTTTTTTCCCAAACGCTTTAAAGCCTTGCTGCAGGGTATTATAAATAAAAGGAGGCAGCACCTCTTTTAAAGATGCAGGAGTTACACCAGGTAAATAAGAGCATTCCGGCAAAGTAGATGAGGCTTTGCCTTCTGCAAAATCGACCATGCGTTGTGCGGGCGCCACAAATTTGCCGCCGCCGGCAGCAAAGGCCGCTTTTTCAACCTGCTGCTGAAAATACATGGCCGCCAATGGTCCCTGCTTGCTATAAGCCTGTACATCTTTTTCTTCAACCGTAACTACCATACCACTGTTGGCGTAAGGATTGTTTCTTTTACTGGGGCTCCAGCCATTTACTACCAACTCTCCCGCATTGGTGGCTGCTGGCGCTATGATGCCTCCGGGGCACATGCAAAAAGAAAATACACCGCGTTGGTTCACCTGCTCTACCAGACTATATGATGCTGGAGGTAAAAACTCAGATTGCTTTTCCGCTTTGTTAAACGGACGGATATGGTATTGTATGCTATTGATCAGTTCTTGTGGATGCTCAACGCGAACACCCAGCGCAAAAGGCTTCAGCTCAATAAGTATTTGTTTGCGATGCAGCAGCGTAAAAATATCGCGAGCCGAATGCCCTGTTGCCAATATAAAAGCCTGCGCAGCAAAGCTGTCTCCATCGGCTGTTTTTATTGCTATAATACGGTTGTTATCAATTACAAAATCCGTTACCTTTTTTTCAAACAAAAAAATGCCACCATATGCCTGGATGGCCTTACGCATGGCCGTTATGATTTGCGGAAGTTTATTTGTGCCAATGTGCGGATGGGCGTCGTACAAGATATTCTCCTCTGCTCCAAAATGTACAAACAGGTTCAGTATGCGGTTCACGTCGCCCCGCTTGGTGCTGCGGGTATATAGTTTTCCATCGCTGTAAGTACCGGCACCGCCTTCGCCGAAGCAATAATTGCTTTCGGGGTTTACAACGCCTTCTTTATTCAGTGCAGCAAGATCGCGTCGCCGGGCTCTTACTTCCTTACCCCTTTCCAGTACAATGGGTTGTATGCCATGTTCAATAAGGCGCAATGCTGCAAATAAGCCGGCTGGTCCTGCACCAATTACTACTGCTTTGTGCGGGCTGCTGTGCACATCCTTAAAATGGAATTGGAGCAATTCTCTTTCCCGGAAAGGCTCCCCTATAAATGCTTCCACCGTGAGGTTGATCCACACCTGTTTGCCCCTGGCATCAATAGATTGTTTGAGGATATGATATCCGGAAATTTTTGAAACAGGCGTGCCTGCTTCTGCGGCTATATAAGGTTTAACATTATCGGCATTTGCCGCCTCCTGCGGAAGTAACCGCAACGAAATTTTTTTGATCATACGAGGTCAGGTTTTTATCCTAAAAGCTGTAAGAACCAAAAGTTAAAAATCAAGAAACAAGATCCAAGAACCAAGTTCCAAGAAACAAAAATCAAGAGACAAAAACCGACAACCTTTCAGTTGTCAGCTTTCTGCTGTCAGCCAAATCAGAAATCTCAAATCTCAAATCCTAAAACGGCAGATCATCTGCGCTGGCAGAAATATCGCTGTTCGTATATTCGGGTGCGTTATTGCTTTGAGGAGCAGCTTCCTGTTGCAGGTTCACACTTTCCATTCGCCATGCATCGAGGTTGGTAATGTAGTTTGTTTGCCCGTTCTTTTCCCACTTGGTGCCTTTGATATTAAAATGCACTTTCACTGTTTCGCCTATATTAAACCTGTCAGGCATAGTGGTTTTGTCCTGCACGCACTGAAACTTGGCATAGTTGGTAATAGCTCTTCCGCCAATGTCTTCTGTTTTTTCAATAACAAATTCACGGGTTTTAAATGTGGCGGTACGTTGCACTGTGTCGAAACGGGCAATTAATTTGCCTGTAAGTTCATAACTCATTGTAAGATAATTGAACGGCAAATGTAGCTGTAAAAGCGGACGAATTTCTGAAATTTTGTTTTTGTTTTTGCACAAAAAAATTTTACCTTCCAAGAAGTATAGACAAATGCTACGCAGATGAAAAAAAGTACATCCGCACCTTTTTTGTTCTTCATTTTAATAGCATCCTGTCAATCCTCTTTTCAATCGCAATCAATCCAATACAAAGATTACCTGGTAACCAGTTCGGACAAGATTGACAGCTCGTATATCAGTTTTTTAAAGCCTTATAAGGATAGTGTTAATAATGTGATGAACACGATTCTTGCCGAAGCTGAAACAACACTGCCCAAAAAGCAGCCAGAGGGTGAGTTGGGAAATTTTATGACTGACGCTTTGTTGAAAATGTCGCAGGAAAAATTCAGCGAGCCGGTTGATGCTGCATTTCTAAATTACAACGGCATCCGGTTGCCCGCGCTTGAAAAAGGGTCAATAACCGTGGGAAAAATTTTTGAGCTGATGCCTTTTGACAATGTAATAAATATGCAAAAGCTAAAGGGTAACATATTGCAGCAGTTCCTGGATCATATTGCTGCACTGGGAGGATGGCCGGTGAGCGGGCTGGTAATGAAGATCAGCAACAAAAAAGCAACCCATGTATTGATACAGGGAAAGCCACTCGATCAAGATAAGTATTACAACATTGTGAACTCAGATTATATTACCAATGGAGGCGATAACTGTGTGATGCTGAAAACCATTCCTGTTATTACCACAGGTTACCTGGTGCGCGATGCGCTCATAACATACGTAACGCGGCAGGGCAGGGAAGGAAAGAAAATAAATGCTGTAATAGAAAACAGGGTGGTGTATGCTGACTAGAAGAAAATTTTTAGCGGATGCTGCTGTTGTGGCAGGAGGCATGCTGACGGGAGCAGCCATGCCTGTTGAAAAAGAAGCGGCTACAAAGCTGACCATATTACATACCAACGATGTGCATAGCAGGCTGGAACCTTTTCCGGCAGATGCGGGGAAAAATGCGGGGTTGGGTGGGGTGGCTGCAAGAGCTGCGTTGATCAATTCTATACGTTCGCAGGAAGAGCAGGTACTGTTGTTGGATGCGGGAGATATTTTTCAGGGAACGCCTTTTTTTAATTTGTATAAAGGTGAGCCGGAAATAAAAGCAATGACCAAAATGGGGTATGATGCGGCTACGATGGGCAACCATGATTTTGATGGTGGAATGGAGAACTTTTCCACACAGTTGAGTTACGCAGATTTTCCCATTGTTTTGTGCAATTATGATTTTAACGATACGCCTTTAGAGTATAAAACCATTCCGTATAAAATTTTTAAAAAAGGAAAATTAAAGATTGGCGTAACAGGAGTTGGCATTGAAATGGAAGGACTGGTTCCTGATAATTTATTTGGTAAAACAAAATACCTTAATCCGGTTGAGCAGGCGAACAAAGTGGCAGCTTCTTTAAAACAAAAGCACGGATGCGATATGGTTGTATGCCTTTCCCACCTTGGGTTTGGCTATAAGGAGCCTAATAAAATGTGCGATGAAATACTGGCAAAGGAAAGTGAATATATAGATGTTATATTAGGTGGGCATACACATACTTTTATGGAAGAACCCAAACGCTTCTACAACAAAAAAGGAGGCGATGTAATAGTGAACCAGGTGGGTTGGGCAGGCATTATGTTAGGCAGGTTAGATTTCGTTTTTGAAAAGAAAAAAAATAAAAATTTGGCGAATGCACACCCTGTTGTTATTGGGAAAAAATCAAGTGAATAAAAAATTTTTTTTTCAACAGAATATGTTGATATTCGCCGCCCTGCTATACTTTTTTTGATGCCTGATCAACGTCGAAAAAAGAGGGTTTCAAAAAGGCTTAACATTCTTAACTCAATATATAAACTGCTTTACGGATAATGGATAAAACTTACGATAAGGTATGGCAAAGTTGTCTGGCTATTATAAAAGATATTGTGGAGTGGCAGCATTATAAAACGTGGTTTGAACCAATAAGACCTGTAGCACTGAAAGAAAAGATTTTAACAATTCAGGTTCCCAGTCAATTCTTTTATGAATACCTTGAAGAACATTATGTAAATTTATTGGCAAAGACTTTGAAGAGAGAATTGGGTAAAGAAGCGAGATTGGAGTACCGGATAATGGTAGATAGCGGAAATGAAAAAAACAAACCGCTTACTATGGACATTCCGGGTCATGGTTTTAAAACGTATTCAAACAATGAAATGGATTTCCCGCTTGTAGTAAATAATCCTGTTAAAAATCCCTTTGTAATTCCGGGGTTGAAAAAGATGCAGATTGATCCGCAGCTCAATCCCATCTATTCTTTCGACTCGTTTATTGAAGGCGATTGCAATAGGGTAGCACGCAGGGCGGGAAAAACCGTGGCAGAAAAACCCGGTTCCACTTCATTCAATCCATTGGTAGTATATGGCGGAGTAGGGTTAGGCAAAACACATCTGGCGCAGGCCATCGGCAACGAAGTAAAACGCGTGCATCCTAATAAGGTGGTATTATATGTAAGTTCAGAAAAGTTCATCAACCAGTTTCAGGACCATAGCCGTAACAATGCCATCAATGATTTTATTCATTTTTACCAGATGATTGATGTGCTGATTGTGGACGATGTGCAATTTTTTAACCGCGCAGAAAAATCGCAGGACGCGCTCTTTGCTATTTTCAACCACCTGCACCAAAGCGGCAAGCAATTAATATTAACGTCTGATAAATCTCCCAAAGACCTCGAAGGGGTGCAGGAGCGTTTGCTCAGCCGTTTCCGCTGGGGATTGAGTGCCGACATGCAATTGCCCGATTACGAAACGCGCATGGACATCCTGGAAAAGAAGATGAAGAATGACGGGCTGGACATGCCGAAAGACGTTATTAAATACATAGCATATAATATACAGAGCAATGTGAGGGAGCTGGAAGGCGCACTCATTTCTCTTCTGGCACAATCTTCGCTAAACAAGAGAGAGATAGACTTAGAATTAGCAAAGAAAGTGCTTAGAAATTTTGTAAAAACATCGTCCAAAGAAATCACAATAGAAACCATTCAAAAAATGGTGTGTGATTATTTCAATCTCCCGTATGAGCGGTTATTGCAGAAAACCCGCAAGCGTGAGATTGTACAGGCGCGCCAGATTACGATGTACCTTGCCAAGCAGTTCACTAAAAACTCCCTGAAAACGATTGGTGAGCATTTCGGAGGAAGAGATCATACAACGGTTATCCATTCCTGCCAAACAGTAAAAGACTTAATGGATACAGACGGATTGTTTCGCGAAAGTGTGGTAGAATTGCAACAAAAAGTGCAATTGGCCGCTATGTAAATAAAAATATTGTTAAGATATGCCCCGTACTTGTGCGGGGCATTCTTATTTAAACACATTGCATATGATCGTTCACAAATGTGTTGTTATAACAGGTAAAGTACAGGGCGTTTTCTTTAGAGGAAGCACCAGAGAGCAGGCAGAAAAGCTGGGTGTATATGGCGAAGTACAAAACATGCCCGACGGTTCCGTTCTGTTACATGCCGAGGGGGAAGAAGAAGTGGTGAATGCGCTCATTGCCTGGTGCCACTATGGCCCGCCACGGGCAGAGGTAGAACGGGTAATGGTAAACGACGAAGAAGTAAAGGGCTACAAAAAATTTAGTGTAATACGGTTTTAATTTTTGGGTTTTATGAGCGAATCACCCTATTTTTGCCGTCCTTTCAGCTAAGGTGAGGTGGATGAGTGGCTGAAATCAGTAGTTTGCTAAACTGCCGTACGGGTAACTCTGTACCGCGGGTTCGAATCCCGCCCTCACCGCAAAAACAGTAATCATTTTATTTCAAAAGCCCTCAAATGTAGTATTGACGGGCTTTTTTTATTTCCTGCCTCGTCAAAAATGTACAAATACTCTCTAAAAAAACACGCGTAAATCGTAGAGTATTCAAAATCTCGAAAAAAGTACTCTACGGTTTCCGCTGAAACCTGCTCCCAGTAAGGGGTTCAGCTAGTGTACATCTTGTCCGAAAAAGAGCCTGTTTCGATATTTGTTAACGAAAACAGGATTTTTATGTTGGAGAAAAGTATTGGGCTTTTATTCTTTCTCAAAAAGCCTAAAAATTACAGAAATGGTGCATTAAAGGATGTTTATTTAAAAATTACAGTGGATGGTGTTCCCCGGGAATTATCCTGCAAACGAAAATGGGAATCAAAACGCTGGAATCCTCATTCAGGCAGAGCACTGGGTTCAAAGGAAGACGCCAGGGAACTGAATGCTTATTTGGATACTTTACAAACAATGGCTTACGATTCCAAAAGGCAACTCCTGGATAGGGGTAAACTGGTCACCGCTACAGCGATCCGTGACGACATGACCGGGAAAGAGCAACATCGCAGGAAATTGTTGGTTCAGTTCCAAAAGCATAACGACGAGATGAAGAAAATGATTGGCAATGGAGTAGCTAAAGGGACATGGACAAATTTTGAAACATCCTTGATGCATACAAAGAATTTTATCAAGTACAAGTACAGCATGGATGATATTAATATTCTGGCTTTGGATAAGGATTTCATAAAAGACTTTTATGCCTGGCTGCGGAGCGAAAAAAGATGCTGCCACAATACCACTCTTAAGAATATAGCCAACATGAAAAAGATAGTACTGGACTGCGTCGATAGGGGATGGCTGCTAAACGATCCCTTTGCTGGATTTGATATGACCAGGGAGGACGTGATTCCGACTCATCTTACAATGGACGAGGTGCGAATTATATCGAAGAAAGTAATAAATAACGAAAGGCTTAGCAGGGTAAGAGATGTGTTTATTTTTTGCTGTTTTACCGGACTGGCGTTCATAGATGTCAAACAACTAAAGAGATCAGAAGTTGTTGTTGGTTTTGATGGCGAGTATTGGATTAGCAAGGACAGGCAAAAAGAAGGTGTGTTGTCGCAGATTCCTCTTTTACCTATATGTATCGAATTATTGAAGAAGTATGAGACAGATCCCGTTTGCGCCACTAAGGAGCTGCTTCTCCCAGTGTTAAGTAATCAAAAGTATAATGAATACCTAAAGGAAATCGGCACGATCTGCAATATTAGTAAAGAGCTGACAACCCACGTAGCCCGACATACTTTTGCAACTGCTGTTACATTGGCCAACGGGGTACCCATAACCAGTGTGAAGGACATGTTGGGGCATAAAACTATGAAACAAACCCTTCACTATGCAAGAGTGCTGCCTGTTCAAATCAGCGAAAATATGCAGGTGTTAAAATCAAGACTGCAAAAAAATTGGATTTAGTACTTCAGTCAACAACGAGCTAAGGGAAGCTATTTGACTTGTAAAATCTTTGATCATCGAAAATCATATATTACTATGCAGATCATTCAAAGTATTCAAAACCGTATTTACGAAATCAGAGGGGAGAGGGTTATGTTGGACCGGGACTTGGCCATTTTATATGAAACTGAAACAAAACGGTTAACGGAAGCTGTGAAAAGAAATCTCAAACGATTCCCTCCCGACTTTATGTTCCAGTTGACCAAAGCGGAGTGGGAAAGTTTGAGGTCTCAGATTGAAGTCGTAGAGAAGAGTGATTCTTTAAGGTCGCAATTTGCGACCTTAAAGAGTGGTCGGGGACAACATATTAAATACCTACCCTACGCATTCACCGAACATGGAGTAGCAATGCTGAGCGGCATTTTGAATAGCGACAAAGCTGTTCAGATGAATATTGCAATTATCCGGGCCTTTATCGAAATGAGACGATTTAATATAATTCATACGGACTGGAAGGAACATTTACGCCAGTTAAAAGACAAGATCAGTGAACATGATGTGCAGCTTAGCCAGATTTATGATACACTGGAAAATTTGTTAGATGAAAAAACAATGCAAAAGAAATGGGAGGATAGGGAACGGATTGGTTTTAAGAGATAATGAGCGTGTGTCAAAATTAGAATGATAGAAAGTGGTATTCTATTCAAGGTCACAATTGGTGACCCTGAAGGAGATGTTTTTCATTTGAAGGACAAAACAGAAACCAAAAGATGAGACAGGTCGCAACGAAATTTCCACCTGAGACGAGCTGTAAGTGTATTCATTTAATTCACGTTCTTACCAGTATTGAGAATGTATACCTCTTCCAGGATGTTAATACTAAATGGCACTTCTCATCAACGATAAAGTAAACGATTCGGACGCTCATTGCTGCCACCGTTGCTTTAAAAAAGGCATTACTTTAGAGACTATTCAAATGATGAATGGACATTCAAAAATAGCGACAACTCAAATTTATACGCACGTTGCTGTAGAGAAAATCATTGACGATATGAGTGGATTGGAAGATCAGTTAAATGTGAAAAGAGCTATTATTTTAAATAATGCTGCGACTACTTTTCTTTACCAAATGATTACGTAATGGTTGGTTAAATTGCTTGCATCTCACGCGACTCTCTTTCAGCGCATCCACTCAAATCTGCCGTTCAGTTATTATCGTGTAGCAATATGATCCGCGGATCTTTACCTTCCGCAAAATAGCAGGTTGAAGTTCAGTAGTTGGAAAAAGACATGGGAAGCGTTTTGAGGGTAGTTGTGTAATCCAGCTACCCTTTTTTATGCTAAGCAAGTGAATGAACAGGAGTATTTTTCGCAGCTTCTAAAGCGAAAGTCAATTTTTACTGTTTACTAGCTGCATCAATAACCTTCTTCGAGTAGTATTTTGATGTCGGCTTTATTATAGTAGATGGTTCCTCCGATCTTTTTACTCCGGATTTTCCGCGCTACGCGGAGAGAAACCAACTTGTTCGCAGAGCAATTCAAGATTTTTCTCGCGTCTGCGGTTTTATAGCCCTCCAATTTTTCTTCACTTTTTTGGATGTTTTTTTTCAATAGTTGTTCAATATCCGCTATCAACCTGAGTCGAAAATTCTCAAGGTCATTCTTCGTTACAATCTCCATTTCCATGCAAAGGTTTTTAAACGTGTAATAATATACTATTCTGTCAATAGATTAGATAGGGTACATTAGCGGTTATTTAAGATGAGGTGTTTGAAGCCGGGGTTATTTAACATTCGCTCCAGCTCAATTTCTACTAGTTCTTCTATGTCCTTACGTACCTGGTCATAATTCCTTTCGACGGAGCCATTGTCAATCTCGCGGAAGACTGGGATGGGTTTGTAAGAAGCTATTTGTTCATTAATAGCTTTGTGGTCATTTTGGATGGCTGAATGGAAGGCTTTTAGTTCAATTTTTTCCTCGGGGTTATCGGCTACCATACCAACAAATTCACCTGAACTGAGCCCCGATATTCTAGATGCGGGAATCGCCATCTCCAGTTGCCTGGAACGGCTGAGGGAAGTATCGCTGCTATTAACGGAAAAGCTTTCTCTATCCTGCATGATCTTGCCAAATCTTTCCGATAGTTGTTTGGCGGTATCGCCCGTTACCTGGCCTGCAATTACATTACCGGTAATGTTTACAATTACATCCGCCTGTTCTTTGCCATAGTCCTTACGCAATTGACTAAAGTCCTGGATGCCCAGTGTCGTTGAAACTTTATTGCTCCGTGCGGTGGCAATGAGGCTATCCATATTGTTCAAGTAAATGGTTGGAAATTCATCGAAGATGAGGCTTGATTTTCTTTTCCCTTTCTTATTGACCAGTTTTACAAGACGTGTTACATATAAAGAAAGTACCGCGCCATAAATCTGTATCTTCTGGGGATTGTTGCCCATGCAAACCAACTTGGGTTCGTCGGGGTTATTGATGTCGAGCGAAAAATCATTACCCGATAATATATAATAGAGTTGAGGTGAGGCGAGTCTTGCCATGGCAACTTTGGCCGATGCAATTTGTCCTTCCAGTTGCTCCACGGCATTGTGTTGATAGGCGTTTATAAAAGGATTGATCAGTACCTCAATTTCTTTTTCGAGACGCAATATGGAAAAGAGCCGGTCGTATTCTATTTGCATGAGCTCGATCACATGCGGCAGTGTACAATATTCGCCACCCCTGAACTTTTTTAAAAACCAAATAATCGCTGTCAGAAAATTAATGGGAGATTCTACAAAAAAGTCTCCTTGCTTTTTGATCCACTCCCGGTTGAGCCCCATTAATATCGTCCTGGCTGATTCTGCAGCGTCAGTAATGTCGGTCATAGTACCAGGATCCAAAGGATTGCAGCGGTGGCTTTTGGAAAGATCGTCGAAATTAATAACATAGAATTTAGTAGCTGGCGGATACTGGTCTTTATGCCTCAAAAAGTGATTGTAAACGATGACAGATAAATCATCAAATTTGAAATCATACACGAACATGGAAAAACCTTTTGCAATATGCTGCGTAATGATGTGGCGAATTACAAAATAGCTTTTGCCTGCACCGGGGCTGCCCAAAACAGCGATGCCCCTGAACGGATTGACTATATTGATCCAGCTTTTGCGTTCCCTGGTTTTAAGGAAATACTTTGCCGGAAGATTGATCGAAAATTCGTTTTCCAGGAGCCGTTCTTCCTGAGGGAAGGTCTCATTGATTTTGTTAAAAACATCTTTACTGCTAAACTTTTTGTGGATGATCCTGCTTAGGATCGTTCCACCGGTGATGGTCATGATAAAACCAGCAGCGAGGCAGGCTATGTAAAGCATGGTTAAGGTTGCGATTTTAAGAGGCGCGAATATCAACAGACCAGATGTCCAGAAGATGAGTTGCCCACAAATTAGCCAGCTGAATGCAGTCGTATATTCCAGTTTCTCATTTTTTCTTCCTTTGGCTCCGATAAGCGATATCAATAAAACTGATAATGCAATGAGCTTAGAACGGTGAAATCCTTTGAATAATCCGGTTCTCGCAATATTGTCTAACAGTTGATCTGTAATCTTCGAAGTCAATTGCCATTCAAGGAATGCAGCGTAACAAAAGTAATAGATGTGAATGAGGAGCAAAACGATGCTGATCATCCGTGTCATATCCAGGATTTTTCTTAAGCCCTCAATATTTTCTCCTGTTTGCATATTGCTGGTTTTATGTTATCTGGTTCTTCTCCGTCGCTTCTTTTTGAGGTTCGGCGGTGTTGGAACGAAATCATTGGATACGCTCGGTGTCTGTAACAAATGAGCGAGCGTTACCCTTTGATGCGAGGATTCGGAATCGGAATGATATTTTGCTTCTGCAGCCTGGAAGTTGTTATACGGTGACGCCTGCGTTTCGTGTTTGACAACGATCGCTTCAACTGTTTTGCACCTTAACAATATTCCTTTGGCGCTGTAGGCGGGGCCAAGGTCACTGCCGTTAAAAACTACTTTGCATTTATGATCAACATAGGTTATACCGTAGATAAGACCTTCTTTGTTTTGCCGGATGACCAGATCAATGGATTGAGTTGCCAATTTTGTTTTTAATTCTGACAGGGTAATGTTTTTGTTCGACAAGAGCCAGTCTACCGCGTTTTTGGTGTATCGTTTCAACGCTGCCCGTTGAGGAAGATTTTTAATAAACTGTTCTTCAAGAAACGATAACGTTGGCCCGTTGTGTAGTAAGCTGGCTTTAATCGGGATACCTACTTTTTCGCCCCGGTCATTCAGTATCCGATAAACGATTCCCCGGTTCCTGAAAATCCGGGAATCCTCACCGCCTCGATCCGCCATGACATTGTATTGCATTAATAACGCATTCAGTTCAGGGATTGATGTGTAGTTGTATTGCGTAAGTACTGTGTTGAGAATGTTAGAGATAACCCGCCGGGTTTCTGATTTTCCATACACTGCTTTCCTGACGTCTATAGGATTGATCCGGGCTGCATTTTTAATTTTCCGGCCGTCAGCCCTGACTAGTCCAAACTTAATTTCAATTTCTTTTCGTGCTTTTTCAGATTCATTACGGCCGAGATTGTGCAATGAAATTCGTTTCCCGTCCGGCTTGATATTGGTCGTGACAATATGAATATGCTCGTGACCTGCATCATTGTGTTGATATACCAGGTAGGGTTGCGCACCGAATCCGATTTTATCCATGTATTCCCTCGCGATTTTAGTAAGGGTGTTTTGCGGTAAATGTTCAGTGACGTCAAAGTTCAAGCTGATATGAACACCGTTTATTTTTGTTCTTTCGTTTAACAATGCCTGGTTTTTCAGGCGGTTCAACTTTTGAGAAAACGACAATTGATCCAAGTGCTTTGGATAATTTTCAGCTTTCAGACAAACAGCTTTCTGCTCCTTCACTTTCTGCTCGTTATAATTAAGGATCGTGTTTAGACTTTGTGACTGGTGAATTACTGCAACCATTTGTCGGAAATTTGAGCGATCTTTTTTTCGATTGTTTCGATCTTATCATGGATTTTCTTTCGACTGTCTTCATAGGTGCTGATCCAAATCCGGAATTCGGAGAGCTGAATTAGTGTATGCAGTTTCTTAACAGCCTGGTTGAAGTTGTTTCCAAGATGATTGAGTTCAACTCGCAACCGAATCATTTCTGCCATAAAGTCGTCTAATGATTGATTGCGCTGTTTGACGATGATTGGTTTATTGAATAATATGCGACGAATACATTCGCTCATAATTGGAGTGGTTGTTTTTTTACACTGCATTAGCAACCCTTCATATTCCTTTTCAGTAAACCGAATACCCACCATTCTGATTCTTGTTTTGTTTTTGTCTTTCATCGCCTTTTATTACTTGATGATACAATTTCTTCTCACAGGTTTTCGCCGCCCGCAACGACTCCGGAGTGTGAGGGCCAAGATGCACGGTTGTGTTTAACAACCGTACATCTTGCCGATTTTCGGTACGGGAAATCTTCCCCTTGCGCCGGAAGAAATTTTTGGAGATCCCAGGACCGCGACGTGCGTTTTATACCAATTTTGATTAAGCAAATCTAACGGTGTTAAACATGGGCAACCTGTTCAGAATTTGTACAGGAGGTACCGTAATAAAACGGAATGATTGTAACAGAAAGAAGTCGAGGTGTATTGTTGAATACGAAAGGAATAAAAAGGGGGTTACACCCCCCCTTCGTCGGCAAATGAATAATATCCCTCTGCAGTTACGATAATGTGATCTGCCAAACGGACATCATGGTACGCGGCAGCCAACTTTAATTTTTCAGTAAACTTACAATCAGCGCCGGAGGGTTGCAGGTTGCCGCTGGGATGGTTGTGTGCTACCACTATAGTGGTCGCTGCAGCTTTGATAGCAGCGGCCAGAATCAAACCGGGATCCGCGGGTGTTTCGGTTTTGCTTCCCGTGGTCAAGGTTATGATGCCCAACACTCTGCATGCACGATTGAGTAAAATCACCTTGAACTGTTCTTGTAATTCCAAAAGATTGCCATTCCAGGTAGCTAACAACAACGCATAGGCGTCGCCCGAGCGGTGAATACGGGGGCGTTCCGAGGCTTTTACAGTTGCTTTGTATTGCAGCTCAATTTCTGCCACTTTGTTCCAGTCCTGATGCTTAAGATCCTTTGCCATCGTTTACAATTTAAAAGTTTAAGAAATAAGTATGGAGCCTATACCGGTTTTGTGTAAGTAAGCAATGAAGCAACGGAATAAAGGAGAGCCTGTAGCGGAAGTTTTTTGGGTTTATGCCGGAATTTCATGGGCGCCCCGAAACACAAAACCGTACTTAGCGCAATAACGGATGACTGTACTTTCACTCAATAGACTGAACTGTACCTGGTTGTTTGCATCATAACCGTTTTCAAAACAAACCCGGCACAAGCAGGGCTCAGGCATTGCCGAACAGTACGAATCGGACGGTTTTCTCGGAAGGCGCTTTTCCAAAATAGGTGGGAGCATTGCTGCCATATTTCGTTTCCTCGGCTAGCAGCCAGTATAGAAAGGCGGACTTTGACCTAAGTTTGCGGCACTGCTCATACAAGTTCCAGCCTGCTTCATCCAGGAAGATCTCGTCGTCGAACACAGTTTTGAATTGCCAGTCAAGCCCCTTCCATTTTATATAATTTTCGGCGACTTTTTTCCTGATGGTGAGCCGGGGATCATGTTGTGCGGCGCGTGGTTTGATTTCGATCAAAAACGCTTCCCGCGTCAAGCGGTGGCGTATGAGGAAATCAGGGGTGTACCGACGGACACCTGTGCGTAAATGGGTGGCCGGTCGATTGCTACCATGATGATAAAAAATCATGACCCTGCTCCGCAGAAACTCGTAGTCTTCCTGAATGGAGATGGCGAATTTGAGTTCGAGCAGGGAATCGAAGCTGCAACCCCATTGGATCATCGGGAGCGATTTGCTGTAGCGGAAGGGACCGCACGTGTTTTGCGTTTTCATTTTTATTCCTTGAGTGGGTATGAAGTTTTTATCGATCCAGGTTGAAAAGACTTTGCGCTTTTATTTCCGTTACGTAGCGGCGATGCTTGCCGTTGTCGAGATATGACCGGTAATTGATAGCGCCTTCCACCAATACCCGGCTGCCTTTTACAAGATTGGACTCAGCGTAGGTTGCCTTTTGCCCATAGGCTACCACATCGTGCCATACTGTGCCGTAAGTGTTTCCATCGCTGTCCGGTTTTTTTAATTTGTATGTCGTTGCCAGCCGGATACGCGCCATTTTTCCTGTTTTTGTATTTACCACTTTGAGGTCGTTTCCAAGATGACCGATTAAACGGACATAATTTGTGTTCATACTTTTTTTGAATGCAAAGATTGCAACTGCAGGAATCTGAGTTGTATATTACAAGTGTGTATACGTATGTAAACGTGTATACACGGATGTGGAGGGAGGATGATAGCTGCAAAAAGGCTCGAAAAATGTGTATCCATATATTCCAGCACTACAAGGAAAACCGGGAAGGAAACCAACGAATTACAAAGACAGAGACCATCACGCGGAAGCATTTGGAAGGCCGCGACCTTTCGTGTATCATCATTGTTATATGAATAGCAAAATGATGTACATTTAAGAATGGAGAGAACGTCCGCCCATACCTGTTTGCAATGCGGGAAAGTGATTCGTTCTGGGCGGAGAGACAAGAAGTTTTGTGACGGGCTTTGCAAGGATGCCTATCATAACGAGCGGAAGATTGTGACCCACCGGGAAATTCAGCGCATAGACCTTGCCCTGAAGAAGAACCGGAATATTCTGCAGGAGCTGTATCAGCCTAGCCGTGAAAAGCTGGTAGCGCGGGACCAGTTGCTGAAAGCCGGTTTTGATTTTAATTTTCATACGCATTTTGTGATCACCAAGCTCAAGCACAACGAATTTGTATTTTGTTACGACTATGGCTACCGGGAAGTGAAGGAAGCATGGTACCAGGTGATCAAAAGTTTTTAATCAACAGAGCGTGATACGAATTGACTCATCCTTTCCTTCGATTTTGGCTTCGAGTTTTTGGCGAAGATCGGCGAGAAAGGCTGTGCGGCGCGGTACCAGGTGATCAGGCGTTTTTTACCAGCCGTGTACAATCTCAAAATAATTAATCCTCCTCTTCGTCCATTTTGGCTTCGAGTTTTTGGCGGAGGTCGGCGAGGAAGGCCGTGCGGCTCTTCTTGCGCATTTTCAATTCCTGGTAGGCGCTTTGATAACCGCGCAGGTCAATCTGGAAGCATTGCTCAAATGCATAGATGATTTCTTTGAGGCGGGCTTGCCCGTTGTTGAAAGTGCCACTGCTGAAGAGTCCATATACCAGTTCTGTTGCAGCACTCTTGGAGGCGGTCCATTGCAGCAATCCCCGGGTCTGCTCCTTCTTGGGATTTTTGATCTCCTCGCTCAACTCATCCAGGCATCCAAGGAGATAGCGGTCCCACTTTTTATAGGCCAGCATTTTTGCAATTTTGTAAGTGGCCAGCGTACAAATACGGGTGTCGACAAAAAGTGCCATATCATCTGTTGGGGGGAGGGAAGGCTGGCTGGCGCGCAGAAAATACTGTTCATCATTACTGCTGGCGCCGGAAGCGTAATAACCGATCAGTGTAGCGTTGGCGGTAAAAAAATAGCTGATCTTCCTACGGCATTGTTTGAAGAGGCGCTTGCGGGACGTGCTATCCGAAAGCGCCGTCTGTATGTCGAGCTGATGGCGTTTCTGAAAATAGATCAGTTTGCTGAAAAAAGGCGGCGCCACATTTTTAAAAAAGTCGATCTCTTCCGAAGTGGAAGCAAAGCCATTGCTGGTGATCCAGTCGGTTAAAAAATGCAGGGCGGATTCGATCGTGGAAAGGTTTTCCGCAGCAGGGCTGCTGTCCAGGAATTGAAGCCGTTGTTCCATTTCACCAATGAGAAAGCTGAGATCTGATTTCATAGCATTCGGTTGAGTCGTGTGCTAGAGGCTGTGAAATCAAGTAAATCCTTCCCATTTATATTCCGCTGATCAGCGAGCGGCTTTTGAGTATCTCGATCAATTGCGCTTTGTGGGCGAGACCGACCGGGATCTTTTGATGGTTGTGTTTGAGGACCAGCTCACTGTACTCGAGCGAACTGATCTGGGGGATCGATACAATATAAGATTTATGCACCCGCACGAAATGTGTCGCGGGCAGCTTGCTTTCGATTTCGCCGATGCTGGCGTGGGACATTGACCTTTTCCCCCCGTGGTGAAAAGCAACATAGTTGCGCCTGGCCTCAATGAAATCAATCTCTGAAAGATTGATCTTCACCAGTTTTCCCTTATGATCCACCTTGGCGATGATAAAGCCATCGGGTGCCCATTGGGGTTGCCGTGACTGGTATAACTGATAGATCCGTTCGGCAGTCTGGGTAAACCGTTTGAAAGAGATGGGTTTGAGTAAATAATCGATCGCCGATAGTTCATAACTCCTCACGGCGTGCTCGGTAGAGGCCGTACAGAACACCGTAAAGATCTCCTTATCGATGAGCTCGCGAATGTCGAGGCCCGTAAGCTTGTCCATGTGTATGTCCAGGAAAAGCACATCCGGCTGGTGCTCGCGGACCAATTCCAAGCCGCGCACGGGATCTGTGGTACTGGCAAGCAGGTTGAGCCAGGCAGTTTGCGCAATGAAAGTTTCCATCACTTCCACTGCATGGTATTCGTCATCGATCACAATACAATTGATGGTCATACGCTTCGAATTATGAGTTGAAAAGTGTAAAATCCGCCTTCGTCCGTAACGCTGGTTTTAAACCTGTTGCGAAACGCCATTTTCAAACGATGATTGATATTGCGGATGCCGATGTGATGAGACGACGGCATGGTAGCAAATGCCCGTTTTTTATTGCGGCAGGTAAAGGATAATAAGCCGGGCGCCAGCAACAGGTGAATGGACAAAGGGTTGTCGGGATCTTTCAACTCCCCATATTTGAATGCATTTTCCACAATGGTGATCATGGCAAGCGGCGGGATGAGGTGCGAGGATACTTCTCCTTCGATGCTGTACCTGACATAGCAGTTCTCACCGAAACGCAAGTGGTTGATGTCAATGAAGGTCTGCAACTGATCCAGCTCTTCCTGCAACGGAACGCACGGGGTCCTGTCTTCCACCTGCCGGATAGAATAGCGCATGATCTCGCCGAGCTTGCAAATATTTTCTGCCAGATCGCCCGAGAAACGAGACGCCTGGGCATACAAAACGTTCAGCGTGTTGAACAGAAAATGAGGGTTGATCTGGGATTGCAGGTAAGCATACTCATACTGCGCTTTCTCAGCTTGTGCTATTAATTCGTTTTGTTTGAGCAAGGCATTTGCGAGTTCCTGCTGTATTTTTTCCTGCTCGATTTTGGCATTCAGTTCATGGGAGCGGCGGAGTTCTCGTTCTTTTTTGATGCTCCTGTCTGCATAGACATAAAGCAGCCCGTAGACGGAGAACTCAACGTAGCCGAGCACTGCCGCCTGGATAAAATGCCGAAGGTCAGCGGTACTATACAACACAACACCGAAGGCGGGCAGGAGCCGGTATATAAACCCGTAGGCGAGCAGTGTCAACACAAAAAACAACAAAATATACCCAAGGATCAAAAGGCTTAAGCTGAAATTGCTGTATCGCTTGAAAAAATATAACACGGTATAAAATGTAAAGCAGTATGGAATTAATGAGAGCAGCGTATTGACAAACAACAGGGAAGGGCGGACCATATAGTTGGTTGCATAGATGTATCCTGCGTACGCTATCCATGCTGCAATATGAATGGTTGCCGGGTGGACCCTGCGGTCCGTTGTTTGCAAAAATTCTTTCATGTCCCTATCCATTTGAAAGATTCATACAGGCAAACATACAGGTGTAACGACGCCACTGCGTAGCAGTTCTACTGCCATAGCCTCCGCACCTGGCAAGGCCATGGCCGCAAACCTGTCCCGTGAGAGACAGTCAAAAAGGCATCGATCGATCAGGTAAAAGGTGTATGACCTTTTATGCAGCAGAAAATACTGTTCGTCCGATATGAAGATAGCAAAATCCTTTGAATTCAGGCGGTAGAAATTGCCAGATAAACCTGCCGGGCTGTACTCCGCCACAGGCAGGGCGGTGTCTTTCCGTAGCAGATGTACCGACTTGTGCAGGTATAACCAACCCTCCCACTCACCAGGATAACGACTCACCATCTGTGCTAATTGATTGTATATCGCCCGCATCGATCTTTCGATAAAATCTTCTTTCGACTCTTCTGCTGCCGGGCTTATCCCGCACAGGTATGCCAGGGTCAATCGCTCTACCTCACCATAGTAGGTTGCCAAACAATGTATGGGTGCACCTGCCAGGTGCGAGATGACACTGATCCCTGTTCGGCTCAACAGTCGCCCGTTCAAAAATGGAACAGGCAATAAATGATCCGGCGGAGCAGGAGCCCCCGTGTTGCCGTCGATGTAGACCACGAGCACATTTCCTTTTTTGAGTGCGCGCAACATCTGCAAGGCCGCTACAGGTCTTTCCGCATCAATACAATCCAGTGTTGCACCACCGCTGGACCGGCTGTATACTTCCCTGAAGTGGTCGCCTTGCTGCTCCAACACTTCCTTTGCCAGCACGAGGGTAAAAGGGACCCGGTGGCGCAACAGATACAGGTTCAGCAACCGGTAAGAGCCGGTGTGGAACGTCACAATAATGGAAGGCTGGCGGCGCAGTTGGGCAATGATCGCACCGGCGCGTGGTTCAACGATCATATCATCGAGCGGTTCGGGATGCACCTGGTCCAGCACGCTCAGTTGCTGATGATAGAGGATCCGCTTATACAGCAGCAGGTGCTGCTGCGGCGGTATACCGGGCAGAAAATTCGAGAGCGAAGCGCTTGCCATGTTGTAAGAAACACTGCGCAGCATTGCGCTATCGCCGGCAGTTGCATTCACCAGGTTTTTTCGGATTTCGTTTTTTTTATCAAGGTAGGATTGCTCGTGCATAGGGATGAAATGTTGAAGGGTGAGGAAAAAGGAATCCACAAAGAGATTCCCTTTTGTCATGTACTTCAGGCCGAAGTGTCATCGCGCGTTGTTACGCATTCGGAGGTAACGGAGGTGTCACAACAATGCAGGAGTGTGCACTGAGTAAGGTGGCGGCAACGGAGGCTTCGCATTTTTCTGCCAATTCGCTGAATCGAACCGGGTTTCTCAGAATCTTTGGTTGTCTGGTCATACCATTTACATTTTGGGTGGAGAGAATTGATTTCGCTTCAAATTTGAAACAACCGATGTCAAAAAAAGATTCTGTTATACCAACCGGGCGATTCGCAGTACAAACACCTGTATTGTCGTGCAAACCGGTGCTGGCAACAGCGATGACAATCCGTTTGATTTCAAGTTTCTGAAATGCCTTCCTGCAAGAGCTTTGCTGTTTTTAGTTTATACGAACGGTGGTATTTGAAGGACGAACTGTATGATTCGAGGGACATTGTTCAGAAGCCGTTAAAAATGCTGCTCCTACCTTTGCTACATGATTCCTTCCTGCAACGACACAGATGCAGCGTTAGACCTGCTCATGGAACTGCTCTATACCGGGCTGAGTGAAGAACGACCGTCCTGGTACGAGCCTGGTCCGGACGCCTGGCGCGCTTCCCTGCTGCAGGTGGTGGTGGACATCGAACAGTGGTGGCGACGGTTTGATTTTGTTGCGGTCGATCCGCAGCAAAGAGTTTGTTATATACAGCGGCAGCAGCGCACGCTGCTGCATTGTTTGCAGTGGATGGAGCAAGCTGAACAAGAAAAGGGGACAGACGTTGTGCGCGGCGATGCAATGCGTGCGGTTCACCGGTTGCATGATTTCTTGCTGGAACACTTTGAAACAGCGTTGAGAAAAGATCTTCGCATGCCGGGATGGCAACAAGCAAGACTAGTCAGCCAGTTGAAGACCGATTTGCCGGCTTTGCAAAAAAAACTCGATACCCACCCGATCGCAGCTGACCTGAAGGGTGTGATCATCGAGCTATTCATTGTTTTTATCGAAGGCGCACCCAACATTCGTTACCTGTATGGACAAGCACTCATGATGCGCACGTTGATGCAGTTTTTACTGGAGCCCGGGTTGACTGCACCCAACGTGATTGAGCAACTCTGTTACCTGAATTGTAACAGTCGTGCCATATATACATTCCTGAGAAAGCACTTTGATAAAACCTCCCTGACGCTCCCGGAAAAAACGTACCGGTACGGCAGGTTGTCAAAATATTTTAAACGGCTACCCGTGAAAAAAGGAAGTTTCCTGGAACCGGAACACATGCGGCTGACCCGGCAACTTGCTGATTATTTTGCAGACCTGGCCCGTGATGCAAGGCAGCAGTTGAGGGTCTCTCTACAAGAGGCCGCAAGTGGTGCCGCTACCCCAAACCGGCTGGCGCTTCGCCTGACCGCAGAACAGTTAGGACTTTATATCCGGCTTTTCAAAGAAACGGAAATCTTACAACCGGTGCCTACCTCGCAAGTCATCCGGTTTTGTGTCAGATATTTGCGGACGGTGGGAAAGGACGCCGGTGAGGAACTTTCGTATGAGTACCTGAAATCTACCATTTCGCGGCAGCAGCCGGAAGGCTTTACCATAGTAGAAAAACAGTTGGGTCAGATGATGGTGCTTTTGCGACAATGGAGAATCGAGATGAGGAAAACTAAATCGTAAAAAAAGATGGTAAGCGAATATCTTTGCCCCATGGAGCAGATCTGTTTTTTGAGTGATTTTCCAGCGAGTGGAGAAGAAAAATTCTACGAAAAAATCGAGACCCGTGCCACCGAAGATTATACCCTCTATGTTGGCGGCACTTATGTCCACTTCAAAAATAAAAAAGGTTTGACCGTGCGGTTTACCAGCGCGGATGTCAAAGGCCGCAAGGTCAGTGATGAACAGGTTGCAGCCTGGCTGAAACGCCTGCATCAACTGTACGCTCATTTTTAACCTATTTAGCGGCAAAGAACAATCCGGCAAGCGAATCATCGCAGCATCAATGGCTTAACCTCATCCCCGCAAGTGTCCTAGCGTTGCCAGGTGGATGGTTTTATCTGGGTGATCCCTGATATTGAAGCAGTGATCAAAGAAATTATCATTACCGCATTGCTGCGAGCCGGATGGGAGCGCATTGTGCCTGGCGAAGCTATTACTGCCAGGGTGGATCTTCATGCTTTTACAAAAGAGGAAAGTTATTTTGCCATTCGGGAGGTCAAGCATCCGACGATTTTGCTCTTGCAGGTGCATGCCCGTTTGCCAGCGCCCGCGGAACTTGTGCTGCCCGTTCCCATCGCCCAGGATCTTTTGTATGTGCGAAGCAAAGGAGCTGTTTTTATATCCGATATTTCTCAAGGGAAGCATCGGGTGGCTGTGCGGTGCGGTCTGCTGCATCTGCAACCGGGAAGGTTTTGTTTCCGGTTTACAACTGGAGCATACGATGCAGTGATCACCGGGCCTGATCGCAGGATCATCGATCTGTTCAGTCGTATCGATCTTTTTCGCGCCAATGAAACCACTGCTTTCTCCTTTTACCCGGTCCATGTCATGGATCCAACCAGCCGGAACCTGCTGCGGCAAATGATCCATTCAACGCTGGAACCCCCGGCACTTGATCTATACCGCGAAGCAAAATGGCTGGAACTGATGAGCAGGCTTATCCTGCAATTCAAGCGACAAGCGCATTCCGCCAGCGCTGAAGTGGAACGCGCCACCAGGGAGGCGCTGCAGCATTACGTAGCGCAGCGACTCGAAGACAATGTTACAGTGCCCGCAATGGCCAGGCATTTTCACATGAGCGTGAGCGCGTTGAAGCAGCGGTTTACCCGGCTGTTTCACAGTCCCATTCATCAATATGTCTTGCGTCAAAAGTTAGCCCGCGCGAGGCAATTGCTCCAAAAAGAGGAACTGACCGTTTACCAGGTCGCGTTGCAAGCAGGCTTTTCAGACGCTTCTCATTTTATCAAACGGTTCAAAAAATGTTTTGGTGTTACCCCCCTCCAATACCAGCGAATGTTGCGCAAATGAAAAGGCGATTTGTGCGACCCGGTAATCAGTCCCATTGTACCATATATTGCCGGGCGGGATGCAGAAATTCGTAGTCTAAAAAAAGACGACATGAAAAGAGTACTGCTGATTGAAGGCATAAGCGCCGTACTGATCCTTTTGTTTGGTTATACGGCGATCAGCAAGTTGCTGGGTTATGAAGTTTTTATAGCTGTACTCAAGGAGACGCCGGTTGTGGAAGCCTATGCCCGCTGGATCGGCTGGATGTTGCCTGCTGTTGAACTCGCTGTCGTCCTGCTTCTG
>JBQCFW010000116.1:0-32528 GCA_051958655.1 Agriterribacter sp. | reverse complement strand
GCAGATTCCTTAAACGTGTGGAATCAATTGCTAAACTTTTTAATTGAAAAACAATGATCAGAATGAAGAGAAATTTCTTTGTATCACTTGCACTGCTTTCCTTCCTGTTATGCTGGGGCGTAACGGCGTGTAAACATAAGGAGGATGCCTTGCCGAAACTGCTGTATCAATACCGCGCCACTAACATCACACCGGATGAACCGGTATTGCTGGCAGGTTTTGCCAACCGGGCGGGCATGTCGGATACGGTACATCGTAAGTTGCATTCCTCGGCAGTGGTGTTCAAAAACGATACCACTACCACCTGCCTTATTTTTAACGACCTCATGGAAGTAGCACCCGAATATATTGCGAAGATCAAAGAACGGATTACAAAAGAAACCGGCTTGCCCGGTGGCCATATTTTTATTATGCAATCGCATTCTCATTCCACGCCCATTATGGATGGCATGGGCCTTGGCTGGAGCGATGCCAATAAACGTTACCTGGCAAAAGCGGTAGATTCAATTGCCCGCAACGCTGTGGCTGCCATTGCCGATAGCGCTGCCTATGTTCCTGTTCGGTTGACCGTAGGAACAGGTGAATGTTTTATCAATACGAACAGGAGATCCATTGATCCTGAAACGGGGGAAGCAGTGATCGGCAAAAGTGAAGAAGGCAATTGCGACAGAACGGTAAAAGCATTGCAGGTAACCGACCTTGAAGGACATGTGCTGCAAACGATCTTCAATTACTCCTGTCATCCTGTTACGCTCGGGCATAAAAGCCTGGCAGTATCGTCTGATTTTGTAGGAAGCGCAGAAGATGTGGTAGCTCAGCATTTTGGTGGAAAGGCATTGTTTATGACCGGGGCAAGTGGCGACGTAAATCCTGCAAACGGGTTAAGCGCCAATGCCAGGGTAGCCGATACCGAAGGCGCGAAGCTGGGCGATGCAGTGAATATTGCCACATTTGTTGCGGACAGCATGAGCAACGGGCTTAAAATTTTTAACCTGCAGGTGGCACTACCTTACCGCGATACGGCGATTACTGCTGCTTTTATAGATGAGCAGGTGGCCATCAAATCGGCACAGAAAACGGAATTTGTGCATTGGAAAAAAGATGTGGAAGCGTGGGGTGGGATCATGAAACAAAGGCTGGCTGCCAATCAATCCTTACCTGCAGCGCGACTGATGAAATTGGGTGGAATAAGAATGGGAAACACAATTGTTGTTTTTACACAGGGAGAGTTCTTCAACAGTTATCAAAGCAACCTTCGTAAAAAGTTTCCGGGCGTAAACATTTTGTTTGCCGGGTATACCAATGGAGAAGCCGGGTATGTGCCCGACGGTGCAGCCTTTGCGCTAAAGGGGTATGAAGTTGACCAGGCGTATATCTATTTGCGAGAACCTTCGCCGCTCACTGCGCAAACAGAAACCATTCTGTCGGAGGCGCTGGAACGCATTGTAAAAAATCTTTTATAAATCAATATTTCTGAAATCACGTTACATGAAAATTATCAATGCATTGCTTTTGTTGGTTGTTGCAACATTTGTTTACGGACAGCAACCGCCGGTATTGTTAACGGGAAAAGATCTGAAAGGAGGAGGATTTGACGGAGCGGTAACTTCTTTTTTTGACCAGGATGAAGTAAATGTCATCTATGCAGCATCTAACGGAAGCAAGGCATTGGTACAAGCCGTATTTGAATTGCAGGAATTGCCCCGGGAGCCTTTTTTAAAAATCAATGGCAGGTATCACGACGGCAATTTGCCGGATTGCGCAATACAGATTACTGTGAATGATAAAATATTGTTTTCGGGAAACAGCGGATTCAAAAATGATGCATGGACTGTGCGCGCCTATGCTATACCGAAAGATGTGTTGCAAAAAGGAACAAACCGCATCCGCATTCAGAACATGGTTGCCGAAGGATCTGTTAATACTCCACCGTGGTTTATGCTCAGCAGGGTAGGGGTGGGTGAAAAGAATTTTGAGCTTGCATCATCCGCATCTGATATATACAGCAACTTTTATGTAAGGCTTCCCAAAGAAAAAAAAGCATTACCTCCGCTTAGTAAGAACGGGTTTAAACTGCGCGGCACAAAGGGCTGGAACTGGACGCCTGAACAAACGTTGGAAGAAATTCCCTACCTGAAACAGTTTAACATGAACTTTTTCATGAACTGTTACACCAGCATGTTCGATTATCCAAACAGCAACGAATGGTGGAAACCTTTTTCGGAAGATTTTAAAAAGAAATACGAAACTATAGTGCAGGCATGTAAGCAAAATGACATTGAGTTTTGCTTTGCGCTCAACCCTAATCTCTTTTCCGCAAGGCATTTTGATTATAACAGTAAAAAAGACCAGGAAGATCTGTGGCAGCATTACAAGTGGATGGCCGGTTTGGGTGTAAACTGGTTTAGTGTGTGCCTCGACGATATATCCAAAGGGCTGGATGCAGGCGGACAGGCAAGAATGGTGAATACGCTGCTGAAGCGTTTGCGGAAAATCAATCCCAAAGCGCAAATGCTGTTTTGCCCCAATATCTATGCCAGTTCCTACGATGTGAAGGGAATTGATGATAACGCCGCCTACCTGCGAACGCTGGCAAAAGAGCTGGATAAAGACGTGTACTGCTTTTGGACGGGCGATTTTGTATGCGGTCCCATTACCGAAGCAAAAGCAAAAGAGTTTAAATCGCTGATCGGACATCGTTTGATCATCTGGGATAATTTTCCTGTGAACGATGGTTCGCAGTCCATGCATCTTGGACCTGTTACTCTTCGCGACAAAGGACTTGCTCAGTTCTGCGATGGGTATATGTCGAACCCAATGAGAACGCAAAGCCAGCTCAACCGCATTCCCCTGTATACGATTGCAGACTATACGCTCGATCCTGAACAGTACGATCCTGAAGCCTCTATTGGGCAGGCGATCTTACATTTAAGTTCAACTCCCGCGCAGGCACAAACGCTGAAAAATGTTGTAGACATTTATTACGGATTTTTACTGAGCAAGGCCGTTCACAACTGCGGCTTCAATACTGCCCGCAGTACCTTCCAGGATTTATTGCGAATGAAGCATAGCTTTATGCCCGTAGCTGCCTTTATACAGCATTTAAAAAAGATCCGCGAAGATCTTGCCGCTAACTTTCCTGGAAAATATACCGCCGAAATCAAAACCATTGACACCGATATTCAATGGATGGAACAAAAAGTTCAAAGCAAATATCCATTGTATACCCAGGCTCAGCCATAAAAAATTAAAAACAAAACAGTTTTATTACATCATCAAAATCTCCGCCATGAACCATTCAATCAACCGCCGTAAGTTCCTTAACAACATCGCCATTGCCGGAACCGGGCTGGCAATCGGGATGCCGCAAATAGTTTCGGCCGGAACCGTCAACACAAAACCAGCCATTTTAGGAGGCCCCAAAGCCCACGCTACACCATTTGCAAGCTGGCCTGTTTTTGATGCTACAGAAGAGAAAGGACTTACAGAAGTACTGAAAAGCAAAGCATGGGGCAGGTTGAACGGGGGAGTAATGGCAAAGTTTGAAACGGAATACAGCAAGCTCTTGGGGGCAAAGCACAGCCTGGGTGTATCGAGCGGCACCAGTGCGCTTTCCACCATCCTCGGCGCGTTAGATATAGGGCCCGGAGACGAAGTAATTATTCCTGTATACACATTTGTTGCAACATATAATGTGGTTGTATTGAATTATGCTTTACCGGTTCTGATCGATACCGACCCGGAAAGTTTTCAGATCGATGCTACTAAAGTGCAGGCTGCCATTACTCCACAAACGCGCGTAATTATGCCGGTGCATATTGGTGGCTCGCCGGTTGACCTTGATGCATTTATGGCATTGGGCAGTAAAAATAAAATCCCCGTTATTGAAGATGCCTGCCAGGCACATCTTGCAGAATGGAAAGGAAAGAAAGTTGGAAACTTTGGACTGGCAGGCGCCTTCAGCTTTCAGTCATCCAAAAATCTCAATTGCGCCGAAGGGGGTGCTATTACCAGCAATGATGAAGCGTTTATCCGCACCTGTTATACCTTTCATAACCAGGGGCAGGGCGGAAAATCTACCGCATACACACCGGGCGTAGGCACCAGGGGTACTAACCTGCGACTGACTGAGCTCCAGGGAAGTTTGCTGCTGTCACAAATGACCCGCGTTGTTGCACAAAGCAATCGCCGTTGGGAAAATGCACAGTACCTGAGCCAGTTGCTGAAAGACATTCCCGGGATAACGCCGGCTAAATTGTATCCCGGCACTACCAGGAGTGCCTACCATTTGTATATGTTCCGTTACGACAAAAACCATTTTGCAGGTTTGGATCGGTCGAAGTTTCTTGAAGCCTTATCTGCCGAAGGCGTTCCCAATTCGGTTGGATATGGGCAGATGAATAAAGACAGTTATGTAACAGGCTTGGCCAGCAATAAGCATTACCTGAAAATTTACGGCGAAAAAACCATGAAGGAATGGCTGGAACGCAACCAGTGTCCGCAAAATGATGCGTTGACCTCCGAGCAGTCTGTCTGGCTGTTTCAAAATATGCTGCTGGGCACTAAAAAAGATATGGAGCAGATTGCTGAAGGCATCCGTAAAATACAAAAGTATGCAGCAGAGATCGCGAAAAAATAATAAGGAAACAACGTGCGATCAATTTTATACAGTAACGTTCGTATGACCGGATGGATTACTAACACTCACGCGTAAGTGTTTATGAGAGGGATTGGCTTTGCCGATCCCTCTTGCATTCTGAAGCGGAGATTTCAACTTAGTTTGTTCAGACAGCCGGTGTAAACTGCGACAATTCAAATATGCCTAAGCGTTTCTCAATATCGGCCACCTTATTTACCATGCCATCAAACCCATCTTTTCCAAAACGTTTGTGTTCATTTTCTTCAAATTCTTCACCCAGCGAGTCGTATTCATGTTGAGACACAATTTTGCGGAACGCAGGAAAAAGCACGGTGTCTTCCCTGGCTTCGTGCGGACGGTACATGGAGTTGAAAGTGCCAAGCGCTACTGCCAGTTGCTGTTTTTCGCTGTCGGTAGCCGAAGCAGACTGGCATAAGTGAATGATTTGATCGGTTAGCCGTCTGCCCGCCTGGTGCTGGGCCAATAAAATGTTTACCAGGTCTTCCAACTGGTGCGCCTTCTTAAATCGCGGGAACAAATAATCTTCCTCCTGCTTTTCATGGTAGTCTTCCACAAAAGTTCGGATAATGCCTGCGGCGCCCGCCAGCGTTTCTATTGGAAATGCTTGTTGATTGGTTAATTGAAGCCTGCAGTGATCGTATATCAGCAGTATCCGGTTTAACAAGCCGTGCTCCTGCATCAGGTCTTCCGGTGGCGAAACTTTTTTTTCTTCATCATCTTTTTTTTCTTTACAGGCTGTCAGCAATCCCGTTGCCGCTGCACCCGATACCAGGGTAATTTTTAATCCTTTAAGAATAAAATGTCTTCGATCGCTGTAATCATTCCTTTGACTATTCGCTGCCGGTTGATTTGACTTTTTCATAAAGCGTGGTTTTATCATGCAGGGTGAGTAAACGTTATTTTACCTGGTGACTACAAACAGCGTACAACAAGCGGGCCATCTGGGCTATGTTGAGACATTCTTTGGTATATGATTCGTTAACAGGCAGGATGTTGGCGTGATTCACCCTGTATGCGCTGGAAACTTCCTTACAAAAGGAAGAAAATCATATTCAGGCTTTTGCTTTATTGTGATAAGTTCAGTCCGGGCTTGCCGGTATGTAGTTTGCCCAATGCCAAAAAATAAAAGCCGGCAATGGTCGTTTTGCTTATTATTACAGGATATTGCGTTATCTACATTATGTTTCGTCATCTTGGTTCTAAACGGACTTATCTGCACAATCTCCGGTTGGCAACATTACTGTGTTTTACAGCAGGCATTGTGAACGGCGCGGGATTTCTTGCCTTTATGGTACTAACCACCAATGTAACAGGGCATGCCGCTTTGCTCGCGGTGCGGCTTGCAAAAGGCGATTTTCATGCTGCCGGCATTGTGGCCTTGTGGTTGATAATTTTTTTGTTGGGAGCTTTTTTATCCAGCCTGTATACCCAATGGGTAGGGCGAAACAAATTCCACGCTTATACATTACCGTTGCTCGCCGAGATTTTAATTTTATGCGGAGTGGCTGTATACGGTAACAGATACGACGGCTCGGTGGCAAAAATGGAATTGTTTGCCGGAAGCCTGCTCTTTGCAATGGGTTTGCAAAACGCGCTGGTGTCTATGGTTTCGGGATCGGTTGTGCGAACCACTCATTTAACAGGAGTTGTTACCGATCTGGGCATCGATTTATCGTTTATATCGTTATCAGGCGCTGCTGCCAAACCTGAATTGAGAAAGAGGATTTCGCTCAGGATCATGATCATTACCTCTTTTCTCCTTGGCGGATTTGCAGGCAGCTACCTGTTCACCTTTATCAGGTATTATGTGTTTTTTATTCCTGCTCTCATATTGATCATAGCTATTTTCTATGATTACTTCAGGGTGAAATGGCTATTGAAATGGAGACGAAGATCGCGGCTTCACTTCAGAAAGCTGCATCATAAACCGCAGGCATAATTGCCTTGTACCGAAGAAAGGAAGATTGACAATGTTCAGTTAGAAGCGTGACAGCAATCAGGTATTTAAGAACAGGTGGGATATACCTTCGGTGCATGATTGTAAATTTAACAGATACGCAGATAGAAGAACTTTTTACGCGGCAGCTGGTGGGAAGAATTGGTTGCTTCGTTCGCAATATGGTATACGTTGTGCCGATAAGTTATGTATATAAAGACAATTGTATTTATGCTCACACCTACGAAGGCGTAAAACTGGAAGCAATGCGCTCCAATCCCGCTGTGTGTTTTGAAATAGACGACTATTCAGATATGGCTAACTGGCAAAGCGTAATAGCCTGGGGAAAATTTGAGGAGATTACCGACAATGCAGAAAGGGCTGCCGCCATTCAATTATTGGCGCAACGAAGGCAGCCTGTTCCTTCGAGTGTTACCACACGCATCAGTGAAAGCTGGCCGTTTTATGAGGAAAATTCCGGTCAGGTAAGTGGCGTCACCTTTAAAATAATATTGGATACCAAAACCGGCAGGGGTGAAAGTTACCACAACGCACCGCGGCTAAACGGCTAAGCATTAAGAAGCTGCTTGAGAAAATTTCTGCGGGTTACTATCAAAACCATACAACGGCTGTATCAAAATCGAACAGCTACCCGGCTTGCATCTTTTCAAGCAGTTCTTTATCAATTGGTTGCAAACGGGCATATTTTTTACTTCTTTTGTGCGGATCGGCTGGCTTTCTTTTGGTTGCAGAAAGTATTCCGCCATAAAACCGGTTCCCGCAAATGCTGAAAAACTATTTTAAAACTGCCTGGCGCCACTTGTTCCGGCACAAGCTATATTCCACCATTAATGCCACAGGACTGGCTATTGGCATTACCTGCACACTTCTGGCAGTTTTATACTGGAAAGACGAGCACAGCTTTGATGGTTTTCATAAAAACAACCCTTATTTATTCAGGATTACTTCCAGTCAACTCAACGAAAAAGGCGAACGCAACACCGTTGGCAACACCGGGCATGTGCATGGCCCGGCTTTTAAAGCAGGCGTACCCGAAGTAAAGGAAATGACGCGCGTGCTGGGCGGCGATATCAGCACTACGTTGGTGTATGGCAATAAAACCATGAATATAAAACCGCTTTGGGTAGACAGCTCTTTTTTTGAAGTGTTTACATTTCAGTTCCTGCGCGGAAATCCTGCCGGCGTGCTTAATGAGATCAATTCGATTGTGATTACAGAAAGCACTGCCAGAAAATTTTTCAACAGCATTGATGTGGTAGGAAAGGTGTTTACGCAAGATGCAGATCCTTCCTTTGACAAGCTGCAAAAACCTTTGGTGGTAACTGCCGTGGTAAAAGATCCTCCTGGTAATTCCTCTCTGCAATTTGATGCGCTGATGACCTTCAGCTTTATGGAGCTTTCTTTTCAAAACGACAATTGGTTGGGTGCCTGGCTGGGCACTTTTGTGGTGATGCATGCCGGTGCCGACCTTGAAAAAGTAAAAGAGAAATTTAACGCCATCTATGATAAGCATGCAGCGCCGCAATTGATAAATCCCGAATACAACTGGATGAAGTTCGATCCCAAAACTAGGTATGGACTTCAACCAATGACAGATGTACATTTTAATACGAAGCTTACCACAACAGGGTGGAACGAAGGGGGCATTGTAAATGTAGCCAGCCCGGTTTATAGTTATGTGTTTATGGGAATCGCCATTTTTATTTTGCTGATGGCCGCCATCAATTTCATCAACATTAGTATTGCCGGTTCGCTCAGGAGGACGAAAGAAATAGGCATTCGGAAAATAGCAGGCAGCAACAGCATCCAGATCATTTTTCAATTCCTTTTTGAATCAGCCATTCTCTGTTGTATTTCCTTTGTTGCTTCCATCTTGCTGGGGAGTTTTCTGTTACCGGTATTTAACAATGTAACAGGTAAGCAACTTACATTGAATGAGGCATTTGATGGTACCCTCGTTTTATATTTTGCTGTATTGTTGCTAACGATTGTATTGCTCACCGGTTTATACCCGGCATTTATTTTGTCGCGTTTTGAAGCTGTGAAAGTTTTATACAACAAACAAAAGCTGAGCAACCGGAACTTATTCGGGCACAGCCTGGTGGTATTGCAGTTCTCGTTAGCCATATTCCTGGTGGCGGGTGCTATTGTTTATTATAGTCAAATGAACTTTATCCGCACAAAAAACCTGGGTTATAACCCTTCGCACATCATTACCACCGAAGTTGGCGGAGCAAGGGGTGATTATGCGCCGATTCTTGGGTTTATAAAAAACGAGTTGAATAAAGATGCTTCCATCTCCTCTGTATCATTTGGCAACCAGGGTGAGTTTGAAGACCTGCAGGTGAACGGACGAAAATTTTCCACTTTCAACAAAGCCGTCGACGAACAATTTTTAAATGTGATGACAATTCCTTTGCTTGCCGGTCGCAACCTGGATGCAAATCATAACATCTCCAAAAATGAAGCGCTGGTAAACGAGGCTTTTGTAAAAGCTTCGGGTATGAGCAGCCCCATTGGTCAAACTGTTTTTATCGACCGCGGATACGACAGTGTGTATAAAACTATTGTAGGCGTTTTTAAAGATTATCATTATCGTCCATTGCGGGAATCGATAAAGCCAATGATGCTTCACGGACATGAAGATGCATACCAGGGCGCGCGCATATGGGTGAAATTTGAAAAAGTAAACCAGCAAAAAGCAATGGCTGCACTGGAAAAAAGTTTTAAAGCCATTATGCCAACCGCCGTGTATACCTACAATTTTGTAGATGAAAAAAATGCCAGCGAATATTTACAGGAGCGTCGCTGGCAAAAAGTAGTGAACTTTGCATCGCTGCTGGCGTTTATACTTTGCTGTTTGGGTTTGTTTGGGCTTACACACCTTGCAACCCAACAACGTATTAAAGAGATAGGAGTAAGAAAAGTGCTGGGCGCTTCTGTTTTGCAAATAATCACCTTATTTACCAAAGGGTTTTTAAAATTAGTGGTGATATCGGCTGTTGTATCGCTTCCCTTTGCCTGGCTGGCAACCAACAAATGGCTCGAAAATTTTGCCTATCGTACTCCTTTAAGCTGGTGGATATTTGCGCTTGCCGGTATGATAGCCGTTGGCGTTGCAATAACAACGGTGGGTTTCCAGGCAATTAAAGCAGCCATTGCCAGTCCAGTCAAAGCTTTACGTACCGAATAAATAATAGCGGATCTAAATTCATATTAAACCGGTTAGGACAAATTTACCAATTTAGGGAGAGAAACCTCTAAAGCATTTGCGGGTAGGAAGAGACGCTGCCGTTTGCCGCGATGCAGAACGATTTGGTTGATCGTGCATTGCAGATCATAAACACATAGAGCAGTTGGTGAAAACTATAGCAAGCCTGGAGCCTTTTGTGCCGGCGCATCTCAGCGTATTGACGAAGCATTGGACAGCCATATTCGTTTTGAAGAAAGGTTTTTTCCAGACCTGGAAAAAATGCTTTCGACGGAAAGACTCGCCTGGCTGGCACAGGCAGACGGAGGTTACACCCCAGTACAACTACCGGTACCGCTCAGCTCTCGCCACACCGTTTGTTGAGCCCAACCTCGGTCAGCACATGATCACCGTCGGGCTTGAATTTGCCGTTGGCGGCATACCCTTTAGGTAATCTACTTCTCCGCAGAGTCTCAATGCACAGCCTTGCGCGTTAGCTAACTCTGCGGTAATCCGGCTGAAATTTAGTTACTTTGTCTACATCGAAACTAAAAAATATTCTAAAGTAACCTCTGCCTGTACGCAGCCAAATAACGGAACCGTTTTATGAAGCGGGTGTTTAAGGTGCTAATAAAATTGAAATCCACTATTTTAAAAACAACTCAACGCGGGAAGTTTTTGATGTTAAAACTAAATGCAATTATTGGCATCAAAAGTCTTTTAAAAAAATGGAATGATAAAAGGGTTAGAAATAAGTCAGTTACAGAGACTTCAAGAATTAGAAACTCTTCATGACAATTTAAGGAACGCGGTTGATATATTATTATCAGCCATTAATGATTGGCCAGATACAATCATAAAGCTTGAGGACTACGAATTGGCTGTGCATAATTTTATAGGTAGCGAAACAACTAAAAGCAAAATAGAGTTGTTTTTATCACAAATTGATTACTCAAAAGATGCATGGCGAGGAGAGTCTTTGGGCGAGCTTGTTAAAGTTTTTCAATTCTATAATGGTAAAGCCTCATTAAAAGAAATAATCGAGGACTTAAGGATAGAATGCGAAGCCATTTAGTTTCGCCCCGTTGGTGTTCAAGTAGCGTTGCCGTTGTTGGTATGCAGGGAAGGCGTTGTGAGCGGGCGTACCAACAACCGAAGCAGGGCAAAATTTAGATTCGACTCAGCAAGGGTGATTACGTAAATCGCAGTGTCCCTTGCTTGCGCGCAAAGCATCCCTCTAGGAGACACTACGGAGAAAGAAGCGATGGAATACTTGATAATACGATTCCTACTGAGTTTCGAAATAATCGTGATTTATCGTCTCTTGCAAATTTTTTACTTTATGGAGCAGATAGTGGTAACGAAAAGTTACAGAAGGTTGGTAAAACGCTTTGGGGCAATTATAAAATCGACAAGATAAAATGATTCTGAAAAACAAGATAACAGTAAAGAGCCAAAATTCCAAAATAAGGTTGATTAAAACCTATTGTGTAAATGTTTATATACTTATTTATTGTATTGGTTTTTTGATGGGGTGTAATTTATTTCGAGGTAAAGATGCATGTTCTATTTTCAATGAAAAATATAAAAGCATGAACGAAGCAATGGCGCATAATGTTGATTTAAGTATAATAAAAAAGTATGCTAGTGAAACTTTAATTCGTGATTCGTTGTGTGTAGATGCTTATTTAATTAGGGGCGATATTTATCTTGCAGATGATTCAACAAAATTGTTGGCTTTACGAGATTTTGACAAGGTAATTTTGATTGATTCCACAAATAAATATGCGTATTTTAAATCGGCTCTTGCTTGCTATGACTTGGAAATGTACAAAGAAGCTTTAAGGCGGTTCAAAAGAACCCTCATTTTGAAATCAGCGGAAAGCAATAGAATAATTATTGATAATAGTGACAAATTTTCGTCTAAACAAAATAATAATGTTAAATATGATGTAGCCGCACAAGAGATATATTTCAATTTTGCTATTACATTACTAAATACAGGTAATTTAGATTTAGCTCTTGATTATATGAATCTGTGTATTTCCGAAAATTATGAATTGTCAGAATCATATTTTATCAGAGCTTTAATTCACCTTGAAATGAACAACAAAATGGAAGCTTGTGATGATTTTAACACTGCGAAATTTTTAGGAAGTAAAGACGCTATTTCTTACTTGGAGGAAAATTGTAAATAAGAATTACTGTTTTCCTTCCTCGCAGAGTCTCTCCTCCAGACCATGCGCGTTGGCAGGACTCTGCGGTATATGGGCTGAGATGGAGATTGCGTAAACCCGCAGCGTTCCTTGCTCGGCACAGGGCATCGCACGAGGAGACACCGCGGAGAAAGAAAGGCGTATTCTTTGGTTGGACTGACAATATGGTTTCAGGTGGGTTTAAAGTTCGCGAAGGCGTCACGCAAGTAAGCTTTCCTTCTCCGCAGAGTCTCAATGCACAGCCTTGTGCGTTGGTAGGACTCTGCGGTATATGGGCTGAGATGGAGATTGGGAAACCCGCAGCGTCCCTTGCTGCGGCACAGGGCATCGCACTAGGAGACGCCGCGGAGAAAGAAAAACAGTTGGGTCAATATGGTTTGTTAAACTATATGATATCTGTTCCATCAAGTTTAACAGGAAAAGCGGCAGCTAAAGCAACTAAAGACCTGGCCAATGAAAAAAAGGACTAATTTAATTTTTAAGATAGTAGCATTGGGCATGATTAGTTCCCTTATCTGGATACTAATCACGCAGTTCTACATTAACCCTAATAAATTGAAGCATGGTAAAGTCAGATATACTATCGCTAGAATAAAAGATTTTTTTAATCCTTCAGATGGACCACGTTCTTTTAATTTTGTTTTCAAGGTAAATCGAAAAGACTTTGAGGGATCGACGGGTGCATATGAATGGCCTGGAAAGAAAGTTGGCGACAGGCTGATTGTAAAATTTTTGGAAAGTGATCCATCAATATATAAATTAGTATTAAGTGTAGCTCCGCCAGACAGTACAGTTCTAGTGCCGGAAAGTGGATGGGAGGCACTTCCCTAATCCAACTTCTTCTAGCGCCGGTCTGCCGCACGGGCAAAGAGCTGAGCTAACCGGTGCGGTTGCGTTACCTCCTTCTCCGTGGAGGCGCGTCCCGAGAGTAAGGTCAATGCTTTCCTTCCTCGCAGAGTCTCTCCACCGGGACTTGTGCGTTAGCAGGACTCTGCGGTATATGGGCTGAGATGGAGATTGCGTAAACCCGCAGCGTCCCTTGCTCGGCGCAGAGCATCACGCTAGGAGACACCGCGGAGAAAGAAAAGAAAGACTGGCAAAAGCAAAAGTCATGGCACCAACAAATACAATGTGGGTAGCGGATGGAAAGGGATTTTTGCCAAAAGGTAAACTAATGGTAGATAATGGTGAATGGTTAAGTTGTTTGAATAATATAGTTAGTATGAAACTAATTGGCTTTAAAAATCAATACGATACAATTTTTACTAACAGCTTACCCCAAAGTTGTAAGAATTTCATAGAAATTGATAAGAAGGAAGTTGATACGATTGTATATTATTTAGATAACTCTACTTTGATTTTATCTAAAACGTGGGGGCTGTTCGACGATGACCGATACATAGGGCCGTATATGTTACTTTCTGACGGTGAATGGTTATGGCCGAGTTATTACTCATTTTTTGTAAAAAAAACCGAACTATTGAAGACTGCTTTTTAAATTATCTGCGTGATAAAAATTATGAAATACTTCCATTGAATGATTTGCAGCATAAAATTGCAAAGATTTTTGTTGAAAAAAAATTGTGGAGAATTAAATAAAAGTGTTTCCCTTCTCCGCAGCGTCTCTCCTCAAAGCCGTGTGTGTTGGCAGGACTCTGCGGCATATGGGTTGAAATGCGGTTACGTTCTGCTCCTGTTGGTGTTTGCTGTTGTTGGTACGTAGGGTGGGCGTTGTGAGTGAGCGTACCAACAACCGGAGCTGGGCAGGGAAGCTGTTAACCGATAACAAGCATAAAGCTTAGAAGGCACCCGCTATTTTGATAAGTGGCTGGATTCCTTCTCCGCGGAGTCTCAATGCAAAGCCTTGTGCGTTGGCAGGACTCTGCGGTATATGGGCTGAGATGGAGATTGCTTAAACCCGCAGCGTCCCTTGCTCGGCACAGGGCAACGCACTAGGAGACACCGCGGAGAAAGAAAGCCCAAGCGTTTTTAGATGCAAATTCACCTAAAAATTTGATTGAGTTAACAGAAAAAAAACTGGGTAAAGAAAACGTTATTGTTATGCCTAAATTTGATTAGTATGGGATTAGGATACGCAAAAATCATTACTGAAACTAGCAAACTATCTTTTGGCAATTGGTTAACTTTTTTAAAAACTGAATTCTTTCCATACAGGGAGGGGAATGGATTGCTTTATAATTATATCAATAATGAAGGAGATATCTCTCAAGTTTCCGAAAATAATCTTCTCGACCTATTTGAGAGCAATGGAGTAATTATCTTGAATGTCGAAAATAAATATGGTGAGGCGATTAATTGCACCATTCAAATGGCGAGTGATAATTGTTACTATTTTGAAGAATATGGGTTAGATCAGTTAACCAGTGATGCTTCTCGACATAATGTTTTTGAAATTCTGCAAAGAAGATATTTAAGTTTACATAGAGAAGGTGTTGGTATTGGGTTTATTTATGACAAGAAAGGTTATTCAGAAGACTACATTAGTTTCCGGTTATAGATAGAAAAATTATTTTCTTTTAGTTCTCCGCGGAGACTCAATGCAGCGCCCCGCGCGTTAGCTGGACTCTGCGGTATATGGGCTGAGATGGAGATCGCGTAAACCCGCAGCGTCCCTTGCTCGGCGCAGAGCATCGCACTAGGAGACACCGCGGAGAAAGAACCCGCAGCGTCCCTTGCTTGCGCATAGGGCAGCGCACGAGGAGACACTGCGGAGAAGTAAGCTTTTTCGACCTCCCGACGCTAAGAATGCTGGGGTAGCGAAAGGTAAAATACAGGCCAACCTAATGCAAAGGACTTCCTCCGAAGTTTCTTGGACAACGAAATCAGAAACAAAGAAAAAAAGTATTTCAAACGTTCATATTGACAGCGATGCGAAATTCGATTATAAGGCTGAAAGAATATCGCCAAAGCAGTAAATTAAAATAGGTATATTATGAAGTATAAAGTCAATGTTGTCGATTTTTATGTCGAAAAGCATAATGTAGGTCGTACTGACTCCGATTCATGCTGGTCGATTACTATTTATTTTACTTTTGAAACTACAAACATTGAGCAGATGGAATTGAGTGAATTGGATTATTTTTCGATTTTGGTTGGAACGCCATCTGGAATAAAAATATATTTTGAAAAAATATTTTCTGAAGGAAACGAAAACCTATTTTTCTATCCTCATATAGCATGCATTAAAGAGTTTGATAAAGAGGCTGTATTGGCAGTTTTGAGGCAAAAAATAGAAAATTTTTATGGAAAAAATAAGAATGAAATCATAGGCAAAGGGCTTGTCTTTTTTGATTGGCAATTTCAAGATGACCCGATTGAATTTTCAAATTTATTTGTTTAGCCAAAGCCGTGGAACCTCCATACCCCGTCTGTAATATACTGTCCGGAAATCCGGAAAATATTTCCGCCCTCGTTGGTGTTTAGTAACACTGCTGTTGTTGGTATGCAGGATAAGGCGTTGTGAGTGGGCGTGCCAACAGCCGGGGTGGTGCAGGAATAGTAAAATAAATAAATGGGTGTTTCCTTCTTCGCAGAGTCTCTCCTCCGAGACTTGTGCGTTAGCAGGACTTTGCGGTATATGGGATGAGATGGAGATTGCGTAAACCCGCAGCGCCCCTTGCTCGGCGCAGAGCATCGCACTAGGAGACACCGCGGAGAAAAAAAAGCCTTATTGGTTTAGGACAATTATTGAAAGGATCAACATCTGGTTTTGCACGAAGTAGTAATAGATTAGTCGGATTTCCTTCCTCGCAGAGTTCCCTTCTCCGCGGAGTCTCAATGCAAAGCCCCGCGCATTAGCTTGACTCTGCGGTATATGGGCTGAGATGGATTGGGTAAACCCGCAGCGTCCCTTGCTCGGCGCAGAGCATCGCACTAGGAGACGCCGCGGAGAAAGAACCAGAAAATATACTGATGACGCTTTTTCCTTCCTCGCAGAGTTTCTCCACCGAGCCTTGTGTGTTGGCAGGACTCTGCGGTATTGCCAGAGATGAGTTAATTCCTATCTTGGAATTTTCTTCTCCGCAGAGTCTCTCCACCGAGCCTTGTGCGTTGGCAGGACTCTGCGGTATATGGGCTGAGATGGAGATTGCGTAAACCCGCAGCGTCCCTTGCTCGGCGGAGAGCATCGCACTAGGAGACACCGCGGAGAAAGAAAAATAACTTCTTAGAATCTTCGCAAACCTCGGAGTTTAAATCGGCCATACAATACCTTAATAATACCTACGGAGAAAGGAACACTCAAAACTTTATAAATACCTACAAAGATAAATTAGGACAATAAATAACAAAGGGTTAATGAAATGAAAAAGGCTCATCAATATTGTATTGTGACATTTGTTCCTATGTTAGTTTTATTGCTATTATGCGTACTATACAAAAGCATAATATGCTTTTTTGAAAAAACATCTCCTAATGCTAGTTTAATTTGTATCCTTAATTGGAAAGATGGGTTAATATTATTGTGTAGTTACTTTGTGATAAAAGTTGTGAGTCCGTTTCTGGAGTTCGAGAGTATTATGAAAAGAATATTCTTAACTTTTGGATTATATACAATTTTTTACGCGGCATATGCTTTCCCTTTTTGGTTGACGTCTTTATTACAACCACTGACAGCTAACGTTTTTATTCACATTTTAATTTTGATTTTTTTGGTGGAAATTATATTTTCTAACAGTCATATCCGACAAAAATGGAACTAAAAAAATGTTTTTTTCGCGAATGTTTGGACCGTATAATGCACTGGACTATGGCAACCGCGTATACGACCCGAGGGCGGGTAGGTTCCTCGGTGTTGACCCGCTGACGAAGAGTTACCCCGCACTAACTCCTTATCAGTTTGCAAGTAATAGTCCAATCCGCAACAGCGATCTTGATGGATTAGAAAATATAGATGAAGTCAGAGCTTTCCAGGCAAGGCAGCTTGAGATGGCTATAAAAACCAGGGAAGCTGTGCAGAATGCCTATGAGCAGAAGATGAATATATTTAACAATGCTTCTCAAGGACCGATTTCTCCTCCGAACCTCTTCCTTGCACCAGCGCCGGACTATACTTATCGGGCGAATGATAAACAGAAGGCGGAGATTATGTTTCAGAATTATCTGCGAAACAATGGTTACAACGAAGATGCTACGCCAACGGCTCCAACCCGATTGATGCAAAATAAGACCTTTAATAAGTTTGCTGATAATTTAGCCCTACCCTACTTTAGAAGTAGTGTCTTTGTTAGAAGGCCCTGCTTTAATAAAGAGTATATATAGAGGATTAAAAACTCTATCATTTCCTAGGTCTGCTTCTAAAATTAAATTTGTTCGAGACGCACTTGACGTAGGAAAAGGTAGAAATATTCCTTCCTCGCAGAGTCTCTCCTCCAAGGTATATGCGTTAGCTGGACTCTGCGCAAAACTCCAAACGCTAAACCGCCTTCACTCTTTCTTCTTCCAGGTCTATCAGGTATATCTGCTTACGCACGAGCTCTTCGTCGAGGGTTTCGTCTTTGTTTTCCTTCCTCGCAGAGTCTCTCCTCCAGGCCATGCGCGTTGGCAGGACTCTGCGGTATATGGGATGAGATGGAGATTGCGTAAACCCGCAACGTTCCTTGCTCGGCGCAGAGCATCGTACGAGGAGACAGTGCGGAGAAAGAAAAGACAAAGGGTTTTCTCCCGCTTTGGCAAATAAAATGCTGCAATAGTTAATGAAGTTTATTTGAAGGTTGCTGAAAGATGGCTAAACAAAAATGTTAAGGATTGGCAAAAAGTATTTAAATTTCAATAAGCATGAAAATAAATAATTCAGGAAGATTTTACGCAGTTCCTCTTGATTTTCAACTTGGTTATTATTATTGTTACATAAACGATTTTACAGATATTGATCCATTTAGTGGACTAGTTATTTACTTGATATCAAGTTGGGTTAAGACCAGCAACGAAATCATTACAGTGCAAGAAATAAAAAATACAGAAAGGCTATTTGGTCCTGTACCTTTAAATAAGATTCCTAATGTAAAGGGCAAAAATGCTTGGAAATCGTTAGGGCAAGTTAAGGATCTCGATGATAGAGTGCCTAGCTTTAAGTATACGCAAAATCTTATTACCCTTCAAAAAACAAATAACTGGTGCAGTGTTAGTGGATGGAAGAAAGTTTTAAATTTCTACCAGTATTCGGGACCTGTGGATTATGAAGACGTGCGTTATTTAGAAACAACGACTCTTTACGATATGCAAGGCATTATAATTAGAACCACTATGCATCATCTTTTGCTAAATAAGAAGAAAGTTCAGAACTATTATGACTTAAACGATTCAAGAATTCGTATGATATATCTACAAATGGTTAATACATCGTTTGATAAAAAATTGTCTGAGAAGTATTTAGCTGTATTGTAGGTAGGAAGAGTACGGCCGTGTTGTTTTCTTTTACCCCTCAATGGAAGTTGGTTCTTAGACAGAGCCTTTTGTTCCCGCAGCGTCTCTCCTCCCACTCCTGAGTATTGGCAAAGCTCTCTTTCCTCGCAGAGTCTCTCCTCCAAGCTATATGCGTTAGCTGGACTTTGCGGCACTCCGGCTGAAATGCGATTAATATCGACCTCCAAACTAAATAACTATCTTAGTAAGATGTAGATTTCCTTCCTCGCAGAGTCTCTCCACCGAGCCTTGTGTGTTGGCAGGACTCTGCGGTAGATGGGCTGAGATGGAGATTGGGTAAACCGCAGCGTCCCTTGCTCGGCGCAGAGCATCGCTAGGAGACGCCGCGGAGAAAGAAAGGCACTTATTCCGGAACCAGTGTAGCATCAACTGGCGCCACCACCACTACTGTGTATGAGTTTAAAGAAAACAATTTTGTGGTAGGACGTTTGCAACAGGAAGGTGAAGCGTTGACCTTTGGTGGGTATAAAAATACCTGTGATAGTGTTGCTGTATCCGTATTTTATACAGAAAATAGCAGCTACTATTTATTGGAAGGAAAGCTGTCAAGTGATAAAAATACGATCAGTGGCACTTTTAAGAATTTGACAAACACTGCGGATTATGGAGTTTTTACAATTAGCAAATAACCTTTATTTTTCCTGAACAGCTATTTTCTAACAACAATACCGTGCGGTGTACCTTTACTCTGCACGGTATTGTTTGCTTGGAGAGCAAAAGATATTCCTATCCGCTAATATTCAGTCACGCTACCGCCTTTTCATTCAAACTTAGAACAGATTAACCCACCGCTTGCAGCTCAACCGGAAGACTATTTGCATAGTGGAGGCACCAGGTGAGGTTTTGTTTTAAACCACGGAGATACGAAGACATGGAGGTGCACAGAGATTTATAATTTATCGTTTTGAACAAACCCCAAACTCCAAACCCCAAACTCCAAACTCCGAACGATAAACCCCAAACTCCAAACGCTAAACGGCCTTCACTCTTTCTTCTTCCAGGTCTATCAGGTATATCTGTTTACGCACGAGCTCTTCGTCGAGGGTTTCGTCTTTGTTTTTTTCTACCAGGAACTGGCGTTGCGCTTCGAGCAACTGGAGATAAATTTCCTTATGATCGTGGCGGAGCAGCTCATCGTCTGCCGCTTCGAGCTTTTGCTGCCAGTGCACCAGTGTTTTTGCCAGGTGGGCGTTGCCGTTAATTCTGTCGCTATGCTTTTGCTGCACATGGGTGAGCGAAAACTGCCAGATCTCTTTTCGCAGTCGCAGGCTGGCCTGCTCTTCGCTTTCGCGCTCGGGCATCATATCGTACAGCTTCGCCCGTTTTAAAAACAGCGGCAGGGTGAGTCCTTGCACAAAAAGTGTAAGGATGATGACCATAAAGCTGATGAACAAAATCAGCTCCCTTTGCGGAAACAACGTGTTGTCGTTGAGGAATACGGGTATTGACAAAGCAGCCGCCAGCGATACCACGCCCCGCATGCCTGTCCAGCCGAGTACAATGGGAACTGTCCAGGCGCGGCGCCAGCTAAAATCGGTAGACACAATGCTGCGCCTGAAAATGAGGGTGGCAAACATAGCTGCAAAAGAGGAAATGATGCGGATGAGAATGATAAAACCCGTAACCAACACGCCATAATAAATGCCGGTACTAACGGGAATGCCTGTGTGGTTTAATGCTCCCACTATTTCCGGAAAATCGAAACCGATAATAAAAAACACGAGTCCGTTGAGGATGAATACAAAGCTCTCCCAAAAACTAGATCCGCGCACACGGCTCTGGCTGTTTAGAAATTGCATGCGGTGATTGGCGAGATACAATCCGCCGCTTACCACCGCCATTACGCCCGAGCTGTGCGACTGCTCCGCCACCCAATATAAAATATAGGGCGCTATCAACGTGAAGGTAATGTCGGAAGGTGCATCGGTGGGCAGTCGTTTCATGCCTTGCATCATTAGCCAGGCTAATAATAAGCCAATGCCTACACCACCCGCTACCATCCAGCTAAAGTTTACAATGGCATCGCTCCATATAAATTGCCCCGTGCCCACGGCAATCATGGCAAAGCGAAAAATGATGAGCGACGAGGCATCGTTGAACAAACTTTCACCTTCTAGCAAAGTAGCCGTGCTGCGGGGTACTTTTACAAATTTGAGGATGGCGCCCGCGCTCACCGCATCGGGCGGCGATACAATGCCACCCAGCAAAAAGCCCAATGCCAGCGAAAAGCCGGGAATAAAATAATTGGCAAAAATGGCTACCGATGTGGCGGTAAAAATGACCACCAAAAACGAAAAGCTGCCAATAACCCGCCACATCTTTTTCATTTGTTTATACGAAATAGACCAGGCGGCGTCGAACAACAGGGGAGGGAGGAAGATGAAAAAGATCCAGTCGGGGTCGAGCTTTATTTTAGGAACCGAGGGTATGCTGCTGATGAGCAATCCGGCCAGTACCAATAATATAGGGTAGGCAACTTTTATTTTTTTAGCCAGTAAAATAAGCAGTACTATCAGCACTATAATAGCAAGTAAAAAAGGCAGTGTTTGGTGCATTGATGCGGTATTTTTTCAAAAATATGAATATTGAACACAGTTGGTGCAAGAAAGTTGCAGGCGCCGGATTTTACCTGGCACAAAACGTTTGTACACTATGTAAACGATATTCCCGTTTATCCGGCAAAACCGGGTAACGGCCATCAACAATGCCATTGAAGTAGACATTAGCGGATAGGTTTGCAACAGCGGGCGCAGGCATTGATTGATATTACCCGTTCCCGCCATAGAGCAGCACTGGAAAAAGCAGTGCATCATAAAATGCTTGTATAGGATTGTTGTCCCGCTTTTTTAATTACCGCTATTGCCGGTGAGGCACCGACTGGTAGCGTGCCGGTGGTCAATGCTTTCACCCGCCACCGAAAACACGTTTTCAACAAACCATCTGTAAAGCAAAATATTCCTATAATTTTATCCCTGGTGAGTATCGGATTTGTTCAAGTGTTGTTACTCAAATAATAAACAGGAATTAAAAGCTTTCTACAAATGATGAGATTTCCTTCGTTGCTTTTTCTAACACTTCTGGCAATCTGCCATATTAATTGTAATGCACAAGTTGCATCGTCAAAACAAAGTACTTCCGATAAGCGGGGAATTATTACAGGGGCCGACCAGACGGAAAAATACCTGCCTTTTCTAAAAGGGAAACGGGTTGGCCTGGTGGCAAATCAGAGTTCCATTATTGGCAAAAAAAGCAGCGTAGACAGTTTGTTCAGCCTTGGAATTAAAATCGTAAAAGTGTTTGGACCTGAGCATGGTTTCAGAGGAAATGCCAGTAACGGGGCTGCGGTGGGCGATGAAAAGGATGCAAAAACCGGCATTCCGATTATCTCTTTATATGGCAGAAACGAAAAGCCAACAAAAGAACAACTGGCAGATATAGATATTGTGGTGTTTGACATTCAGGATGTGGGCTGCCGCTATTATACGAATATCAATACGCTTCAGCATGTAATGGAAGCCTGTGCAGAAAATAATAAAGAACTGCTCATTCTTGACAGACCTAACCCTAACGGATATGTGGTAGACGGGCCGGTAATGACGGATGATAGATTTAAATCTTCTATCGGGATACACTATACGCCGATGACGCATGGCATGACAATAGGAGAGTTTGCACAATACCTTAACGGTGAAGGATACCTTAAGAAGCCATGTAAAATAAATATCATAAAAGTTGCCAACTACAATCACGACATGCCTTACGTGCTTCCCGTATCTCCCTCCCCCAATTTGAATACGCAGCAGGCTGTAATGCTTTTTCCCAGCTTGTGTATGTTTGAAGGAACCGCGATCAACGAAGGCCGGGGAACTTATATGCCGTTTACTATACTGGGAGCGCCTGCATTAAAAGGCAAGTATCCATTTTCATACAAACCGGTAAGTATTCCGGGGATGAGTGAAAGTCCACGGCACAAAAACGCTGTTTGTTATGGTCTCGACCTTCGCAGGTATGATGTTAACAAGCTCAGGAAAAGCCGGCAGATTAATCTATCGTGGTTGATCGAACTCTACAACGCCTATCCGGATAAAGCCAGTTTTTTTGCCCCGGGGAGACCCGGTCAGGATATATCGGCTTTCGATCTGCGTATAGGTACCGATCAATTAAGAAAACAGATCATAGCCGGAGTATCAGAGGCAGACATCAGGAAAAGCTGGGAACCAGGATTGCAGCAGTTTAAGGCCATCCGGGCAAAGTACCTCCTGTATCCGTAACGGGTTCATTTACCATTTTATACATAGGGAAGAGACTGTCTCAAAAGCCAGGGACAGAAATCCGGGTGCATTTACCTTATTGAGAAAGTGTAACTTTTGGCTGCCTTATAATTTTCCGGACGATAAGGCACCGACCGGTAGCGCGCTTGCTGGCGGCCGCCAGCAAAAATTTCAAAGCGCCCCGGAAACCCAGCAGCAATTTTTATCAAAAAAAAAGAGCTAATTTGTTGCAGCATCCCCCCTGAAGTATAATGCCCGGTATGAAAGTTGACTATCTCACTAAGACCTTTTCCTGGTTATTAATAACCTTGGGCCCTGCTTTTGCCATTGCGCTTAATTTTGTTTTATTTGGCAGTCTGTATCATTCCGACATCCGTGTCTTTTTGCTGGCAACCAGCTGCACGCTTCTGGCCGGGCTATTATTAAGCCGGTTGCATATAGGACTAAGCAGTTGGTTAAGAAAAAAAGTTGGAGTGCGCCCAAATTTCAGCCAGCGATTGTTCGCGCAAATCTTCTTCATGTTGATTACAGCCACTTTTGTTACGGCAATATTTTTTGGGTATGAATGGGTTGATTTTCCAGGTTACAACTTAAAAATAGAAAACTACAAATGGGCGCTGTTAACAGGCATTACCGCCGACCTTGTGGGAAGTGCTTTTAATGAAGCCATTTATTCGCAAAAGGAGTGGAGACGCACGCAATTGGAGAAGGAGCAATTGGAAAAACTTCATTTGCAAAGTCAATTGGATGTTTTGAAAAATCAGATCAACCCACATTTTTTGTTTAACAGCCTCAATTCGCTTTCCTCGCTGATTGCTGAAGACCCGGAAAATGCGGAACGATTTGTAGATAAGCTCAGCGCCGTGTACCGGTATATCCTGCTTCACAACGATCGCAATTGGGTAGATCTGCAAACCGAACTTTCGTTCATCCAGGCTTATTTTCATTTGCTGCAAACGAGGCATGGCGACGGCGTTCAACTGCGTATTGATGTTTCACCGTCACAATTAAAGATGCTTCTTCCTCCGTTAACACTTCAGATTCTGTTAGAAAATGCTGTGAAACACAATATTGTTCATAAAAACAGCCCGCTTATTATCCAAATTACCTCAGCTACCGAAACGCACCTGATGGTGAGTAACAACCTGCAGCAAAAGAAAAAACACTTTGTTATTTCAAATGGTGTGGGATTAAAAAATATTGCTGAACGCTATAGCATTGCCAATGCCGGTAAGATCACTGTGGAGCAAGAAGCGGGTTTATTTAATGTAAGATTGCCTTTGTTGCAATGAAGTTGGGCACAGCAAGGGTATAGACCAAGCGGAAAAAGTGACGATATTACAAGCAAATTTCTGCGTAAGCAACCTTTTTTCTCAGCAGTCTATGTCATGCACTTTGCAATAAAACTTCGGGTCGCAACCTATAGTCGCACAACCTGCATATTAATTTTCATCTCATTCTTGTTTCGGATTCCCGAAACACCGACAGCGAACCACTTCAACCAATAATGCGGCTTAGCACCAGGGTTGGTTCATGTGGGTTTTGGCAGCGAAATGCAAAATCCGGCTTGCCATTCTGCATTATCGCATCACCAGTTTCGTTTGTGCCGGATCAGTTTCAGCATCTTTTAACTGAATGTTTAACGCACCATCTTTTCTCACAGCTCTGTCAATTACGACTGTGACCTGGTAAATGCCTGGTGTTACATTCATCAACACCCCATTATCCCCGATTTTAAGTTGCTTGTTTCCTTCCCAAGCTGCTATACCTGCTGCGGAGTTAAGGCCCAAAGCCACATTACCCTTGCTCAGTACTTCTATTTTAAATTTAACCGCGCTGTACAGCTTGTTTGCACCGCCTTTAATAAGAGGAAGCTCTTCGATCGGAAGATCGCCCGAAATTTTACTATATACCGGTGTGGTGGTTGTTTTTTTATCAGCCGCTGCTAAAGAAGCTACTCCCGCTTCCTGTACTTTTTTATTAATATCGTTATTGGCGATAACCGCTTCCCAATGCCGGACAAGTCTTTCTGTAGGTACACGAAATTTTCCTGGCTCACCCAATTTTGTCAGGTATCCTATCAGGTCTACAAACTCTTTCCGGCTAAGCCTCGCCGTGAGATCGGGTGGCATTAATGAACCCGGAATTTTTTCCAGGTTTGCTACCTGGCTTTTGGGTATGGCAACTTCCTTTCCGCTCATATCCCTAACAATTACTTCAGTATTGCCATTGGAAACAATATAACCCATTACATCCGTTTTATCTTTTTTTAACACGCGGTGTAACTCATAGCCTTCTTTTATGGACTGGTTAGGATCTATAATAGACTTAACAATCGTTTCCAGCGGAGAACTGGTACCCAAACTGCTGAGGTCTGGCCCTATAAGTCCGCCTGCGCCACCAATAGCATGACAAGAGGTGCAGGTTGTTTTACGAAAAACAATTTCTCCGGCTTCGGGATCAGCAGTTGCTGTTACTTCTTTCTTTATTTGACCGATTTGCTGGGCGTTTAATTGTTGTGGCATCAATTCAACAGGAAGTTTGCCGCCCGACGCTTCCAGCAATTGTTTAAGAAGCACTACGTCCTTTTCCTGTTGACGATTTCCAGGTAATTTTTGTTGTAATATTTTACTGGCTGACTTTGCAATTCCTCCCGGTATTTTTTTATTGCCTAATTCTTTAACCAATACACTAATTCCCTCTTTTTTGGTAATAAACGCCTGCATAAGCGGCGTAACGTCTGCATCGCCGGGTAATTTTTGTAAAATGTCAACCGAGGCTTTTGCTGCCTCCTGTACATTTACAGAAACAAGTTGGGCAGCTGCATGAATCCGGAGTTCATTAGGGTTTTTGGGTCCCGACAGTTCTACCAGCAATTGCTGAGCGTTGCTGTTATTCATATTAACCAGCGCGCCAAGTGCCGCTTTTTTAACATCACTGTTTCCCGTTTGTATAAGTGTCAATAGTTTGCTCTTTGCCTTTTCCAGACCCCAATATCCGGTTAAGTCTATTGCACTTAATGCAATTGATTGATCCTGATGATCGATTAAGTTGACAATTCTATCTAAACCCTGGGTGGGCTTGATTTTTCTCTGACGGTAAGCATCCTGGAGCAGAGCAAGTTGTTCTGCACGTTCGTCATGATCCGTATTGTTAGCCGCCAGATTCAGTACAACGTCCAGGTCCTGCGGCGATGCCCATTTTGCAAAAGCATTCAATATCTCTTTTTTATATTTTTCCGGCAGCTTGTTTTGTTCATATAACCTCATCAATTGAGCAATGGCATAAGGATTATTCAACGACTTTAAGGCAAATACGGTTTTTTGATCATCCCCCAAAAAATGCTGATCCTTTTTCACCTCAGGCAGCCAATGTGGTTCCAGTTCGCGTACAGTCTGCCATAAGGCATAGTCCAGAAACTCGTCCATGGGTTTATCAAGCACACTTAACGCCAGGCGTGCTGCTTCTGCCGTTTGCAGTTTTCTCAATGATATTACAGCTTCAAGGCGCACAACAGGATGCTCATCAGCAACCACCTTCGTGAGTAGTGCAGTTGAATTTGTGATTTTATTACTCCACGCCCTGAGTGTTCTTAATGCTGCAGCCCTTGCTCCATGTTTTTGAGCACTCAGCAATTGCAGCAGTAAAGGTTCGTTCACAACGTCTAATGTTTGGTAAGTCCAGAGCGCTTCAAGAAGGTGATGTTCATATTCCGAATCGTTTTTATCAAGATTAGTGATCCAGTTCTGTAACACCGGAACAACCTCCTTTGCACCTCTTGCTTTTAATACCTGTTTTGCCTGTGAGCGTGTCCAATCTTCCGGCAGCTTTAAAGCATCAAGCAATTCAGTAATACTTGCTTTTGTCAGTTGAGGCTTTTTAACCAACGGCCTGTTTTTGGCTACAACGCGCCAGATGCGACCATGCTCCTGGTCTCTGCGCGGATCAAAAAAATCTACTTCACCATGCTGTATAATAGGATTGTACCAGTCTGCTATATAAATAGCACCATCCGGTCCCACTGAAATATCAACCGGTCTGAAAGCAACATTATCATTCCAAAGTAAATCTTCTGCCTGTTTGGATACAAATCCACTGCCTTGTTCCTGTAGTTTAAATCTGCTGATTCTGTTAGCCCGAAAATCATTAGTTAGTAAATCTCCATTTATTGACTCAGGCAAATGCCTCCCGGAAACGATATCCAATCCGCTGAACTTAGGTTGTCCCGGATTTAGGCCACGAATGATTCTTTCTGCACCAGGTGACGTAACAAAGGTGGCGCCCTCAAAAGCATAATTGATGCCTTCTGAGCCGGCTCCGTCTGTTAAAAGTGACTGACCCCAACGGTTAAATTGAAGCCCCCAGGGATTGATCAATCCTTTAGCATAAATATTCAAATCAAGCGCTGCGGGGTCTAACTGCCAAACACCACCGCCTTCAAGCCTTTTTACGCCCGAAGGTGTTTCAATATTGCTATAGATGTAGATCGACTGATTAAAATAAAATTGTCCTTCGGGCCCCCAACGAAAAGTATGTATAAGATGGTGCGTATCGGCTGTACCAAAACCATTCAATATTCTTTTCTTTTCGTCTGCTTTGCCATCACCGTCTGTGTCTTTAAAATGAAGTATTTCAGTTGAATTGGCAACGTATACCCCGCTATCACCCGGTAAAATGCCTGTTGGTGTTTGCAAGCCTTCAGCAAAAATGGTTGACTTGTCAGCTTTTCCGTCTCCATCAGTATCTTCAAGAATGTATATTTTGTCGTTAGCGGTTTCGCCCGTTTTAGTGTGGGGATAAGCGGTACTCGTTACTACCCATAACCTGCCGTCCGCATCCCAGTTCATCTGGATGGGTTTTACTACCATAGGATCTGATGCGAACAAGGTTATTTCAAATCCGTCGGCTACATGAAAAGATGCCAGTTCTTTTTCCGGATCGGGGTCGGGGTTATCTTTATAGTAGCCGCGCTTTACAAGTGAAGTTGTAACCACGATGATCAATAAGAATGCGGCAATGGTAAAATACTTATGTTTATAAAAAGGAATCATTTTCATGAGTGCATGTTTTCTTTTAAACACAATAATTTGCAATCAGTAAATACGTATTGTATTAATTTAATTTATTGAGGGTATAAGTAACGGGTCTGGATGATTGTTTGTGAGCTATTTGCCCTTCGAGCCATCTAATGATAATACTCATCTCTTCCAATCCTTTTAAATGCCGGCCCTGCTCATAAGATCTGAACCCGATAATATAAGTAGTATTCATAGGGCGATACTGTTGAAAGAATACCTCGTTTTTTTGAATAATCAGGTCTCTTAATTGTGCTGCCTGTTCAAAAATAATTCCGTTGCTGATATGCACTCCTTCCGCCCATTGTTTGTCGGAAGCAGTTATAATCTGCGCGTTATTATTTGTAAGTGTGTAGTATCCTTTTTTTAAGCCGCTTATTTTTATAGTCCGAGTACTCACGACGTCGGGTTGGCTTTTTGCCGGAGCAGGCAAAGGCAGCAGGTTATCATTCAGAACAAAACTGAAGCTTTCATTGTTTTTCCCCTGTTCTGTAATGCTTGCAGATTCGGAAATTTGAATATCATTTTTACTAATATTAATAACAACGGGATTGTTGCGTTTGGGCAATCCCAATGCATCTTCGATTATAGATGCCAGGTAGTAATATCCCTTTTCGTTGAGGTGAATACCATTATCGGTAATATCGGTTGTCTTTCTTATTTTATTTATGGGGTTCAGAACATCAATAAAATATTTATTGCGGGAGGAAGCTATTTCTGCTATTTTTTTTGAGTATAGATCGAGTAAAGCGTTGCGTTCTGCTGTGTTTGCAGATGAATCAGGTAACATTATAGGGATAGGCGAAATCAATACAGACCGTGTTCCCAATCGGTCAAGCGTATCTATCAGCTGGTTAAGCCCATCAATAAAATAAGGAAGTCCCAATTCACCCTTCATTGCCTCCAGCCCCCCGTATGCAATAAAAACTACAGTAGGTTGAGTTCTTTTAATGTTTTCCAGCAAAGTTTCGTAAGCGGTGGGTGGGTTAGTAAATGTAGCCCGGGCTTCGCCTCTTACCATATCTCCTGTCCATCCTATATTTCTATAGGTAATGTTTTTGTTTGGCCATCTTTCGGTAAGTGCTGTTTCGAGGTAGCCATATTGCAAGTCATTTTCAAAAAGAGAGTTCCCAAGAAATACTACCCTGTCGTTGTTATTGAGAACAAAACTTTTTTTTGAGTCGCTCAAAGTTGCGGCTGTATTGTTCTGCGCAATACTGTACTGATGAATTGACGAAATGAATAATAGTGATAAAACAGAACGGAAAACGGCTGACATCGTTGTGATAAATTTTCTTATTGTACAAAGAATAAATTGTACGGATTTATAATTAATGTATTGCTAAAAGTAGCAATTAATTCTGAAGAAATAACATGTTCGAATTTTTAGGTACTCACGGTCATGATGGCATGAGGACTTGTAACGGAAATACCCACCCGAAGTTCAACGCCTTATGCGAGAGTAGGCGAAGGGCGCCCCTGAAATTCAGTTCTTATTGCAGAAAATCTATTTGGACACCATTAAAAGATAAAGGAGGGTTCTCTTAAATAAAAAATAAAAAATCCGGTTATTCAATCCCGTTATAGTTTTTGAACGCTTTGATTAAGCCTGTGGAAAGAGAAACAGTGAACAGTGCGATTAAGGGTTACCAGGAACGATAATAGAAGGCCGGCGCTCGTGTTGTAGTATTGTAATTTTCTTTAAAGCTGCCCGGGAATTAAAAATTAAATTCTCGCATCCAATAAGTTACCAAAGGGTAAACGTTGTATGTATTAGGTTTGCCCTCTGGTTTTGGTAAAAAAATAAGCAGAATCACTTATTATTGTCTATAATTAAAGATCGTCATCTATTAGTTATACTGCTTATTTAATGACCAATATTCTATGTAAATAGGCTCTTCTCGGGCGTTGTAAAACTGATTTAAACTTTTATTATAACGGAGATATACTAAGAGTGCAAATAAAATTGTTTTAATTAAAAACCCTTCAATGATTAAAACTCGAATTAGAGAAATTAGCCAAAAGTTTGGCTACGACTTCGTAAAAACTGAAAAATATCCTTATGGCAAAAACTATAAACGAAATTGCGATGACAGACGGTTTGATTTTTATGATACGCCGAGAGGAAAATATTTCCTACCCAAACGGTGCAAAGGTGATATCGTTGCAAATGCAATAAAGGAAGGGAAAATATTTGACCAGGCAATTTGCGATGTGGCTAAATCCTTTATAAAACCCGATTCCATATTATTAGACATCGGTGCAAATTATGGGCAAATGTCTATTGAATTGTCCAGGATGTCAGAAGGCATTGAGGTTTGGGCATTTGAAGCGCAGAAAATGGTATTTGAGATACTTGAAATGAATATAGCGTCAAATGAAGTGCCTAATGTAAAAGCTTTCTACAATGCTGTGTATAATTTGAATGACGTTGAGTTTTGTTTTCCCGTGCCGGACCTTGTAAAGTTCCCTTCATACGGATCTTATGGCATTGACCTGAAAAGTAAAGTTGGGGTGCCTGTGAGCAGCTTAACAATTGACAGTTTGGTTTTTGACAAACCGGTTAGTTTTATGAAAATTGACGTGCAAGGCAGTGATTTAGCGGCTATGCAAGGAGCTGTTAATACGATCAGGAAGTTCAAGATGCCGATAATATTTGAATATGAAGAGCAATTTCAAGATGACTTCAACACTTCCTTTCAAGACTATGCGGACTTTGTATCGTCAATCGATTACAAATTTGTGAAAACTGTTCAGGAGATCAACTACTTAATAGTCCCGAAATAATAAAGGTTGTTTTACCGTGTGGAACTCACCGGTTAACCAAGATGTGTTTTCAGAAGATTATAAAGTTGGAATAGTAGTTTCATAGAGCCTCTAATTAGAGGCTTTTTCTTTTTCAATACAATTTCTAAAGGGTTATCACAATCAGTTACTGAGACAATATTTGCGTAGGTACAGTCCCGTTTTTTTCACTGTATAACCTATGGAATTTACATATAGAGGCATGTCTGGTTTCGTACGACTGCTGACTAAAGATTACGAACTCTGGATAGCTTTATTGAAGTGATGATCTGAAAGCTCTCATACTTCATTATAATTAACCTCACGTCGAGGCGTATCACTCAACGACTTCATTTATTACGTCTGAATAACGTTTCAAGACAAACTTTGGGAGGAGGTGACAATGCCTGGGAGTTGTTGAATGTTTTAAGCCCCGTTCTATCAACGACATTTTCTCCCTGCACCTGCATTTTATTGAACGATAGTTTATAAGATTTCGTCGAAATTGCTTCTTGTGTCGCTTCTGGAAATCAATGGTTTGGTTTTAGAGACGTTGTAAGTTACCAAAGGGTAAGCGTTATATACGATAGTTTTTATTTCTTTTGTTATGTATAATTAAAAACTGAATCCATTACATCATTTATCATGAAAACCCTGTCAACCCTGATCATACTGCTTATATGCACACGATTGTGCGCGCAGGACAGCCTCTCCTCAGGCGTTGTAGAAATACCTTCTAATTATGCATCCAGTGTTGATAAGAAAATAAATGGACTAGACGACGATCTCACTAAACAATCTCAAAAGTATTTAAAGGACTTTGCCAGGCAGGAAGAAAAACTGTTGAAAGAGCTTTCAAAAATTGATTCATCTGCTGCTGCATCCATGCTCAAGTCCGGCAAAGACAAGTATGAGAAGCTCAGCCAGCAACTCGCGGGCGCGAACGGTAAGGCAGACAAAATGCTTTCCGGTCAATATTTATCCGGGCTGGACTCCTTGCAGGGATCACTTGGGTTTTTAAAAGACGCAAAAAATGTTGTTTCAAAGTCAAAGGATATACAAGCACAACTGGGAAAATCGCTGGAAAATCTCAAAGGGTTGCAGGCAAAGCTGAATGAAGCCGCTAACATCCAGCAATATGTGCAGGAACGGCAGGCGCAGCTTAAGCAATTAATGGGCAACTATACTAACCTGCCTAAAGATGTGAGCAAGTATTTCGGAAAATACCAGCAGCAGGCGTTTTATTATTCGCAGCAATTGAAGGAGTATAAGCAGGTGCTAAACGATCCTGACAAGCTGGCAAAAAAGGTATTGGCTACACTTCGTGAGCAACCCGCTTTCCAAAATTTCATGAGAAAGAATTCCATGCTGGCAGCGATGTTTCCCACGCCTGAAAATTATGGTACTCCCCAGGCGCTTGCTGGTTTGCAAACAAGGACCAATGTGCAGGCGGTGATGCAGCAACAATTGCAACTACCCGGAGGCAACACTGGCGGTAGTCCCGCCCAGTATTTGCAACAACAAATGCAGCAAGCCCAGGGCGAGTTATCAAAGCTGAAGGACAAAATGAATCAACTGGGCATTAATGGAGCCGGCAGCAGCGATATGGTTATGCCCGAAAACTTTACACCTAACGCCAATAAAACAAAAAGCTTTTTTGATCGCATTGATATTGGCACTACGTTCCAAACACAACGAGCCAGCAACTACTTTCCCACAATGCTGGATGCTGCCGTAACGGCTGCTTACAGGGTTACAGACAAAATGAAGATAGGTGTTGGTTTATCTGGTAAAACGGGTTTTGGCAGGAGTTGGAAACACATCAAGCTCACCGGTGAGTAAGTGGGCACGCGTGTGTTTGCAGAATGGAAAGCGCCTGACCTGTTCAAGACAAAAAGCAGGTTTATGGGAAGCCTGTGGTTGTATGCTGG
>JBQCFW010000115.1:0-15086 GCA_051958655.1 Agriterribacter sp. | reverse complement strand
AATGCCCAAGCACCGGTGAAACCGGCGCCCGCGCAAATTGGATAATGGATGAAATAGTTAAGTAGGACAAATAAGTTAATTACGTTGTAGCCCAGGGCTAACTGCTACAGTTTTCCTTAATTATTTAGTCACCAATCAACTACTTAAACTACATTACCCATTCACTTCCTTATCAGCCATATTTCCGTTACCTGAGATCCTCTTTGCCCTTCGCCACATGTCCATGTAAAGGTAAGCTTGCCATTGGAGGTGGCAGCCCGGGGGATATCAAATTCATATACAGGCCGCGTGCCCGTTTCAATAAAATCATGGATCACAATGTCGTTGTTTGCCACAAGCCTTAATTTAGAGCGGAACCTGCCTGTATAAGTAATGCGCATTTTGTAGCTGGCAGTTGTATCCAGGTCGGTATATTTTATTTGCAAAGGTGTATCGTAGAGCGTATTGATCTGGCTCATCCAGGCGCCAGGAGTAGCCTGTCCCGAAAATCCCTGAGAGCGTACTTCGTGCACCCATTCTTCCCCAATGATCCCCACACCAAAACTGATGCGCGGCGATTGCAGAGCGCCGGGGTCTTCCGCCCATGTTTTGCCCGAAACAACTCTGTATTTGCTACGCGGATTGCCAAAGTGGTCGTAAAATCCACCCGGGCCAGGATCGGTACGGTGCAGTAACTCCTGCAGCTTGTCATAACAGGCACGATCATCCGAAAGTTTTTCAAAAGTGTTTAGCTGGTCGTTCAGCCATACTGCATCATTTAATGGAATATCGATGTTATCAATAAAATTTCCTCTGCCGGGCATTGCGCCATGTTTTTCAATGGTAAGCTGCGCGCCAATGCTGCTATAAAGAGAGTCGGCCAATACCAGGCATTTTTCTTTGAGGGATGTTCCAACAGGTTCCGTCTGCGCTTTTTCCAATACCAGCTTTGCCTTTAATACGGCCAGGTGAGCCGTTTCCGGCGTGGCATCTCTCAAAATATCTTTTGCCTGCGCTTCCAATGCCGACTCGTTGATGAGCCTTAGCTTAACATAAGCATCGTAATAAGCGCGGAGCACACACATCTGGAAACGAAAGTTCTTTTTCAGTTCAGGGGTTGCATTCCTTTCAAGTTGTTGCCATTGTAACAATGTTTCATCTACTGTAGTATTGGTTATCAAAGCACCGCGCAGGTTATTTTCCAGCATCATCATTCCTCTCGCGGCCGGTTCGGCTATATCATTGTGCATGAACAGCCTCGCATAGTCACGCAAGGTTTCCAGCACCGGCGTGTTCGGGTCCCAGTCCTGGTCGCTCCAGATAAATTTATTCACGTCATCATTAGTGCCCTCCGAATAGCTGATGCTGCCCGAGGCATGCTGAGCAAATACATTGTGTATATGCTTTTCGTCTTCAGGCCGCGGGTTAATGCATTCTCTGCCAAGCGTCATGGCGTATGCAAGATCCCAATCCGGAACGGGGTACTGGCAACTGAGGCTGTGTGTTATATCAGGATATCTGCGAATAGGGATTTCCGGCTTCACAAGTTTCCGCAATTCTGCTATAGGTATTTTTACCCATGGTCCAAATACCACACCTCCCAGCCATGGGTAACCGCTGTTTACATGCCGGAAAAAATCGTCGAACCATTTTTGTGTAGGACGAAACACCTGCGGCGATACCCATATTTTGGCATTGGGATGATATTGCTTCATGGCAGTTGCTACCGTGCCCAGCCATTTGAACAGCACATCCGGCTCCAGGTCACCAGGGTCGCCACCAGGAACAAAGAGATGGTCAAGCTTCGGCAAGGCTGCAAATACTTCCAGCCTTTCTTTCATTTCTTTACGAAGCGAATCCCTGCTTTCATAATCCTTTCCCATATTAGGATACCACATCCATACATCCAGGTTGTAGCTTTTGCAAATACGCGATTGCTCCATCATCATCTTAAAAGGTTCCAGCTTCATATGGACACTGCTGTCATCGTCGTCGGTGCGGGGTGGCAATATTTCAATGCTGTTGGCGCCAAACAAAGCCAGATCGCGTATGTATTGCTCAAACTGCTGAACAGAGAAAGCATCGTACGAATTTGTTTTAGGCCGATAGCCAAGCTGGTGCCCCCTGATCGCGTATTTAGGCGAGCTTACAACGGACAGATTATCGGGAACCTGTAACTCACCCTGCCGCATAACCGATTTTCGTAACAGCTTGCCTACGCCGTACAAAATACTCCTGGCATCTTTGCCCATTATTACTACCGAAGCATATTGTTTTATTGCTACCAGCCTGAAGCCTTCGGCACCGGGCTCGGGAAGTGCGTTTATAATTGTTCTGATGGCTTTAGGAAGTTTCGAATCCCTGTCTGTTGTTACAAGATAAATAGCCGGTTGCTCTTCTTCCGGTTCCTTTGGCGCAAGTGCCAGTTGTATTCCCGTACGCTTTTCTATTTCTTCTTTCAATACCTGCGCCGGCTTGGCTAACGAAACGGTTTTTGTTTCATCTGCCCATATCGCGGCTTTTGAAAGATCTATATTTTGTGAATGAGCAAGGCAACTAAAAAAGGTAAGGGTAATGATGGTCAATTGAAACTTCAATCTCATAACAATGATTTGCGGGAACTAAGAAAAATACAATTATATTGAATTAATGTGAGTTATGTATACCAGGAGGGGCATTTCAAATTTTCGTACTATCAAAAACTGTCATATTTATTCTTATTATTGTGCTCAACAGCATAGCGCTAGGTTGGACGTGATGCCCTGTTTTTATTATAACATATTATTTACAGGCAGCACCCAACAAAATCTCAAATAGTACGTTAATTGCTGTAAATCAACATGCTTTTTAAATAGATTTGTGCACCAGGTTTTATTACAAACATGAAGACACGTATACTATTCCTGTTTTCTTTTTTGCTATCTTCTTTTTCGTTTGCGCAAAACGGTTACCAGATTAAGGTAACTCTCAAGCCCTTTACCAAAGGCTATCTCTACCTTGGGCACCACTTTGGCACCAAGCAATATATCATCGATTCGGCCGCTATTAACAGCAAAAGCGAAGTGGTTTTTTCGGGTAAGGAAAAGTTGATGGGGGGTGTGTATATGGTGATCTTCCCTCAAAAAAATGGCTGGTTCGAAATACTGATAGACAAGCAGCAGGCATTTTCGGTGAGTGCTGATACCAGCGACGTTATCGGGAAAACCAAATTCACGGGATCGGGTGACAATGAGCTTTTCCAGGCATATCAAAAACTGGCACAGGAAAAAGGGAAGCAAATTTTTGCTTTGCAAAAACAATTAAAAGATAATCCTTCTCATCCTGATTCGGTAAAGATCAAATCAGAAATAACCAGGCTGAACAACGAAATGCAGCAATACCGGGAGCAATTTATAAAAGCGCACCCAACACATTTGCTCAGTGCTATTTTTAATGTGCTGCAGGAACCTAAAGTGCCCGACGCCTCCAAACATCCCGGCGGCAAATACGATTCGTCTTTTGCCTACCAATATTACAAGCAACATTATTGGGACGGCGTGTCCTTTGCCGACGAGCGCCTGGCACGCACACCTGTCTTCGAACCCAAATTACAGCGCTATTTTAATTCGGTGCTTATACAGCATCCCGATACATTAAGCAAGGCTGCCAATAAAATGATAGATGCTTCGCAGTCAAATAAGGAAATGTTTAAGGTGATTTTATCAACGCTCACCGAAAAATACATCAACCCCGCCTATATGGGGCAGGACGCTGTTTTTGTAAACTTGTTTGAGCGTTATTATGCGCCGGGAAAAGCCGACTACTGGCTCAATGAAAAGTACAGGAAAGTGGTGTTCGACAGAGCCTATAGCCTGATGGCTAATTTGATTGGCGAAAAGGCTGCCGACATGAATATGGTGGATACCCTTGGCAAGCCCAGGCCGTTGTATAGCGTAAACGCACCATATACCATTGTTTGTTTTTGGGACCCCACCTGCGGCCATTGCCAGGTGGAAGTGCCTAAATTAGACTCTCTTTTTCAGCACAAATGGAAACAGCAGGGAGTAAAAGTATACGGTGTAATGACTGACGGCGGAAAAGAAGCCTGGCTGAAATTTATACGCGAACACCAGTTAAAAGACTGGATTCATGTATACCAGTTACCCGAAGTAAAAGATGCGGAATACGCTGCCGGCAAGCCCAGTTATAAGCAACTATTTGACGTGTACCAGACACCCGTATTGTATTTACTGGATAAGGACAAAAATATTGTTGCTAAAAAGCTGAATCACGAGCAAATGGATGATCTGTTACAGATAAAGATGAAAAGCAATAATTAACCAGTTTGTTGTTTCTCGTTTTTTGTTTTTAATCCTTGGATCTTGTTATTTGTTTCTTGGTTTTTATTTTGGGGTTCCTTATCTGTACCCACAACTCAAAACTGTTATTCTCACAGATATGAAGAAGCCGCTTATTGTATGTTTGTTGCTGTTTTGCAGTACATGCCTGGCTGCGCAAACGCTTTTTACTTATGGTAAACATGCTGTTGATAAAGAAGAATTTTTAAAGGCATTTCACAAGAACAATCCCGGAGATCATTCATCCCAGGCCCTACGTGATTACCTTGACCTTTACATAGCCTTTAAGCTAAAGGTGCAGGCAGCCAAAGACAGCAAGCTCGATACTGCTGCCAGTCAAAAAAATGAACTGCTTAATTTTCGCCGGCAGATTGAAGATGATTACCTGTCGGACGACAGTTCGGTAAACGCTTTGTGTAAAGAAGCATTCGATCGCAGCCTTCGCGATATAAGGGTATCGCATATTTTTATTCCATTCAATCCAAGCTATGTCAACGGCCCGTCTACTTTTTTTTCCACGGAAACGGAAGATACCGCCAGCGCTTTTGCTGCTATTCAAAAGGCATATAAAGAGCTACAGCAGGGAGCAGATTTTGGTGTTGTGGCTGAAAAGTATTCGCTCGATCCGTCTGTAAAATCAAATAAAGGCGATATTGGCTTTATTACGGTATTTACATTGCCCTATCTATTAGAGAATATTGCTTACCGGTTACACAAAGGAGATTTTTCCCAGCCTTATAAAAGCAACGTGGGTTATCATATACTCAAGAAAACAGAAGAGCGTCCCGCGTTTGGACAAATGAAAGCGGCACAGATCTTATTGTCATATCCACCCAATATTACCACTGGCGAAAAACAGGTGTTACTTAAAAGAGCCGATTCGCTTTATAAAGCATTACAACAGGGCGCATCTTTTGAGCTGTTGGCAAAACAATTCAGTTCCGAACGTACAGTACAGTCAACAGGTGGAGTGTTGACTCCCGATTTTTCTATTGGAAAATATGACCCGGTGTTTGAGCGCGCCGTTGTGCAGCTCAAAAACGATGGCGACTATACATTGCCGTTCGAAACAGGCTATGGCGTTCATATAGTAAAACGCTTGGCTCATGTGGCGCCTGCTACTGATAACAGCCAGGCGATTGCGTTGTTTAAAAACAATGTGCTGCAGGATGCACGCATGAAAGTATCGCATGATAACCAGGATAAAAAAATACTGGAATTGATACAGTACAAATTTGTGTTTAAAAGCAAAGCGCTGCTGTGGCAAATTACAGACAGCCTGCTCCGCAATCCGGGTTATCTTCCTGCAAAAAATATAACAGCCGAAAATGTTGTCTTTACTTTTTCTAAAGAACAAAAGACTGTTGGCGACTGGTGGACGCATATTCAAACCATTCGCAATAATTATCGACCCGGTACAGCGCTTCCATATGAAGCAATATTGCAGCACTATGCAGCGGCAACTGCCAGGATATATTACAAACAACATTGGGAAGATTATAACCCCGCTTTTAAAAATCAGCTGGACTAAATTGCAGAACTCAATCAACTGTTTGAAATAATGGAAAAGCAGGTATGGAATAAAGGTGCAGAAGACCAGGCGGGTTTAAAAAAATACTACGAAGCCAATAGAGAAAAATACAAGTGGGCGCCCAGTGTAAATGCTATCTTCTTTACTGTAATAGATAAAGCGATTGCCGACGCCATTAAGGCGGCTCCCGAAAATTATTTGCAAAACTGGCGAACCATTTCGGAAACCTCTTCCGGAAAAATCATTGCCGATTCGGCGAGATTTGAAGTAACACAATTGCCGGGTTATAAGGAGGATACGCCTACAGGTGTGTTAACAGAAATGGGAGGGGATACCGGTGATGGATCTATAAGCCTGATATATATTTTAGGAAAGCATACCGATGCCGCCCAAAAAACTTTTGATGAGGCGAAGGGACTGGTAATTAACGATTATCAGAACCTGCTTGACCAGCAATGGATAGCATCTTTAAAGAAGAAATACCGGGTGAAAATAAAAGAAGACGTTTTAAAAACATTACAGCAATGAGCTGTCAGCATTCAGCCATCAGCAAGCAAACTGATTGCTCAAGCTGATGGCTGATTACTGATTTGCAATTCAATCGTTTCTACTCATTAAAATGGCAGATCGTCCGAAGTTTCAGGCATGTCTGCCGGGCTGAGTGAAGTTCCCGCCTCCTGCTGGTAAGAATTGGAATTGCCCGGTGAGTCTCCGCGCGACCCACTTCCCAGCAGTTGCACGCTAAACACTCTCAGGGTTAGCGATGCGCCGGAAGTGCCGTCATTACGGGTAAACGTTCTTACTTCAGGAGTGCCTTCGGCATACACCTGTGTGCCTTTTTTCAGGTAAGGTGCAATACCTGTTCTGTCTGTCCAGTAAGCACATTCAACCCAGGTAGTTTTTTCCTTTTGCTGACCCGATGAATCGCGGAACTTTTCGGTGTGGGCTACACTAAAATTAATCACCGATTTTCCATTCACCGTGTTGGTAATACAATCTTTACCCAGATTTCCAATTACTTGCAATTTGATCATAGCATCAGCTTTTTGAGTTTTAAAAACCCAAGTTAAGGGTTTTATTTTTTCAGATAACAAATAAGCTTTCATCGGCGATATGGTTAGATTAAACCATTCTTTTAACGTGCTTAATAACGAAATTGACGAACTCCGCCTAATGCGTCATAATGACAGCAAAAAAGCGTGGCACATTTATTGAATCAATGTTTAAACATTGAATTTAGGATAATGGCAACAATTAAGTCAGAAACATCGGTTATAGATATAATAAAGGAACGGCGCAGCATCCGGGCGTTTTCCGGTAAGGCTATAGAACCTGAAAAAGTACTTGCCTTGTTCGAGGCGGCTCGCTGGGCACCCAGTGCTATGAACGAGCAGCCGTGGATGTATGTATATGCGCAAAACAATCAGCAATTACATTCCAGTATCGGTGAAACACTTTATCCCGGCAATCAATCATGGGCTGCCAAGGCCCCATTATTGATTGTAAGCATTATGCGCGAAAACTTCATTAATAGCGGTAGTTATAACGGCAGCGCTTTGCACGACACAGGCATGGCCAACTATGCGTTGAGCCTCGAAGCCACTTCGCTGGGGCTTTACACGCACATGATGGGTGGATTTAACCAGGCGGCTCTTAAAAAAGAATTGAATTTATCGGAAGGGTTACGCCCGGTAGTAGTAATGGCAGTAGGATATGCCGGCGATCCGGATGAACTGCCCGAAAGCTTAAAACAACGTGAGCTGGCGGTGAGAGCGCGCAAGCCAGTATCAGAATTTACTTTCAATCAAATTTTATAAAATCTCAAAACAATCAATTATGTCTGCAACAAAATGGGTTATCGATCCCTCACACAGCGAACTGGTGTTTAAAATCAGGCACCTGATGATTACCAATGTAACCGGAAGCTTTAAAAGCTTTAGTTCTGAGGTAGAAACCGAAGGCGATGCTTTCGACACTGCACAGGTTACATTTACCGGTAAAGTTGATTCTATAACCACCGGGAATGACCAAAGAGATGGTCATTTGAAAAGTGCCGATTTTTTCGACGTAGAAAATCATCCGGAATTTACTTTTAAAAGTACCAGCATAAAAAAGAAGGGTGGAGAAGATTTTGAATTAACAGGCGACCTTACTTTACGTGGCGTTACAAAACCTGTAACCTTTAATGTAGAAGCTGGTGGTATTGTAAAAGATCCCTGGGGACAGGTAAAAGCGGGGTTTTCAGTTTCGGGTAAAATAAACCGTAAAGATTTTGGGTTGAACTGGAGCGCTGTTACAGAAGCGGGTGGAGTAGTGGTAAGTGATGAAGTTAAAATCCAGGCAGAAGTGCAGTACATAAAACAATAATTAATAAGCCGGTTAAGTAAGTTGACTGAGTGAACGGGTTATTAACTTATTCAACTTACTTAACTCATTTAACTGCTGCAACCGAATTTAGTCTACTTTTGCCGGTATTTAACCAGAAATTACCGTTGAAGCAACTTATCATTTCCGTACTCGATTATTTTTATGTTCCGGTGCAAAAATGGATCGACAGGCAAACCTTCCGCTATATTGCCTGCGGTGGCGGAAACACGCTGCTGGATATTGTGATCTACTTTGTTACGTATAATTTCATTCTCAAAAAACAGGTAGTGCACACGCCTGTTATTGCTGTCAGCCCGTATATAGCTGCGTTTATTATATCCTTCCTCATCACTTTTCCAACCGGCTTTTTATTAATGAGGAATATTGTATTTCCCGGGTCCGATTTAAGAGGGCGGGTGCAGCTATTACGCTATTTTATGCTGGTAATGGTTTGCGTGGTATTGAACTATGTATTTATTAAACTGTTTGTAGAACAGTTCGGCATGTATCCTACTATTGCCAAGGTGGTTACAACAGCTCTTGTAATTTCGTTCAGTTATTTAACCCAACGCCATTTTACATTTAAAACCGCAAAGCGGAATAATACTTAAGCCGTGTTCCTTAGCTGAGAGAACAAACGAAATAAAGTCTGAAACTGCCTTCCTCCCGCAATCACACGGCCTAAGTAAGCTATTCCGGTCAGGGTGTTTAGAAGTAGCAACAGCCAGTAATAAATCAGGATAAGGTTTACTGGTAGTTACTGCATATAAGCATAATTTTTATCCGAAATTTTTTGTTTTATGTTGGTCGGATACCTGTCTGACGGCAGGAAACTACGCTATACTTCCCTTCACGTCAAAATCATCATGCTTCGTTTCATTAAGGTTAAGACCACATTGGTTGGTTTTCCGTGAGATTTTCGATGAGCGGATTTTTGCAAGAAATTACCGGAAGTATATTGCAATGAATAAAATATGTTGCGCTAATTGAGGTGCATATACTAACAGGGCTCAATTTCGAATAAAAATGATAAACATCTCCAAAATAAAAAACGGTATTTAGGTACCGTTTTTTAACGGTGTTTTTTTACCGTTTTTTAGCGGTATTTTTGCTACCGCTTTTTAGCGGTTTTTTTACGTATAAAAGACGGTTTTTTAGAAAACTAATTATCATTTGATATTGTTTGTCTTTCCAATATGAATAATGTTAATTCATAATTAATTGAATTACACATTTTTGTGTGATAGTGCGTATTATTTCTGCGGATAGTTTTACAGTGAATTTATTCTTATTCACTTTAAACCATTCAAAGTCATGCTTACAATTGAGAAAAAAACCCTTAAAGTAGGAAAATACGTATCCACCGAACACGTAGACACAGTTATCAGAACGTACAAACAAGAAAGGTGGGCGCAAAATTCAGAGCGCATTGGTAAAGAAGATTCTTTAACCGTTTGGTACAGCATTGAAGAGCTGGAAGAATTTTTAGCCACTGCAAAAACACATGCTGCAGACGGCGTAAAATTCTGCTTCGCAGCTTATCCCGAAAACTATACTGAAAAACCTGAATATGCCGGCCGCCAAACCATCGTAATGGTAGCCACCAAAAGCAAAGAACAGGAAAACGGCCTTGGTCAGAGAGACGTTTACATACAGGGAGAAAACGGACCTAAGATTCTTGCCTATAACACTGGAAGAATATGTCCCCCTATATGCCCACCTCCTCCGCCGCCTGCAAACGACGTAGATACCTGGGGTGATGTTGGTACAGCTCTGGTAGACAGAGGCGAAAATGGCATGTTGATCATTTAATCAAGACACTATTAATTGTAAAAAAACCTCTTGCAAAAGAGGTTTTTTTTATTGCGCTATGTTGCGGCTTAAAGGTATATTGCATGCAATGTTCGGAGACATTTATATCGTTTTTATTTTGCTGGCTGCGCTCGCGAGTTCTCTGACGTATTTTCAGAAAACAAAGCCGACCGGCTTTTTGTTATTCTTTCCTATATACTTGTTCATAACGTTCACGGTAGAGTATATGGCGGTGCAAATGTCTTACAAAGGTGCTAACACTGTCACTCTCTACAATGTTTTTGGTACTATTGAGATTGTCTTTTATTTATGGATGTTCAGCCGCATCATACACGAAACAACTATCAAGAAGGTACTTAAAAGTTTTATTTGGGCTTATCCTCTAGCTGTTATAATTAATAAGACATTCATTCAAAAAGGAGAACAATACCACACTCTTACGGCCGGACTGGGTAGTCTTCTTATTGTATTGGCTGCCATTTATTACTTCTATGAATTGTTTCAGTCTGAAAAGTCGGTAGATCTTGTAAGAGAACCTTCTTTTTGGATTTCCTCTGGTTTGTTATTCTTCTATAGTTGCAGCTTCCCTTTATTTTCCCTGGTAAGCCACTTTTACAGCCCCTCAAACAAAATCATCAATTATCTGGCATCTCTTTCTTCGCTTCTTAATATTTTATTATATTCATCCTTTATCATAGCCTTTTTATGCAGGATCAGAATCAGGAAATTCTCTTCATAATTGTTATAGGAGGCTTGTTGGCGCTTGTCTTGGTTGGCTTTATTGTAACGATTTTATTTTTATACCAACGAAAACAACACCGGCAGGAAGAAGAGCTGGCCCGGCTTAAAGAAGAATACGATCAGGAAGTATTGAAGTCGCAATTGGAGATACAGGAAACCACCCTTAAATCCATTGCGCAGGAACTGCACGATAATATCGGGCAGGTACTTTCGGTTGTAAAGCTCTCTTTGGCCGTATTACCGGTTGATAAAGAACACCAGGCTTTTACACCACTTCAACATATACGCGAAGTATTGAACAAGGCTGTATACGATCTGGCCGATCTTACCAAAAGTCTTCATACCGACCGTATTGCGCAAATAGGGCTGCTGGAATCGATTCGTTTCGACCTGGAAACGCTCAAAAAAACAGGTTTGATGGAAGTTAATCTTGATGTGCGGGGGGAAGAATACCCGCTTGGCGCGCAGAGAGAGATATTTCTTTTCAGGATATTCCAGGAGCTGGTAAATAATATTCTGAAACATGCCAAAGCAACCAAATTGAATATTTCATTAGATTATACCCCTGATGAGGTCTTCCTGTTGTCGGTAAAAGACAACGGTGTAGGATTTAATTTGCAGGAAAAGAAGGATTCAAAATCGCCATTGAACGGAGTAGGATTGAAAAGCATGCTGAACAGATCAAAGCTGATAGGAGCCAAAATGGTTTTTGACAGCGAGCCCGGAAAAGGAACAACAGTAAATATGGAAGTACCGTTGGATTACGAGGTTGAATAAAGAGTTATATCTAATATGTCTGATAGTAATAATAAAATACGGGTTGCCGTAGTAGACGATCATACCCTGCTACGCAATGCTTTATGTAAGCTTATAGATTCGTTTGACCGCTTTACTGCCTTTTTTGAAGCAGAAAACGGCGAAGAGCTTAAAGAAAAGATCAAGAAAAAAATGGTGCCCGACATTATACTGCTGGATGTGAATATGCCGGGAATGAACGGTTTTGAAACAGCGGAATGGTTGTATAAAAATTATCCGCAAATAAAAGTACTGGCATTGTCGATGTTCAGCGACGAAAATACCATTATCCGGATGTTGAAAATGGGAGCCAAAGGATATATTATGAAAACAGCGGAGCCTGAAGAATTGAAGCTCGCCCTGGAATCGGTAATGGAAAAGAATTTCTATTTGTCCGAATCAATTACCGGGAAGATTATAGGAGGCTTAAACAGGAATGTTGACATTTCGGACGACACCACTGTTCTTACCGAAAAAGAAAAGGAATTTTTGAGATGGATATGTTCAGACCTGTCGTATAAAGAAATAGGTGAAAAAATGTTTGTAAGTACCCGGCGCATTGAAGATCATCGCAACGTATTATTTGAAAAGTTGAAACTCAAATCCCGCGTAGGACTGGTGATGTATGCCATTAAAAACGGTATTGTGGAAGTGTAGACTGAGTAAGTTCTATCGATGACAATAGCTTTGTGGCTGACCGCTGAAGGCTGAAAGCTTATAGCCCACGGCTTTCTAAAACTCAATCGAATCTATTCTCAGCGAAAGCTCTCCTTTGGTGTTGCATCTTAAAATAAGGTGATCGCGCAGAGGATATATACCGGCAACCTGTAAGCTGGTTACCTGCCCCGTTGAAAATATGCCCTTTTTCCATTCACGGTTCATCTGGTTATTTACCTTTGCCACCAGTGTGTCTGTATATTCCTGTATATTAAAAGTAGAGTGCTTGTTCAGTTCATTGATAATTCTCCGGTTAAACAACCATTTCGCGGTTCGTACCAGCATATCCCTGGTTTTAATATCGTAGTCAATATTCTTTATCTGCAACTGGTTTTTTTCTTTGTCAAATACAGGTTTGCCCGTTAAATACAGTGTTCCGTTTTCCGAGCCGCTGAACTGAATTTTAATAACCAGCTTTTCGTTCCCTTCGCCATACAATTCGCACTTTTCAATCACAATGTATTTGCCTATTTTCTCCATATCCACCCTTTTTTTATAAAGCTGGCTGGTTAAGAGATTGCTCAGCGAATCGTAGTTCATAACGGCATCAATATAAATGCTAAAGCCCTTGCGTTGGCCAAAGTCACTGATGTCGGGCACAATTGTTTTATAATCTGTAGGCTTGGCAAGGGTGATTTTCGGCCGGGCAGAAATTCCAATCGAAATATTCAACGTATCGTCCTTGGCATACAGCGTGCTTAAACGAAGTTTTTCAGGATTGATTTGCAGGTAACCAACATCGTACATGCGGATGCTGGTATTCAGTATGTCCCACAGTTGCTGAAACTGTCCGCGCATATTCAATTTGTTCAACGAATCCTGTATGTCCCTGCCCGCAACATCCAGTTGCTCTTTCAACTGCTTCATTACCGTAGGCGTTATATCCTGCCCCCAAAAGCAAACGGTGCACTTATCAAGCGCCTTCGGCTCCAGCCTTTGCATAGTGGTTGAAAGATCATAGTTGTTTTTAAGCGACAGTAAAATTTTATAACCTATATCCACCCTTGGTTCGGCCTCGTTCAGCCCACAGGTGCAGGTTGGCGACCACGGTGTTACAGGCACCCTGTTGCTGCCCGTTCCTGTGCAGGCACGCTGGGCACCGGCAATAATGTAACTACCGGTAAAATTGAAGTTAACCACATTTCTGTTGGCCGAAATACGCAACGGTCCGCGTTTAAAGCGATACATATACCGTGTATCGCAGTTGTTTACCACAAATTCATTAGGCCATCCCTCGGATGTGTAGATGGTTTGTACATTTTTGTTGGCGATACTGTAAAATGGTTTCAGATTAATGCGCAGCGGAATGTCAATTTCGCTTATAGGCAAACTGTCGGTAACAAAACTGGTTTGGGCTAAAGCGGGTTTTTCGGGAATGAGCTTTTTTGAACAGGCCGCAAAAACAATGCAAAATACCGGCGCCAGAAATAGATGGATGGATTTCATCAATTAAAAATTGCCGGCTAAAGATAAACATTAGTTGTTGGCTCGCTTATTGAGATTTACTTAAAAATGTGGCAATAAATACCGTACAGTCTGCAGCGGCAAATTAAAGGATTTACCACCATTTGCAGACCAGCAAACAACGCTCCGGACTGCCATTTTTTCACTTCCGTGTCAGATGGCATAATGCTTGTCGTTTAGCCTGTGCTATAACATTGTAAAAGGAGATAAAAACATAAATATGGGAAAAATAATAGGAATAGATTTAGGCACAACCAACAGTTGCGTTGCCGTAATGGAAGGTAACGAACCGGTAGTAATTGCTAATGATGAGGGGCGTCGTACCACGCCTTCTGTTATCGCTTTCCTTAAAAATGGTGAGCGTAAGGTGGGTGATCCTGCCAAGCGCCAGGCTATTACAAACCCCATCAACACCATTACATCCGTAAAACGTTTTATGGGGCGCAGGTTTGACGAGGTAAGCGAAGAAATAAAGCATTGGAGCTATAAAGTTGTAAAAGGCGACAATAATACAGTTCGTATTGATATAGATGGCAGATTGTATACGCCGCAGGAAATTTCGGCAATGATCTTGCAGAAAATGAAAAAAACGGCTGAAGACTACCTTGGGCAGGAAGTAACAGAAGCGGTAATTACCGTACCGGCTTATTTCAACGATGCCCAACGCCAGGCAACCAAAGAAGCTGGCGAAATTGCCGGTTTAACCGTGCGCCGTATTGTAAACGAGCCTACGGCTGCTGCCCTGGCTTACGGATTGGATAAAAAGCACAAAGACGAAAAAATAGCTGTATTCGATTTGGGTGGTGGTACATTCGATATTTCAATTCTTGAATTGGGAGACGGTGTATTTGAAGTAAAATCAACCAATGGCGATACACACCTTGGTGGTGATGATTTTGACAAGGTAATTATTGACTGGCTGGCAGATGAGTTTAAAAAAGACGAAAACATTGATTTAAGAAGAGACCCGATGGCATTGCAGCGTTTGAAAGAAGCTGCTGAAAAAGCAAAGGTGGAATTGTCTTCATCCAGCGAAACCGAAATCAACCTGCCTTACATTACGGCGGTAGATGGTGTGCCCAAACACCTGGTTAAAAAACTGAGCAGGGCAAAATTTGAACAATTGAGCGACAGCTTGTTTGAGAGGTGTTTAAAGCCGTGCGAACAGGCTTTGAAAGATGCTGGGTTGTCTACTTCGCAGATAGATGAAGTAATATTGGTGGGTGGTAGCACCCGCATTCCTAAAGTACAGGAAATAGTAGAAAAATTCTTTGGCAAAAAGCCAAATAAAGGGGTAAATCCTGATGAGGTTGTAGCGATAGGCGCAGCTATACAAGGTGCAG